>JAFYPU010000010.1 GCA_017547385.1 Bacteroidaceae bacterium
AGCGGACAAAAGTATCAAGGAACTCCTACACATGTCTGCCTTGGCTGCCATCAGCGTGAAGCAGGGGCCATTCAAAGACTATTACATTAGAAAAGTGGAAGAGGGAAAGAATAAAATGTCCGTTCTGAACGCTATCAGAGCTAAAATTGTTCACGCTATGTTTGCGGTTGTAAGAAATAACACCATGTTCGATAAAAATTATAACATTTCTCTTGCATAAACCATAAGAATAGGGGAGCAGCACCGTCCGGATGGGTCGCCTTGCACAATTTGGCTGATGCCCAAACTGCGGTTCGGGAAAGTTTTAGCAAATTCGCAAGCTCATTTTCATACTTTCCACTCACCTTTCACTATCTTTGGATAAGATAGGATGCGGTTCGGGAAAGTTTTAGCAAATTCGCAAGCTCATTTTCACACTTTCCACTCACCTTTCACTATCTTTGCACGGATTTAGCGGAAAGGCCGCCAAGTCCTCGTTTTTTTTCGCAAAAAAAACAAAACAATATACAACATGATTTCAGTACAAAATCTCGCCATTCAATTTGGCAAGCGTGTCCTTTATCAGGATGTTAACATGAAGTTTACCGGTGGCAACATCTATGGTATCATCGGTGCAAACGGTGCAGGTAAATCCACCCTGCTGAGAGCCATCAGCGGCGAACTGGAGCCGACCAAGGGTTCGGTGGAGATGGGACCGGGCGAACGCCTCTCGGTGCTCTCGCAAGACCACAACAAATTTGACGCCGAAACTGTGCTCGACACCGTGCTGCAAGGCCACACCGTGTTGTGGGACGTGGCACGTCAGCGCGATGCACTCTATGCCAAGGAAGACTTCACGGACGAAGACGGACTCCTCGTGGCCGAACTCGAAGAGAAGTTTGCGAACCTGGGAGGATATACCGCCGAAAACGATGCTGCAGCACTGCTGAGCGGACTGGGCATCAAAGAACCGCTGCACCAAAAGCGCATGGGAGAACTTTCGGGTAAGGAGAAAGTGCGCGTGATGTTGGCACAAGCCCTCTTCGGCGAACCGGACAACCTGCTGCTGGACGAGCCGACCAACGACCTCGACTTGGAAACCGTGGAATGGCTGGAGGATTATCTCGGCAACTTCGAACACACGGTGCTCGTGGTTTCGCACGACCGCCACTTCCTTGACCAAGTGTGCACACACACCGTGGACATCGACTTCGGCAAGGTAACACTCTTCTCCGGCAACTACTCGTTCTGGTACGAAAGCTCACAGCTCGCACTGCGTCAGGCTCAGAACCAAAAGCAAAAGGCTGAGGAGAAGAAGAAGGAGCTGGAGGAATTCATCCGCCGCTTCTCTGCCAACGTGGCCAAGAGCCGCCAAACCACCAGCCGCAAGAAGATGCTCGAAAAACTCAACGTGGACGAAATCAAACCCTCTACCCGTAAGTATCCGGGCATTATTTTCCAAATGGATCGCGACCCGGGCAACCAAATTCTCGAAGTCAAAGGTCTGCGCGCCGAGACCGAAGATGGCACAGTGCTCTTCAACGACCTGAACTTCACCGTGGAGAAAGACGAGAAAATTGTTTTCCTCAGCCGAGACCCACGCGCCATGACTGCCCTCTTCGAGATTATCAACGGCCACGCCAAACCGGCAGACGGCAGCTACAAGTGGGGCGTTACCATCACAACAGCTTACCTGCCGCTCGACAACACCGACTTCTTCAACACCGATATGAACATGCTCGACTGGTTGTCGCAATATGGCGAAGGCAATGAGGTTTACTTCAAATCGTTCCTCGGTCGCATGCTCTTCAAGGAAGAAGACGTGCTCAAAAAGGTAAACGTGCTGAGCGGTGGTGAGAAAATGCGCTGCATGATTGCACGCATGCAACTGCGCAACGCCAACTGTCTGATTCTCGACACGCCGACCAACCACTTGGACATGGAAAGTATTCAGGCCTTCAACAACAACTTGAAGCTCTACCGCGGAAACATTCTCTTCGCGTCGCACGACCATGAGTTCATCAACACCGTTGCCAACCGCATCATCGAACTTACGCCCAACGGAACCATCGACAAGCTCATGAACTACGAAGATTACATCCGCGATGAGCGCGTCAAGGAACTCAAAGAAAAACTTTATGCCGGCACCGGCCTCTAATCTATCTGCCATTCCGAACCTTTGGCACAAACTTTGCTAAACTCGGAAGCATATATACATTTATTATAATACGACAGACAAAATGACAGAAGAGGCAAAGAAACCCGAAATCGAAGAGACCGACAATATCACCGCCGAACAGGTAAACACAGAAGAGGTTGACATGGGCGAAGTAGCCGTGGAAGAAACCGAAAAGAGCGATGCCGAAAAACTGACAGAGGCCGAAGCGCAAATCGCAGCGCTCAAAGACCAACTGCTGCGCCAGATGGCAGAATTCGACAACTATCGCAAACGCACGCTGAAGGAGAAAGCCGATCTCATCCTCAGTGGCGGACAAAAACTGATGGAAGCCCTGCTCCCCGTGCTCGACGACATCGAACGCGCACAGCAGAACATTGCTGCCAGCAACGAAATCGAAACGCTGAAAGAGGGAGTGGAACTCATCCTCTCCAAACTCACAAAAACCCTGGGTGCTCAAGGACTCAAGCGCATGGAAACCGAAGGAGCAGCCTTCGATACTGATTTTCACGAAGCCGTAGCTCTGATTCCTGCCACCGAGGATGCACAAAAGGGCAGCATCATCGACTGCGTGCAGGCCGGATACCTGCTCAACGACAAGGTAATTCGCCACGCCAAAGTGGTGGTGGGACAATAAGAAAACGCACACGGCATAACCCCAAAAGCACTCACAGATATGGCAGATATGGACTATTACAAGATACTCGGCGTTGAGAAAACGGCGAGTGCCGAAGAAATAAAACGCGCCTATAAGAAGGTGGCCATCAAATACCACCCCGACCGCAACCCGGACAACAAAGAAGCCGAGGAAAAGTTTAAGCAAGCGGCCGAAGCCTATGACGTTTTGCGCGACCCCGACAAACGTGCCCGATATGACCAATTCGGAAAAGAGGGCGTCAATGGCATGGGTGGCGCCGGCGGATTTGGCGGTGCCGGCATGGACCTCAACGACATCTTCCGTCAGTTTGGCGACATCTTCGGAGGCATGGGTGGATTTGGCGGAGGCTTCGGCGGAGGTGGCAGAAGCAGCCGGCCGCGCCGTTTCCAAGGTGGCGATTTGCGTCTCAAGGTGAAGCTTTCGCTGGGTGAGATTGCCACAGGCGTAACCAAGAAGTTCAAAGTTCGCAAGGACGTAACCTGCGATGCTTGCCACGGCAGCGGATGCGCCGGAGGCTCTTCTCCTGAAACTTGTAGCACTTGCCAAGGTTCGGGATACGTGTTGCGAGCCACCCGAAGCATGTTCGGCATGATGCAATCGCAAGAGGTGTGCCCCACCTGCCATGGCGAAGGCACTGTCATCAAGAACAAATGTAGCAAATGCGGTGGCGAAGGCGTGGTGAGCGGTGAAGAAATTGTGGAAATCAACATCCCCGCCGGCGTAGCGGAAGGCATGGTCGTTACGGTGCAAGGAAAAGGAAACGCAGGCCGACACAATGGTGTGCCGGGCGACATACAAGTGCTCATAGAGGAAGAAGAACATCCTGAACTCATTCGCGACGAAAACGACCTCATTTACAACTTGCTGCTCACCGTACCTCAAGCCGTGCTCGGCGACAGTGTGGAAATTCCCACGCTCGACGGAAAAGCGCGCATCAACATCAAGTCCGGCACACAGCCCGGCACACGTCTCCGCCTGCGAGGCAAAGGTCTGCCCGCCGTGTCGGGATATGGCTACGGCAAGGGCGACATCATTGTGAACGTGAGCATCTACATTCCCGAGACACTGAACAAAGATGAAAAGCGAGCTTTCAGCAGCATGAAGGGCAGCGAAAATCTTGAGCCTACCGACAAGGCAAAAGAGACCATCTTCCGAAGTTTCCAACAATACTTCGAATAAAAACAACATAACGACGGGCTGACGGCAAAAGTCGTCAGCCCGTTTTTTTTATATCATTACGCCGCATTTCACATGCCTTGCAAACAATCACAATTGCCGCATGACTTACGAAGAAACCATTGAATATCTCTACGCCTCGGCTCCCCTGTTTCAACAAGTGGGCGCCGGAGCCTACAAGGAGGGACTTGAGACCACCCGCACGCTGGATGCTCACTTCGGACATCCGCACAAGCGTTATGCCACGGTGCACATCGCCGGCACCAACGGCAAAGGCTCATGTGCCAGCACCCTTGCCGCCATTCTGCAAGCCGCCGGCCTGCGCACCGGACTCTACACCTCGCCTCACCTCACGGACTTTCGCGAACGCATCCGCGTCAACGGAGAAATGATTTCACGTGAGAAGGTGGTGAAATTCGTTGAGGAAGAACGTGCCTTCTTTGAACCTTTGCACCCTTCCTTTTTCGAACTCACCACAGCACTTGCGCTGAAACATTTTGCCGAAGAAGAGGTTGACATTGCCGTGATAGAAACCGGCTTGGGCGGTCGGCTCGATTGCACCAACATCATTGAGCCGCTCATCTCGGTCATCACAAACATCAGCCTGGACCACACACAATTCCTCGGCAGCGACAGAGCCACCATTGCCGCAGAGAAAGCCGGCATCATCAAGCCCGGAGTGCCGGCCATCATAGGCGAAAGCGATGCCGAAACACGGCCGGTATTTCAGGAACAGGCACAGAAAGTGCAAGCCCCCATTTGTTTTGCTGAAGATGCGCCTCAGGTGCTGCGAAGCACAAAGAACGAGGAGGGAAAATGGGTTTACGAGACCCGCAGCTTCGGCACTATCATTGGGGAATTGTCTGGCGAATGCCAACCCCGCAACGCCAACACCCTTCTGTGTGTGCTGGAACGGCTGCTTCCCCTCTTGCCTCACACCAATATCACCCTTGAACACGTGCGCCAAGGTTTCGACAACGTGTGCCGCCTCTCCGGATTGGCCGGTCGTTGGCAGACTTTGCAGAAAGCTCCGCTCGTGATTTGCGACACCGGCCACAACGCCGGCGGTTGGGAGTATATCGGCACACAGCTGAGGGCACAGCGCTGCAACACATTGCGCATCGTTCTCGGTATGGCAGGCGACAAGGACACCGGTGCAGTGCTCTCCCGGCTTCCCAAAGAGGCCGTTTGCTACTTCACCCGAGCTTCGGTGAAACGCTCTTTGAACGAACAGACTCTCTGCGACAAGGCACATGCATTGGGACAGCAAGGCAAGGCTTACGCCACCGTGATGCAGGCCTACGATGCCGCACTGGCAGAAGCCCGCCCCGACGATTTCATCTTCGTGGGAGGAAGCACCTTTGTGGTGGCCGACTTGCTGGAAGGGCTTGCCGAACAACGATAAACCGCATCCAGGTGCTGCACTTCAAGCACTCGTTTCACTGACACTCTGACAAGAAAACCGCTCTGCGGTGTACAAAAATTTACACGGCGTTTAGAATTTTCTGCAGTGCTTGTAGAATTTTCTAAACGCCGTGTAGATTTTTCTGCATCGGCAATCCGTAAAAGCCAACTCCCTCTCCTATTTCCCGTAACCCCAAGCACAAAAAAAGGAAGTGCTTGAAACACTTCCTTATATTCTTTCCGAAAATCACTCCTCACGAGGCGACATGGCCTTCACAAAGTCTTTGGCCGTTTTCCACATATCTTTCATTCCTTTCCACACACCGCAAACACATCTCCACAGCATTTTGGCAAGGAAGACAACGGCAATGACGATGCCCCTCACCACGTAGTTAATCACCACACGTATTCGGATGGGGTGCTGAGCCGCATACTCGCGCCAAACATGCCGTACGTAAAGCGGCAATCCCACGCCCACAATGGTATAAAGCAAGAAGAGGAACGGAGCCGCTGCTCCCTCAAGTCCGTGAATGACGGGATAGCTACCCAAACGATTCCACGGAAGTGCATAAGCAGCAATGAGAAAGAGGCTCACAACCTTGAAAGCCAACAGATGGAAGGCAAACACACACAAGGTGCGGTCGCCCAGATAGACAAACCATTCTCGGGTTTTTCCACCCAAGGCACAAATGCCTTCAGCCGCCAGATAAAGCAGCACAAAGCCAGCCAAAGCTGGCAGAGGCAACGACAAGAAACCGGCCAACGAAGGACGCCATGCCATGCTTGCCGGCGACAAGGCCGCAAAGAGCACCACCACCGCCAAACTCAGCGTACCGGCCACGGCACGGTCTTTCCAATGACGCGGAGCCACCTTCAGCGTTGCCAACATGTGGCCCACCGCAATGAAAAACACACCCATGATTTCGCGATAGCCACCTTGTGCCACGCCCGTGATACGCAGATTTTCCGTCACCAACCACAAAGCAGCCAACAATGCCATCCCGGCAATGACCAATGCGGCACGAAGCGGCGAATTCAGGCCCTCGCATTGCCGCACAAACTTCTGCAACACGAGCCAGGCCACACTGCTCACGAGCAAAGCGCGGAAAAACCAAAAACTGCCGGCCATGAACTCATCATAACCCGACATGTTGAAGAGGATGCTCCACAAACGCTGACAGAAGTCGTGCCACGAATACGGATGCAGCACGCCGCCGGCTGCATTCCCATATTCCTCGTTCATCACACCGAGAGCAAAAAACACGTTGTGCAGGAGCAAAAACACCAGGCTCCAACACACAAACGGCTTGTACAAGCCTCGAAACCTGCGCTTCAAGAAAACATATTCCTCCGCAGGGGTGGCAGCGTGGAAAAAGTAACCGGCACAAATGAAGAATGCCGGCACGTGCATCTGATAAGCCGCTGCCGAAAGCCACGCAGGACAGCCGGCATGCGTCATCACAACCAAAAGAATGGCCAAAGCCTTGAGCACAGAAAAAACAGGGTTGCGCATAATCGTATATTGTATTTCTACTTATTCTCGAGTTGTATCACTTTTCTTACAAAAGCTCTCAAAACACTGGTGCACAGAGATTAACTCATCGCAAGCAGTAGTCATTGAAAGCGGAAGTGCCCACCGAAGTTTCAGACCACGGTGCCAAAAAATCCGGATGCTCTCCTGACGCATCCCACGGCTTTGCATCGTTGTGCACAAAGGGAGTGAAAATCTGCAGGAACCATCCTTTGAAACGCCGCCACACTGAAAACGATTTGTAAATCTCCGGCGTCATTTGGAAGCAGCGTTCCTGTTTGTCCTCCTCAAAGATGCGTTGCAGATGGTGCGTTGTGGGAACGTCGGCAATGAGCACGTTGCATTCGTAGTCGAAGCGCAAACTGCGCGAATTGAGGTTGGCAGAACCCACAAAGGAATAAATACTGTCCACCATCATGATTTTGCTATGGTGGAAGCCTCCTTGATAAAACCAGAAGCGAACTCCGTCATCCATCAAGCGTTTGGTGTTTCGCTCGATGAGACGCGGCGTCATCGGAATGTCGCATTTCTCCGACACCATCACTTGCACATCCACCCCTCTGCGAGCAGCACGTTTCAAGGCCTTACGCACACGATTTGACAAGGTGAAATAGGGATTGATGATCTGTATCTGCTTTTGTGCGCCATCAATGGCTTCGATAAACACATCCTTGATGATATGTTTGGGAGAGCCGGGCTCTTTGTTCACAATGCCGAGCAGCTTTCGGCCGGCCGTGGCTGTGGTATCGGGAGGCAAGTTGAAAAAATCGGAAGCCTCACGCCCGCCGGGATAGTATTGAGGGCCTTTCACCTCCTGCACGCTCACAAGATTCCAGAACTTCAGGAAAACGCCCTGCAAAGTTCCCACGGCTTCGCCCTCGATGCGCATGTGAATGTCGCGCCACTCGCCAAATTCGGGCTTCCCATGTATGTAATAGTCCGCCACATTCATGCCGCCCGTATAGGCCACCAAGCCATCGACCACCACCACTTTGCGATGGTCGCGTCGCAAGGCGTGATTGAAATAAGGGAAGCGCACGGGGTCGAACTCGCAAATCTCGATGCCGGCGGCGCGCAGCGATTTCAGGTGATGCTTGCGCAAAGGCTTGTTGTTGCTGCTGTTGCCAAATCCATCGAACACGGCGCGCACCTCAACGCCTTCGGAGACTTTCTGCTTCAACAGGTCGAAAAGCGCATTCGAGATGGAGTCGTTGCGAAAGTTGAAGTATTCCAGATGAACGGAGTGGCGAGCCTGGCGAATGGTTTCAAACATGTCGTCAAACTTTTCCTGACCGGTGCGAAACACCACCACACGATTGTTGTCGGTGAACTTGATGTCGAAAGTGCTTTTCAACCATTCGACAATGGCCGAGTCGGCCGGCAAACCATTGGCTTGCAACGTTGTGCCCTGCAAGCAGAGCATCATGCATAGGGTAATAAATAACCGTTTCAAAGTTTACGCTTTTATTAAATGGAGCAACGAAGAGACAGATGCCGCAGCCGAAAAACGACCTTCAAAAACAAGACACAGGGGCACATTCATGCCGAACACTACAGCATCTTCCGGCCTCAAAAACGGCAACTTCATCCGGCAGTTCCGCACTCCCGATGACACAAGCACCGGCCATGAAAAACCGGTTTCATATCTACAGTTTCGAAATTAGCGCGAAGATACGGCTTGCAGGGCGAATGGCAAAGCCGGAGGGCCTTTTTTCAATTGTTAACGCGTAGCAAAAGCCTCACCCGGCAACTCGGGATTTCGCGGATGCCTCAACAAGATACCTTCGCGGGAGCCGGGAGCGGCTGACACTTTGCAAGAAAATCGGCACTCTGACGCGCAAAAATTTACAAGCACTGCAGAAAATTCTGCAGTGCTTGTAGAAATTTCTGCAGTGCTTCCGGAAAAAGCCACATCGCACGGACAAAAATCATGATGCAAGAAGAACCATCCACGAGGCACCGATGGAGCACCCGGGATGGTTCTGTGAGGAGTCAGAAAGGGAAACGTGATTTTATCGTTGCATCACCAAATCGGCCATGAGGCGCAAATCGTCGTGCAAAAGGCCATAACGAGCCAGTACATCGGCATCGCGCATCCAAAAATCAACGGGTGGAAAATCGCACTGCAGTGCCTCGACTGCCTTGCGGTAGCGCAAAACAGCCTCGCCCACACGGCCCGATACCCAGGCCGCATGACCGGCATTCTGCCAATCATCGGCAGAGGGAGAGACGGCAAGGAGCTTTGCGTAATAACGCTCTGCCTGTTCGGGTTTGCCGGCCACAAGCGAATACCATGCCACGGCACGCTGCACACGGCCATCCTCGGGGGCAAGATAGTCGGCCTTGAAAAAGCGCTCGAAGGCTTCATCATAACGCCCGAAGTGGGCATAACAGCGACCGGCCTGCAGCAATGTTGAAATGTCTTCGGGGGTAATCAGTTCCAACTCTTCATAACACCGCAATGCTTCCTCATGACGCGACAAGCGGGTCAAACAGGCAGCCCAACGCCCCAATGTCCATGCAGAACCGGGGCGAAGCAGATTGGCACGCTCATAGGCCACTGCGGCCTCGGCATGGTGGCCGGCAGAATGGTGGCAGAAACCGCGCTTCTGCCACACAATGGCGTCGGTCTCGGCTTCAGGCATCTGTTCGTAGCACCACAAAGCGCAAGAATAGTTTTTCTCTTTAAATGCAAAGTCGGCCAACTGCCGCAAGTGCTGAGCAGACGAGAGCAAAGCCCCGATGGGTTCACACTCAAGCAATTGCAAATTCATGGCAAAGGGGTCAGACAATCCTGAACGGCGATTATAGAGTTTGAAGAAACGATACAGATTTTGCAAATACATGCGGCGTTCCTCCATAGCTCCCAAGGGTTCGGCAGCACGTTGCTCCATCGCCTCGCCATGCTGTTCCATCGCTGCGGCTAGCTGTCCCGACAAGGCCCGATGCTGTGCTGCCGGCATTTCGCCCAACATCAGCAGGAAGGAATACTTGTCGGAATCGCACAAATGCCCGGGAGCCAAAAACATTTGCAACAGGGAGCGATCGACAGCCTGGGGCGGGAGTTCGGGATGGTTGGGCGAAAAAGGACAAAACCAGTTGACCACGCTTGAAAAGAAGGAAAACTTCTGCTTGAGCATGCGGAATGAGGCCATAAACACATCGGCACCGCTTTGCTGCAATTCGGCCAAATCGCGGAGCTTCTTCTCGAGCACAGACATATCTTCTGCACTCTCCCACTCCGGATTGAGACCGGCCTCCACAGCTTTTTCCATCGCCTCATCGGCACTGAGCGTTGCGTCCATGCGAAAACGGTCCGCACGCTTCATCATCTCGGGAAATATCTCCTCACGCAGATTTTTCTCCACACGCTTTGTGTCGAGCGACTGCCACAGTTGCATTTGCAACTCCAACATCGAGTGTGTGAAACCCGGTTCGTCGGAAAGCACGGCCCATTGCGCCATCAGGTCGGGATAGAGCCGGCATTCCTCAACATGAGCCACGAAAGCCAAAGTGCCGCCCACTTGTGCACGAACACGCACGGCGACATCAGGCGTCGTGGTCAACGAAAGTAGGAACGAGACCTTGCGAGCATCAAACACCTCCAAAGCACCCAGCCCTACCGCACTGACAAACACACATTTGTCGAAAGCAGACACCGACGGTGAAGCCATCCATGCCAAAGCCGTTTCAGCATCGCCGGTGCGCCATGCCGGAGAGGTCCACACACTGTTGAAAAGATTGCGATACAAGGAGGAGTAACGCTCTCGCAGACGGATTTGTGCCGCCTCACGCTGCGGAGATGCAGGTTCGGTTTCCAACACCAGACGCTCCTGAGCATTTTGCTCCAACTCGGTGGCCGTCAGCACCCAATCGGTGCTCTGCATCTTGTCAAGCACGCGCCACGTTGTGCCATAAAGGTCGGTTTCACTCGTCAGCCTGTAGCTGCGCCACAAAGCCGTTACGGCCTCTGAAGTGCGCTGCAAGAATTGTGCAAACAGCCTGTGGCGTTCCGAGTCGACCACGCCGCGCTCCATGTAAGCCAGCAGCATGGCATATCCTTCGCGCACCTCGGCCAACACTGTGCTTGCCGAAACATCCGAAACCCCGGCAGCCATTCCTTCGGCCGCCCCCAAGGCGTCTGAAAGGCGATGTTCCGACACGGCACGCCGCGCATCTTTGTGCAAAAGCTCTATCGTTTGTTTATCCACAGGAAAAAGAGAATTAAAAGAAAGATGTATCTGCTTCGCCTCCGCCTTCACGTTTTTCCGGCAGCGAAGCAGACACATCATCATTAAGTTTTAAGGAAGAAAAGAGGCATCGACCAAACGGGCACTCTTGAACTTGCGCCCCAACCGACCGTTTTTTTGCAAATAAACTCGCGCTGCGTCCATCCGATAAGACGACGGGAGCGCAGCATGACGGTAGCGCGGAAGTTGCAGCGTGTCGATGGCTTCGGGCGAAAGACGATAGCGCGAAGCCAAAAGGTCTCGGCACACATCCTTGCCATACTTATTGAGGGTATCAACGGCGGCATTATAACTGCGCAACAAGGCTTTCAAATTGTCCACGGCCACTTGCTTTTTCAACGCCTTGTCGCTCATTACGAGCAAGCCGGTGGAAAGTGTGTCCAAACCTTTCACATTCAGCTGACGGCATCCTGCCACCATGGCCGCCGAGGCTTGGGGTTCAGGCATAATGGCCGCATCCACTTGCGAGGCTTTCAGCATCGACAGACGCAGAAAGAAATCGTTGATCTGTGGGGTGAAAACATCCTTCGAAGCCACTCCGTCTTTTCGCAAACACTCAGCCAAAAGCCACTCCGAAGCCGAAAGACGCGAATGTGCTGCCATGCGTCCTTTCAGTTGGTCTGCCTTTTTGGCGCGAAGCGTCGGGCTTGTCATCAAAGCCCAGCGGCCATCCGTGGCACTGACACAAATCAGTTTATGCCCCTTGCCACGATAGTGGTGAAGCCTCACCATATCCATAAAAGCACCGTCCACCGTTCCGCTCAGCAGAGCCGTGTCGGCATCCCACTGTGCCGTGAACGAAAGAAACTCGAAGCGTTTCAGACCTTGCGCCTTGCAAATTCCGGAAGCCTCAGCATAATAAAACGGGAGGCAGTCGAGCATCGGCAGCAGGGCGATGCGAAGTGCTGCCGTGTCGCCGCGCAATTCGGCTAAGGTGAGTTGGGATTTGGGAGTTTCTTGGGGTTTGTTCTCACAGGACATCCACAAAAGCGTGATGGCACAGAGCAATATTCCGAAGGCCTTTCTCATCATTTTCTTTTGGGTCATGGGTTACATAAAAAGCGAGGGCAAGCGCACAGCACCTGCCCCCGGTTTTATTGATTGATTAAAAAATGAAATCCACGCATGATGGAATTTCCGGAAAGGGGCTTATCCCTTGATGGCTGCAATGCCGGGAAGCACCTTGCCCTCGATGGCTTCGAGCAATGCGCCGCCACCGGTGCTGATATAGGATACTTGATCAGCCATGCCGAACTTGTTGATGCAGGCAACCGAGTCGCCACCACCGATGAGGGAGAAAGCTCCGTTGGCTGTGGCTTTGGCAATGGCATCAGCCACGGCGCGAGAACCTGCAGTGAAGTTGTCGAATTCGAACACGCCGGCAGGACCGTTCCAGAGGATGGTCTTGGCATCTTCGATGGCTTTGGCGAAAAGTTCACGGGTTTCGGGACCTGCATCAAGGCCTTCCCAACCTTCGGGAATGTTTCCGGCAGGCACCACTTGCGTGTTGGCATCGTTGCTGAAGCTGTCGGCAGCTACGCAGTCCACACCGAGAACGAGGTTCACGCCTTTGGCTTTGGCTTTCTCCATGATGCTGAGAGCCAAGTCGAGCTTGTCTTCTTCGCAGATGGATGTACCAACTGTACCGCCCATTGCCTTGGCGAATGTATAGGTCATACCGCCGCAGAGAATGAGGTTGTCAACCTTGTCCATGAGGTTTTCGATGATGCCAATCTTTGTGGAAACTTTAGAACCGCCCATGATGGCTGTGAAGGGACGTTTGATGTTGCTCAGAACGTTGTCAACGGCCTGCACTTCCTTTTCCATGAGATAGCCGAGCATCTTGTGGTCGGCATCAAAGTAGTCAGCGATAACGGCAGTGGATGCGTGCTTGCGGTGAGCTGTACCGAAAGCATCGTTGATATAGATGTCGGCATAAGAAGCAAGCGTCTTGGAGAATTCCTTCTGGCTTTCCTTCATGGCTTTCTTCGCTTCGTCAAAAGCGGGGTCTGCCTTGTCGATGCCTACGGGCTTACCTTCTTCTTCGGGATAGAAGCGGAGGTTTTCGAGCAAGAGCACTTCACCCGCCTTGAGAGCGGCAGCGGCTTCGCCGGCCTTGGCGCAATCGGGGGCGAACTGCACGGGCACACCGAGCTTTTCGCTCACAGCGTCAACAATCTGGCTCAAAGAGAATTTTGCATTGACTTTACCTTTGGGCTTACCCATGTGGCTCATGATGATGAGTGCTCCTCCTTCATCAAGCACCTTTTTCAGGGTGGGCAAAGCACCACGGATGCGGGTGTCGTCGGTGATTTTACCGTTTTCGTCCAGGGGCACATTGAAGTCCACGCGAACAATGGCCTTTTGGCCTGCGAATTTGCAAGTGTCGATTGTCATAACGTTATTTTGAATTTAAAGTGAAAATTTCTGTCGCACTTTCGCTTTTGCGAATAAGCACCGCAAATATAGTGAAAAGGTTGGCGAACTGCAAAACGAAAGACCGTGGAATTTTGTATAGCACTCCCGAACGGCACGACATTTCATCCGGAGATAGCAAAAAGGGGGAAGAAAACAGGGCAATACAACCAAGAAGCACATAAGCACTCTATACATGATTTTTCAACAAACGCCAAAATGTTGTTTACCTTATTCAAAAGCAGCCTGTTCCAACAAAAAAATCACGGCATGCTTTCTACGAAAATCCACAAGGCGTTTAGAAATTTCTGCAGTGCTTGTAGAAATTTCTAAACGCCTTGTGGATTTTTGTGTATCAGAAGCCGATTTTTGCAACAATCTGTCAACACTTTCATGTTCCGCCCCTAACGATTCAACACAGCAAGTGTTCTATCGAGGAGTGCGCTCGAGGTGCAGGGTGTGGGTGGCATATTTCAGCACCTCGGGGCGATGAGTGATGAAGATGAGTGTGCGATTGCCCCGACGCTCCACAATGCGCTGCAAAACGATGCGCTCGGTTTCGGAGTCGAGGGAGGAAGTGGCCTCGTCAAGCAACAAAATGGGGGCTTTGCGGAGCAACGTTCGAGCAATGGCAATGCGCTGTGCCTGCCCCTCGGAGAGACCATCGCCCATCTCGCCGCACAGCGTTTCGAGTCCCTTGGGCAGACGAGCCACAAAGCCATCGGCGGCAGCCGTGTGCAGTGCTTCGGTCATTTCAAGCTCTGTGGCATCGGGATTGCCCATGAGCAGATTTTCACGGATGGTACCACTGAGCAACGTGTTGCCCTGCGGGACGTACGCAAAGTTGCAGCGCGTGGACGGAGATGCCGGCACCGATTGCTCAGAAGAGCATGATGCATCCCCCTGCCCCACTGCCTTTCCCGAAGGGTCGGCAAACAGATGAACCGCCCCCGAAGTGGGCTGCGCCAAAGCCAAGAGCAAGCGAATGAGCGTAGTTTTTCCGCTACCCGTCTCGCCCACTATGGCCGTGATACTGCCGGGAGGAAACGTGTGAGTGAAATCGCGCAAAATGCATCGGCTTTCGGGAGTGTATGAAAAATGCACATGTTCCAATCGTATTCCCACGGGAGCGGCAATGGGATGCCGTTCTTCGCTTTCCTCCTGCGGTATCTCTTCCAACTCCATGAGGCGTTCGCCGGCGGTGAAAGCACTGATAAACACGGGAATATACTTTGTAAGAGAGCGCACGGGGGTTTGGATTTGCCCCACCAACTGTATGAAAGCGATGAGTGCACCATAGGTGATGGCACCGGCCTCAAGACTCACCACTCCCCAGACGAAAGTTACCATGTATCCCACGGCAAATCCTGCACTCATCAGTGTGGAAGAAACGGTGGAGTATTTTGTTTTTGTGATAATCTCTCCACGTAGTCTCCGATGTGCCACACCAAGTTTTTCCAAAGCTCCGGCAGTCTGTTCCAACGTCTTGATGACAAGCGTGTGCTGCAAGCTCTCTTGCAAAATGGCCTGTATGCGACTTTCGGTGTCGCGAACATCATGAGTCAGGCGGCGCATCTTACGCACATAAAGCCGACTGCAGATGAGAAACACGGGAATGATGCAAACAATGATGCAAGCCAGCGTGCTGTCCATCCAGAACAAGAAAAGGAAAGCCCCGACAAACTGCACCAAAGTGCAAACAAACGATGGCAGGGTTTCGGTGAGGAAATTAATGATACCGGCCACATCAATCTCGATGCGGTTCAGCAAATGCCCGCTGTGATGCTGTTTCAGCTGCTGCCACTTGCTACCCAGCAAACGTGCGAAAAGCACGGCCTGCTCGCGGTTCTTGGCTTTCACGCCCAAGATGGCACGTATCCAACGCGAAGCCACGCCCAAGAGGATTTGCAGCACAATGATGGCCGACAACAACACAATGGCTTGACGCAGCGAAACAGATTGGTTGACATGGGTGGCAATATCGATGGCCAGCTTTGTGGCCCACACAAAAGCCAAATCGGCAGCCACAAGCAGCAATCCCACCACGGTGTTAAGCACTGCCTGCGTCTGATAGCCATGCCAGGTTTTCCACAACCAAGCCACGAGTTGGCGAATAGTGCGAAGATTTTTCATCGTAAGGTTTTTAGTTTTTATTCACAGGCTTGACACAATCAGGAAAGCCTCTTCCATTTTCACAAAAGCTCATCAGAAACGTCCATCAACACCCCACATCATTTTGTCACGCAAGGTGGTGAAGAAACTCTTGTGTTTCACTTTCATCACCCGCACGCAATAGGGCGCACGACGCAACATTACAGTTGTAGCATCAGGAAAGCTTTCGCTACGTCCATCAATGGATATCAAAAAGTTATGACTCCTACTCCGCACTGTCAAGCTGATTTCCGCATCATCACAGAGCACCACCGGACGCGTGCTCAAACTGTGTGAAGCCACGGGCGAGAGACAGAAGGTGTTGCTCTGCGGAACGATGATAGGGCCACCCACACTCAGAGAATAACCCGTGGAACCCGTGGGAGTGCAAACCATCAATCCGTCTGCCCGATAGACGGTCAGAAGTTCGCCGTTGATTTTTGCAGCCACTTCAATGATAGACGAGTTGTCGTGTTTGAGCAACGCCACCTCATTGAGAGCATAAGGATAAGTGCTGAGAGGTTTTCCATCTTTCTGAGCCTGTATCACACTGTGCCGTTCCACAATGCACTCCCCTGCCACCACAGCTTCCAACCCGGCTTCGATATTGTCTGCCGAAACATCGGCCAAAAAGCCGAGATGCCCCGTATTGATTCCTAAAATGGGAATTTCCTTGGCTCCGATGGAAGCAGCCGTGCGCAGAAAGGTTCCATCGCCTCCCATCGACACAGCCCAATCGGCTTCAATGTCTTCAGCAGGACACGGAATGACTTTTGCTATCTCCGCAGAGAGAGACGATTTTATTTTATGGTAAAAAGAAGCTTCCATCAACACCTCCGCTCCCATCTCGTTCAATTTCCGAATAACCGTCTCGACGGCACGATTTTCGTCGGATTGATAGAGATGACCGTAAATGGCAACTTTTAATTTTATACCTGATTTCATAACTATTTGATAGGGTATTTATACAAATGCCTCTGCGCATACCGAAAGTTTTTATTACTTTTGCGCAAATTTGTAAGCCCTCCGAAAACAACTCGAAGGCCGTGCAAAGATAGTGAAAGGTGAGCGGAATGGCTGAAAATGAGCCTGTGATTTTTCAAAGACACGCCCGAACAGCAGCCTATCCGATTATTTATTGCAAGAAAGCATCAAAAGAATCCGCTCATCGGAAACTTAAAGCCACAGTCCCCATCCGGAGAAAACGAACACCATGACTAAATTAAGCGTCAACATCAACAAAGTGGCCACCCTGCGTAACGCACGCGGCGGCAACAATCCCAATGTGCAGCAAGTGGCACTCGACATCGAAACCTTCGGAGCACAAGGCATCACAGTGCATCCACGTCCCGACGAAAGGCATATTCGTTTTTGCGACGTGCGCACATTGAAACCCTTGCTCAGCACAGAATTCAACATCGAGGGGTATCCCACGCCTGACTTCTGCCGGCTGGTGTGTGAAGTGCAACCGGCACAAGTTACACTCGTGCCCGATGAACCCGGGCAGCTCACGTCGAACCATGGTTGGGACACAAAAACGCACAAAAGCTTTCTCACCGACACCGTAGCCATGTTCAAGGAACACGGCATACGTACTTCGATTTTTATTGACGCAGACGAAAACATGGCCATCCATGCCGCAGAAACCGGTACGGACCGCGTGGAACTTTACACCGAGCCTTACGCTGCCGGCTATGCTTCCAACCCTCAAGAAGCCGTAGCTCCATTTGTCAGAACCGCACAATGCTGCCGCGAGCTGGGATTGGGACTTAACGCCGGACACGATTTGAGTCTTGAGAACCTACGCTTCTTTCATCAGAACATCCCTTGGATCTGCGAAGTCAGCATAGGGCATGCTCTGATTTGCGACGCGCTTTATCTGGGATTGAAGGAAACCATCCGACAATACCTCGCCTGCTTGCAAAACGCATAAGGCGAATTTCCTCATCCCTCAACAGCTTCTCTCACTCACACATATAATTATATAGACTCCACACAAAACCTACATTATGCTACACATACTCTTGGCCGATGGGTTTGAAGAAATCGAAGCCCTTGCCACACTCGACATACTGCGACGTTTGCAACTGCCTGTGCAGACGGTATCCATCAAAGGTGCACGCCAAGTGTGCGGAGCACACGGAATGATGATGAAAGCCGACTGCCTGTTGCGCAAAAACGAACTCCGACAAAGTGAGGGTATCATTCTGCCGGGTGGGATGCCCGGGGCAGCAAATCTGAACAGCAACGAGACGGTCAAAAAAATCCTTTTGCATCATCACGTACAGCACACACCCATGGCCGCCATCTGTGCTGCGCCAATGGTATTGGGAAGCATCGGAATTCTGGAGGGACGCAAAGCCACTTGCTACCCGGGTTTCGAGAGCCACCTCAGAGGGGCAAAAATCATCAACGAAGCCGTGGTTCGCGACAACAACATCATTACAGCCATCGGGCCGGCCGCAACTTTTGACTTTGCTTTTGCCATCGCTGCCATGTTTCTCCCGAAAGACAGAATCGAAGCTGAGAAAAAGGCCATGCAGTTCCCATAATCACAAAGGGTATGCCCCAATTTAGCCAAGGGAAAGAGAAACTTTACGTATGATTTTGGATCAAGACATAAAGTACTTGAAAGGCGTGGGACCGGCTCGCGCCAAAACTTTGGCTGAAGAACTAGAAATCCGCACACCAGGCGACTTGCTGCGCCACTATCCCTACAAATACATAGACCGCACGACTTTCTACTCTATCAGGCAATTGCAGGAAGACATGTCGTATGTGCAATTGCGCGGACAGATTATAGATTTTGAAACAGAGGGAGAAGGTCGACGCAGACGGCTTAAAGCCACTTTCACTGACGGAACAGGATATTTGGAACTCGTTTGGTTCAACGGCATCAAGTACGTTGAAAAAACCTACAAGCTCCACACAACTTACATCATCCTGGGTAAGCCCACCCTCTTTGGGCGGAAATTTTCCATTGCCCACCCTGAAATTGAAGAGGCCAAAGGAGAGCAAACACCCTCCCAACCCATGCAGCCGCACTATCACACCACGGAAAAGATGAAGCGAAGCGGCTTCACCTCGAAGCTTCTGGGAGAGTTGGTCAAAGGAGTTTTCGAAATGCTCGGAGCACAAGGCGTCCCCGAAACACTTCCCGAACACTTCACCAAGCACCACCAACTCATCTCCCTCGATGCTGCGCTACACGCCATCCATTTTCCACATTCGGCCGAAGTTCTTCCGGCAGCTCACAGGCGGCTTAAATTTGAAGAACTCTTCTTTCTGCAACTTGACATCCTGAGGTATGCTCACAATCGCCGCATGAAGCATGCCGGATTTCCTTTCGCAAAAGTCGGCGAGTGCTTTCACGAATTTTTCCATCACCATTTACCTTTTTCGCTTACCGAAGCCCAAAAGCGTGTCATCCGTGAGATACGCCACGACATGGGAAGCGGTCGTCAGATGAACCGTTTGCTGCAAGGCGATGTCGGTTCCGGAAAAACCATGGTAGCACTCATGTGCTGTCTCATAGCTATTGATAATAGTTTTCAGGCCTGCCTCATGGCCCCCACAGAGATTTTGGCAGAGCAACACTATGCCACCGTGCGTTCGCTCTTGGGAGATATGAACTTGCGCATCGCACTGCTCACCGGTAGCACAACAACGGCCGAACGCACAAAGACACTCCGTGCCATCGAGAGCGGCGAAATCCATTTGCTCATAGGCACTCATGCACTCATCGAACCCACTGTGCGTTTTCACAATCTGGGTTTGGCCATCATTGACGAGCAACACCGATTTGGTGTGAAGCAACGCGCCAAACTCTGGAACAAGAACACGCGTCCTCCCCATATACTTGTGATGACGGCCACTCCCATTCCGCGCACTTTGGCCATGACTTTGTATGGCGACCTCGATGTTTCCGTTATCGACGAATTGCCCCCCGGCCGAAAGCCCATCAAGACCATCCATTATTACCATCGCGACCAACCACGCCTCATCGACGGCTTGAGAGACCAACTCGCACAGGGCAGGCAAGCCTACATCGTTTATCCGCTCATCGAAGAAAGTGAAAAATCCGATTTACAGGATTTGGAAGCCGGCTATGAGCAATTCCAAAAACTCTTACCCGAATATACCATCGGCAAAGTGCATGGCAAAATGCGCCCCGCCGAAAAGGAAAGTGCCATGCAAGCCTTTAACGAAGGACGCACGCGCATTCTCGTCAGCACCACAGTGATTGAGGTTGGTGTCAATGTGCCCAACGCCACCGTCATGGTGGTGATGGAAGCGCACCGCTTTGGGCTGGCGCAATTGCACCAACTGCGCGGACGTGTGGGCCGTGGAGCCGAACGTTCCTATTGTGTGTTGGTAACAAAAATGGAGTTGAGCCAGACTTCACGCCGCCGCATCGCCATCATGACAGAAAGCACAGACGGATTTGAAATTGCCGAGGAAGACCTCAAGTTGCGCGGTCCCGGCGATTTGGAAGGCACTCAGCAAAGCGGACTTCCTTTTCAGCTGCACATTGCCAACATCACGCGCGATGCCGACCTCATGGCCGAAGCACGCCAAGCGGCTGCCGACGTTGTGGCATCCGACCCCGACGACACCCATCCGGCCTATGCCGCCATCCGCCAACAATTATCGAAAATCAAAAAAGAACGCACAAACTTCTCTGCCATCAGTTGAGAATTTTCCCTGCTGCATGTTTTCTTTTCACCTCCTCTCCTAAAAAGAAACTTCCCTCATGAAAGCCCTTATCCTCGCTGCCGGACTCGGCACACGCCTTCGCCCTCTTACCGACCGCATGCCCAAGGCCTTGGTGCCCGTGGCCGGTAAACCCTTGTTGCATCACACCATCCACACCTTGCGCAGGGCAGGTGCCACAAGCATTGTGGTGAATGTGCACCACTTTGCCGAACAAATTGTGCACTATCTCTCCACACACGACTTCGGTCTGCCCATTCACATCTCCGACGAAAGCCAACAGTTGCTCAACACCGGCGGTGCCATACGCCATGCGGCCGCTCTGCTGGGCTGTGCAGACAACGGCTGTGACGAGCCCGTGTTGGTGCACAATGTCGACATACTCTCCAACGCTGATCTTCCGGCTTTGGTAGAAGCCCACCGCCAAAACGGAGCGCAAGCCACGCTGCTTGTCAGCCGGCGTTACTCCACGCGACAACTTTTGATAAGCCCCACCACGCAGCGCTTGTGCGGCTGGACGCATCTTGAAACCGGTGAAGTGCGCCCCACCAATGTGCAGCAGCACATCGAGCAATTCGCGCAACGCGCTTTCGGTGGCATTCATATCCTCTCGCCACAACTCATCCGCGAGATGCAATCGTGGCCGGAGGCTTTCTCCATCATTGATTTCTATTTGGAAAAATGCATCACGCATCCGCTGTTCTGCCATGAGCAAGCCCAATTGCAATTGCTCGATGTGGGAAAAACCGGAGCGCTTGAAGCCGCAGCCGCTTTCCTGGAAGAATTGCGAAAATAGGAACAACCAAAACAAACACCCAAGCAAGAGCCGCAAACACTCATTGAATGTTTGCGGCTCTTGCTTTTTTCTGAATTTTAAGTACTTTCAAACTGCTTTCGCGAAGCGCACAGATGTGCCAACCCGCAGGATGCACATTTGGGTTTACGAGCCGTGCAGGTGTAACGTCCGTGCAGCAACAACCAATAGTGCGACGGAGCCACAAGATGCTCGGGGATGTATTTTCGCAGTGCCATCTCAACACTGTAGGGCGTGGTGCAGGTTTTGCTCACCAACCCCAGACGATGGCTCACGCGAAACACGTGCGTATCGACAGCCAAAGCCGCTTTCCCAAAGGCCACGGCTTGCACCACATTGGCCGTTTTGCGCCCCACTCCGGGCAAGGCCGTGAGAGCCTCGTGCGATGAAGGCACTTCTCCACCGTGATTTTTCACCAACGCCTGTGCCAGGCCAACAAGGTGGCGTGCTTTGTTGTTGGGGTAACTCACACTGCCGATGTAATCGAGCAGCACCTCGGGCGTGGCAGATGCCATGGCTTCGGGCGTGGGATAATCATGAAAAAGCCGGGGCGTTACTTGGTTTATTCGCTTGTCGGTGCACTGCGCCGAAAGCACCACTGCCACCAACAGTTCGAAGGGGTTAGAATAATGCAACTCCGTCTCAGTGCTGTCCATGGTCGATGCCAAATAATCAAGAACAGCCGAAAAAAGTTCTTTCTTGCGCATGGCCTCACTCTCTTACATTATGAAACAACGGCAGCAGATGGCTGATTTCCCTACGCGCCCACCTGCTGCAAGCGAGCGATGTATTTGCCCAAAATGTCGAACTCCACGTTTACGCGCGTGCCGGGACGGATGGCGTGGAAGTTGGTGTGCTCGTAGGTGTAAGGGATGATGCAAACCTGGAATGTTTCAGCCGCGGGTTGACACACTGTGAGGCTCACGCCGTTTACCGTTACGCTGCCTTTGTCCACGGTAAAGTAACCCCTTCGTGCCATTTCAGGAGTGTATTCATGGCGAAAGGTATAGACATAACTGCCTGCCGCATCCTCCACACTCACACACTCGGCCGTCAGGTCCACATGCCCCTGAACGATGTGGCCGTCCAGCCGTCCGTTCATTTGCATGGAGCGTTCCACATTCACCATGTCGCCCACGTTCAGCAAGCCCAAATTGCTTCGTTCAAGGGTTTCGCGCATGGCTGTAACCACATAACGATTTCCGTCAAGGCTCACCACCGTGAGACAAACACCATTGTGCGCCACGCTTTGGTCAATCTTCAATTCCCCGGCAAAGGCACATTCCAAAGTGAAGTGCACATTGTCTTTTTCTTTCTCGATGGCCACAACACGGGCCATGCTTTCCACTATTCCTGAAAACATATCTGTTCTTTTTGATTTCCGACAGCAAATATACACAAAGGTGAGAGGAAAGCGTGAAAATGAGCTCGCGAATTTTCAGAAGCTTTTCCGAACCGCATCCTATATTATTCGGATATTGAAAAAGGCAAGCGGCAAACGCTTACACTTTGCAAGAAAAACGCCCCTGCAGTGAGCAAAAATTCACAAGGCGTTTAGAAATTTCTACAGTGCTTGCAGAATTTTCTACAAGCACTGCAGATTTTCCCCGCAAGGCAGGCGCAAAACCACCATCCTGCTGCAGGAAAACCTTCGCCCCCGACAGCCCCTCGGGAAGTTCTCTTCAAAAACCACTTTTTGGGGGAGAAAAATGAATTATCCGTCCGTTAAAGAAACAAAAGTGCCCGATTTTACTTCCATCTGCATTTGCCTTATACTATCTTTGCTTCTCCAAAATAGGCAACGGCTCAGCATTAAAAGCAGAAGCATTGTGCATGCTTTCATCTACCCTCGCCGCGCTCTATCATCACATTCATCATGACCTTACGCAAGTCTTCACACCACTTTGAGCGTTCTGTGAACATTGCCATCCATCTTGTGGCATGGCTCTACATATTTTCCACGCCCCTACTCCTCATGCGCCTTGGCGAAGGGTTCAGTTGGGGAAGCTACGGCCGCCAGTTATTCATCCCGCTCACCACTTGCTTCATCTTTTACGCCAATTACTTCTGGTTGGTCCCCCACTACATCATTCATCGCCGCATCAAGTGGTTTATCACATGGAATCTGCTGTTCATCGCAAGCCTCACGCTGCTCCGCGAATGCTTCATAGCTTTCAACCCACCGCCGCTTCCGCCCGGTGAAATGCCCGGAGGAAAAATGGGCATGTTCCCCCGCGTTCCTCCGCACTTCAACCTCATCATGATGCTCCGCAGCTGTTTCACCACAATCTTCTCCGCCGGACTGGCCGTGGCTGTTCGCTTGAGCGTGCAATGGAAGTTGGCAGACGAAAAACGCAAAGAAGCCGAGTTGGGACGCACCGAAGCGGAGCTGCAAAACTTGAAGAATCAGATAAGTCCCCACTTCTTGCTCAACACTCTCAACAACATTTACGCCCTCACTGCCATCGACAGCGAAAAAGCACAAGAGGCCATTTTGTCGTTGAGCCGGATGTTGCGCTATCTGCTCTACGAAAACCAGAACGGCACTGTGGCTCTCAGCAAAGAGACCGATTTTCTTCGCACCTACATTCGGTTGATGCAATTGCGCGTGGCAAAAGATGTTGACATACGCTATGACATCAGCATTCCGCAGAACGAGAATCCGCAAGTAACTCCTCTGATTTTCATTTCGCTGGTCGAGAATGCCTTTAAGCACGGCATCAGTGCTTCAAGCCCCTGTTTCATTCACATCCGCCTGTCTGTGAACAGCGAAAAGGGCTTGCTGACATTCAGCGTCAGCAACAGCCATCGCCCCAAAAGCAGTTCCGACAAAACGGGAAGCGGCATCGGCTTGCAACAAGTGCGCAGCCGGCTTTTGCTGTCATATCCGGAAAGACACACATGGGAATATGGCGTCAGCCAAGACGGACGACAATATGTTTCGACCATAAAAATCAATTACAAAGAAGCATCTTCTCAAAATGCTAAATCCATTCACTAACACCATAAACCACTCTCTCAAAATGCAACTCACCTGCGCCATCATCGACGACGAGCCTCTGGCACGCGAACTATTGGAGAGCTACGTTGACAAAACGCCTTTCCTCTCCCTGCAAGGCTCATACGCAAGTGCCACCGAGGCATGGGGAAAAATCAGCACGCAACCGGTGGATGTCATCTTTCTTGACATACAAATGCCCGAGCTATCCGGACTTGAATTCTCCAAGGTTGTTCCGGTCAACACGCGCATCATTTTCACCACGGCCTTCAGTCAGTATGCACTCGACGGCTACAAGGTGAATGCGCTCGACTATCTGCTGAAACCCGTGAGCTATTCCGACTTTCTGGCTGCCGCGCAAAAAGCATATTCCTGGTTTGAGAAAACCACACAAGCCGCCCCCACCGAAGACGTTGGCGAGAAGATAAGCGAGCAAGCCGATTCGTTTTTTGTGAAAAGCGACTATAAATTGGTGCGCGTGCGCTATGAGGAAGTGCTCTACATCGAAGGACTCAAGGACTACGTCAAAATTTATCTCACCAACAATGCCAAGCCTCTGCTCTCCCTTTCGTCGATGCACGCAGTGGAAGAGCATTTGCCGGCACACCCCTTCATACGCATTCATCGCTCATTCCTCGTCAACATGAACCATGTGGAGATGATTGAGCGCAGCCAGATTGTGATAGGCGGAAAGCATCTGCCCATCTCCGAAAGCTATAAAGAGAATGTGCAGAGCTACGTCCGTGGCCGCTTGTTGCAGGGGCGAATGTGAGCACTGATGGTACAGCATTCCGACAGAAGCCTCCGGTCCGACGCTCGCCTTGCACACTTTGGCTGACGCCCAAGATAGGCTGCGGCTCGGAAATAAAAGAAAAGCCTGTGGCCTTTCTTTGTATTCCGCTCGCCTTGCACTATCTTTGTCGCAGAAACCATAAAAGAAAGTACACACTCATGAAACGTCTACTCCTCATCCTGATGCTCATCGTGCCCATGGCCGTGAGCGCACAAAGCAACAAGAACGACATGTCGCGCTACCTCGAAGGGGCAGTGCCCACACGCGATGGTCTTGTTTATTTTGAGAAAACTTATAACGTTGAAGGCAAAACACAAGGAGAGCTCTACAGTTTGCTCCGACGCTATGTGCAAGACAAAATCGTGAAAGGAGAAAACAGCCTGGAGCAATCACGCATCACCGAACTCGATTCTGCTGCCGGCCTCATCGTGGCCAGCATCGAAGAAACGCTCTACTTCAAACGGAAGGCTTGGACTTCGGATTTCACACGCTTCTTCTATCAACTTATCATCCGCACCGAGGACGGAAAATTCAGCATCGAGATGCGTCGCCTGCACTATCTATACGAACCATCAGAGCAAACGGACATCAGCACCACCTATCCGGCTGAGAAATGGATTACGGACGAAGAAGCCCTCAACAAAGACAAGACCAAGCTCACGCGAGTGGGAGGAAAATTCCGCCGATTCACCATCGACCGCAAGGACGAGATATTCACCGGAGCCGCACGCACCGTCGGAGCCGTGAAGCGCGTAACACGCGTCATCGAGGTGGAAGAATAAGCTCCGCCGACGGCAGAAATCTGCAAGGCGTTTAGAAAATTCTGCAAGCACTGCGCAATTTTCTAAACGCCTTGCAGATTTTTCAGCCACGCCTTGGTAAAAGATTGCCGGGCCTTGACAACTTTTTCCAAGGTTCGGCAATGCTTGAAAAAGCCCTCAAACCTCACACAAACACAGAATTGACAAACCGACACAACACCGTCAAAACGGAAAAACAACGGCCGAAAGCTCTGGCGAGCCTCCGGCCGTTGTCATATAAGAATGTTCATTGTTTCGTGTTGGTTCAGCGCACTGCGCTCATTGCTTGCTGTAATCGATTGACCCGACACTGCAAACTCTGGCACATCGCACCATTTCCCATAGCCTTGTATCGCTGAATGCGATAACACAGCTGCTTGATGATCATTGCATTCTCTTTCATCTTTGTTCGTCTTTGTGTTCTGCCCGATGCAGAACGGTGAGTCTTTTCTTGTTTTTGCTACACAAAATTAAGCATTCTCGGGCAAATACATCCCACACCAGAAACATCGGAAAGACAGATTTCACACTTTTTTCGCATTCCGGCAGCCGCTTTGCCAAGCCGTGTTGACAATAAAGCCCTTTGCAAATTCGCAGGATTTCAAAACAACTTCTTACATTTGCGGTGAGAAGACGAAACAGCCGACCGACGAGAACGGCCGATGGCTTCCACTACTCCGAAAAACACATCACTACTATGAAAAAAAGGACACTGAACATCTCCTACGAATGCCTGACAACGGCCGAACTCACCGACGATGAACGTCGCGCCATCGAAGCCGCTCAACAAGCCACTGCCGGCAGCTATGCACCCTATTCTCACTTCAGCGTAGGAGCAGCCGCCTTGTTAGAAGACGGGAACATCGTCATCGGAAGCAATCAGGAAAATGCAGCCTTCCCCTCGGGAATATGCGCCGAACGATGCGCCATCTTCCAAGCCGGAGCCGCCCACCCCGACACACCGGTCAGTTTGTTGGCCATCGCTGCACGCAAAAGCGACGGAAGCTTCACCACCCTGCCCATTACCCCCTGCGGTGCCTGTCGGCAAGTGCTGATAGAAACAGAACACCGCTACGGACGCCCCGTAACGGTGTTGCTCTATGGTGAAAAGGAAATCTATCGGTTGGCAAGCACTTATCACTTGCTCCCTCTTCATTTCGACGACGACAGCATGTAGGCCGATTCGCTCCACGGCTTGGCTGAAATGTGCTTCATCTCCACACCGATTTTCCGTTGCCGCTTGCGCATGTAAGGACCGGGATGCAACGAACTGTAACGGCGCGGATTGGGCAGCGTGGCAGCAATCAGCGCACACTCCGAGCGACGCAACTCACGGGCCGAGCACCCGAAATGACGCCGAGCCACACTCTCGACACCATAAATACCATCACCCATTTCGATGCTGTTGAGATAGACCTCCATGATGCGCTCCTTGGACCACAGCATCTCGATGAGAAAAGTGAAATACACCTCAAATCCCTTGCGCACCCACGATGAAGCAGGCCACAGAAACACATTCTTAGCCGTCTGCTGACTGATGGTGCTTCCACCCCTGCGACGCTTTCCCATGCGGCTCTCGGCATAAGCTTGCTCGATGGCATTCAAGTCAAATCCCCGATGCTTCATGAAGTTTTGGTCCTCCGAGGCTATCACGGCAATGGGCATATAAAAACTCACACTGTCGAGCGGAACCCATTGATGATGCAAACGAGGTTTCTCACCCGCTCGCACATGCTCCACGCAGCGTATTCCCATCAAAGGTGTGAAGTGCACAGGCATCCACTTATAGTAGAACACAGCCAGCACCGTGCTTGCAAAAAACAGCAGCACCGCCCACCGAACAATTCGATAAAGCCATTTCATTGCTCTCGTCCCAATTCAGATAAAACAATAAGGGAGAGAGCGGTCTGTCGGAACAGCACACCGCTTTCTCCCCTTTTTGTTCATTCAGGCCAAAGCCTTCTTCGGTTTCCTTAGAAAGGCAGATCGTCCGCAGCATCAAGCGCCGGAGCCGTGGGAGCCGGGATGTCGGCTGCAGGAACAGCCGCAGGCGCAGCTGCCATAGGAGCTTCGCCACGCGTTACACGCCAGGCACGAATATCGTTATACCAACGGCCGTTGTACTCACGCGCATCAATATCGAACGAAACGGTCAGCTCGTCGCCCACCTGAATGTTGAACTCCTTCAGCTTGTCTTCGCCAAACACGTTGAACATGCACTTGCGGGGATACTGATCGTGCGTCTCGATGACAAACTCTTGCACCATCCATGAATTGCCGGTGCGAGCCGACTGACCGCTGCGAGCGGGCAGTGCGGCGATAATTTTACCTGTAATTTCCATATTTCTAAAACGATTTTGCGGCGAATTTACCACTTTCTTTCCTATCCGCACCGGCTTGGCTCTATTTTTTCATCCCACACACCACATTCCGAAAGCCGAAAACCCTCTGACACACCTCACACAAAGAAGTCCTCTCGCCCTGTACCGAAGCATTCACACATTATAATTATTATATGTATGGAAAAAACTTTCAAGGCAAGGGAGCAAATTCTTTTTTTTATGTATTTTTGCTTGCGCGAAAGGCAGAAAAAAGAATTGCCAACAAACACGAAACAAACAAAACACCAAGCATAAATGAAATTCGTAGTATCCAGCAGTGCGCTCTCCGCACGCTTGCAATCCATCAGCCGTGTGATTTCATCAAAGAACACACTGCCCATTCTTGATTGCGTACTCTTCAAAATCGAAGACAATCGTCTCACGCTCACAGCTTCCGACAACGAAACCACACTTACCACTTCGATGGAGCTTGTGGAGTGCGACGAAAACATCACATTCGCCGTCAATGCACGCACTGTGCAAGACGCCATCAAGGAAATCCCCGAGCAACCGCTCAACCTCTATGTCAACACCGGCAACATGGAAGTAACCGTGGAATACCTGAATGGTAAATATCGCTTCATGGCACTTCCGGCAGACGAATACCCCACCCCGCCGACACTTGAAGAGGAAGCGGCTTCCATCGCATTGCCGACCGAGAAATTGCTCTCAGCTATCACACGTACGCTCTTCGCCACCGTGGACGACCCCTTGCGCCCCGTAATGGGCGGACTCTATTTCGATTTCAAGGGAGCCGAAGCCACCATCGTGGCCACCGACGGACGAAAAATGGCTTGCAGCAAAATCGAAAATCTGCCCACCTCGCAAGAAGGCAATTTCATCCTTCCAAAAAAACCGGCAACGTTCTTGAAGAATTTCCTATCGAAGGAACAAGGCGACGCAGTGATTCGATTCAGCCAGCGCAATGCTGTCATCACCACCGAAAGCTACGTGATGAATTGCCGACTCATCGAGGGAAAATATCCGCGTTACGAAAGCGTTATTCCGCAGGACAATCCCAATTGCGTAACCGTGAGCCGCACAGCCATGCTCAGCACCTTGCGTCGTGTGCTCATCTTCTCGAATGCCAGCAGCAGCCTTATCAAGTTGCAACTCGGCATGGGCAACATGACCATCTCAAGTCAGGACATCGACTTCTCCATGTCAGCGGAAGAAACACTGCTTTGCGAATACAACGGAACACCGCTCAGCATCGGCTTCAACGGAACTTTCCTCACCGAAGTGCTGAACTACGCCGAGGCCGACGAGGTTGTGATTAAGATGGCCGATGCCAGCCGCGCCTGCATCATTGTTCCGGCTACCAAGATGGAGAATGAAGATTTGCTCATGCTCATCATGCCGATGCTGCTGGGCGAATAAGAAATTCGAAATACAATCCCTATTTTTGCGCAGGAGGTTTGCAGCGGCCGGAAACGACCTCTCAACCTCCCGCAAGCATATTATAAAAACGCGCATGCAACTCAAACTAACCCGACCGCTCGTTTTCTTCGACATCGAAGCCACCGGCCTCAGCATAAGCACCGACCGCATTGTGGAATTGTGCTACATCAAAGTGATGCCCGACGGACAGGAATTTTCGGAAACGCTTCGCTTCAACCCCGGAAAGCACATTTCGGCCGAGGCCACTGCAGTGAACGGCATTTGCGACAAAGATGTGGAGCACTGTCCGCACTTCAAAGATAAAGCTGCCGAGTTGGCAGAAATCTTCGAGGGATGCGACTTTGCCGGCTTCAACTCCAACCATTTCGACATACCGTTGCTGGTGGAAGAATTCCTGCGAGCAGGTGTTGACTTCGACCTTACGAATCGCCGCTTTGTGGACGTGCAAACCATCTTCCACAAGAAAGAAAAGCGCGACCTGACGGCGGCTTATCGCTTCTACTGCGACAAAGATTTAGAAGCAGCGCACACGGCTTTGGCAGACACTCGTGCCACTTACGAAGTGCTTCGGGCACAATTGGAACGCTATGCAGATGATTTGCACAACGACGTGGGTTTTCTGGCAGACTATTCACGCCGCAACAACAATGTGGATTTGGCCGGCCGCATTGTACTTAACGAACAGAAAGTTGAGACCATAAATTTCGGAAAGTATCGCGGACGACCCGTTGCCGAAGTATTGCGTCGCGACCCGGGTTATCTGTCGTGGATTATGCAAGGCGACTTTTCTCAAAACACCAAGCAGACTTTCATGCGTATCAAGTTGCGTGAAGGACTCTGAGGTTAGAATTTTCAAGAAACACTCCCCAACATCATGCTGCAAGGAAAAAAAATTGTGCTCGGCATCACCGGAAGCATCGCCGCCTATAAGGCATGCATCCTGGCACGCCTGCTTATCAAGGCCGGCGCAGAGGTTCAGATAGTCATCACGCCGGCCGGCAAAGAGTTCATCACGCCGATTACACTTTCGGCGCTGACATCTCGCCCTGTGGTGAGTGAATTTTTCTCAGGCCGCGACGGAACTTGGAACAGCCACGTGGATCTTGGTCAATGGGCAGACGCAATGCTGATAGCACCTGCCACGGCCGCAAGTATAGCGAAGATGGCTCACGGTGTGGCAGACAATATGCTCATCACCACTTATCTTTCCATGAAAGCACCGGTAATCATTGCCCCTGCCATGGATCTTGACATGTACGCCCACCCATCAACTCAGGAAAACCTTGACACGCTTCGCCGCTATGGTAACATCATCATAGAACCCGCCTCGGGAGAACTGGCGAGCCACCTCGTGGGCAAGGGCCGCATGGAAGAACCCGAAAACATTGTTCGAGAACTTGAAAACTTCTTCCGCTCGCAGGAAAACGGCATGCCGCATGCTGCCACCGCGAAGAAAGAAGACTTGAAAGGTCGCCGCATTCTCATTACCGCCGGTCCGACACACGAAAAGATAGATCCCGTGCGTTTCATCGGCAACCATTCGTCCGGCAAGATGGGTCTGGCTTTGGCCGAAGAGTGTGCCCGACGCGGCGCAAGCGTTGAGCTGATTTGCGGTCCCATTGCCGGAAAAACGCAACACCCTTCCATTCACCGCACCGACGTTGTGAGTGCTGCAGAGATGCATGCCGCTGCCACCGCCTTGTTTCCCAAATGCGATGCCGGCATTCTGTGTGCCGCTGTGGCAGACTTCACAGTGGCCGAATGCGCCGACGAAAAAATCAAACGCGGCAAGGACGGCATGACACTCACATTGGTTCCCACGAAAGACATTGCGGCAGCTTTGGGAAGCACCAAGCAAGCACACCAACGCCTTGTGGGTTTTGCCCTTGAGACAACGAACGAAGCTGCCAACGCTCGCCGAAAACTTGAAAGCAAACGCCTTGATTTCATAGTGCTCAACTCTCTGCGCGACGAGGGAGCCGGCTTTTGCCACGACACCAACAAAATTTCCATCATCACTGCCGACGACTGCACGGACTATCCGCTGAAACCCAAGTGCGAGGTGGCCGCCGACATCATTGATCGCCTATGCGCCATCTTCGGTTGATTTTTTTCCTTACGCTTTCCGCACTGTTCGGAACGCTGACCGGCCACGCACAGGAGCTGGAAGCACGTGTCGTGGTCAATCATCAGAAAATCCAGGGCACCAACACAAGTGTCTTTGAGCAACTCGAAACTTCGCTCACCGAGTTTCTCAACGAACGCCAATGGACCAACATGCAATTTCAACGCAACGAGAAAATTCGTTGCAACTTCAACATCACCATAAACAAGTACGACGAATCTGCCCACAGCATCGAAGCGATGCTTGCAGTGCAGAGCACACGCCCTGTGTACAATTCGAGCTACACCACGACGGTTTTTGCCATTCAGGACCCCGACTTCAATTTCTCTTATCAGGAATTTGACGAATTGAATTTCCGCGCCGACGTCATCGACAACAATCTCACAGCCACCATAGCCTTTTACGTTTATCTCATCATCGGTCTGGACATGGAAACAATGGGTCTGAACGGTGGCACGGAGCATTTGGAAACTGCCCTGAGCATTGCCAACAACTCCCAAGGGCTGAACACCAAAGGTTGGAAGGCTTTCGAAGACAGCAAGAATCGTTATGCCATCATCAATGACCTACTTGACGGTGGCATGAAGCCTTTCCGCGAAATGTTCTATGGGTATCACCGTCTCGGACTCGACATCATGGCCGAGAACGCCGAACGCGGACGCGCCGCCATCAGTGAGGCACTCACCTTGTTGGGACAGGCACACACCGACAAGCCCATGAGCATGTTGCCGCAGATATTTACGGAATACAAACGCGACGAGTTGGTAAACATCTATGCCGGCAAGGGAACTCCACGCGACAAGGAAGCCCTCTACGAAATGCTGATGAGCATCGACGCATCGCAACGCCCGAGTTGGGCAAAGATTAAACAATAAGGCACGCCCCTTACCCATTTTTTCAGGCGCATTTCCCATTATTCTTATGCTACAAAAACTTCACATCGCCCACTACGCCCTCATTTCCAAACTCGACATTGATTTTCACACGGGCTTTTCGGTCATCACCGGAGAGACCGGTGCCGGTAAGAGCATTGTGCTGGGAGCTTTGGGATTGCTGTTGGGACAGCGGGCCGATGCCAAGAGCATCCGCACCGGTGCTGCCAAGTGTGTGGTGGAAGGCACTTTCGACCTCAGCCACCTCAATTTGGAAAATTTCTTCGCCGAAGCCGACATCGACTTCGACGGTTCGGAATGCATCATACGCCGAGAAATCACACAGGCCGGCAAGAGCCGTGCTTTCATCAACGATACACCGGTGGCACTCGCCCAACTCAAAGCATTGGCACCACACATCATCGACATTCACTCGCAACACCAGAATTTGCTGATGGGCAGCGAAAACTTTCTGCTCGACACTCTGGATTGCGTGGCCGATAATGCAAACTTGCGACAGGACTATGGCACGGCCCACGCCGCATACGCAAAAGCCAAACGCGCCTTGCAGGATTTGCGCGAGCAGTTGGAGCGCGAGCAGACCGACACGGACTATCTTCGCTTTCAGTTGCAGCAAATCGATGATGCCGCTTTCACCGAATGCGAACAGGAGGAACTGGAGCAGGAAAGCGAAGTGCTGAGCCATGCCGAGGAGATAAAGCAAGCCCTCTACCAAGTGCAAGCTTTGCTCAGCGACGAGCGCAATCCCATGACGGCAGTGTTGCGACAGGCTACCCAATCGCTGAACGGCATCGGCCGTGTGCTGCCGGATGCTGAAGCCTTGGCCGAACGTCTGCAAACCGTGCGCATCGAGGTGGAAGACATTCTGCAGGAGACGGAACGCACGCTCGACAGTGTGGAGTTCGACCCCGAGCGTCTCAGCTACGTCGACGACCGTCTCGGCACGCTCTACGATTTGCAAAAGAAGCACCGCCTGGGCAGCATCACCGAACTCTTGCAACTGGCCGACGACTTGCGCCAACGCCTTGACCGTATCGACAACTCCGACGAACATCTGCGACGTTGCGAAGAAGAGGTGAAGCAGTTGCACACCGCCATGACAAAAGCCGCCAAGGCACTGACCGATTCACGCACCGCGGCAGCCGCCAAGGCCGAAGCATTGCTCACCGAAGGGGTTCGCTCGCTCGGCATGCCGCATGCACAAATATCGCTCCGCCTCACACCGCGCGAAACGCCCGATGCCTCGGGAGCCGATGCCGCCGCCTTTCTGTTCAGTGCCAACAAGGGTGTGCCCATGCAAAACGTGGCCTCCATCGCTTCGGGCGGTGAGATTGCACGCCTCATGCTGGCACTCAAAGGAATGGTAGCCGCCCACCGCCATCTGCCCACCATCGTTTTCGACGAAATAGACACAGGCGTGTCGGGCACCATGGCTGAGAAAATGGCCTCCGCCATGCGACAGATGGCCGCCCACTGCCAAGTGTTGTGCATCACACACCTACCCCAAATCGCCGCCCTCGGAGCAGAACACTATTGCGTCCGCAAGCACGAAACACCGGAGGGCACCACCAGCCTCATGGAGCACCTCACGGAAGAAGAACGTGTCAGCGAAATTGCCAACATGCTCAGCGGCGAAACGCTGACCGAGGCCGCCATCCGCAATGCCCAATCGTTGCTCGCCGGACGTTGATGGGGTAACAGCTTACACTTTGCTCGAAAAACGGCCGTTTGACGTACAAAAATCTGCAGTGCTCGCAGAAAATTCTGCAGTGCATGCAGGAATTTCTGCGAGCACTGCAGAATTTGCCGCATCGGCATGCATGATTTTCCACCCATCATGCCCGAACACGGAAGTGCGAAGGGGGAGTTCCCGCAAAGCATCTTCCACGCTGCAAACACATCATGAAACATCATAGAAAGTAAACATAAAAAACATGAAACGACTCTCGATTATCTTATTACTGACCCTGACGCTCCTCCCCCTGCGAGCCGCCGACGACGCCCTGCGTGCCGTCATCAACATCATCACCTACCGAGCCGACGGCAGCATCCTCGGCAGCGGCTACGGCTTCTACATCGCCGAGGACGGCACAGCTGTGGCCCCCTATGCCCTCTTCAACGGTGCTCACCGCGCGGATGTCATCGACAACAAGGGCAAGAAGTCGCAAGTGCACCGCATCCTGGGAGCCAGCAGCACACTGGACATCGTCAAATTCAACACCACGGCACACAAGCCGCACTTCCTCACCCCCGACACCACCATGGCAACAACGGGTAGTGCCCTCAACCTGTTGTTCTATACCAACGACAAAAAAGCCAAACCCGTGGCAGCAACGATAACCAAGGCTGACACTTATGCCGGCTATGGTTATTACACCGTTTCCGCCCCCAACGAAGACCGCTATCAGGGCTGTCCGCTCACAAATGCCAAGGGCAAAGTTGTGGCCATTGTGCAGAAAAACGTGGGCCGAGATGCCACAACCGCCTGTGCCCTCGACATACGCAGCGTGCAGGAACTCCGTATCAGCAGCCTCAGCTTTGCGGTGGCCGACCTCAAGTCCATCCGCATGCCCAAAGCACTGCCAAACGATGAAAACAACGCGCTGACATTCCTCTACATGATGAACCCGGCCGATTCTGCCTTGGCCGAAATTGCCTATGCCGACTTCATTGCGGCCTATCCCGAGAATGCCGACGGATATGTGAGCCGCGCCAACTTCCACGCCACATACGGTCGCTACGACTTGTGTGAAGCCGATTACGAACAGGCTTTGCAATGCGGTTCGTCGCAAGCCGAAACCCACTATGCCCTGAGCAAAACCATCTACACGCACGCCGTGGCAAAACCCACCGGCTTCCGCGAAAATTGGACCTTGGAGCGTGCCGAAGCCGAAGCCGCTCGCGCTTTCGAACTGCAACCCCATCCGCTCTACGCCCTGCAGCAAGGCAACTGCCACTTTGCCCTGCGTCAATATGACCGGGCTGCCGAACGCTTTGAAAAGGCTTGCCACATGTACGACACGCTCAGCCAAGGCAACGGAGCCTCACCCGAAAACTATTTCTACGCAGCCCGCGCCTTGGAGTTGGCCGGTGGCGATTCGCTGCGCGTCATGGCCTTGCTTGACAGTGCCGTGGCCCGTTGTGCCAAGCCCTACACACCCGCCTCTGCCCGTTTTCTGCTTGAGCGCGCCCAACGCTTGGTGGTGCTCGGCGAATACAGAAAAGCCGTGTTCGACTATAACGACTACGAGCGTACCATCGGTGCCGACAAGATGGGCGACCGCTTCTTCTATCTGCGCGAACAGGCCGAACTCGAAGCGCGTATGTATCAACAGGCACTCGACGACATCCGCTCCGCCATCACGCTCAACCCCTCCGAAATGCTTTACCGCATCGAGGAAGCCCTCATCCTGCTGCGTGCCGGCCTCTTCGACGAAGCTATCAAGGCGGCTCAAAACACCCTCACCCTGCTGCCCGAAAACCCCGATTGCTACAAAATCATAGGCATCGCACACGGCGAACTCGGCCACAAGGCACAAGCCGCTGAAGCCCTGAACAAAGCCATCGAACTGGGCGACGAGACGGCACAGCCCTTCCTGCAGAAATATCAGTAGGCCGCTTCGCATACCACATTCGGCAGCTGCACAAGCGCAAACAGAGAGAGAGCAAACCTCCATCGAGGCTTGCTCTCTCTCCGTTTATATCATGAAAAAAACTGTATGCTTGCTCGCGGTTCAGGCAGCGGTTCAGAATCTCATACCAATCGTTGCGTAAACACCGCCATAATTCTTCATGCCTGCAGCATGCGAGTTGACATATCTGTAACCCAGTCCCATGAAAGGCGTACAGATGGAAAGCCTATGCCGGGTGGTATAAAGCAGTCCGAAGTCGTAGTAATTCTGTTTCCAATCTACCTTTCCCACACTTCCACCTGCCGTGAACTGAAGTTCCAGAGCATCTTTACCCTGTGCCGGCTTCGTGTAGCCCTTACCGCCAAAGAGTCTGTAAGAAAGGCCACCGCCCAACGTGAAAGCACCATCGAAAGTGCGATTGCCGTCCACACTACGCAATCCCACCGTATAGTCAGCTTCTAATATCACGCGAAGCCTCGGCAGCACTTCAAAACCAAAGTCTACACCTGTCATCAGCGGTGTGGTTTGCTTATTCTGCAATCCGACTGCGAGATTATACGAAGCGGACATACGGTCAAAGAACGATTGAGGCATAACGACCAAGAAGGAATCTAATTTCTCCTGTTTCACATTTTGCGCAGAGGCTCCCAACATTGGCAGAGCCAACAGCATAACTACTAAAAATCGTTTCATAGCTTTATAAGTTGATTGGTTAAACATTCTCTGTGCTTTCCCACCCTCGCCAATGCTTTTCGTAAGCATTTACCGTGAGTTTCATGTCCCAAAGATAGGTTACAATAAATTAAAACTTCCTTTTTGAAAGCAACATTAACCTTTCCGGCATCTTTTTCACACTCCGAAAGATTTAGGGGGGGGTATTAAGGAATTTTTACACTATTTCCCGAGAAATCAGCCTTGGTTCAACTGCATAATCTCCTGCCGCAAAGCTGCCAATGCTGCAGCTTCTTGATTTGGCATAACCTGTTCTGCAACAGGAATATCGTCTTCATTACTGCATGAAATGCTTCCGATTACTCCAGAAAGTACAACTGCCACTACGAGCAGCATTACAATTTTTTCTTCATAATGATTAAAATTTAAGGATTAGTAATTAAGGATTTGGTTATCGTATCTGCGCAACTGCGCAGACTTTTTTATTCTATGTAAATATAGCCTGCATATCGTTCTACTCCGAGCTTAATTTCCACAACATATTCTCCGGAAATATAAGCAGGAAGCACAATCTTCTTATAGCCATCGGTAATAATTACGGATTGAGAGTAGACACACATTTCTGCCTCATCGTAAAGGTTTATCTGCATCTGTATTCCTGAAGTTTGGGAGTAAACATATAAATCTCGACCATCTTGACTTAATAACGTGGGAACAGCATTGGCATCCCTGCGAATAATAGGTCGTACCATATCGTCAACATCGCCTGTTGCCAAGACTTGCAACGGGACAAGCTGCCCAAAAATGTTTACAAACTCATTTACTGCGCTTACAGTTCCCAAGCACAGAAATTGAAATACAAAAAATAAGATTGTAACTCTTTTCATAGTTTATTTTTATTTAGGTTGAACATTTGTTTCACGGTTGCAAAACTATGCTTAAACCTCTACGAAAAGAGAAAAACAAGTTCACAAATGAGTTCACAAATTATAACTCATTGAGAATCATATATAGATTTTCACTCTTTAATCCTTAAAATACGAACTTACCTCCTTAATTTTTTTGTCAAAATCTTCTGATTTTCCATCTACATTAAATAATTTTCGAAGCAATCTGGCTCGAATGGTAGATATATTCTGCTTGGTTGTTGTAAGCAGAATTGACATTTCTGTAGGCGTGAAACCCATCCAAACCAAGTAGCAAACTCTTTGTTCCTTCTCATTCAGTTTTTTCGCCGATGCTGCTAAGAAAAGAATAAGTTGTACATTGTTTATTTCAACGTAATCATAGAGTTCCCCCCAAAGCTGATGTGATGCATTTAGTCCTTTCCCTTTTTTCACATACATGCGAAGCTTATTTACGACAGTCAAGGAAAACATTTCTTGCATAGAACTTTCATCACTCAACTCTTGTGGCACATGTTTGCTTCCATAGTCTTGTAATTTTTCCACACAGCCCTTATATTTTTGTAATTGTTCCTGTAATTCAACAATTATCTTTTGACGCTCCTCTGTGCTACTTTCAAGCATCCTAACCTTTTCTGCAGTATCAGTTTCCAATTTCTCTAAATGGTATTGGCTACGTCTCAGCTGCGCAATTGCTATCCGATATTTCTTTCTCCTTATTATATATAATGAGTAAGCCAACAAAGTACACAGAAGTGCTATACCAATAATCCAATATATACATTTATATAAATGTTGTGCTTCTAACTCTTTTTTTCCGGTATTAATCCTTTCACGATCCAAATCAAAATTTATTTGCAATTCTTGCAAATCTTCTTCTACCTGCTTATCATACTTCTCTATCAAAGCTTGTGCATACAAATCTTGGTATTTTAAAACCGAGTCTTTCAACCCCATTTTCTTATAAACCATAGAAAGATTCTTGTATGCTCCTCGCACATACGTATCTTCCCCAACATACATTCCTCTTCGAAAGAACAATATCGCAGAATCAAGCTTTGAGGTTTCTAAGTAATACAGTCCTTTTATTGTATAGTATGATGCATTTCTTAAACCGGGAGCAATAAAATGTTCCTTACTTACCAAACCCGACTTCTCCTCAAATAAGGATATATACTTACCGGCTTCGGATATTCTTCCCAACTTCAGACAAGCCGTTGCCATTATTTGATGATTCGCTATTACATTAGTAGAATCTCCATGTGCTTTATAAAGTTCTGAACTCCTTCTACAGACTAACTCTACACTATCCCACATCCCCATATCCGTGTAAGGAACAATTCGCTGACGGTATGCATCTACCCATAACAGAGAATCTCGCCCTCTCAACGCATATTGAGCCGTACGTTCATACAAATCCAATGCCAACCGATGGGAAGTTTGAAGTTCATAAATACTAGCCAGCTGACCATAGACACGAGCCAAAAGCGGATAGTTACATTCCGCGGATGTGGTATCTGCGCTTTCCACTGCCCGAAAATACTCCTCCTGTGCTTTGCTTCTGTTGTTCAAATCACGATAGGTGCAGCCCAAAAGATAGTGAGCACGCATTTGTTCATTGGGGGTACCATGGCGGTCGTAATGGTCGGCCACGGCACGCATCAGACTGTCGGAAGGAAGTTGTTCGAAAGCCTTGTTGGCTGCATCTGCCAGCAACAAATAATAGTGCATGCGGTTGCTTTCCGAACAGGCTTGCACCTCCGATTCCAACCGGTTCAACAGTGCATAAGCGCTGTCGGGATTTGAAACAATGAGGGGTTCGGCTTGATTCACCTCATCGGGCAGCGGTGGATGGTAGAGGCACACGGCAGCCACAACTGCAGCCACAATGAGTGCTGCGACACCGGCAATGCGGCGGCGCAGCCCGGGAAAATATATGTAGTCCCAATAATCGTATATTCGCTGCAGGAGTTGCTTCATCATGTGGGTTTATTCGAGTTCAACCACCGTAATTCCGGCTCCACCAAACTGCACATGTTCATCGCGGAATGAAGCCACGCCGGGCACGGTGCGGAGATAATTGCGCACAAGTTGGCGCAGCACACCGGTGCCGGTGCCGTGAAGAATGCGCACGCGACTTTGCTCCAGCTGTATGGCATCGTCAATGAAATAGGCCGTGGCCGTGAGTGCCTCATCGCCACGCATGCCACGCAGGTCGATGTCGGGCTTGAAGTGGAGTTTCTTCTCATACATGGCATCGCGGGTCTCTTTGCTCACGAAAGTGGATACGCGCGACACGCTTGCTTCCTCTTTGGGCTTTTCGGCAGTTTCGAGACGCTGAACATCGACCAACGCTGTCATCACGCCGAAGAGCACTTTGGCCTTGCGATCGGCAATTTCAGCAATGCGTCCCACGGAGTTCTGCCCCTTGATACGCACAAAGCCACCCACTTCAATCTTTGCATTGCCTGCTGTTGACGGATGTTCAGTTGCAGTCGGAGAGGTTGAGCATGTCTGCGATGTTTGTCCGGCCGGTTTTGCTCCGTTCTTGCCCTTGGCCTTGCGTTCCTGTCGACGCATGATTTTCGCCATCTTGCGGGCAATGGGGTCGTCGGCATCGGAGGTGGCGTTTTCCACACTGTCCTTGAACTCGGAGAGCTTGCGCCGCGCCTCACGCGTCTGCTCCTTCTCTGCCTGCGCCTCGCGAATGGCGCGAATGGTGTTCTCGATGCGGGCATTGCTCTCTTGCAGCAGCTGTTCGGCCTCGGCGCGTGCCTGCGTCATCACGGCTTTCTTTTCTTTCTGCAGGGTGCGGATGTCGGCTTCATATCGCTCCACGGTGGCGTCGAGTTGCTTCTCACGTTGGTGGATGTGCTTGCGCTTGTTTTCCCAATACATCTTGTCGCGAACAATGTCCTGCAGATACTTGTCGGACATCACATAATCTTTTCCCACAAGGTCGGTGGCATAGCGAATCACCTCTTCGGGGATGCCTATCTTGCGAGCAATCTCCACGGCAAACGAACTGCCGGGATTGCCCACTTGAAGCATGAAGAGCGGCTGCATCTTGGCGCGATTGTAGAGCATGGCGCCGTTGCTCACAGAGGGCGTGGAGTCGGCATAGTGCTTGAGGTTTTGATAATGGGTGGTGATGACACCGAACGTGCCAATCTTCACAAAACTATCGAGAATGGCTTCTGCCAACGCTCCACCGATTTGAGGCTCGGTGCCACCGCCAAACTCGTCGATGAGCACCAGGCTGCGACGTGTGGAATGGCGCATCATCTGTTTCATGTTGAGCAGGTGGGAAGAATAGGTGCTGAGGTCGTTTTCCAGGCTCTGCTCGTCGCCGATGTCGATGAAGATGTCGGAGAAGATGCCGCACACCGTGCGCTCGCCCACGGGGATGGGCATGCCGCACTGCAGCATGTATTGCAACAGACCCACCGTCTTGAGACACACAGACTTGCCACCGGCATTCGGACCCGAGATGAGCAGAATGCGGGCATCGCGCAGACAGATGTCGAGAGGCACCACACTGCCACCGTGGCGCGACAGGCTTTGCTGCAAAAGCGGATGCACGGCCTGCCACCAGTCGATGCGCGGTTCGGCCACGACACGTGGAATGATGGCACCGAAGCTGTCGGAGAACACTGTGAGGGCACGCAGATAGTCCATGTGTGCCAGAAAATGCTGTGAGCCGAGGATGTCGTGTATGTGCGGACGGATGACGGCCGACAGCTCTTGCAGAATGCGTATCACCTCTCGCTTTTCGGCTGCCTTGAGTTCGCGGATGCGGTTGTTGGCTTCCACCACACCGGCCGGCTCGATGAAGACAGTTTTTCCCGTGGCCGATTCGTCGTGAACAATGCCCTTGATTTTTCGCTTCAAGGCCGGAGCCACGGGAATGACCAGACGACCGTCGCGCAGCGTGGGACTGACATCGCGGTCGATGTAGCCATCGGTCTGCGCCTGAATGATGATGGTGCGCAATGTGTGCGAAATGCCGCGCGTCGTAACTTCGATGTTGTGACGTATGGAGAGAAGTTCGGCAGATGCCGTGTCCTTCACCTTGCCATACTTATTGAGAACACCATCGATGCGTTCCACCAAGGCCTGAAAGGTGCTCACACCCTCGGCCATGCGGGCCAGGGCGGGATATTGGCACTCCTCGCTTTCCTCCTCACGAGCCGTAATGATTCGTATCAGGTCGATGACGGTGCGAAGCGAGCGTTTGAGGTCGAAGAGTTCAAGCTCTTCCATATAAGTGCGCTCGGGACGAATGCGCATCAGTGCCTGGCGCACGTCAAAGTAGTTCTCCTCCACATCGACGGTTTCCTGCATAAAACGAACATACTCGCGGGCCTGCTCCAAGGCTTCGACCACTTCAGCATGGTCGGTGAGGAACTTCAGTCGGTTGTCCACCCACTCTGTGCCCAGCGACGACATGCACCGCCCTTTGAGCAGGGTGCGTATGTCCTCAAATCCTATCTTTTTCTCAAAACTTTCGGGGTATATCATAGCTGTTTTTAATTTTAACCGCAAAAGTACGGAAAATTTCCCTCTCCACGCGCCGTTTCGCCCGCCAACATCGGGAGCACTGCCACTTTAGTGGCAAATATCACCAAGGACGGCAGAAAGACCGACACTGCGACCAAACCACAGGCTATGCGAGGGCGCAAAATCTACAAGCACTGCAGAATTTTCTGCAAGCACTGCGGAAATTTCTGCAGTGCTTGCAGAAAAGCAACGAAAGCACGCCGTGAAATTCATCCTTCGACACAAAGAAAACAAGAGGGCTACAACATGAAAACAATCCGCACAAAGAGAAAGAAAACTGCCCATAGGCTTTGTCCGCCAAACGGCTTGCGCTATTTTTGCAGCATCATGAAAAAAATCCTACTGCTCAGCGCACTCATCATCACAGCCGCGGCCGTCCGCGCCGAAAGCATCGACACGCTGTTTCACCGCACTCCCGAACGTGTGCTGCCACTGCTCGACGGCAACACACGCCTGGACTTGCTCGACCTCTACAACCACAAAATGGAGGCCAAGGCGGAAAACATTTTCGGCGGTATGGCCAAACTCACACGCAAGACCTCCGATTATGCACACGTGGTGCTGACCAACGTGAGCGAATGGGAGATGAAGCTCCTCACCACCGCCAACGACACACTGATATGCGTGGTGCACACACGCCGCACACCCACAGCCCGCAGCACCATCCGCATGTTTCACAAAAACTGGCAGCCGGCCAACACTCCCCTGCCCGCTCCCGTTCCGGCCGACTTTGTCTGCACAGACAGCATCAGCGGAGACGACGAACAGAGCGACATCATGGCACGCCTCACAAGCAACGGCATCGAAGCACATTGGGACAGCAACGAAAGCCTCCTCACACTGCATCTCTCGACGGCTGCCCTCACTAATGAGCAACAAAAAAAAGCGGAAGCATTTCTGCAACCGCTGAGATACCGCTGGGAAAACGGCCGCTTTGTCATGGCAGAGACCCAGCGGCAACCTTAATTTTCAGAAAAGCATTCGCCCGAAACACTTGCACCGAGGCGAATGCTTTTTCTTTGTCGGCAGGTATTCACAAAAGCACGAGCCTGCCTCTGACACATCAGCATGAGTTCCACCCCCTCGATACTGAACATTCCGCACAGTAAGCCGAACATTCACCGACATAGGCAGAAAAACAGAAAAGGCATCCGCAGTGCTGCAGATGCCTTTTCTGTTCGTACACTCTCAGGGGCTCGAACCCTGGACCCACTGATTAAGAGTCAGTTGCTCTACCAACTGAGCTAAGAGTGCGTGCTCGGTTTCCCGTTTGCGAGTGCAAAGGTAATGCATTCCTACCGACCGACCAAGCCAAGCAGTGTTTTTTTTCGCAAAAAACACAATAGAAAAGCCTACATCACCAACTGGCTTTTAGCTAAACGTTTGAGAAACAAAGAAAAAGGGAATTGATATTTTTTTGAAGAATTTTTCGTTTTTCCTCCCTCAATGCACAAAAAAAGCCGCTTCCCCGCTAAAAAGCAGGGAGGCGGACACGTTTTTCGGAAAGCCTCAAAGAGGGTCAGCAGCGCATCAGGCAGCCTTGCGCTCGCGGAAAACCAAAGTGAAAAGCACCAGCACCACCAATGCATAAGCCGCAAAGATGTACCAGCAAGTGCGCCAGCCATCCAGCTGTTCGACAGCCGGAACGGCATACACAAAGTGGTTTACCACGGCTTGCGCGGAAAGTGTTCCGACCATCGCTCCCAAACCATTGGTCATAATCATGAACAATCCTTGTGCGCTGCTGCGGATGCCCGACGGCACTTCCTGCTCCACAAAGAGGGCACCGGAGATGTTGAAGAAGTCGAACGCAACACCATAGACCACCATCGAGAGAACAAACATCCACACGCCGCTGCCGGGATTGCCCACCCCGAACAGACCGAAGCGGAACACCCACGCCAGCATCGCAATCATCATCACGCGCTTAATGCCGAAACGTTTTAGGAAGAATGGTATCAGCAGGATGCAGCACGTTTCGCTCACTTGCGAAAGGGAAATGAGAATGTTGGCATGCTGAGCACCAAAGGTATTGGCATATTCGGGAATTTCGGCAAAGCATCCGATGAACGGATTGGCGTATCCATTGGTGATCTGCAAGGACACACCGAGCAGCATCGAGAACACAAAGAACACCGCCATGCGACGTTGCGAAAGCAGACGGAAGGCGTCAAGTCCGAGCGCCTCAACCAGAGATTTCTTCTCGCTTCCCTTATTGACGGGACAAGCCGGCAGCGTTTGCGCATACAAGCCCAGCACGATGCCCAGCGCAGCCGAAACGAGGAACTGCTCACTCGTGGCCTGATAACCCAAGAGATCGACCACCCACATGGTGCAGATGAAACCGATGGTGCCGAAGATGCGAATGGGCGGGAAGTCCTTGACAGTGTCCTTGCCCTCCTGCGTCAGCGCATTGAAGGCCACAGAATTGCTCAAAGCGAGCGTAGGCATGTAGAATGCCACGCTGAGCGTGTAGAGCGTGAAGAGCACAGCCATCTGCACGTCGGCACCGCTCTGCATCCCATAAACTGCAGCCGCACCCATGAAGCCACCGGCCAGCAAATGGCAGAGACCCAACAGGCGTTGGGCGGGCACAAACCGGTCTGCCACGATGCCCATCAGGCCCGGCATGAAGATTGACACAACTCCTTGAACGGCGTAGAACCAACCTATGTTCTCAGCCAGACCCACCGAGGCGAGATAACGCCCCATGGAGGTGAGATACGCACCCCAAATGGCAAATTGCAGAAAGTTCATCGCCACAAGGCGACCTCCCAGGGAGGATTTCAGAATAGGGGGAAATTTCATGTGATTATGGTATTTTGAATGATTATTTCCGAATAAAAAAAGAGAGGCAAGGCATCGCTATTCTTCACGACACACGCGAGAGATGGCTGCACGCAACTTGCGCATCGAGACATGCTCCACAAACTTTTCGCGCACCACTTTGCCGCTGCCGATCACATACACCCGAGGAATGGTGCGGCGGGCAAAGAGATTGAAAACTGCCTTGTCGGGTTGTGCAGAATAGGGCATGGTCAATCCGTGCTTAGCCCAGAAAACCGAAACCGCACTGTCGGGTTCGGCACGACTGACGCACAGAAACCGAATATCGCTGCCAACCTCACGGTAGAGCTTCTCCAACTTTGGCAACTCTTTGCGGCAATCGCGGCACTGAGTGTTGAAAAACACAAGCACCATGGGTTGGTTTGCACAAACGGATGCATCCCAAGTCAAACCGCGGTGGCAAACCAGCGAAAAGTCGGGCACGGTGTCGCCCACCTGAACGCCATCTTTGTCATCGGACACGGCAGCTTGCGCAGAGCACATTCCCCAAAACAGGAAGCCACAGAGAAGCCACAAGCGTTGAAACAGAAAATTCCTCATACGATTCATACTTTTGAGAAGCAAATTTAGCGCAACACACAAGGCGGACAAAACAAAACCGGGGCTTTTTGAAAAAATCGGAAAAGAAACAGAGAAAAACAAAAGAGTCTCGGAAACTTTTCGTTACCGAGACTCACTTTAGAGAGATGCTTTCTCTTTGCGGTATGGACGGGACTCGAACCCGCGACCCCCTGCGTGACAGGCAGGTATTCTAACCAACTGAACTACCACACCATTCGGATGTTTGCATCAAGCCATTGCCCGATTGCGAGTGCAAAAGTAGAGCATTTTTCATTATCTCCAAAATTTCCGCGCACTTTTTTCGCAAATCTTCGAAGTTTTTTTGTTCTCAGACATCGTGCAACCGATTTTCCGACACGCTTCCCGACAATTTCACACAAAAAAGAGCGGATTTTCCGGCTCACACCGAGAAATCCGCTCACATATTTATTTCTTCAAAAAGGGCACTGCGGCAACTTCTTTCACATCACCGAAGTTTCCCTTTCCGTTGTCCGATTTCTTCTCGCTCAAAAAATGCGCTTCAACTGCTCAGCCATTTCCTGCTGAAGCTCACGCGCCTTTTCGGCAGCCACTTCAGCAAAACGCTCTGTGCTGTCGGCATAGATGATGCCGCGAGAGGAATTCACCAACAAGCCGCACTCATCGTTCATGCCGTATTTGCAAACTTCTTCCAGCGAACCGCCTTGTGCTCCCACACCGGGAACGAGCAGGAAGTGGTGCGGCACGATCTTTCGGATGTCCTCGAAAAGTTTTCCTTGTGTGGCTCCGACCACATACATCATCTGTTCGGGAGTTCCCCACTCCTGCGAAACACGCAATACCTTCTCAAACAAACGTTCGCCCTCGGTATCGGCCGTCAGCTGAAAGTCGTGCGAACCCTTGTTGCTGGTAAGGGCGAGCAAAATCACCCACTTGCCGTCATATTGCAAGAAAGGCTTCACGCTGTCTTCTCCCATGTAGGGAGCCACGGTGAGCGAGTGGATATCCATCTCCTCGAAAAAACAACGCGCATACATGGCCGAGGTATTTCCAATGTCGCCGCGCTTGGCATCGGCTATGATGAAGTGATTGGGATAATGCTCCTTGAGATAAGCCACAGTGCGCTCAAAAGCCACCCAACCCTTCAAACCGAAACATTCATAGAACGCCAAATTGGGCTTATAGCTCACGCAATAAGGCGCAGTGGCATCTATGATGGCTTTGTTGAATTCAAAAATCGGATCTTCGCATGCCAAAAGATGCTGAGGCATTTTCTTGACATCGGTATCCAAACCTACGCAAAGAAACGATTGTTTCTCGCGAATTTGCTGTACTAACTGCTGTCTGTTCATAGCTTTCTGATATTCTAAATCTTTTATTCCGTTTTTTTATAAAACCAAGGCAAAACAACCGAGAGGCTACACGCTGAACGGGGTAACCTTTCTGCATGCACTCTCGCCTACTCTCATCTTGGCGAAGCAAAGATAGCGAAAGGTGAGTGCAGAACAAGACAATAAGCTTGCTTTTGTCTTTTATGCCGAACCGCATCCTATCTTGGCGAAGCAAAGATAGCGAAAGGCGAGCGGAAAGTTTAAAAATGAGTCAAGGAATTTTCAAAAGCTTTCTTACAAGAGAGAAATATCTCCTCTCGACCCATAAAACTACGCCTTGCAGACATCAAAAATCTGCAAGGCGTTTAGAAATTTCTGCAGTGCTTGTAGAAAATTCTGCAAGCACTGCAGAAAACAGAGGAAAGCACGTAGGATTTTTCAGAGCATATCAATGCGTTATTAAAGGCCTGAAATGACTACTTGCCGCGCTTATCGGTCTACACGCCAAGCATTCGGTCAAGACAGAGAGTAAGGCCTCATGACCACCACCTGTGCCTCACAAGAATTATTTTCCCGAGGGAACAAATGCCTCGTACGTGCCGTCGTCAAAGAAAACACGGATTTCTTTAATCTTACGCGGCCATCTGTCAAACTGCTTGGCACTCTCCGCTTGTCGTGCCTCGGCACGACGCTGATAGGCAGCCTCGCGCTTGACCGAAGCAGCCCCGGGAGACGCTGTAGCCGGCGTTGATGAAGTTCCCGGCGAAGCGACATTATTCATCTCTCGGGTTTCGGCAAACAGCAACCTCATGCCGTCGATCTCAGCCGGCACTGCCGGATCTTCTTCATTAGACATTTCATTTTCGCCCAAAATGGAGGGATTTTCTGTAGGCCGTTCTCCCGACAAAAGCATATCACCCTCACCAAAGAGCAACCAACTCACGTTTATTTCCGGGAACACGCGATGGATGGCCTGCACGTGATTATTCGTCGGATTGGTGCGTCCGGTAAAGATACTCGAGAGCGAGGCCGGCGAAACACCGAGCTTGTGCGAGAAATCTTGTTGCGAAAGCTTCGCATAATCCATCACAATTTTAATCCTGTCTTTCATAAATTCATTATTTTGTATTTTATTTTTCTTTCTTTTCAGTTTATTTTTTTGTGCGCACACCCCATAAATCAGCACCCAATTCACATCACGAGGCTCCAATATCACAATCAATTGGCAAGCCACACAGATCATCAGGAAGCAGAACAAGGAAGAACTGCCCGTAGTTGCAATTTGCGCCTACACATATATAATATATGCAAATCTGAGCCATCAACGCAAGCTCACCGCTGCAACATTCAACAAAGGCACCACCACAATGCAACATCCCAACAAAGAGCACATCCAAGGTAAAAAGGAAAATTCCTGCCCAAACCAGAAGTTCGAACATAGCGTCCGAAATCTCTGCTTTCGAAAATTCGAAATTCCAACTCCGCTTTTCAGCCTCGTAAATCTTTTCAAGAAAAAAAGACAAGAGGCAATTACAAGCAACAAGACCCAACGAACAACAAACAACACTCTCACCGATTTTCCAAACAAGCATTTGGAAACTCTCGGAGCACACCTTGAACTTCACCCAAGGGAAGAGAGCCGATGGTTACGCACGACACAAATTCAAAGAACGCTTCCGGAAAATCCGATGAGCACACCAGAGAAACCAAAGAGCATTTACCACTCCCTCAAAGCGCATTTTCGCACCTCAAAAAGAGGCTCACATCACCCGGGTAGCACCAAAAACAACTCTAAACGCCTCCTCCAAGCACTTCACAAAGGTATAAAAAAACTTCCACACTCACAACAGATTTCTAAACCGTTTTAGATTTGTTTTATTTACATCATAAAACCACCAAAACACATTCCAAAACCAAAATTCTTTGCTTTTACAAATTCTTACTTCGCATCCCAAAACACCCACAACCAACAACCTAAATTCTACAAGCACAAATAAAACCCAAAACTTGGCTTTTAAGCACTTATTACGCCCGTTTCTCGATTTTCAAATCGCTCACCCCATCTTCCAAGACTTATTCCGCACACTTCAATCATACAACGCACACAAATACACGTACATCGTAGATTTTCAATGACTTAATGTGTGTAATTTTACACGCATATTTATTCGTTTTAGAATGTTGTTTTAAAGATTGTGTTTTTGGTTTACGAAGTCAGGCATTTACTTTTTATTATTTTGGTTTGCGTTCATATATTTCACGCATCCCTGTTTGTGCTTTATATTTGTGTTTCAAAATCTCTATCTACTATTTTAAATGCAAACAAATGCTAACAAAATTCCTGCGAGAGGCGTTTTTAGGTCTAAATTTGCGCGGCTTCGTTATTTCCCAACGGGTCTGCAAGTTTTCAGCTACGCGCCAGCCACGCGAATCCATATTTCGCGTAAATCTCTGAAGCACAAAAAGAAACGAGAGTTTCAAGGAAAATCCTTTACACGGCAGAAAAATCAAAATATAGGGCTTTTTCGTGTTTTTTTGCCCATTTTGGAGGTTTTTAGATGCCTTTTCAGGGTATTTTCAAGCAAAAAACACGTTTTTTCGAGGCCATTTCGCATTTCTAAACGGGATGCAAGAGAAACAAAAAGGCAAGAACAACGAAAAAAGTAAGGAGAAAGCGGTCGGCGGAGGCACTGATATTTTTTCTGACAGCTTCCATTCAGCACTAAAAAAGCCTTCCTTTTTCAGACGAAAGGCTTCCTCATGAAGATGCAGCGAATGTATCTGTTGTCGGAAAGGAGAGAGAAAAATACGCTCGCACCTCGCACTGTCAAAATGATGCTATCTCAAATTCGCTCGCGAGTTCTGCGAAAATCACCTCCCCTCTTTCGTGAAAAAAAGACAAGTATTTTTCATTGCATCAACCCAGATCCGAAAAAACATAGGCTTCTCACAAATAAACATAAAAGCATCCCACAATGACGAAAAAGCTCTGACAAAACACAACGCCTGTTTGGGCGCAACCGCCAACAAAATCCACAAACATACTCACAGCCCGACAGAATTTCCACACTGCTCCATCACCCTCCCACTCTCAAAGAAAACCTGCGGCAATGGCAGCGTTAGATCCACAAACCGCCACAGGCAAAACACCGAAAGCTTTCAAAGAATTTCTCCGAGCTATACAAACAAATTCCGCTCAAACTTTCCATATTTTTGGAAGTTTGAGCGGAATTTACTACAGAATTTTGTAATATCAAATTCAGAAAAAGAAAGTCATAAATCAGCTTTCAGAAAACGCGCTTCAATGCAAGATAAAGAACAAAAGCTCCTTCATCAGTTCGCCCGGCGGTGTGGACGGATTGTCAACGCCTTTGGAGCGAGCATCAGTGCGTCTGATTTCTCCTATAATCTGCATAACTTTCACGCCGGAGTAATTACGCATGGCCGGAAGCACGTTTCGTTTCACCTGCCACTCGCTCTGCCCCAGCCACTCGGCCACACCTTTTTCTGTACGCTCCGGAGCATAATAAGCAAGCATCAGATTAGAGAAAAAGCGGAACAGCGAAGGCAGCGTCTTCTGTATGGGATTTTGCTTAGGGTTTTTATCAAAATATTTAGCAATTCGAGCCACTCTCAGTACGTCTTTTTGCGCCAGCGCATCTTGGAGCTCGAAGATATTAAACTCTTTACTGATGCCGATGTTGCGCTCCACAAGTTCGGGCGTGATGGTTTTCTGTTCCGGAGAGCATGCCAGACAAAGTTTGTCCAATTCGCCGGCCATCCGGTTGAGATCCGCACCAACATATTCGGCCATCATGGCTGCCGCAGCGGGATCAACAGCCATCTTCTTGCGCTTCAAATAATCACGCACGAAGGTAGGAAGTTGACTCTCATAGAGTTTTTTTGATTCGAAAAGCACACCGCATTTTTCAATCTGCGCTGCCAATTTTTTGCGTCGGTCGAGCGAACCATTCTTATGACATATAATCAGCACCGTGGAGGCTTGCGGCTGCTTCAGGTAGAACTCCAGTTTTTCCATCTCTGACACATTTTGTGCCTCTCGCACCATCACGACCAACCGTTGTGCTCCCATGGGAAACCCCTTGGCAGTGTTGATGATGGTCTCCACGTCGGTGTCTGCGCCAAAGAGAGTGATGAGATTGAAATCGCGCTCATCAGGTTGCAGCACAGCATTGACAATGAAATCGGCCACACGGTCGATGTAATAACTCTCCTCTCCCATCAGATAGTAAATGGGAGCTATTTTTCCGGCCTGCACATCACGAACAATGGTTTCGTGCGTGGGGCCGGCCGGTTTGCGAGCAGAATTTGCGTAAGGAGGCACGTGTAATTATGGTTGAAAAAATAAAAAAAATCAAAATGTGTTTCACAGATACTTTGGCGCACCACCAAAAGACTTCCCGCCCCTTCTCCACTGGCTCTGAGGCTTATAGAGAGGAAGACTTGGCCAACGGCCGGCAGGCGCGGCTCACCAGTCATACTTCAGATGACGCACGGTTTTTCTTTCACCGGCGATGAGACGCATGGCTTCAATGCCGATGCGCACATGTGCTTCGGCAAAATTCGCCGTAACCTTGTTGTCGCTTTCCTCCGTCTTGATGCCTTCCGGCACCATGGGGTTGTCGGACACCAACAGCAGTGCACCGGTGGGAATATGGTTGTAGAAACCGCAAGAAAAGAGTGTGGCCGTCTCCATATCCACCGCCATGGCTCGCGTGTCGAGCAGATATTGCTTGAAACGTTCATCGTGTTCCCACACACGGCGATTGGTGGTATAGACCGTGCCCGTCCAATAGTCCAAACCGCTGTCGCGCATGGCTGTCGACACAGCCCGTTGCAACATAAAGGCCGGCAGTGCAGGCACTTCGGGTGGGAAGTAATCGTTTGATGTTCCTTCGCCTCGTATGCCGGCCAGCGGCAGAATGTAATCGCCCAGTTGTGTTTTGTCAGAGATACCTCCGCATTTGCCCAGGAACAAGCAAGCCTTGGGCTTCACTGCGCTGAGCAAGTCCATGATGAGGGCAGCATTGGGACTGCCGATGCCGAAATTTATCATCGTTACACCGTCGGCCGTGGCTGCGCGCATATTTGCGCCAAAGCCCACCGGCTCCACCCCTTTCAATTGGCAGAACAAGTCCACATAGTTATTGAAATTGGTCAGCAAAATCTGCTCTCCGAAATTCTCGAGCGGCATTTTTGTGTAGCGACACAGCCAATTTCCCACGATTTCTTCTTTCGTTTTCATAGCGTCATCGTTTTTCTCCGCCTGTCCGCCCCTTTGCCATGAAGCCCTCGCACGCACCTTTCTTATATTATAAACAGACGTGCAAAGCACTCCCGACATCGGGTCGCACCCACGGAAGTTTTGCAAACTTACGAAGAAAATCCCGTTTGCGCTGCCGATAAATGTGAAATCCTCTGAAAGAACCTTTTCACGGCTTTTATGCTTGCCGCATCCCACCTTCCGACTTCCTCAGCCGACCCACCTATTGCCTGACACTTTGCTTGAAAAACTGCTTTTGGGCGAACAAAAATTTACAAGGCGTTTAGAAAATTCTGCAGTGCTTGTAGAAATTTCTGCAAGCACTGCAGAATTTCCTGCAGGGCGCACGCAAAATCGGGCAATCATAAACCTGTGATAGCAAAGAACTCGATGCATCTGCCCCAACAATGCCGTTTTCTGCAAAAAGCCCATGAGCTGACGCACTCACCACCCACCGCCAAACGCTTGCCCGTCAGCATATCTTTGCTTACCTTTGCGGACACCGCTCACAGCTCTTTCGGCCACAGACATCGACACTGCAAGCCTCACAGCCGCAGAGCGAAAAACTCATATCATTCACCCCCAAAACCATGCAGCCACTCAATCTTCCGCCCTACACCTATCGCACGCGCACACAGCAGGGACGCACCGCCATCTACGACCGGCTGCGCCGTCGATACGTGGCACTGACACCCGAAGAGTGGGTGCGCCAGCACTTCGTGCACTTTCTCATCGACCACAAGCACTTCCCGGCCATGCTCATGGCCAATGAGGTGAGCTTCGATCTGAACGGCACCACACGGCGATGCGACACCGTGTTGTGCCATCGCGACGGAGGGCGTCCGCGCCTCATCGTGGAATACAAAGCCCCCACGGTAGAAATCACGCAAGCCGTTTTCAATCAAATCGTTGCTTACAACAGCGTGCTCCGCGCCGACTATCTCATCGTGAGCAACGGATTGCAACACTATTGTTACCGAGTGGATTACGCCACCGGCACCGGTTGCTTTCTGCCGGACATCCCCGACTATTCCGAACTGCTCTGACAAACCCTCTACCCCTCAAAAAAAAACACGTTTCATCCCACTCAAAAATTCCCCACCATGTTCACATCCTCCGCTCCCCGACGCCGCATTCTCTGCCTGCTTTCTCTGTTTTTCTGCCTGCTCACGGCTACTGCACAAGAGCTTTGCGACTTCAGCCGCACGCTGCGTATCGACTACCTCTTTGCCGGCAACAATTCCACCCAACACATTGCAGTGGACGCACTCAGCAGCCTGGAAGGTTGGGCAGGCCGACGCACACACATGGACAGCCTGCCGCTACAAGGCAACGGACGCATCACGATGCGTCAAGCCGGCAGTAACCGCGTGATATATCGCACGAGTTTTTCTTCATTGTTTCAAGAATGGCTCACCACCGAAGAGGCCACACGCACATGCCGTTCGTTTGAAAATGTGTTCCTACTTCCCATGCCCACCGTGCCCGTGGAAATCACCATCGAGCTTGACGACACGCGCCGGCGCACCATGGCTGCACTCACCCACCGCGTGGCCCCCTCCGACATACTCATACGCCGCCACACAGCCCCTGCCACACCGCACCGATACCTGCACCGAGGCGGAACACCCGAGGCGTGCATCGATGTGGCCATCGTAGCCGAAGGATACACCGAAGCCGAAATGCCGGCTTTCTATACCAAAGCATGCGAAACTGTGGAAGCCATTTTCGCCCATGCACCTTTCGACACCCTGCAAGCCCGCTTCAACTTTGTGGCCGTAGCACTGCCATCCGCTGAAAGCGACGTGAGCGTTCCGCGACAAGGCCTGTGGCGCAACACGGCACTGGGCGCACATTTCGACACCTTCTATTCCGAGCGTTACCTCACTACGCCTCATCTGAAAACCCTTCACAATTCCTTGGCCGGCATCCCTTATGAACACATCATCATTCTGGCCAACACCGAAACCTATGGCGGAGGCGGCATCTACAACAGCTACACACTCACCACCACCGGCCACAAAGATTTTCGCCCTGTGGTGGTGCATGAGTTCGGACACAGTTTTGCCGGATTGGCCGACGAGTATTATTACGACGACATGTACGAACCCTATTACCATGCCGACATCGAGCCGTGGGAGCAAAACATTTCCACCTTGCACAATTTTTCTTCAAAATGGCTCGACATGCTGCCGGCCGGCACGCCACAACCCACACCTCCCAATGCCGCCACGCCCGAACGCATCGGTATTTACGAAGGAGCCGGTTATCAATCGCGCGGAGTGTTTCGCGGTTTTCAGGACTGCCGCATGAAAACCAACAGTTGCCGCTCATTCTGTCCCGTGTGCCAACGCGCCATCGCCCGACTCGTGAGCTTTTACACCGAATGAGCCTACAGAAAAACCGCCAGAGCCATTACGCATACAGAAAATCCTTTCCGACAGACAAAAAAACTGCCCGCACAATCAACGATTGCACGGGCAGTTTTATGTTCTGCTCATAGATTTTCGCCAAAGGCTTATTCAGCTTCGGGAACGGCAGGTGCTTCCGCCTTCGGAGCAGCGGCAGCACGGCGAATGCGACGCTTGGGTTTCTCCTCCGCAGGCTTTTCAATCTTCACGCCGGCCAGTTCCGGGTCAATCATAATGCGACCGCAGTACTCGCACACGATGATTTTTTTGCGCATACGGATGTCGAGTTGGCGCTGGGGCGGGATTTTGTTGAAACAACCGCCGCAAGCGTCGCGTTGCACGTAAACAATTCCGAGTCCGTTGCGACTACTCTTGCGAATGCGCTTGAAAGCTGCGAGAAGGCGCGGCTCGATGGACAGTTCCAAGTGCTTGGCTTTCTCCATGAGTTTTTCTTCCTCGGCCTTGGTTTCGGCAATAATTTCGCCCAACTCCGATTTCTTCACATCCAAGTCGAGACGACGCTCCTTGAGTGCTGTTTCACCGTTAGCGATGTCTGCTTTCTTGGCTTCGATGGCAGCCGTGGCCTGACCGATGCGCTTTTTCTGCAGTTCCACTTCCAACGATTGGAATTCGATTTCCTTTTTCAGCAAGTCGTATTCGCGGTTGTTGCGCACCTCATCAAGCTGCTTCTCATAGCGACTGATGGCTTCGTTGGCGGTATTGATGATTTCGCGCTTCTTGGCGATGTCTGCCGAGAGGGCGGCCACCTCTTCGGCGTACTTATCCAGACGGTGCTGGAGGCCTTCGATTTCATCCTCCAAGTCTTGCACCTCAAGCGGAAGTTCTCCGCGAAGCGTCTTGATCTTATCTATCTCCGACAGCATGGTTTGGAGCTGATAGAGAGTCTCAAGGCGTTTTTCCACGCTCATGTCGGCGGGATTTTCTTTCTTCGTTGCCATTTTTCAGGGTTTTATGTTGATGATTATTGTTGTTCTTTTTGATTTTGCGCTGCCATCTCGGGAAGATGCATGTAGCGTATAGGATTGGTGGGTTGCGTTGCAAGAAAAACCGGCAGCTCCGGCAGGGCTTGGGCCAGCACATCGCGCATCAGCGAAAGGGTAAATCGTTCGCTCTGATAGTGTCCCAACACACCGAGCCACAGGTCTGAGGCATGACCAAAGTAGTGGTGATAGCCCATTTCGCCTGTCAAAAAAACGTCAGCCCCTTGCCGAACGGCTTCACCGAGAAGAAAATCACCGGAGCCGCCACACAACGCCACGCGCTGCACCTGCCGCTCTTTCGGACCCTCATTGTGCATCAGACACTCCACGCCGAAGATTTCGGCCACTCGGTGCAGGAATTCGAGCGGTGCTTCGGGCTTGGGCAAAACACCTATCACGCCACTGCCGCCCTCGAAGCCGGACCGCGTGAAAGGCTGCAGAAACTTCACTTCTTCCAACCCGATTTTTTCCGCGATGCGATGGTTCACTCCTCTCGGTGCATTGTCGAGATTGGTGTGGGCGGCATAGATGGTGATGCCGTGCAGAATGGCTTCGCGCACACAGCGTTCCACCTCTGTGGCTGCCGACACGCATTTCAAACCTCGGAACAGCAACGGATGGTGTGCCACCAACACATTGCAGCCCCGACGCACTGCTTCACGCACCGTTTCTTCGGTTACGTCCAAACACAATAATGCCCCTGATGCTTCCGTCTCCGTTAATCCAACCTGCAAGCCGGCATTGTCATAGTCTTCCTGCAGAGGCAGAGGCGCGAATCGTTCAAGGGCCGCGGCGACTTCCTTTATTTTCATACTGCGTATGTAAAGTGCTGCAAAGGTAAGAAATTTTCCGTTCTGCTCCAAACGTGCCGGCACATTGCTACTCCCGAACCCGAAAATGTTTTTGTGAAAATCTCCACCCCGGGCTGCTACAGCTGACACTTTGCACGAAAAACGCGCCTTGGGCGTACAAAAATTCACAAGGCGTTTAGAATTTTCTACAGTGCTTGTAGAATTTTCTAAACGCCTTGCAGATTTTCACACAAAGCCCACCCGATTTTTCTCTTCGCACCATCATATTTTTACGCAGTTGAAAGACAAACCGACAATCCTCTGAAGCCCTCGCACACGCACGTATATATTATATATAATGTATCGGCCACCACAAAAGCGGCAATCGCATCGTCAAGGTTCGGATTTTATTCCTACATTTGTGCCACAAAAAAAATCACACACACCGATTATGAGCAACTACATCGTATCGGCACGAAAATACAGGCCCGACTCTTTTGACAGCGTGGTGGGACAACACACCCTCACCACAACGTTGAAAAATGCCATTGCAGCCGGCAAACTGGCTCACGCCTATCTGTTTTGCGGTCCGCGCGGCGTCGGAAAAACCACATGTGCCCGCATTTTTGCCAAAACCATCAACTGCCTCAGCCCCACGCCGGGCGGCGATGCTTGCAACACCTGCGAGAGTTGCACCGCCTTCAACGAGCAGCGCAGCTACAACATTCACGAACTTGATGCCGCCTCCAACAACTCCGTGGAGGACATCCGTCAACTCATCGACCAGGTGCGTATTCCGCCACAGGTGGGCCGATACAAGGTGTTCATCATCGACGAGGTGCACATGCTCTCCACTGCAGCATTCAATGCCTTTCTGAAAACGCTGGAAGAACCTCCTGCACACGCCATCTTTGTGCTGGCTACGACCGAAAAGCATAAAATTCTGCCTACCATCCTCAGCCGTTGCCAGACCTACGACTTTGCACGAATGGAAGTGGAAGACATCGTTGACCACCTGCGACACGTGGCAGCCGGCGAGGGATACACCTACGAGGACGCAGCACTCAACGTCATCGCCCGTAAGGCCGACGGAGGCATGCGCGACGCTCTGAGCATTTTCGACCAAGCGGCCGGCTTCACCGGCGGCAACATCACTTATCAGAAAGTGATTGAAAATCTCAACGTCCTCGACTACGATTATTATTTCCAACTCACCGATCTGCTGCTGCGCCGCGACATTCCTGCCTCCTTGCTCCTGCTCAACGAGATCTTGAGCAAGGGTTTCGAAGGAAACCACTTCATCGGTGGCCTGGCAGCTCACTTCCGCGACCTCTTGGTGAGCCGCGACGCTGCCACCCTGCCCTTGCTCGAAGTGGCCGACAGCGTGCGCCAACGTTACAGCAAGCAAGCAGCACGATGTACCCCCCAATTTATCTATGCCGCCCTGAAACTTTGCAACCGCTGCGACCAGGACTATCGCACCAGCCGCAACAAGCGCCTCTCGGTGGAACTGACACTGATTGAGGTGGCACAACTTCTGGAACCCGACGAGCCGTCTTCGGGGCGTAGCCCTAAGAAGATACTTAAACCCCTGTTTCAGGCAACAGGCGCAACAGTTGCGCCCGTTGCCACTCGCGAAGCCTCGGCAACACGAAGCGAGAACGCGCCGACCCAAAAAGCTATCGCCAACACGGCTGCCGGTACTCCTATCGTCGCTACTGACACGGCAGCCGCCCATCGCACCACTCACACACGCACCACGCGACATTCCATCTCCATTCACGGAGCACGCACACAGGCCGACACCGCCGAAACTCCCAAGGAACAAGCACCCAAAGAGACTTTCGGAACACAGCCCTACGATGCCGGCCAAGTGTTATACGCCTGGAATTTGTTTGCAGGGGCGCTATCGAAAGAGGAAACCGCACTTACCAATCGAATGAGGGCCACAAAACCCACCATCTTGCAGGACGACGTTGTGGAAGTGGTAATGGACAGCCCGCAAGCCCTTTCGTTTATCCAAGAGCGCCATGCAGACATCGAACAGCATCTGCGCCGCACATTGAACAACGGCAACATCAAATTGCAATTCAGGGTGCGCGAACAAACAGAAGCACCGCGCTACCTCTCGCGCCGAGAGCTGTATCAGAAAATGTTGCAGAAGAGTGCGGCGCTACGCTCGCTGAAAGAAGCACTAAGGCTGGAACTGAGTTAACTCGCGACTCTCTTTTCTCTGAAACCATCAACAAAACATAAAACACTCAACAAAAATCAACATGAATCACCAAAGAATTATCCTCACCTACGAAACATACGCCGACAACGAAAAAGGCATTCACGAACTGCTGGAGAAAATCACTGCCGAGCATCCCCTGCAAATCATCACCGGCATGGGACAGGCACTTGATGCGCTTGAGAAAAACATCTCCGCTTTGTCCACCGGCGAAAAGTTCGACTTCACACTCTCCGTCGATGATGGCTACGGCCCTTACATGGAAGAGCATGTTTTGCAACTCCCCAAAGATATTTTCTGCATCGACGGACGTTTTGACAAAGCCCACGTCTATCCCGGTGCCGTGCTTCCTTTCAACAACAGCGACGGCCTGCAAATGCTGGGCACCGTGATGGAAGTGCGCGAACAGGATGTGCGCGTCGACTTCAACCACCCGTGGGCCGGCAAGTCGCTTCACTTCAAAGGAGAAATCCTTGAAGCCCGTCCTGCCACTGATGAAGAAATCACCGGATACTTGAACATGCTCAGCGGAGGCGGCTGCAGCTGCTGTGGCGGGCACGAAGGAGGATGCGGAGGCCACGAAGGCGGCTGCGGTAATCATGGCGGAGGCTGCGGAAACCATGAAGGCGGATGCGGATGCGGAGGCCACGACCACAAGCACGACGGAGGCGGTTGCTGCGGGCATCACCATTGATGTCCGACGTAAACGCACGGACAACAATCGCCGATTTGCGTTTTCCCACACCTTTATATAAATATATCATAAGCACATGAACACTTTCGGACACATTCTGCGGCTCACCACCTTTGGCGAAAGCCACGGCCCGGGCGTGGGAGGCGTTCTGGACGGCTTTCCGGCCGGCATCGACATCGACCCCGCGTTCATTCAGAGCGAATTGGCACGCCGCAGACCGGGACAAAGCCTCCTCACAACCCCACGCAAAGAAGCCGACGAGGTGGAATTGCTTTCCGGCATCTTCGAGGGCAAAAGCACCGGATGCCCCATCGGATTTCTTGTGCGCAATGCCAATCAACATTCATCCGATTACGACAATCTGCGCGAGCTGTTTCGCCCCTCTCACGCTGACTTTACATATTTCAGCAAATACGGCATCCGCGACCACCGTGGGGGCGGACGTTCGTCGGCTCGCGAGACGATTTCGCGCTGTGTGGGCGGTGCATTCGCAAAATTGGCACTAAAACAACTTGGCATCACTGTGCAGGCTTACACCTCACAAGTGGGACACATTGCCTTGGGCAGCGATTATCACCAATACGACCTCCGTCTGACTGAAAGCAATGCCGTGCGCTGCCCCGACCCTGTGCGAGCTGCAGAAATGGAAGCACTCATCAAAGAAGTGAAAGCCGAGGGCGACACCATCGGAGGAGTGATTTCCGGAGTCATCACAGGATGTCCGCCGGGGCTTGGCGAACCGGCTTTCGGCAAACTGCATGCTCGGCTCGGGGAAGCCATGCTTTCTATCAACGCTGTGAAAGGTTTTGAATACGGCCGCGGTTTCTCGGGAGTGGCAGAACGAGGCAGCCGGCAGAATGATGTTTTTGTCCGCACCGAAGACGGAAAAATCACCACGCGCACTAACAACAGCGGCGGCATTCAGGGAGGCATCAGCAATGGGCAGGATATTTATTTCCGGGTAGCTTTCAAACCTGTAGCCACCTTGTTGCGTGAGCAAGAAACCGTGGACATTCACGGCCAAGCCACCTGCGTAACCGCACGCGGCCGCCACGATGCCTGCGTACTGCCTCGCGCTGTTCCCATCGTGGAAGCCATGGCAGCCATGGTGCTACTGGATTGTTATCTCCTCAACAGATGCACACGTCTGACGGATGCTCAATAATCCCGACACACCCCGAGAAAATCCATAAGTACTCCCCTGTTTTGTGAATAAAATTTAGTATTTCGCACATGCGCTCCGTTTTGTCATTTAGCGGAGCGCATGTGCTTTATCACCCCATTCCGAAAACTGCACTTTCTATTTCAAGTTATGAAATTAGCAACTAAAATTATCTACCTTGCTTTCAAAACTCTCTGTAAGCTCTCTAAAGAAAGGTACGCAGCACGTACAAATAAGCACATCAAATATAGAATTTTCAAATGCTTACATCAACAAACACCATATGCACAGCCATTTTTCCCCTTACAACTTTCAAATATACACTTGCCTTTTCAAAACCTCTTGAATGTTAAAAAACAATCTTGGAAGGTTTTTTCTTTTGTCTATATTTGTTTTGTAATATTTTTTATCCTATTTTTGCAAATAGATAGTTGTCGTGAGATAACGCCCAAATAGTTTAGTTAAGTCTAGTTTAGTTTTTGTGTTGGTTAATGGGGACTCCGTAGTGTCGGTGTTCCCATTAATTTTTTTTCAGACGGCGAAGACGATTATGCGGCAGCATCGTGGAAATTTCAAAATGCCTCAAAAGAGCCTCTAAAAGCACTTTAGAAGCCTCTAAACGCCTTGCATTGTAATAAAAGTTGTATTTTTGCGCCCACAAAAACCATCTGAATATGTTTGAAAACCTTAGCGAAAGACTTGAACGGTCTTTCAAGATACTGAAAGGTGAAGGTCGTATCACCGAAATCAATGTAGCAGAAACCCTTAAGGATGTGCGCCGCGCCCTGTTGGATGCCGACGTGAACTACAAGGTTGCAAAATCTTTCACTGACACCGTAAAACAAAAAGCATTGGGACAAAACGTTCTCAATGCGGTAAAGCCGGGTCAGCTCATGGTAAAGATTGTTCACGACGAGCTGGCTACACTGATGGGCGGCACAGCCACAGAATTAAACCTCAAGAGTCGCCCCGCCGTCATCCTGATGGCCGGTCTCAACGGTGCCGGTAAAACCACATTGAGCGGCAAGCTCGGTCTTCTGCTCAAGAACAAGAAAAACCGTCGTCCCCTTCTCGTGGCTTGCGACGTGTATCGCCCTGCCGCCATCGAGCAGTTGCGCGTTTTGGGAGAGCAGATCGGAATTCCGGTTTACATGAACCTCGAAAGCAAGGATCCCGTACAGATTGCGCTGCAAGGTATCCAAGAAGCCAAGGCCAAGGGTTACGACACTGTTATCGTGGACACCGCCGGTCGCTTGGCCGTCGATGAAGAATTGATGCAGGAGATTGCAGCCATCAAAGAAGCCTGCCAACCTGACGAAACATTGTTCGTGGTGGATGCCATGACCGGTCAGGATGCTGTCAACACGGCGAAAGAATTCAACGACCGCATCGACTATGACGGCGTAGTGCTCACAAAACTCGACGGCGACACTCGCGGTGGTGCAGCACTCTCCATCCGAACCGTTGTTGACAAGCCTATAAAATTCGTCGGCACCGGCGAAAAGATGGAAGCCCTTGACGTGTTCCACCCCGAGCGCATGGCCGACCGTATTCTCGGCATGGGCGACATTGTGAGTTTGGTGGAACGTGCCCAAGAGCAGTATGACGAAGAAGAGGCACGCCGTCTGCAAAAGAAGATTCAGAAGAACCAATTTGACTTCAACGACTTCCTCGCGCAGATACAGCAGATCAAGAAAATGGGTAACATCAAGGAACTCGCTTCGATGATTCCCGGTGTCGGAAAAGCCATTAAAGACATTGACATCGACGATGACGCATTTAAGGGCATCGAGGCCATCATCCTCTCCATGACACCGCGCGAACGTCAGCATCCCGAGATACTCAACACGAGCCGCCGCAACAGAATTGCCAAAGGTTCGGGCACAAACATACAGGAGGTAAACCGCCTCATCAAACAATTCGAGCAAACTCGCAAAATGATGAAGATGGTTACGGGCAGCAAGATGGGACGCATGGGCGGCCTGCCCAAATTCCCCGGTGGACTTCCCAAACTCCCCGGCGGCATGAAGTAACCCCGCCTTGCAAAGCACAATTTCACACATCTCATACAGAGAAAGGGCAAAGCACACCGCTTTGCCTTTTTTGTGCTCCAAACATCCCACCACCCACTCTGAAAATCCCCCTGCCGCATTGGCAAAAATCTGCAAGCACTGCAGAAATTTCTACAAGCACTGCGGAAAATTCTGCAGTGCTTGCAGATTTTAGGGGAACGGGCTTTCGTGCGCAAGCACTCTGCATGAAAGTCTGCCAACTTGCACGGCTCAAAAAGATGTTGTACCTTTGCTTTTCAATGAGGAGTTCTGTCTCACCTAAAATTCAAGAAGAAAAAAGAATGGTACCCGTACAATTCATCACACACCACAACGAACGCTACAGCTATGAAGAGGGCGCACTGCTGGCCCTTGAGGGAGGTTGCAAATGGGTGCAACTACGCATCAAGAATGCCACTGACGACGAAGTGGAACCCTTGGCCATTCGCTTGCTCGAGGCTTGCAGAAAGCACCAGGCCACTTTCATCATCGACGACCGCGTGGAATTGACAAAGAAAGTACACGCCGACGGGGTGCACCTTGGCAAGGACGACATGTCTCCCGTCGAGGCACGCAGCCTTTTGGGCGAAGAATATCTCATCGGCGGAACGGCCAACACCCTTGAGGATGTCATTGCGCTCCGTCGGGCCGGCATCGATTACATCTGCTGCGGTCCGTTTCGACATACCGATGCAAAATCTCAACTTGCCCCGTCGCTGAATCTGGAGGGCTACCGAAACATTCTCAGTGCAATGAACGAACAAGGAATAAGCCTGCCGATTTGTGCCATCGGTGGCATCACACGCGACGACGTGCCCGACCTGATGCGCACCGGCGTGCGCGGCATCGCCGTGAGCGGAGCCGTGCTTCGCGCCACCAACCCCGTGTTGGAGATGCAAGCCTTTATTCACAGCTATTAAGCACGTAAAAAGAATAAACATATACACAAAAAAAATCATCACAGCCATGAGAAAATTACGCAACCTCATCGCCCTGCTCGCTGTGGCACTTTTTACCACCGAAGCCACAGCCCAATCATCCGTACCCGGCTACGGTCAACAGTTGCAAACCACCAATTACGGCAAAAAACTCGGTCGCGGCACCATGAGTTACGAAGTGAGCTTTGATTATCCCGAACTCGGACCGCGCCCCCTCATCGACAGCATTCGCGTCTGCATTTTTCGTTCACTCGACATGCAAACACCGCCTGCCGGCACTGACCTCGACGCTTATCTGAGCCAAGAGGGAAACAAATTCTTCAACAAGGCCGAAAAGGATTATGCCGAGGAAATGGATGCAGACCCCGACTTCTACCCCACGGAAAGCTATCAGCAAAAAATCAAACTCATTGCCAACACCTCACGCTACGTCAGCTATAGTTTTGAAGGCCATGAATACGCCACAGGAGCAGCCCACGGATTGAGCTGGAAATATGGTTTCAGCTTCGAGCGCACCAGCGGAAAGACCCTGACATGGAACGACATTTTCACTCCCACCGGTCTTAAGCAACTCATTCGCATCGTGGACCGTCAACTTCGTGCTCAGTATTACGGCCCCATGGGTTGCGAGCCCTCATACAGCCCCAGCGAACTCACCCTGCCGGCTGCTGCCCCCGTGCTCACACAGAAGGGCATTCTCTTCACTTATGGCGCGTACGAAATCGGTGCTTACGCTGAAGGACTGCCACACTGCACCATTCCTTACCACCTGTTGGCAGCTCTCATGACGCAAAAAGGAAAAACGCTGACCAATCAGAAATAATTGGAAAGGCACACATATTATATATTATAGTGAACAAGCCGACGCTGACACTTTATTGAGAAAACGCCCGTCGGACACACAAAAATTCACAGTGCTTGCAAAAAAATCTGCAGTGCTCGTAGAAAATTCTACGAGCACTGCAGATTTTTTTGCATCGTATGAAGGATTTTGCCGGCTTCAAGAAGATGCTACAGACATCTATGCTTGTTCTTCTTCATCCCCACTACAAGTTTCTATTTCCCTTCTTAAATCTTCAAGAACTCTTCCCTTATACGAGAAATACAAAGACCCCTGATAAGCACCGGAGGTATTTCGACGTTCTTCTGGCATAAAAGTTCCGACAAAGGGAGATAACTTATATATGCGACCTTGGTATTCTATGGAATCGTCTGTAGCAACTTTTACATCTATTCCGGATGGTTCGAACCTGACATACTCACCTATTTTAATACCAACTATACTAAATTTAAAACGTCCTCGCTTAACTTTACGCTTGGTGGGCATGCTCTCAGTTTCATCTGTTAACACTGACAAGGGCTTATTATCTTTGTATTCTACCACCTCAGCATCGTCTATTGTCTTTGCTATATCTTGCAAGATGTCTAATGCCACCTGCGGAGCGACATTAAAAAATTCTCGATTCTGACGGATACGCAAATCCGTCAGACGATCAATTGTCTTGTGCACTAGTTTCTCCACCTCATTATACTTCTTCGTTTTCATTGTCGCAAAGATTTCAAAAGGCAAAGGCACAGCAGTGTTGTCCAACTCCTTTGAACGTACATCCACAGGGCGTGCACTTTTTCCTATCTTAATCCATTCCTCCTTAAAACTTGGGTTTGTCAATATGTAAACATATCCTTGTTCCGTAGCCATCTTATTTTTATTTTCTTAAATACAACACTTTTGTTACACCTTACTCTTTGAAAATCTTATAAACAAAGTAACGTTAACCACCCCTCACTCTCCATTGAGCAGTTGCAGGAATTCGTCTTCCGAGAGCAGAGGCACACCATTCTTTTGCGCCTTTTCGAGTTTTGAAGGTCCCATGTTAGCACCTGCCAAAACGAAGCTCGTTTTCTTGGAAATGCTTCCCACGTTCTTGCCCCCATGCGCCTCAATCATGGCCTTGTAGTCCTCACGGCTGTGGTGCTCAAAGGTGCCGCTGATCACGATGCTCTTGCCAGCCAATCGGTCGGAGGCTTGTACCACTTCGGGCAGTTCCATCTGCACTCCGGCTTGCATCAAGCGTTCCACCAGTTGCATATTTCGCTCATCATCGAAGAAAGTCTTCACACTTGTGGCTATTGCCTCGCCCACCCCCTCAACTTGCAGCAAATCGTCGACCGAAGCCGCGCGCAGGCGGTCGATGTTTCGGAAATGAGCAGCCAACGTCTTGGCCACCACTTTTCCCACAAAGCGAATGCCAAGCGCATAGAGCACACGGTCGAACGGCACTTGCCGAGAGGCTGCAATGCCATCCACAAGCTTCTTGGCAGACTTCTCACGCGAGCGGTCGGCGCCGCAAAGGTCGGCCACACGAAGCGCATAGAGGTCTGCCACATCACGAATGAGACCGCGGTCAAAATAAAGGGCTGCCGTCTCCGGACCCAACGAGTCGATGTTCATCGCTTCTCGACTCACAAAGTGCTCGATGCGACCTTTGAGTTGCGGCGGACAAGCTGTATAATTGGGACAATAGTGCGCAGCTTCGCCCTCATATCTCACCAACAACGCGCCACACTCCGGACAAGTTTTCACAAACTCCACATGCTTGGCATCTGCATCGGCACGCGCCGAAACATCCACACCGACAATCTGCGGAATGATTTCGCCGGCTTTCTCCACATACACAAAATCGCCCTCGCGCAAATCAAGCTGTCGGATGACATCCTCGTTGTGCAACGAAGCCCGGCGCACCACCGTTCCGGCCAATTGAACCGGCTCCATGTTGGCCACAGGCGTTACGGCACCGGTGCGCCCCACTTGAAAGGTAACTTCGAGCAAGCGCGTGCGGGCTCGCTCTGCCTGAAACTTATAGGCAATGGCCCAGCGCGGACTCTTGGCTGTGTATCCCAACTCTTGCTGCTGCGCCAGGGAGTTCACCTTGAGCACGATGCCATCTGTAGCCACGGGCAATTCGCGCCGATGTTCATCCCAATAATCAATAAAATCGTAAACCTCATCCAACGTCTTTGCCACGCACATGGCATCGCTCACCTTGAAACCCCAATGCGCTGCACATTGCAAGTTGTCATAATGCGTATCGCAAGGTGTTTCGTCACCGGGCATATAATAAAGATATGCATCCAGACCACGAGCGGCCACCACCGCCGAATTTTTGCTCTTCAGCGTTCCGGAAGCCGCATTACGCGGGTTGGCAAACAGCGGCTCGCCACTGCGCTCACGCTCGACATTGAGACGTTCGAAACTCTCCCAAGGCATCAACACCTCGCCACGTATCTCAAAACGCTCAGGCAAGGTGGAGGCTTCGCCCGAAAGACAGAGCGGAATGCTGCGAATGGTCTTGATGTTCTCGGTTACGTCATCGCCACGCACTCCATCGCCGCGCGTTACGGCATAAAGGAGTCGGCCATTTTCATATATCAAGGAAATACTCAGTCCGTCGAACTTCAATTCGCAACAAATCTCAAACGGTTGTCCGCCCAAGCCTTCGGCCACACGGGCATAGAAGGCACGCACTTCCTCACGGCTGTAAGTATTGCCCAACGACAACATGGGATAAGCGTGCTCCACCTGCCGAAAATCCCGATTCAAATCGCTGCCGACACGCACCGTAGGCGAGTTCGGGTCGGCCATATCCGGATGCAACGCCTCCAAAGCTGCCAATTCGGCCAAAAGTTCATCAAATTCACGGTCGCTGATCTCAGGAGCCGACTTCACATAATAATTATGATTGTGGCGGTGCAGTTCTTTGCGCAGCCACAGAATGCGTTCTTTCTCTTGTTGCTGAAACATGACAGAGGGGTTAAGAGGTATCTGCAAAGCCTGCAAGGCATTTTGCTTCGCACAAAAGTAAGCAAAACCCCTACAAATTTGTACTTTTGCGGCAAGAAAAACATTTTGCAATGAGAATTGACATCATAACCGTTCTTCCGGAAATGCTGGATGGCTTTGTCAACACTTCCATCCTGGGACGAGCACAAAAGAAAGGGCTTGTTGAAATTCACGTACACAACCTTCGCGATTACACCAAGGACAAGCACCGCCGCGTGGACGATTATCCGTTTGGCGGATTTGCCGGCATGGTGATGCAGTGCCAACCCATCGACGACTGCATCGCAGCGCTGAAAGCCGAACGTGATTACGACGAAATTATCTTCACCACGCCAGACGGCGAACAGTTTGACCAACCAATGGCCAACACGCTTTCGCTGAAACGTAACATCATCATTCTGTGCGGCCACTACAAGGGCATCGACTACCGCATCCGCGAACATCTCATCACCAAGGAAGTTTCGATTGGCGACTACGTACTCACAGGCGGCGAACTGGCTGCGGCAGTCATGTCCGATGCCATTGTGCGATTGGTGCCCGGCGTGCTGTCGGACGAACAAAGCGCATTGTCAGACAGCTTCCAAGACAATCTGTTGGCTGCTCCAGTTTACACACGTCCGGCCGACTACAAAGGATGGCGCGTACCCGATGTACTGCTGTCGGGACACGAAGCCAAAATCAAAGAATGGGAAATCACGCAATCGCTGGAGCGAACCAAACGCTTGCGCCCCGACCTGTTGGAAGAATAACCCCTTTAAGAAAAAGCCATGAAGGACTTAAAACAACTCATCCGTCCTAACATACAAGCGTTGCCGCCGTTCGCTGAAACCATCAAAGCACTTTCAACACCGGCCGCACAAGTGAAGCTCGACGCCAACGAGAGTTCGCACAATGCGCCCCACAACCGATACCCCGACGCGACACAAACAGCATTGCGCAACGCTGTGGCACAAATCACCGGCCTACGCCCCGAATGCGTCTGCATGACGGCAGGAACGGAAGAGGCGGTTGACCTTGTCTATCGCGTGTTCTGCACTCCCGGCAAGGATAATGTGGTTTCCATCTCCCCCACCCGAAGCCTCTACAAAGCACGTGCCGACATCAACGACGTGGAATTCCGCAGCATCAAACTGGAAGAAAAATTCCACCTCAAAGCCGAAAAACTGCTGAGTGCCTGCAACCAACACACCAAAGCCATTCTGCTTTGTTCGCCCAACAACCCGACAGGCAATCTCTTGGAGGGAAAAGAAGTGGAGTGCTTGCTGGAAAATTTCGACGGCATGGTGGTCATCGATGAGTCGTTCGCCGACTTTTCAGACAGCCCCTCCGTTCGCGCCCTTCTGCCCCGGCATCACAATCTCATCGTGCTGAATTCTTTTTCACACGCTCAAGCCTGCGCCGGAAGCCGAGTAGGTTTTCTTCTGGCCATTCCTCCCGTTACGGAGTACTTTCACCGCACGCGCACACCCCATAACCTTTCTCGCGAAGCCCAAGCACAAGCCCTTGACATCATCGGCCGTCGCTATGACGTTGACAAATGGATAAAACACTTGCGAGAAGAGAAAAGACGCGTCATGGCTGCATTTCTCCAACTCGCTTGCTGCAAAGAGGTGTTCCCATCCGAAAGCAACTTCTTCCTGGCACGATTTAATGATGCGCCGGCCGTGCATCGCTACCTGAAGAGCAAAGGCATCGCTGTCGCAGATTGTTCCACCCTTCCGCTCTGCGAGAACTGCTTGCGTATCACCATAGGTTTGCCCAATGAGAACAGCCAACTGCTCGGTGCACTTCGACAATTCTGAAAGCACCAAACAAACCGCTGCATACATTATATAATTATATATACGCATTACACAACCACATACTCACCATTCGTAAGTATTTAAATTCTATCGCAAAAAATCATTCTTGTTGAATAATTATTCCTACCTTTGCGACATAAGTTACATTCCCAAATCACAAAAATATGGCCGAAGATATTTTAAAGAAAGAGATGCTAGATGAAGAGACCATCAACTGGGAAGAATATCTGCACCTTTTCTTGAGAAAATGGTACTGGTTTGCAGCCTCTGTGCTGATAGCCATGTGCGTTGCGGTGTTCCACATCATGCGAACCACGCCCACTTACACACGTTCCACATCCCTGCTCATAAAAGATGAGGAGAACTCCAAGATGAACGCAGCGGCGCAGAGTTTTCAGGACTTGGGGATTATAGGTGTCCAGAAGAACATTAACAACGAGATGCTCATCATCTCTGCGCCCATAATGATGCACGAGGTGGCTTCGCGCTTGCAGTTGGATATTGAACTCACCACGCCCGAAAGTCTGCACGAGCATCCGCTTTACAACGACGCACCCATCGCAGTTAAGTTTGCCAACCGCGTGCCGGAAGAAAGCTTCATGAATTTTGTTATCACATTGAAAGATAACAACAGCGTGCTTCTGTCAAACTTCAACGTCATGGGCGAAAAGCACAACAGCCGCTCCATCACTGCCAAACTGGGACAAGAAGTAAAGACTCCGGCCGGTCTTATCAAGATTGAAGCCACTCCCATGTTTAAGGAATGGCCGGCCGGCACTGAAATCACCTTGCGCAAGTATCCTCTTTCGTCTGTCGGAAAGATGTATGCCGGCCGTCTCTCTGTCGGTCTTAGCGACAAAGATGCTACCATCATTCAGTTAACACTGACCGATGAGGTTCCACAACGCGCAGAAGATGTTTTGCTCACGCTCATCGATGTTTACAACGAGCAGTGGGTGAAGGACAAAAACCGCATTGCCGAGAGCACATTCCAATTCATCTCCGATCGACTTGACACAATCTCTAAGGAATTGGGTAACGTCGATATGGACATTTCCGAATTCAAGAGCCGAAATCTCATCCCCGATGTGCAAGCCGCTTCAGCCCGTTATCTTTCTGAAAGTTCGAAGATGCAGGACAATCTCCTGAATTTGAACAATCAGCTGAACATGGCGAAATACATCCGTAACTATCTGAATGACGGAAATCGCCAAAACCAATTGTTGCCGGCCAACACCGGAATTTCCAACAGCGGCATTGAAGCTCAAATTCAGAACTACAATGAGATGCTGATGCGTCGCGACGATCTCTTGGCCAACTCTTCGATGCAGAACTCGCTGGTGAAAGATCTCACCGACCGTCTGGCTGCTCAGAAGATGGCTATCACACGTTCCATCGACAATCTTATCGTTCAACTGAGCGGCCAAATTGCCAACGTGCAATTGAAGGAGAACAGTACCACCGCACAGATTGCTTCCAACCCGCAGCACGAGCGTTTGCTCAAATCCATGAGCCGCCAACAGAACGTGAAGGAAGCACTCTACATCTTCCTGTTGCAAAAACGAGAAGAGAATGAATTGTCAAAGGCCTACACAGCCTACAACACACGCATCATTCAGCCGCCCACCGGCAGCAATGCTCCGGCTGCACCGCGTCGCAGCATGATTATGCTCATTGCGTTCGCCATCGGTCTCATTGTGCCTGCGGCTCTCATCTTCATTCGCGATGCCATCAACCACACGGTGCGCGGTCGCAGCGACTTGGAAAAATACGATACACCGCTTGTGGGCGAAATTCCTCTCTATGCTCCCGAAAACCGTCGCTTCTGGCAGAAAAAGCAGAAGAGCGTGGAGCGTGCCGTACTTGTCGAGGAGAACAACAGCAACTTGATGAACGAAAGTTTCCGCCTGCTGCGCACGAAATTGGATTACTATCTTGCAGGAAAGAACAATGCTCGTGTCTTCATGCTGACTTCGTTCAATCCGGGTTCGGGTAAGACTTTCATCACCGCCAACCTCGCTGCAGTGATGGGACTCAATGGTAAGCGAATTTTGGCCATCGACTTCGACATCCGCAAAACCACCCTCTCCGACATGGTGGGTAAGACAAAGAATGGCGTATCGGCATTCCTCAGCGGCATGGAAGACGACCTCGCCTCCATCATCCGCAAGGATGCTTTGGCTAAAAACGTCGATGTGTTGCCCGTAGGCATCATACCACCCAACCCCACCGAATTGCTGCATTCGGAGAAGATGCAAGAAATCTTCGACTATGCTCGCGCCAATTATGACTACGTGTTGGTGGATTGTCCGCCCATCGAATTGGTGGCTGATGCATCCATCATCAAGAAATACGTAGACGTTTGCTTCTTCGTGGTGCGTGTAGGTGTAATGGACCGCCGCCTGCTCAAGGAAGTGAACGAGCTTTACAAGGAAGAGAAATATGCCAACATGGCCATCCTGCTCAACGGAAGCACTTACTTGCGCGGCAAGTATGGAAGCTACCGCTATGGTTACGGATATGGCTACGGCTATGGATATGGTTACGGATACGGCAGAGGAAAGAAGTAAACCGCTCCTCACATCCATCACCTCCCTGCAGACATCGTTTCACACAAACTGCATATTCAAGGTTTCGGCTCACAAACGGCCGAAACCTTTTTTTGTTTTCCCCGATGCGTTTACTGAAAATCTGCAGTGCTTGTAGAATTTTCTGCAGTGCTTGCAAAAAAATCTACAAGCACTGCAGATTTTTGCCCACGCCCAAGATAGGCTGCGGCTCGGGAATAAAAGAAAAGCCTGCGGCCTTTCTCCCAAATTCCGCTCGCCTTGCAAACTTTGGCTGACGCCCAAGATAGGCTGCGGCTCGGGAATAAAAGAAAAGCCTGCGGCCTTTCTTTGTATTCCGCTCGCCTTGCACTATCTTTGCACTCGGATAAGTAGGCTGTAAAAATATGCCTGCAAGAACCAATACCTTACGAAAATTTTATGGCCTGCATACTACACATCGAAACAAGCACGGAGATATGTTCCGTAGCCTTAAGCCAGGACGGCACAAGCCTTTTTCAAAAAACCAACCGCGAGGGAATGCAAGCAGCCACACTGCTGGCACCCTATGTGAAAGAAGCCTTGAGCTTTGCCGACAGTCACGCCATCCCGGTGGATGCTGTGGCCGTGAGCGAGGGCCCCGGTTCTTACACCGGCTTGCGCATCGGTGTTTCCACAGCCAAGGGCGTTTGCTATGGTCGTGGCATCCCCATGATTGCCCTCCCCACCTTGCAAGTGATGTGTGTGCCGGTGTTGCTCTATGAAGACCTGCCCGAGGACGCACTGCTCTGCCCCATGATCGATGCCCGCCGCATGGAAGTCTACTCTGCCGTTTACGACCGCGCCCTGCGCCCCGTGCGAGCAGTGGGAGCCGACATTGTGGACGAGCAGACCTATGCCGAATTATTAGACAAGGGCTGCCCCATCTATTTCTTCGGTAACGGTTCGAACAAATGCCGCGAAGTGATTACACACCCCAATGCCCACTTCCTTGAAAACATCCATTCTGAAGCCCGCTTCATGTTTCCCTTGGCAGAAAAGGCAGTAGCACTCGGCCGCTTCGTGCCCGATATTGCCTATTTCGAGCCATTCTACCTGAAAGAGTTTCAGGCAACAAAGGCAAAAAGCCTGTTGACATAACAGAAAAGAATGAAGGCTGGGACATAAGGCTGTTTCAACCCCGCAAAAGCACAGACAATCACTCCTAATGCTATATCCTTTTACATGAAATACAACACTACACGAGAAAAACTCCTGCTGCCGGAATACGGAAGAATGGTGCAAGAAATGGTGCAGAAAGCACTCACGCTTGAAAGCCGCTCACAGCGTCAGGAATACGCCCAACAAATCATCAACGTGATGGCCGGGCTCAATCCGCAGATGCGCCACATCCCCGACTACAAGCACAAACTTTGGGACCACCTTGCCTATATGTCGGGCTATCGTCTTGACATCGATTACCCCGTCAGCATCAACCAAATCACTCGCGAAGAGAAGCCTGCACGTCTGGCTTACCCCGGCGGAAAAATGCGCCACAAACATTATGGACGACTGCTTGAGAATTTTCTTCAACGCATAGAAGAAACCGAGAACAAGACACAGCAAGACAAAATGGTGCACAAAGCCGCTGCACGCATGAGGCGCAATCTGGCCGACTGGAAAGGCGAAGGATACGACAATCAAACCATCGAGAACGACATAGCCGAATACACACAAGGTGCCGTGCAACCCGACCTCAGTCAATGGCAAAACATGCGCACCTCATCAACGACAACCCATATCCGAAACAAAACATGGCATCCTTTATCATAGAAGGCGGACACCGCTTGCAGGGAGAAATCACCCCACAGGGAGCAAAGAACGAAGCCCTGCAGGTGATTTGCGCCACACTCCTCACTCACGAAGAAGTAACCATCAAAAACATCCCCGACATCGCGGATGTCAATAACCTCATACACCTTCTCCAAGACATGGGAGTGGAAACCACACGAATCGCTCCCGGCACTTACACCTTCAAAGCCGAAAACATTGACCTCGGTTATTTGGAGAGTCAAGAGTATCTCGAACGTTGCTCCAGCCTTCGCGGCAGCGTGCTCCTCATCGGACCGCTCGTGGCACGCTTCGGGAAAGCCATTCTCTCAAAACCCGGAGGAGACAAAATCGGACGTCGCCGCCTCGACACCCACTTCCTGGGCATTCGAAAACTGGGGGCCACTTTCTGCTACGACAATGCACAAGGCCTCTTCCGCATCAATGCCTCCCAACTGCAAGGCGCAGACATGCTGCTCGACGAGGCATCGGTTACCGGTACCGCCAACATCATCATGGCTGCCGTTTTGGCAAAAGGCAAAACCACCATCTACAACGCTGCATGCGAACCCTACATCCAGCAGCTCTGTCTGCAACTCAACAACATGGGCGCAAAAATCAGCGGCATAGCCTCCAACCTCCTCACCATTGAGGGAGTGGAAAGCCTCCATGGGACCACACACACCATCCTGCCCGATATGATTGAAATCGGCAGTTTCATCGGAATGGCCGCCATGGTGGGCGACGGCCTCACCATAAAGAACGTTTCCTACAAAGACCTCGGAATAATCCCCGATGCTTTCCGCCGCCTCGGCATCAAGATGGAACTTCGCGGCGACGACCTTTACATTCCGCGCCAGGAGCATTACGAAATCGAATCCTTTATCGACGGCTCGTTCATGACACTTGCCGACGCGCCCTGGCCGGGCCTGACTCCCGACTTGCTGAGCGTGCTCATCGTCATCGCAACCCAAGCCAAAGGCTCGGTGCTCTTCCATCAAAAAATGTTCGAGAGCCGCCTTTTCTTTGTGGACAAGCTCATCGAAATGGGCGCGCAAATCATCCTGTGCGACCCTCACCGCGCCGTAGTTGTGGGCCATGACAACGCCATCCGCTTGCAGGCACGCCGCATGACATCGCCCGACATCCGTGCCGGTATCGCCATGCTTATCGCCGCCCTCAGCGCAGAAGGCACAAGCCGCATCGACAACGTGGGACAGATTGACCGAGGATACGAAAACATTGAAGAACGTCTCCGTTCCCTCGGAGCACACATCCGTCGCGAAGACTAAAAACCGACACCCATGATACGCGAAGAGGAAGTATTTCAAATAGGCCACATCTCAAAGTTCAGAGGATTGGCCGGTGAGGTAGAGATTGTCTTCACCGATGATTGTTTTGACCGCGGCGATTCCGAATTTATCGTCTTCAAGCTCGACGGCATCTACGTCCCTTTCTTTTGGGAAGAATATCGCTTCAAGAACGACAGCACAGCCATCTTCAAATTCGAAGGCATCGACACCGATAATGCGGCACGCAAATTCGTTGGCACACAAGTGTTCTATCCGCATTGCCACATCGATGCCGAAAGTGCCGAACTCACCTCCTACAAAGCCTTCACCGGTTATCAGGTTTACACATCGCAAGGCAAGTTGTTGGGAAGCATTTCCGCTGTCGATGATTCTTCTGCCAACATTTTGCTCTACATCGACACTCCTTCCGGAAAGGAACTGTTATTACCGCTGCACGAGGATTTCGTCACTGCCTACGACTTGAAAGAGCGCACCCTGCATCTCGAACTTCCCGAGGGGCTTCTTGAAATCAACGAATAACACCCTGACGCACACACCATGATTTCGCAACTTCAGAAAAAGAAGATAGCTATTCTCGGTTCCACCGGTTCCATCGGTACACAGGCACTCGATGTCATCCGGCAGCACTCCGAACTTTTCGAGGCGCATACCCTCACTGCCGGCAGCAATGCCGAATTGTTGGTGAAGCAAGCCCGCGAATTCCTTCCGGACGCTGTGGTCATTGCCAACGAGGAAAAATATTCCTACGTCCGTGAGGCCTTGGCCGATCTCCCCATCAAAGTGTATGCCGGAGCCTCTGCCATTGGCGATGTTGCGGCTCTGCCCTCTGTAGATATGGTGCTCACAGCCATGGTCGGCTTTGCCGGACTTGAGCCTACCGTTCGTGCACTTCAGGCCCGCAAGCCCATTGCGCTGGCCAACAAGGAAACACTCGTAGTAGCCGGCGAAGTCATCACCCGATTGGCTTTGGAAAATCGCGTTCCCATTCTGCCGGTCGACAGCGAGCACTCCGCCATTTTCCAATGTCTGTCCGGAGAGCACGACAATGCCATCGAGAAAATCCTGCTCACTGCTTCGGGCGGTCCTTTCCGCAATTACAGCGAAGCCGAACTGATGTCCGTAACTCCCGAACAGGCTCTCAAACATCCCAATTGGGAGATGGGAGCCAAGATTACCATCGATTCGGCAACGATGATGAACAAAGGCTTTGAAATGATTGAGGCCAAATGGTTGTTTGGTGTATCTCCCGAATTCATCGAAGTGGTGGTACATCCTGAAAGCATCATCCACTCGGCCGTACAGTTTGCCGACGGTTCTGTGAAAGCACAGTTGGGAGTGCCCGACATGCGTCTGCCCATTCAGTATGCCTTTTCTTATCCTTCGCGGTTGCCCTTGGGCGGCGAGCGGCTCGACCTTTTCCGTTTGGGCAGCCTACATTTCCAACCGGCAGACCAACAGAAGTTCCGCTGCCTGGCTTTGGCTTATGAAGCCATCCGTCAAGGGGGCACCATGCCGTGCATCCTGAATGCCGCCAACGAAGTGGCAAACGCTGCTTTTCGTCGGGGGGAAATCCGTTTCCCACACATCGCCACAGCCATCGAACACACCATGCAGCGGTGCGCTTTCACGGCCACGCCCACGCTCGACACTTATTTTGACACCGATGCCGAAGCACGGCGCATTGCAACGGAATGTTGCCAAACAGGCCGATAAAAAATTTCACCTGCAAGTTTCCATTCATTCGTAATAACACTAAAAACTCATACACCCCATGGAAGTATTCCTCATTCGAGCCTTGCAGCTCATCCTGTGCTTCTCCATCCTCATTCTCTTGCACGAGGGTGGCCACTTCTTCTTTGCCAAACTTTTTGGCGTGCGAGTTGAGAAATTCTGCCTCTTCTTCGACCCTTGGAAAACCTTCAAGTTGTTTCGTTTCAAAGGCACTGACTATCACATCGGATGGCTTCCGTTAGGCGGTTACGTTACCATCGCAGGAATGATTGACGAGAGCACAAAAGCCAAAGAGCTGGGCGAGACCATCCAGCCTTGGGAGTTCCGTTCGAAGCCGGCATGGCAGCGCCTGCTCATCATGGTGGGCGGTGTGTTGATGAACTTTCTGGTAGCTCTCTTCATCTATGCCATGATTCTCTTTTCGTGGGGCGAAACTTACACTCCCGTCAAGGAAATTTCGCACGGCTTCAAGTTCAATCAAACCGCCCAGCAGCTGGGTTTCCGCGATGGCGACATCCCTTTGCGCACCAATGACACAGCTTTTGAGAAGTACAATGCCGGCAACATGCTTCGCAGCCTCAGCCAAGCCACAAGCGTTACCGTTTTGCGCCAAGGCAAGGAGGTAACACTCAGCCTACCCGGCGACCTCAGCATGCTTGAGATGATCAAGCAGCAACCGCCGTTTATGAATGTGCTGCAGCCCTCTTTCGTCGACAGTGTCGGCGTGGGCACACCTGCCCAGCGTGCCGGCGTGCGTGCCGGCGACCGCATCGTGGCTTTCAACGGCACTCCCATTTCCACTTGGAACGAATTCATGGACCTTCGCGGCCGCATGGATGATGTGTTGGCAGCCGGTGTTCCGGCCGACAGTCAGCGTCTGCGCGACATCACCCTTTGCGTACAACACGCCGGAAGCACAAGCATCGACACCTTGGCATTCCGCCTGGATGCTAACTTCCAAATGGGAACATTCTGGCACAACCCCTTGCTTTCCTACAAGACGGTTACGCGCCAATATGGCTTTTGGGAATCATTCCCCGCAGGAGCCCGCCACGGTTGGGAAGTGCTGAGCGGTTACGTTTCGGATCTTCGCTATCTCTTCACCGCTGACGGCGCACGCAGCGTGGGAAGTTTCGGAGCCATCGGCAGTCTTTTCCCCACCAGTTGGGACTGGATGCGTTTCTGGGAGCTGACGGCTTTCATCTCTCTCATGCTCGCATTCATGAACATCCTGCCCATTCCGGCCTTGGACGGCGGCCACGTTTTCTTCCTCCTCTACGAGGTCATCACGCGCCGCAAGCCGAGCGACCGCTTCATGGAGTATGCACAGACCATCGGCATGTGGTTGCTTTTCCTCCTGATGGCTTATGCCATTTTCAACGACTTCTGGAACTTCCTCATCAAAGACTGGTTCTGATTTCCCCCAATCCGAATATCACACCATCGGGTGGCGACCTTACGGTTGCCGCCCGATGTTTTTTCACCCCCTTTCAAACAACTCCACTGCAGGTCTCGCGATGACACACGCCTTGGGCGGAAAATCCGCAGTGCTTGCAGAAATTTCTGCAGTGCTTGTAGAAAATTCTGCAAGCACTGCGGATTTTTGCACATCCAACAGAGGGAAATCCTGACACATAGCACAGACTTACGGAATGCTTTCTGCCCTATTGAAAGCAAAATGTGCAAATTCCGAAACAAGTAAGCAACAAAATGCACCCATTTCGAAAAAATATGCTCACATTTTCAAACAAGGACAATACATTTTGTTATTTTTGCAAGCCAATATAAAAACTTTTGAACATGTTACGTATAGCTATACAAGCCAAAGGCCGTCTCAACGAAGACTGCATGGCACTCCTGAAAGATGCCGGCATCAACGTGGCCGCCAGTAAGCGAAAGTTGGTGGCACGCGCCAGCGATTTCCCCATCGAAGTGCTATATCTCCGCGACGACGACATTCCGCAAGCCGTGGCCATGGGTGTGGCCGACGTCGGCATTGTGGGTCTGAACGAAGTGGCTGAGAAAAATCAAAATGTGCGCAAACTGATGCGCCTCGGCTTCGGCGGTTGCCGCATATCGCTGGCCATCCCGCGCGATGCCCACTACGATGGTCCGGCATGGTTCTCCGGAAAACGCATTGCCACCTCCTACCCTCACATCCTTGAACGCTATTTCTCCGAACTTGGCATCAAGGCTCACATACACGAGATTGCCGGCTCCGTGGAGATTGCACCGGCTGTGGGCATGGCCGATGGAATTTTCGACATCGTTTCTTCCGGCGGCACATTGGTGCAGAACGGACTCCGCGAGGTGGAGCAGGTGTTTCACTCTGAAGCCGCACTCATCGCCCACCCGAATCTGGAAGCCGAAAAGCTCTCTGCCATTGAGAAACTCAAGTTCCGCTTCCGCTCCATCGTTGAGAGCCGCGGCATGAAATACGTCTTGATGAACCTGCCGCACAACCGCATTGACGAGGCCGTAGCGCTGATGCCCGGCATGCGCAGCCCCACCATCCTGCCCTTGGCGGCCGAAGGCTGGTGCTCGTTGCACGTGGTGATACGCGAGGACGAGCTGTGGGAAAAAGTGGAACAACTCAAGCAACTCGGTGCCGAAGGAATTTTGGTGCTGGCATTGGAAAACATGATACGCTGATATGGAAATCATCCTCAACCCTACCCCCGACACCTGGGAAGCGTTGGCAGAACGCAACATCCCCGACGATGCTGCCATTGCCCAAAGCGTGGCCGACATCGTGCGAACCGTACGCAACGAAGGCGATGCGGCACTACGTCGCTATGCGCTCCAATTTGACGGAGCACAACTCACGACCTTGGAACTTAGCGATGAGGAATTGGCCGCGGCGGCCGCAGACGTCAATCCCGAGGTGAAACAAGCCATCGCCACTGCCGCTAAAAACATTGCAGCTTTCCACATGGCACAACAACCGCGCACCGTCGATGTCTGCACGCAGCCCGGAGTGCGCTGCCTGCAACGTGCCGTGCCCATACGCCGCGTGGGGCTTTACATACCGGGCGGTCGTGCTCCGCTCTTCTCTACGGTACTGATGCTCGGTTTGCCAGCAAAAATAGCAGGATGCGAAGAAATCATCCTCTGCACCCCTCAGAACAGCGAAGGACGCATAGCCCCTGAAATCATCTACAGCGCCGGCGTGTGCGGCATTCGTCGCATTTTCCGTGTGGGCGGTGCGCAAGCCATTGCAGCCATGGCCTATGGCACGGAAAGCATTCCGCGCGTCGACAAAATCTTCGGACCGGGCAACCGATACGTTACCAAAGCCAAACAACTGGCCACCGACAGCGTGGCCATCGACATGCCGGCAGGCCCGAGTGAAGTGTTGGTGATGGCCGATGCTTCTGCACGCCCCGACTTCGTGGCTGCCGACATGCTCTCACAGGCCGAACACGGCCCCGACAGCCAAGCTATTCTTGTGTGCCAAACCACCGAATTTGCCGAACAGGTGCAAACCGAAATCGAACGGCAGGCTGCCCTTCTCACACGCGGCACATCCGTGGCTTCATCGCTCTCACACAGCCGCATCATCGTGCTGAATTCACGCGAAAGCATGATTGGTTTTGCCAACACCTATGCAGCCGAGCACCTCATCATCTCCATGGAGCAGCCGTGGAATGTGGCCGACAAAATCACCGCGGCCGGAAGTATCTTTATCGGCAACTACTCGCCCGAGAGTGCCGGCGATTACGCTTCGGGCACCAACCACACACTTCCCACAGGCAGTTGGGCACGTGCTTACAGCGGTGTGAACATCGACAGTTATGTGCGCAAAATCACCTATCAGGAGTTGACCCCCGAAGGACTTGGAGCACTTGCCTCCGCCATCACCACCATGGCCGACGCCGAGGGGCTGGACGCTCACGCCGCCGCTGTGAAAATCCGCCTCGGGCAATCCTGACACCTCATCCTCAACACTCAACTTTTCTCCATGAATTCCCCCCTGCGCCACGTGCGACCCAATATCTTGGCACTCAAGCCCTACTCAACCGCTCGCGATGAGTTCGAAGGCGGAGACATCTCCGTGTGGCTCGACGCCAATGAAAGTCCTTACGAAAACGGTGTGAACCGTTATCCCGACCCACATCAGAAACAGCTGAAAGCACACATCAGCCGCCTGAAAGGCATTGCCGAAAATCAAATCTTCGTGGGCGGTGCCGGAAGCGACGAGGCCATCGACTTGGTGTTCCGCATCTTTTGCGAACCCGGCATCGACAATGCCATCGCCATCACTCCGAGTTATGGCGTTTACCAAGTGGCAGCGGCCACCAACAATGTGGAATTGCGCGAAGTGCCTTTGGCCGAAGGTTATGCCCTGCCCACCGAAGCCCTCCTCGCTGCAGGCGACGCACACACCAAGCTCCTGTGGATTTGCTCTCCCAACAACCCCACGGGAAATGCCTTTGAGATTTCTCAGCTCGAAGAATTGACCGACGCATTCGGCGGCATAGTGATTGTGGATGAAGCCTATGTGGACTTCTCTCCCAAAGGTTCGATGCTTGAAGTGCTTCACCGACATCCCAACCTCATTGTGTTGCAAACCTTCTCCAAAGCCTGGGGAATGGCCGGCCTGCGCCTCGGCATGGCTTTTGCCTCACCCGAAATTTCAGCCTTGTTCGGCAGAGTGAAATATCCCTACAATGTCAACGGTCCCACACAGGCGGAAGTGATGCGTCGCATCGAGATGGGAGCTGCAAGCTGTATTAAGGAAATTTGCGAGCAACGCCAAATGTTGGCCGAAGCCTTGCCGAATGTTTCCTGCATAGAAAAAGTTTTCCCCAGCGATGCCAACTTTTTCCTCGTCAAAGTGAACAATCCCGACAAAGTGTATGCATATCTGATGAAGCACGGCGTAATTGTTCGCAACCGCCACCGCGTTTTCGGCTGTAACGGCTGTCTGCGTCTTACCATCGGCACACCGGAGGAAAACAAGCGTTTACTGAAACTTTTGAACGAATACAAATAATTATATATCCCATGCCCGCTTTCAAAAAAGCCCTCTTCATTGACCGCGACGGCACAATCATTCGCGAGCCCGCCGATGAGCAAATCGATTCTTTGGAGAAGCTCGAATTCGTGCCCGGCGTCATCTCTGCCCTCCGCTCGCTCACATCTCTCGACTATGAGTTGGTGATGGTCAGCAACCAAGACGGACTCGGCACAACCAGTTTTCCGGAACATACGTTCCATCCGGCACACAACAAAATGCTCATAACGCTCGCCGGAGAGGGCGTGGAATTCTCCGAACAGCTCATCGACCGCACCTTTCCCCACGAAAATGCACCGACACGCAAACCGGGCATCGGCATGATGGGACGCTATCTTTCGGGCGACTATGACCTGGCCTCCAGCTTCGTCATCGGCGATCGCATGACCGATTTGGAATTGGCCAAAAACCTTGGAGCGAAAGGCATACTGCTGCAAGAAAACACAGAGAACATTCCCGAAGATTTGTTGCCGAACTTATCACTTGCCACCACCGATTGGGCAAAGATTGCCGAGCACATCCGTAGCACTGAGCGTGCCGCCACAATTTCGCGCACTACAGCCGAGACCGACATTCGTCTGACGCTCGATCTCGATGGTCGCGGTGAAAATCACATTGACACGGGACTGAAATTTCTGGACCACATGTTGTGGCAACTTCCACACCATGCCGGAATTTCGTTGAGCCTTGTGTGCAAAGGCGACCTTGAAGTGGACGAGCACCACACCATGGAAGACGTTGCCATTGTGCTGGGTGAAGCATTGCTCAAGGCATTGGGAAATAAGCGCGGCATTGAGCGATATGGCTTCGTGCTGCCCATGGACGAATGCTGTGCTTCCGTATTGATGGACCTCGGTGGTCGGATAGAATTTAAGTGGGATGTGGATTTTTCCAGAGAGTATGTGGGCGACACCCCCACCGAGATGTTTCGTCATTTCTTCCAATCCCTGAGTTCGGCCCTGCGATGCAACCTGCACATCAGTGCCACGGGCGAAAACAACCATCACTTGGCAGAAAGTGTGTTCAAAGGTTTTGCACGCGCTCTCCGCATGGCCATTCGCCGCGATGTGTTTTCCTATGATTTACCCTCAAGCAAAGGAACTTTATGATAGCCATTATCGACTATAAGATGGGCAATCTCCGTTCTGTGGAGAATGCTCTGAAACGTTTGGAAGCCGAGTTCGTTGTTACGGCCGACGCTTCCGTCATTCGCAAAGCCGACCGCGTGCTGCTGCCCGGCGTGGGCAATGCTGCCGAAGCCATGCACAATTTGCGCCAAGCCGATTTGGTGCAAACCATCTGCGATCTGCGTCGACCGGTATTGGGTATCTGCGTCGGTCTGCAGGTGATGTGTCGCCACTCAGAGGAAGGCGATGCCGAATGCATGGGAATTTTCGATACCCGGGTGCGTCGTTTCCCGGCCTCTGCGGCAGAGAAAGTTCCGCACATGGGATGGAACAGCATCCACAACCTCGACTCCAAACTTTTCAACGGCATCAAGGGCGGCGAACACGTTTACTACGTTCATTCTTACTACCCGGAGCTTTGTCAAGACACCATCGCCACAACGCGCCACGGCTTGCTGTTCAGTGGAGCCTTGAAGTATGAGAACTTCTACGGCACGCAGTTTCACCCCGAGAAGAGCGGCGACACAGGCGAACGCATTCTCAGAAATTTCCTCATGTTATGATTGAACTTATCCCAGCCATCGATATTATCGGCGGTCGCTGTGTGCGACTTTCACAAGGCGACTACGAGCGTCAAACCACCTACGACGCCGAACCTGCCGACATGGTGAAACGCTTTGCCGACTGCGGTGTAAAACGTGTGCACGTTGTGGACCTTGACGGAGCCAAGGCAGCACAACCGGAGAACCTCCCCACACTCGAAAAAATGGCCGGCATTGACGGTGTGAACATTGAGTGGGGCGGCGGTCTGAAGACAGAAACGGCTGTACGGCAAGTTTTTGATGCCGGAGCGGCATACGCCATTGTGGGCAGTGTGGCCGCCAAGCAGCCCGACCTATTTACAACCTGGCTCAACGCATTCGGTGCAGAGCGCATGGTGCTGGGCGCAGATGTGCGTGAGGGGAAGGTGTCGGTCAGCGGCTGGCAGGAAGATTTGAACTTCGGCATCGAAGCACTGATAGACACATTTCAACCGCACGGACTGCGTCAAGTGATTTGCACAGACATTTCACGCGACGGCATGCTGCAAGGCCCTTCGTTCGACCTCTACACCCAACTTCAGGCAGCCTATCCCGACATTGATTTCACCGTGTCGGGCGGCATTTCTTCGATGGATGATATTCGCCGCCTCAACAGCCTGAATTTGCGCAAGGTTATCATTGGGAAAGCCATCTATGAAGGGCGCATCAGCCTCAAGGAGATAGAAACATACATCATCACTCAATAATTCCCCACGGTATGCTCACAAAACGCATCATACCCTGCCTCGACGTGAAAGACGGTCGCACGGTGAAAGGCATCAACTTCGAAAATCTGACCGACGTGGGCGATGCCGTAAGCCTGGGGCAACACTATGCCCAAGCCGGTGCCGACGAACTGGTCTATCTCGACATCAGTGCCACTGCCGAGGGGCGAAACACATTCACACATCTGGTGGAACGCATTGCCGACGGCATCAACATCCCCTTCACCGTGGGCGGCGGCATCAACACCATCGACGATGCGGCACGCCTGCTCGATGCCGGTGCAGACAAGATAAGCATCAATAGTGCCGCCATACGAAATCCCGAACTCATTGACCGCATTGCCACACGCTACGGAAGTCAGTTCGTTGTAGTGGCCATCGATGCCCGCCTCAGCAACAAGGACAACCTGTGGCATGCCACCACACACGGCGGCCGGCAGGAAACAGATCGCGAACTCTTTTCGTGGGCACTCGAAGCGCAGGAACGCGGTGCCGGAGAGATTTTGTTTACTTCTATGAACCACGACGGAACCCGTGCCGGCTATCCCTGCGAAACCTTTGCCCGTTTGGCCGAACGGCTGCACATTCCCATCATCGCCAGTGGCGGTGCGGGGTCGGCCGAACACATTGCAGAAGTGCTTACTCAGGGAAAAGCCGACGCAGCCTTGGCTGCCAGCATTTTCCACTACGGCGAAATCACCATCAGCGACCTGAAGCAATATCTCCACGACCAAGGCATCGCCATGCGCCTGTGAGCTACACATATTCAGTGGCACAGCCCCAACTTTCATACCCCTCTGCCCTAAAGGGCATCTCCCCTACCTTAGGGGAGAAGTAGCCTGCGGATGACCACACAACAGGGAACAGCGTCCGGGCAACCCGAATGGCAACTGCTCCCCTGAGGCAGGGGAGCTGGCGCGAAGCGACTGAGGGGTATAAGCCATCCACCAAAAAAAATCAACCACCCATCAGAAAATTTCTTTATCAAGAAACGAAAATGCAATTCTCCGACTTCAATCTCTCGAAATGCGCCGACGGTTTGTTGCCCGTCATCGTGCAAGACGCCACCACCCTTCGCGTGCTGATGTTGGGCTATATGAACAAAGAAGCCTACGACAAGACCGTGGCCGAAGGGCGTATCACATTCTATAGCCGCACACGCCAATGTTTGTGGACCAAAGGCGAAACGTCCGGGCACTATCTGAACGTGGTGAGCATGCACGCCGATTGCGATGCAGACACCTTGCTCATCAAGGCACACCCCATCGGCCCCACCTGCCACAGGGGCACAACGGCTTGTTTCGACACTCCCGAGAGCGAAGGCTTTGCCCGCCGACTTTCGGCTGTGGTCAGCCAACGCCACGCAGAGATGCCCGAAGGTTCGTACACCACACGGCTGTTTATCAAAGGGGTGAAAGCCATTGCCCAGAAGGTGGGCGAAGAAGCCGTTGAAGCCACCGTCGAAGCCGTGGACGGCAACCGTCGCCGCTTCACCTACGAAGCCTGCGACTTGCTATACCACCTACTCGTTTTGTGTGAGCAGATGGGTGTCAGTCTGAGCGATTTGGAAGAAGAGCTGGCACGTCGCCACCGATAAGTAAGCATCCTGCCAACAGCTTACACTTTGCAAGAAAAACACGCCTTGGGCGTACAATAATTTACTCGGCGTTTAGAATTTTCTACAGTGCTTGTAGAAAATTCTAAACGCCGAGTAGATTTTCACGCAAGCACAACACGTTTTCGGGGCACTTCGGGCTTTCTCTCCCGAAGCAGTTTATCCCCCTTGACAATGGAGACTCAAGCGCTCACCTTGCACACCCCAAAAAGATGTTGTATTTTTGCTTCGCAAAGACGGGATGCGGTCATACGCAGCTTGACTCTCCGTGGGGCTCCCCTGCTCTGCGTTTGCTCGCACCTGTCTTTGCTAAAACAAGAAATAAACTTAAAAACAACTCAAATATGACACTCATCGACGGTAAAGCAACTGCGGCCACCATCAAAGCCGAAATCAAGGCCGAAGTAGAACAAATCGTTGCCGCCGGCGGCAAGCGGCCGCATCTGGCAGCCGTGCTCGTGGGCCACGACGGAGGTAGCGAAACTTATGTGCGCAACAAGGTGCTCGCGTGTGAGGCGTGCGGTTTTCGTTCCAGCCTCATCCGATACGAAGACACTATCACCGAAGCCGAACTTCTGGACTGCGTGAAGCAACTCAACGAAGACGCCGACGTGGACGGTTTCATCGTGCAGCTCCCCCTGCCGAAGCATATTTCAGAACAAAAGGTGATTGAAGCCATCGACTATCGCAAAGACGTGGACGGCTTCCACCCCATCAACGTGGGCCGCATGGCCATCGGTCTGCCCTGTTACATTTCTGCCACCCCCAAGGGCATTCTCGAACTGTTGCGTCGTTACAACATCGAGACCTCCGGCAAAAAATGCGTGGTGCTCGGCAGAAGCAACATCGTGGGCAAGCCCATGGCGCAACTCATGATGCAAAAACAATATGGCGACGCCACCGTAACCGTATGCCACAGCCGCAGTCAGAGCTTGCGCGAAGAGTGCCTCGCTGCCGACATCATCATCGCCGCCATCGGCCGGCCGGGATTTCTCACGGCAGACATGGTGAAACCCGGTGCCGTGGTCATCGACGTAGGTACGACCCGTGTGCCCGATGCAACACGTCCCAAAGGTTTCCGCCTCAGTGGCGACGTCGATTTCGACAATGTGGCACCGCTTTGCAGCTACATCACGCCCGTGCCCGGCGGAGTGGGTCCCATGACCATCTGCATGCTGATGCTCAACACCCTGGCAGCAGGCAAGCACGAGTATTATCAATAACCGAACCACCCATTACGCGATGCGCCCGTTCCTTTATATGACAGAACGGGCGCATCGCACTTTTCATAAAAAGGCTGCTTCGTACTCACAAGAGGGTGTTGCACACACCTTTTTGCCTTCCGAAAAAAGAAAACATCGGAAAACATTGCACTTTTCCGCCTCAAAAATTTGCACAGAAAGAAAAAAGCAGTATCTTTGCACCGCTTAAAGGGAAAGAGTTCCCAACATGGTGTCTGTAGTTCAGTTGGTTAGAGCGTCAGATTGTGGTTCTGAATGTCGTGGGTTCGAGTCCCATCAGACACCCAAGCAGAGCGAAGTTTCAAAAAAGGAACTTCGCTCTTTTGTTTTTATCACCGAAACACCTACATGGGGCGACGGTTCGGACAGACCAAACGCAAAAACAAGTTTTTTCGCACCCCCAACGCCTCGTACCTAACTTTGGCTACGCCCAAGTTAGTGGCGGCTCGGACAAGCCAAACGCAAAAACAAGTTTTTTCGTTTGGCTTGTCTCTCGCCTTGTAGTAACTTTGCACCTGCAAACAATATATTGTGAAAAGAATACCTTTTTTGCGTTATGTCCTGGCTTTGGCGATAGCTCTGATATCGCTGCCGACAAACGCAGCAACCGACTCGCTGCAAGTGAGTCTGCTGACGTGTGCTCCCGGAAACGAGTCCTACTCTTTCTATGGGCACACCGCCATTCGCATTCACGACCTCCACACAAACGAAGATGTGGTGTACAACTATGGGATGTTCGACTCGAGGAAACCTCACTTCGTGTGGAACTTCATCATGGGGCGTACTGATTATGAACTCGGCACAACACCTTTTGAGCCATTCATCGCATCTTATGTTATGCGCGGTCGGTATGTGGACGAACAAGTGCTTGACCTCACGCCCGACGAGGCACAACAACTGAACAAAGCACTCCGCGAAAACGCACGTCCGGAGCGGCGTGGTTATCGCTACAACTTCATGAACGACAACTGCACCACACGAGCCGTTGAACGCATTGAGCAAAGTGTGGAAGGCACCATCACCTACTCCACCGAGCACCAACCGGATTCCTCCTTCCGTGACATCATCCACCGGCTCACGGCCGAACATCCTTGGAGCTCGTTGGGTAATGATTTGCTGCTGGGAGCAGAAGTTGACACCTTGCTCAGCCGAAAAGGCGAAATGTTCTCGCCGGCTCACGCAGAGGACTACATGGCCGGAGCCGTGGTGCTACGAAGCGACGGGAGCGAACGCCCATTGGTGAAAGAGACCTTTCGTTATCCCGTGATGCAACCGATAACCAACGAAAACTCTGCCATCACCCCCAACATGGTTGCCCTGTTGCTGATGGTGCTCACCGGTGTTTGCACATGGCACGAATGGCGCAAAAAGAAAATCGGGAAAATCGGCAACGTGCTTGACATACTGCTCACCTTGTTACAAGGAGGTGCCGGATGCATCATCGCCCTACTCTTCTTCTGCTCCGAACATCCGGCTGTGGGAAGCAACTGGTTGGTGATGTGGCTCAACCCACTGCCACTGCTATGGCTACCACTGCAGATTTGGCGCACGCGACACGGGAAGCGCGACATTTACTCACCGATACTGATAGGAGTTTTGCTCCTCTTCTGCCTCTGCGGTTGCATGGGAGTGCAGCATTTCCCCACAGCAGTCTGGGCTTTGGCATCGGTTTTGCTTATGCGTGCATGCGCCCGTACATTTATTAATATAGGACAACGACACAAATGAATTCCGGAAAGAACCACTTCCTCTTGTCATTGCTTGCTGCTCTGACCGCCCTGGGCACTGCCGAGGCGGCCGGCACTTCTGGCAACACCGTTCCCAAGGTTGTGGTCAACATCCTGATAGACCAACTCCGCACGGATTATCTCAATGCCTTCATGCCGCTATATGGCAATGAGGGCTTCAGACGTTTGATGGAGGACGGACGTGTGTATTCACAGGCTGAATATCCCATGATAAAGCCTGACCGAGCTTCAGCCACCGCCACGGTGGCCACCGGAGCACCTCCATCGGGACACGGAATCATTGCACAAAAATGGATGGACCGTTCCACACTTCGCCCGATGTTCTGCGTGGATGATCCGGCCTATCAAGGAGTCGGCACAACGGACGGCACATCCCCCCGACACCTGGGACTTTCCACCATGGGCGATGAGCTGAAAGTGGCTACCGAAGGCAAAGCTGCCGTTTACGGCATAGCACCTTTCAGGGAAGCTGCAGTGTTCAGCGCAGGCCATGCAGCAGATGCCGCATTGTGGATTGACGAGCAAACCGGCTTGTGGTGTACATCCAACTACTACACACCAACACTCCCCACCTGGGTGTCTACTTACAACGAGCGTTTCGGCATTGACAAAAGGCTGAAAGCCACTGTTTGGCAGCCAAGTTCGGAACTGGTGGGCAACTTCAGCTACTTCCTCTCGGGCGAACAACATGCCCCCTTCAAACATAAATTCAAGGGCGACGACCGCTTCAGCTCATACCTCACAAGCGGATTTGTCAACCAAGAGGTGGTGGAGATGGTCAAGGCTTGCCTGCGCGGCACAGCCGTAGGCATGGACGCCTTCACGGACTATATGGCTGTTACGTTCTATGCCGGAAATTTCAAACATCAGCCCACAGACATCGCCCCCATAGAGCTACAAGACATCTACGTACGTTTGGACGGGGCCGTGGCAGACCTGATTTCCGCCATCGAACACCGAGTGGGCCACAACAATGCACTGTTTGTCCTAACCTCAACCGGATATGCCGACGAAGAGACTGCCGATTTGAGCAAGTACCGGATACCCTCCGGAACCTTTGACATGCAACGCGCCACAGCACTCCTGAACATGTATCTCGTAGCATTACATGGACAAGGACAGTTTGTGGAAACCTGCATCGGCAACCAAATTTATTTGAACCATCGCCTGATTGAGCAGAAGCAGCTCCGGATGAACCACATACTGGAGCAAACGCAGGAATTCCTGCTCACGCTCAGCGGCGTCAAGGACGTATACACCTCGCAGCGACTCATGCAAGGTGCCTGGACTCCCGGAATCAGCCGCATACGGAGCGCATACAACCCGCGCTTCTCCGGAGACATCATGATTGAGGTTACACCGGGCTGGAGGTGCGTCAATGAATTGACCAAAGAGAACAGACTTTCACGCGAGTCGTATATATCTTTCCCCATCATATTTTATGGAGCAGGCATCGCACCCTCGATTGTGGAAACGCCTGTCAGCGTAGATCGCATTGCGCCTACCATCTCCAAATCCATACGCATCCGTGCTCCTAATGCTTGCGGCACAGCTCCGCTCTTCTGAGAGAGAAACAAAAGTGCCGAGCCACTTTTCACCTCTCCTATTGCAAATCATCCCAAACTAAGAAACAATAAAATAAATACAATATGGATATCAACGCAATCCTAAGCAAACTTTTCGGCAACAAGTCCACGCGCGACATGAAGCTCATCCAACCGTGGGTCGAAAAGGTTAAAAACGCGTACACAGCCATCGAAACTCTCGACAACGATGGTCTGCGCGCCAAAACCAAGTCGCTACAAGCCGCTATACAAGGTTCGGCTGACGACATCAAGACAAAAATCGAAGGCCTCAAAGCTAAAATCGAGAACACGCCTTTGGAAGATCGTGAAGTAATCTTCAATCAAATCGATAAACTCGAGAAAGAAGTTCTCGAACGCTATGAAGAAGCTCTCACAGAGGCACTGCCCGATGCTTTCGCCATCGTAAAAGAAACAGCACGCCGCTTCACAGAAAACGCAGAGATTGTGGTAACCGCCACAGACTTTGACCGCGATTTGGCTGCCACTCGCGACTTCGTCCGCATCGAAGGTGACAATGCCATCTATCAGAGCCACTGGCTTGCAGGCGGCAACGACATGCGTTGGGATATGGTGCACTATGATGTGCAACTCTTCGGCGGTGTTGTGCTGCACCAAGGAAAAATTGCAGAAATGGCCACCGGTGAAGGTAAAACCCTTGTAGCTACTCTCCCTGTGTTCTTGAATGCTCTCACGGGCAATGGCGTTCACGTCGTAACGGTGAATGACTATTTGGCCAAGCGCGACTCCGAATGGATGGGTCCGCTCTACATGTTCCACGGCTTGAGCGTCGATTGCATAGATAAGCACCAGCCGAATTCGGAAGCACGCCGCCGCGCTTACCAAGCCGACATCACTTTCGGAACAAACAACGAATTTGGTTTCGACTACCTTCGCGATAACATGGCAATGTCTCCTTCCGATTTGGTACAGCGCAAGCACAATTACGCCATCGTCGACGAGGTTGACTCTGTGCTTATTGACGATGCCCGCACACCGCTTATCATTTCCGGCCCCGTGCCCAAAGGCGAAGATCAGCTGTTCGAGCAATATCAGCCCTTGGTGGAAAAACTCGTAGGAGTACAGCGTCAATTGGCCACACAGTATCTGGCCGAAGCCAAAAGCCTTATCCATTCCGACGACAAGAAGAAGCAAGATGAAGGCTTCCTTCAGCTGTTCCGCTCACACAAGGCATTGCCTAAGAACAACCCGCTCATCAAATTCCTCTCCGAACAAGGAATTAAGGCCGGCATGCTTAAGACGGAAGAAATCTATATGGAGAATAACAACAAGCGCATGCCCGAAGCCGTTGAGCCCCTCTACTTTGTTGTGGACGAGAAGTTGCACTCTGTGGACTTGACAGATAAAGGTAACGCTTGGTTGGCCAAACAAGTGAACGACGACCAGCTTTTTGTACTTCCAGATATTACATCCGAGCTTTCAGCTCTTGAAGCAGATGCAAGCATTCCCGAAGAAGACAAACTCGCTCGCAAAGATCAGATACTTGCTGATTACGCAGTCAAGAGTGAACGCGTGCACACCATCCTACAGTTGCTGAAAGCCTACACCATGTTCCGCATTAACGAGGAATATGTTGTGATGGACGGACAAGTGAAGATCGTTGACGAACAAACCGGCCGTATCATGGAAGGACGCCGTTGGAGCGATGGTCTGCACCAAGCCGTGGAAGCCAAAGAGCACGTTAAGGTGGAAGCCGCCACACAGACGTTTGCCACGATTACATTGCAGAACTATTTCCGCATGTATCACAAACTTTCCGGAATGACGGGAACAGCCATCACCGAGGCCGGTGAATTTTGGAATATCTATAAGCTCGATGTTGTGGAAATCCCGACCAATCGTCCGATAGCACGCAATGACATGAACGACCGCGTATATAAAACAAAGCGCGAGAAGTATGCAGCCGTCATCGACGAGATTGAAAAGATGCGCATCGCAGGCCGCCCCGTTTTGGTCGGTACGACGAGTGTCGACGTGAGCGAATTGCTGAGCCGCATGTTGCAGATGAGAAAAATTCCGCACCAAGTGTTGAATGCCAAATTGCACCAACGCGAAGCCGACATCGTGGCTTTGGCCGGTCAGAGCACACTCGGAAAAGTGATGATTGAGGACGCAGACGGCAACAAGCACGAGGAAGAACGCATGTTGGGAGCCGTAACCATTGCCACCAACATGGCAGGTCGCGGAACCGACATCAAGCTGACGCCCGAAGTGAAGGCCGCAGGCGGTTTGGCCATTATCGGTACCGAGCGTCATGAGAGCCGCCGCGTGGACCGCCAGTTGCGCGGTCGTGCCGGCCGTCAGGGCGACCCGGGTTCGAGCGTCTTCTTCGTATCCTTGGAAGACCAACTCATGCGCCTCTTTGCCAGCGAACGAATTGCCCGTGTCATGGACAAGCTCGGCTTTAAGGAAGGCGAGATGATTGAGGCCAAAATGATTAACAACAGCATTGAACGTGCGCAAAAGAAGGTGGAAGAAAACAACTTCGGTATTCGTAAACGCCTCTTGGAGTACGACGATGTGATGAACAAGCAGCGCACCGTTATCTACGAGAAGCGCCGCCACGCACTCATGGGCGAGCGCATCGGCATGGACATTTCAAACATGATTTGGGACCGTTGCGTTAACATCATCTCAACCGGAGATTATGAGGACTGCCGTCGCCAATTCCTCGACATCATGGCCATCGAAGTGCCTTTCACAGAGCAAGAGTTCGACGGCAAGCGTCGCGAAGACCTCTACGAGCAGGCATTTCAAGGAGCGATGGATGGTTTCCGCCGTCGCATCGAGCGACTTGCCGAAGTGGCCATGCCCGTTATCCGCGATGTTTACGAAAAGCAAAGTCAGCAATACGAAAACATTCTTGTGCCCATTTCTGATGGAAAGTTGATTTACAACATCCGCACCAACCTGAAGGAAGCCTACGAAAGCGAAAGCCGTGCCGTGGTGCGCGACTTTGAAAAAGCCATCCTCCTTCACAACATCGACGATGCTTGGAAAGAAAACTTGCGCGAGCTTGATGAACTCAAGAAGTCGGTACAGAATGCCAGCTACGAACAGAAAGACCCGTTGCTCATCTTCAAGTTGGAAAGTGTGAAACTCTTCGACAAGATGGTGAACCGCATCAACAATTCCACCGTAGCCACTCTGATGCGCGGCCACATTCCTTTGCAAAATCCTGCCGACGTTCGCGAAGCCGGTCCGGAGCAGCGTGCCCAACAGCAATACACCGAGCAGCACGACAGCCTTGATGCACCTGATGCTTCAGCCCAGCAGCAAGCCGATGCACGCAATCGCGACACCCGCGAGCAGCAAACGCAGCAGCCCATCGTGAAAGACAAATTGCCCGGCCGCAACGATCCTTGTCCTTGCGGCAGCGGCAAGAAGTTCAAGCAGTGCCACGGTCGCGGTTTGGTGTAAACCGAAATCGTGGGAAGCACTCTGCTGCTACATACATACAACAAGCCAAGCGGCCGAACGGAGTTTTCCGTTCGGCCGCTTGGCTTTTATCTTTTAGCAAGGCTGCAAGAGGCAAGCGAAAGGCATTCCCCTCACCATCCGGTCTGTGCCCAACCGGCTGCCTCGTACCACGCTGTTCTGCCAAACACTTCGTTCAAATCGCCATGCGGACAATACTTCGCATTCGTTGTATATACCTTTTGCGGAACAAACATTGCCACACCGCAGAAAGCTTCGGCATCCACCTGCTGATAACCCTCCCAACTGCCTATCCAAAATTTGTCCGTCGCCAAGCGGCAAACCACCGCCTTATTCAGGGCTTCGAGGCAGACTCTCAAAGCTTCACTTTCGGCCGGCAAGAGCTGACGAAGCGCACAGGCTACATCATAATTATGAGGGCGATAATCATATTTATATGCATAATGGGCATAACTCTGCACACCCGTCATGTCGGGGCTGTTGCGGCCGCATAGCGTTGTTAGCGGCAGCGCCACTTTCACCGCCTCAGCCAAGGCCGGCAAAAGGTCGGTTCGCACCACCGAAATCACGAGTCCGTAATCGTCATACTCCTTTGCCTGACGTTCGGGGTCGGTGGCCGCGGCAAAATAAGTGCGGGCAATGTCTGACGGGTCGGCACTGAAAAGTCCTTTGCGCACGGCACCCTCATAGCAAGCACCTGCCATGGGTGTCGAGATGGGCGAAGCCACTACGTAATCGGTTGCCTCACGCAAGGCATAACACGTTTCGACGCTCTGCATCAAACATGCATCAAAGAAAACATACTTCATGTGCCCCATCTTTGAGCTAACAATGGCCTGTGCCATATCTGCCACATCCATCTGTGCGCCCCAACGTCCGTCGGCTGCTTTGTCTCCTTTGCCTCCGGCTCCCACATCCACGCCCCATGCCAAAGGCACATCTGCAGTGGGCGTCAGGCGCGAAGACGCATAGTCCTTATTGGTTGACGGAACCCATCCTGAGCCGTGGCTCCACATCACGAGACCATATTCCTGCGAGGGGCAATGCTCTGCCACCCAATCGAGCACATCGCGCAACACCTCGGGCGAAGTGCTGCAAACATCCTCGGTCCACATTCGCACCAAGCGCGGAGCTTTACCGCCCGGTGTCAACTGATAAAGTCGCGGAGCGGATTTATCGTCTATGAACATCAACAAGCGGTCTTGCTCCGACAGATATCTGCTGCCACGCACCAGTTCGGCCGAGTCTTTGTGCTGTTGTCCCGGTTCATCGGGCATATACGATTCCTGCATCGAGTTTTCTGCAGCCATATACACCAACACCGTGCGCCGCCCCTGCGTCGAGGCAGCATCGATGTCGGTATCGGTATCGTGGCAGCCTATCAATGCAGGCAGCAGGCAGCCCATGACGTACAGGCAGTTCCAGACGCTCCGTCGCAACTGTTTCATCTTCATAGCTTCGTAAATTTGTCGCAAAAATAGGCAATGTTAATGAAAAATACCTACTTTTGTCCGTCCCAAAGCCGGTGCGCAGCTCAAAAGCCTCAAGCCAATGCACCTCATCTGGACAAACAAAACACAGCAACAACCTTAAAATCATGAAAAAGACATCTTTCATTCTCATGCTTGCCCTGCCGCTGCTGGCAGGTTGCGGCAACAAGTCCGAACAAGCACCTGCCACCTCCATCGACACCACTACCACTGCTGCCACTGCCGAGACTCCCGTCCCCGACGGGGCAGACGCTCCCTGGAGCTTCCAGACGGAAGAACACGTAGCAGGCCACAAATACAACATCGACATTCGTCGCGAAGCCGACAGCACCTTGCCCACGCTGACCGACGATGCCGGCAACACCTGTCTTGACAACCACGTTCAGATTGACATTCGCCGCGACGATGCGCCCATGTTCAGCCGCCGTTTCACCAAGGAAGCCTTTCTTGATTTCCTTTCGGCCGACGACCGCAAGCAATGCGCATTGCAAGGCATCGCCTTTGACCGCATTGAGGGCGAAAATCTGATTTTCGGAGCGCAACTCGGAAAACCCGGTAGCGACAGCGGCCCCATCTTCATCCTGACCATCACCCCTTCGGGCATGGTGGACATTGTCAAGGACTACACGCAGGATACCACCGGAGTGTAGAATAAAATTCAGACACAACATCACGTTTTGACACAAGCCGTTCGGACACTCCGAACGGCTTTCTTTCTGCATTGACATCGGGATTAGACTCTTCTGGTACCACTTGTCAGTTTTCCTCTCCCAAGACGAGAAAACGAGCAGCCTTTCCACGAAAATCTGCAGTGCTTGTAGAATTTTTTGCAGTGCTTGTAGAAAATTCTAAACGCCGTGTAAATTTTTGCACTCCCCAAGGCCGTTTTTCGGACAAAGTGTCAGCAAGGCGAGCGGAGAATGAAGCGAAACTTGTTTCAGCTTCTTATCCCGAGCCGAAGCGACACTTGGATTTCTATCAAAGTGTCAGCAAGGCGAGCGGAGAATGAAGCGAAACTTGTTTCAGCTCACACCTTCTTCTCCCCACGCCGGCCATAATGCACATTGCAGTTGCCAAAATAGCCTTCCGCATTTCACAAACTACACTTTGCACCCAATCGGACCAAGGCTGTTATGTTGAAAATCACTAATTTTACGCTCGATTTTTCAAACAAAGCCTATGAAAGCTTACAAAATCCTTATTTTTATTTTCTCCGTTATTGCAGCCCTGGCTGTGCTGTGTGTTGTTTTCCCCAAAGATGGCATTCAAGTCGGTCCTTGGCATTGGGAATTCCCTACCCTGACCGAAGTGCTCGAACCGTCGGACAAGCAAAAGCAACCCGAGGAAAGCCCCGAAGAACTCTTGGCACGCCGCCTCAGCGAAACACGCGTCAAGGAAGAAAGCGGCTACTTGAAATTCCTGAAGAGCGACCCGAGCCGCATCCAGTTCCCCGCTGACAACCTGGAAGCCTGGGACGCTTTCTTTGCAGCACTCGACAGCACCGGCCACAGCCACATGCGCATTTTGCACTACGGCGACTCACAGCTCGAAGGCGACCGCATGACCTCCACCTTGCGCCGCTATTTGCAGCAGAAGTTTGGCGGAACAGGCGTAGGACTCGTGCCGTTGCACCAAACTGTTGGCGCATTCACCATCGGGCAAAGCATCAGCCCCATCCCCACACGCCACCTGGCTTATGGCCCTGCCGACCTGCGCAGCACCGGCAACCGATATGGCGTGATGGCACAAGTGGCGCATCTCGGCGGCGGCACCATCAATGCCTCCTTCTTCCCGAGAAGCACAAAAGACTCGCTTGACAGCCACCGCTACTTCACACGTCTCACCGTCGTGGCCGGCAACAACGGCTCCACCATCAACGCTCATTGTGCAGGCCAGAGCCGCAGTCTAGCCCCCACACAGGGCGTGGGCCGATTGCGTTTCACTTTGCCCGACAGCACCACCAAAGCCTCGCTCAGCCTCTCGGGCAGCGGAGATGTGTATGGCGTGATGCTCGACAGCGAAACCGGCGTGGCCGTGGACAACATCCCCATGCGCGGATGCTCCGGTACCATGTTTACCAACATCAATGCCGCACAGCTGGCCGACTTCTACAGAAACGAGAACGTGCGTCTCATCATTCTGCAATACGGTGGAAATTCCGTGCCCTACCTCAAAGGCGAAAAATCCATCGCAACCTATGCCAAGCAGATAGCCTCGCAAATCAAATACATCCGCACCCAAGCCCCGCAGGCCGCAGTGCTCTTCATCGGTCCTTCAGACATGTCAACCCGCATCAAGGGTAAGATGCAGACCTACCCCTTCTTGCCGCAAGTGGTGGCCGCGCTGAAGCAAGCCGCTCACAGCGAGGGAGCTGCCTATTGGGATATGTTCGAGGTGATGGGTGGAGAAAACTCCATGGTGCAATGGGTGAACGCACAGCCTCAGTTGGCCGGAAAGGACCACATCCACTTCACACGTCTCGGTGCTGAGCGCGTGGGCGAACTCTTGAGCCGTTCCATCCTGAACACCTACGAATACTACAAATGGCGCAAGGCCGGCAGCACGGCAGCCGCTACCGATTCCACACAAACTGCCAACGCACAATGAAGAGCCTGACGCGCATATTTCTCCTCATAGCATTGCTCGTCGCAAGCCTTTCAGCATGCCGGGCACAGCACCAAGCCACGCCCGACAGCCTGCCGGCGTGCGTGCTGAGGGATTCGGCCTGTTTGCAAATCATGGGCGACAGCAGCGCCATGCATACCTTTTATAATAAGGTGCGCGAAATGCAAGCCGGCAAGCGACGCAACGTCAACTTGTGGCACGTCGGCGGTTCGCACGTGCAGGCCGGAGTGTTCTCACACCGCATGCGCACACTGCTGAGCACCATGACCGGTACGCAGCGTGCCAAGCGTGGCATTTTGTTCCCCTTTGGCATGGCCAGAACAAACTACGACAAGAACTATACCATCGAACACGTAGGAACTTGGAACACTTGGCGCAATCTGTCTAAGCAACCGGCCGGCCCGTTAGGCATCACCGGCATCGCCGCTCGCACTTCCGACAGCATAGCTTCCTTCACGCTACGCCTCAACGCCCGCAGCGGAAAGCCCGAATGGCAGTTTGACCGTCTGCACATCATCGGCTACGATTCGGCCGACGGCGTGCGCCCCTACATCCTGCACGAAGGCGAACGCAGATATGCCGCTCGCCATGCAGAAAGCAGCACATATACTTTCTACTGCAGCGAACTGCGCGACACAGCCACGGTGTATTTCGACATTCCCAAGGGCGAAGAATTTACCCTCACCGGCATCGTTCCCGACAACGACTTACGCGGTTTCTGTTACTATGCTTCGGGCATCAACGGTGCTGCCGTGCCCTCCTGGCTCAGATGCGAAGACCTGGAACGCGACCTCCGCATCGTGGCTCCCGACCTTGTGATTTTTGCCATCGGCATCAACGATGCACACATGCCGGTTGACAAATTCGACCCCGAGGTATTCAAAAACAACTATCGGGAACTGATGGCACGCATCCGCCGCGTGTCGCCCGACTGTGCTTTCCTGTTCATAACCAACAACGACAGTTATCACAAAGGACGTCCCAACCGAAACGCTCTGCGCGTGAGAGAAGTTTTCCGCCAACTGGCCACTGAAAGCAACGGCTGCGTGTGGGATATGTTTGCCGTGATGGGAGGTCTGGGCGGCTCGACCAAGTGGCGCAACGCCGGCCTGATGGCCAAAGACCGCGTTCACTTCTCGCCGGAAGGCTACCGGCTGAACGGCGACATGCTATTCGATGCACTGATGCAGCCTCTGCACTCCTCCTCTCCCACTTCCACCGAAGCCGAAAGCTACCCGGCAGAATAATATAAGGAATTAAATAAACACAAATCCCATAACGAAACAACCGGATTATACCCATGGAATTGTCCTCCATACTTACGTTTCTGAAAGATGTTTTCGCATTCAACGAAAACTCACCGCTGCTTTTCACGCAGTTCTACTTCTGGGCTTTCTTTGCCTTGGTGTTTGCCGTTTTCAGCCTTGTGCACAGCCGCAGACTGCTTCGCAACGCTTTCTTGTGCTTCGTGAGCCTTTTCTTCTACTATAAGACGAGCGGCCTCTTCGTGCTTATCTTGATGTTCGTCACCTGTTCCGACTTCCTGATAGCTCGCCGCATTCACGCCTGCCCCGACGGGCTGAAGCGAAAGGCATGGCTCATCACCGGCATCACCATTGACTTGTTTCTGTTGTGCTACTTCAAGTATGCCTACTTCCTCACCAACATGGTGAACGACATCTTCGGTTGTCAGCTGCAAGTGTTCGATGCCTTTGCATGGATTGGCAACACGCTCACCGGCACATCGCAATTCCGTGTGGACCAGATTGTGCTCCCTGTGGGCATCTCGTTCTTCACCTTCCAGGTAATCAGCTATACCGTCGACGTATATCAACGCAAGGTGGAGCCCGTGAAGAATTTGCTGGACTTCGGTTTCTACGTCAGCTTCTTCCCTCAGCTCGTAGCAGGACCCATTGTGCGAGCCAGCCAGTTCATTCCGCAGCTCTACAAGCCCTATTTCCTGGCTCGCCGACAGTTTGGCATCGCCGTTTTCTGGATTCTGAACGGTTTGGCAAAGAAGATTATTCTCAGCGACTACATTGCCGTAAACTTCATCGACCGCGTGTTTGACAATCCCTTGCTCTTCTCCGGTTTTGAAAACCTTATGGCTCTTTTCGGATACTCTCTGCAAGTGTATGCCGACTTCTCCGGATACACCGACATCGCCATCGGCGTGGCCATGCTCATGGGATTCTATCTGCCGAAGAACTTCAATTCTCCCTACAAAGCCCCCAACGCCGGCAACTTCTGGAAGCGATGGCACATCTCTCTGAGCCAATGGTTGCAGACCTACCTCTACATTCCTCTGGGCGGTAATCGCAACTCCACCTTCGGCACTTACTTTTGGATTATCCTCATTTCGCTCATTGCCCTCATCCTTTCCGGAAGCATCTGGGCCGCCCTCTTCGTCATCGGACTGGCATTCACCTTGGGCCTTGTGGCACGCTATCGTCCTGAAAAGCGCCTGAAGATCATTGCCAACATCAACTCCTACATCACCATGTTGCTGGGTGGACTTTGGCACGGTGCCAGCTGGAACTTCATGATTTGGGGCGGACTCAATGGCATCGGTATGATTATCTTCAAGTTCTGGCGCGACTTTGGTTGGCACACACGCATGATATGGCTCACCGCCACGCTGGCACTGCTCGGTGCGCTCTGCGTTTTCAATCCCCAACCCGTGTGGAACATGTTCTTCGTGTGGGTGCTCGTCATCTACGGCGGCTCACTCGTGCGCTACATTTACCATCTTGCAGGCGGCCGTTCGGCTTTCAGCCGTACCGCCTACGTTTGGGCCGTGTTCCAGACCTTTGTTTTCATCACCTTCACACGACTCTTCTTCCGCTCAGGCTCCAATCTCGATCCCGCCACCGCCAACGAGCACGCATGGAACACAGCCAAGAACATGGTGCAGCAAATCGGCAGTGCTTGGAAGCTCGACATCATTCCCAATGTGGTGTGGGAATACCGCGCCGTGTTCCTGCTCATCCTCATCGGTATGATTATTCACTGGCTGCCGGCCAACTTCAAACGTCGTTATCGCTTGAGCTTTGCCCTTATGCCCATGCCGGCCATGGTAGCCGTGATTGTGGCAGCCGTCTTCGTGATTTACCAATTCATCACAGCCGATTTGCAAGCCTTCATCTACTTCCAGTTCTAAGGCCTGCTAATTCGCCCCTCCCACATACAGATTGACGGCAAGCCGATGCGCTATGCCGCAACGCACAAGAAAACCGGAACCTCGCACCGCGAAGTTCCGGTTTTCTGCATCTGAAGAAACGCAAACCCACTCCCCAAATCTTGTCATGCCGAGAGGAAATCGTATCAAGCGTATGACACTGCGGTGTCAAGCACAAGAGACTTTTGTATCAAGCGCAAGATACTGCAGTTTCAAGCGCATGACACTGCAGTGTCAAGCCGAGATACTGCAGTGTCAAGGCGAGATACCACGGCGGCAAGCCGAAAAGATTTCTGCACCCCCCTTACACCACCACCGCTCTGCCCCACGCTGCAGCACAAAAAGGCTCGTCGCCCATGCAAGAGCAGCGCAAAAAAACGTGTCGCAACCGCCGAAGCAGCTGCGACACGTCGCGTAAAATTGTAACTCAAAAGGATAAATTCCGGGATTAGAAGCGGAGGTCTACGCTCACACCCACCACATCGTTCTTGCGAGTGTAGATGTCTGTGATACCATTGTCACGGTTCAGCTCATCCTCATCGTAGAAGCTGTGCATGTATCCGGCATTAATCTTAACGTTGTCGCTAACTTTGAACGAAGCACCAAGGCAAAGGGCAGTGGAGCTGATGTTGAAGTTTGTGTCCTGCATATCTTCGCCAAAGCCGTATTGGGTGCGCTGTGCACCTGCGCTGACAGTGAGCCATTCGTTTACGTCCCACTCAGCACCCAACGTAACTTCCCAAGTGTTCTTGTCAACTTGTGTGGCACTGCCCTTGGCATCCTTGTCAAAGTAGTAGTGGAAACCACCCATAGCGCGTACATTCTTCGTGAAGCTGTACTGAGCACCGAGCGTCAAGAGCGCAGGAATGTCAGAGCGCACCTTGGCACCGTTCTGATAAGCCGGGAAAGCTGCGTCCACGTTGGGAGAATTCTTCGACTCGTTTTCCATTTCAATTCTGGCACGGAATTCATACTTGGCAGCCAAGTTCAACTTGCCCAGGTTCACGTCCAAACCGAGGATAGGCTGAATGCCGAAACCTTTCTGCTGGCAGTCGAGCACCAAGTCGCTGGATGTCATCAACGCAGCAGTACCGGCCTGCTTAGCTGCAGCTGCGTACTGTTGTGCTGCTTTACCATAAGATTGTGCGGCAGCGGCATACTGAGCTTGGAGAGCAGGGTCGGCAGTTGTAGCAGCCAGTTCTGCATATCTCTGAGCCTCTCCGGCTGCAAATTGAGCACCTTCATAAGCCTGCTGATAGCCTTGCGACATCGCGCCATACAGCTGCTCGCGGCTGAAACCATTCACCGAAAAACCGGTGATAGCTCCTTCATAACCACTCTGGGCAATAATACCGCGCACACCACCGAACACAGCAACCTTGTCGGTAATCTTATAAGTGGCACCGAGCTGTATGCCGTAGAAATACTGCTCTCCGATCAAGTTCTGGTTCATTGTGTATTTATATCCCTGCGTTCCGGGGCTCACAGCTGCTGCAATGCCGGAAGCGAGCTGACCACCCATGAGTTGCTCAAACATAGGCAGACCATTGTCAAACTCACACTTACCACCGCCACCACCAACGGCAAATTGTGCAGAAACACTCCACTTGTCGTTGATGACATAGGCAGCCTGAACCGAAGGGATGACAGGAGCCGTGGCAGTGCCCTCAAAGAAATGAGTATCGGAAGGATTGTTGGCATTGAAGCCGTAGAAAGGAGCAGTCGAAGTGATCTGACGCTTCTGCCAGGCAGCCTGCCAACTCAGCGATAAATGCAAACCTTGCGGCAAGAAGGCAATACCCGCGGGGTTGCTATACACACCATCGATACCGATAGCGGCGTCGCGCGCCGGGTTGCGCAAGAAAATTGCGTTCTGATTGGTGTTCGTGAGCAAGCCGCCCGCATTGGTTGAAACTGAAACGACCGTTGCGGCCATCAATGTTAAGAAAACTTTCTTCATATTTATAAATTTATAGTCAATTCGGGCGCAAATGTAGGATATAATTGCACAACAACAAAAGCTTTGTGCAATTTTTATCATCCAAGGAAATGATTTCTAAAGAAACTATCCGATTTTGCAAACCCCGTTTACAAAATTCACTCCCCCTTTCCCCATCATCTAAAAAGGCCTGTGCTTTTCTATTCTCTGAAAAAGGCGTAACTTTGCGCCGCTATTATAATAATATGTATAGAAACTAAAAACTTTAAGATATGAAGATGATTACTCTCGAAACCTCTAAAGCCGCCCAATTCCTGCCGGCAGGAACCATTGAAGCCTTTGAGCCGCAAGTGAAAGCTGCACAGAAAGCGCTCGAAGAGGCTACCTGCGCCGGCAACGACTACCTGGGATGGTTGCACCTGCCCTCCTCCATCACCGAAGAGCACTTGGCAGATTTGCAAGCTTGTGCCCAAACACTGCGCGAGCACTGCGACACCATCGTGGTGGCAGGCATCGGCGGCAGCTACCTGGGAGCGCGTGCCGTGATTGAAGCGCTCGGAAACAGCTTCGAATGGTTGGCCAACGACGGCAGCAACCCCATCATTCTGTTTGCCGGCAACAACATCAGCGAAGACTATCTGGCCGAACTGCAAGCCTATCTGCAAAACCGCAAGTTCGGTATCATCAACATCTCCAAGAGCGGCACAACCACCGAAACGGCTTTGGCATTCCGCCTGCTGCGCAAACAATGCGAAGAACAGCGTGGTGTGGAAACAGCCCGCAAGGTTATCGTAGCCATCACCGATGCCAAGCGCGGTGCCGCCCGTATCACAGCCGACAAGGAGGGATACAAAAGTTTCATCATCCCCGACAACGTTGGCGGCCGCTTCTCTGTGCTCAGCCCCGTGGGCTTGCTGCCCATCGCTTGCGCCGGTTTTGACATCACGAAGCTCGTGCAGGGTGCTGCCGACATGGAGCGCGCCTCTGCCCCCGAAGTTCCCTTCGCCGAAAACTTGGTGGAACAATATGCCGCCTTGCGCAACGCGCTTTATAACGCCGGTAAGAAAATCGAAATCTTGGCCAACTTCCAGCCGAAGCTCCACTCCATGAACGAATGGTGGAAGCAGCTTTATGGCGAAAGCGAGGGCAAAAACGGCAAAGGCATTTTCCCCGCAGCCGTTGACCTTACCACAGATCTCCACTCCATGGGCCAGTGGATTCAGGACGGCGAGCGTACCATTTTCGAAACCGTTATCAGCGTGGCCGAAGCACGCCACACTGTGCTCTTCCCCCACGACGAAGAAAACCTTGACGGCTTGAACTTCCTCGAAGGCCGCCGCGTGGATGCTGTCAACAAGATGGCAGAACTCGGCACGCAGTTGGCACACATCGACGGCGGAGTGCCCAACATCCGCATTGTGTTGCCGCGTCTCGACGAGCACACCATCGGTCAGCTCATCTACTTCTTCGAACGTGCCTGCGGTGTGTCCGGTCTGGTGCTTGGCGTTAATCCTTTCGACCAACCCGGTGTGGAAGATTACAAGCGCAACATGTTTGCCCTGCTCGGCAAGCCCGGTTATGAAGCACAGAGCGAAGCCATCAAGGCCCGCCTGTAATAAACACGTACATACTTTATGCAAAACATTATTCCCATGCCCGAAGGTACCGGACAGCGTCCGCGCCTTCGGGCTGTACTTTTCGACATGGACGGAGTGCTTTTCGACTCCATGCCGGCCCATGCACAATCGTGGGCCAAGGTAGCCACACACTTCGGGCTCACCATGACACCCTCTGAAGCCTATCTGCACGAAGGCCGAACGGGCGAAGCCACCATCAACATCCTTGCACAACGCTATTGGGGGCGCAACGCCACCGCTGAAGAGCAACGCAACATCTATGCGCTGAAGTGCGAAGAATTCAACAAGTACCCCGAAGCACCCAAGATGCCCGGCGCTGAATCCCTACTCCGACAAGTGAAAGCCATGGGCCTCACCATCGTGGTGGTAACGGGCAGCGGACAACAATCGTTGCTCTCACGCTTGCAGACCCACTATCCCGGATTCTTCCGCCCCGACTTGATTGTGAGCAGTGCCGATGTGAAAAGAGGCAAACCCGCTCCCGACCCTTATCTGATGGGATTGGAAAAAGCCGGATGCCGCCCCGAAGAAGCCATCGTCGTTGAGAATGCTCCCTTGGGCGTTCAAGCCGCCCGCGCTGCCGGCATCTACACCTTGGCAGCCAACACCGGTCCGCTCGATCCGCAAGTGCTCACCGACGCCGGTGCTCAGCAAGTGTTCCCCTCCATGCAAGCACTCTCCGATGCCTGGAGCGGACTTTTCGAAGCAACTACAGCATAACCACCAACACACATTTAATATATTATATAGCAAGATGGAAACAACCACTATCCTTATCGCCCTTTCGGCCCTTGCTGCCGGAACTTCAGCAGGCTACCTGTGGGCTCGCCGCCGCACCGATGATGTGCGCAGAGAGTTGGAAGATGAACGCCGCCGCGCCGACCGCGCCGAGACCGCCCTTGAAGCAGCACAGGCCGCCACACTGAAAGAGCGCGAACAGAGCGACCGAATGCTCAGTCAGCTTCGTCAGAACTTCACGGCCGAACGCGAAGCACTGCGGGCCGACTTCCGGCGTTTTGCCGTCGAGACCGTGCGTACCGAGAGCGAGCTGATGCAGAAAGCCGGCACCGAGCAGACGCGCCACCTCTTTGCGCCCGTTCATGAAGAACTGGAGCGGATGCGCAAGAGCGTGCAGGAAGTACGCCTCTCCGGCGTGCAGCAACACACAGCTCTGGAAAAGGCCATGGAAAACATGATGCAGCAAACCCGAGAGATAGGCCGCGAGGCTGCCGACCTCACCCGTGCCCTCCGTTCAGGCGGAAAGGTGCAGGGCGACTGGGGCGAGCAACTTCTGGAAAGTATTCTCGAAAACAGCGGACTACGCCGCGATGAAGAATACATCGTGCAGGCCTCCACCCACGACGAGGAGGGCAACCGCCTGCGCCCCGACGTGGTGGTGCTGTGCCCCGGCGACAGAAAAATCATCATCGACTCCAAAGTTTCGCTCACCGCCTACGCCACTTATGTTGCGGCCGAGAGCGAAGCAGACATGCAGCGTGCCGCGCAGGACAATCTGCGCAGCTTGCGCCGCCACATTGACGAACTTGCCGGCAAGGACTACGAAAAGCTGTTTGGCGGAACGCTCTCCCACGTCCTCATGTTCGTACCCAACGAAGGCAGCTACATCCTCGCCCTCCGCAGCGACCCGCAACTGGGTGCCTACGCCTATCGCAAGCGAGTGCTGCTCATCAATCCCACCAACCTCATGATGTCGCTGCAGCTCATCCACAACCTCTGGCAAAGCGAACGCCAAGCGCAAGGCATCGAGGAGATTGTCCGCAAGAGCAGCGACCTCTACGACAAGTTCGTGGGCTTCCTCGAGAAGTTCAACCGCGTGGACAGTGCCTTGGCTTCGGCACGCTCCACCTTCGACGAGGCACGCGCACAGCTCCACACGGGGCGCGGCAACATCGTGCGCCGACTTGAGGACCTCAAGCAGCACGGCGTAAATCCCAAAAAGAAAATCCCGATAGAACTGATGGAAGAGTAGAAAGCAACACGCAACGACGCGCAAGCATTGCGCGTAAATCTGCAAGGCGTTTAGAAAATTCTGCAGTGCTTGCAGAAAATTCTAAACGCCTTGCAGATTTTTGTACAATCACTCCCCATTCTTTCAGATAGTGTGAAATAATTCTTACATTTGCCATGTCGCTACAGCCCACCGGAGGGTGAGCGGGCGGCAACATAACAGAAAAGACGTTTTCGGACGTTAGTCTTTTTGGCGCACGAACTTCGCAACTTCACCGGCCAATCCCTAAGACCAACGAGCGACAAAGCGTCTGCGTGGTACGACTTACCATCTCGCCGACACTTCTTCTTGAAGTGTTCGGCTTATCTTGATATTCGTACCGGCGTGGGCTGACTGCGTTGCTTGTCCCTGGGATTGGAGGCAATGCGAAGGCCTGTGCGACGAGGGATGAGCTGAAGAAACAGACTCCCGCGCCTTTTTTGTGCCTGTACCAATAATTAGAGTCCAAAATTCACAGCCGAATATGGGGAGACTATAGGCACAAAGCGAAATACCATGAAAAAACTCTTATTGTTTGTCGTAATGTTTATCCTCTGCAATGATGCGATAGCGCAAGTGGGAACAGCATTCGTACAATTCAAGAACAATATTATTGTTTACGGAGAAATTATCGAAAACATCAAGGGAAAACATGTACGCCTTAAAGACGGCAGCGGGATAGAGCACACTTATTCTCACAGCGACATTCTGCAAGTTACCACAAAGAAGACTGACTTCTATATTTTCGAACGAAAGAAAGCCCAAAAAGCCAAAGCACTTTACGAAGCTAAAGCCCCCATTAACCTGCCCGAGATTGAGAACGACAGTCTTGCAACCCCGGCCAATGAAACTCGTACAAACAATTCATCAGCCCTCAATGCTGCACCTCCCCCTTCGGGCACTCTCAATCAAGAATACCAATACGAGACCGTAAAACTGCACGCACAAACCAGTATCCCCATGAAAGCCACCCACAAAGTGTACGCCAAAGATGTTCTGGCCGGCGACAGAATTCCGTTCAAGGTTTCTGTCAACATCTATCAAGACGGCAAGTTGGTGATACCTGCCGGCACAAAAGCCTATGCACGGGTTACGAACTCACGCAAATCTGCTATTTTAGGTATTCAAGGACGCCTGGATTTTGTAATGGATTACTTGGAACTACCTAATGGCCGACGCATTTATTTGGAAAGCAAAGAAATCGTGATTAAAGGCAAGAACCGAACACGCGCCTCCATCGGTGCAGCCATCATAACCTTTGGCTTTGGTTACTTAATTCTTGGTAAAAAAGCCGTACTTCCGCAAGGATATGAGGTTGTGGCTCACACGCTTTCCGAACAAGAGATTTAGATCTAAGGGAATACAGCAAAGAAAAACTTTCATACATCAGTAATCAAAAAACTCCCATCCGAAAGTAATATGTTTCGGATGGGAGTTTTTTTGATATATCATTCGAGAGAATCTCTATCGCACAAACAGCAGTTCGCGATACTTGGGCAGCGGCCAGAGTTCGTCTTCCACAATCAGTTCGAGCGAGTCGATGTGGCGGCGTATGGCATCGAGGAACGGGGCCACTCTGTCGTGATAAGCAATGGCACGGGCGCGAACTTCGGCGATGCGGTTCACTTCTTTACGTGTCTCCACCATTTTCTCCACATTCTCGGCAATGAAACCGGTGTGCTTGTTGATTTTTTCAATCAGGTCGATGTTGTAGGCCGTGAGACTCTTCAGTTTCTCGGCATCGGGAAAGACAAGTTGCAACTTGTGCACGTTGTCAGCCAATTCGCTCTGATATTTCGTGGCCACGGGAATGATGTGATTCATACACAGATCGCCCAAAACGCGGCTCTCGATTTGTATTTTCTTGTAATAGGTATCCCACTTAATTTCGTTGCGTGCCTCGAGTTCATGACGACTCATCACGTTGGTGCGCTCAAACATATTCACACTGTTCTCGTGCAAGTAGCGATCGAAAATCAGGGGACAAGAAGTTTCACAATCCAAACCGCGCTGTTCGGCCTCGCGATGCCATTCCTCGCTATAGCCGTTACCATCGAAAAGAATGGGGCGGCAACTGCGTATGTCCTCACGCAGCACATCGAGGATGGCACTTATCTTGCTCTCGCCACCGGCCATGAGTGCATCGACGCGTTCCTTGAAATCGGTGAGTGCTTCGGCCACAGCTGCATTGAGGGCTATCATCGCTCCGGCACAGTTGGCCATGGCACCAACGGCGCGGAACTCAAAACGGTTGCCGGTGAAAGCAAAGGGAGAGGTGCGGTTGCGATCGGTGTTGTCGATGATAAGTTCGGGGATTTGGGGGATGTCGAGCTTCACACCGTGCTTGCCTTCGAGCGTGAAGAGTTCCTCCTTGGACGAGCGTTCGATGCGGTCCAACATCTCATTCAGCTGCGGACCGAGGAAGCCTGAGATGATGGCCGGGGGAGCTTCACCTCCGCCGAGGCGGTGTGCGTTGGTGGCACTCATGATGGAGGCTTTCAGCAAGCCGTTGTGGCGATGCACGGCCACGAGGGTCTGCACCACGAATGTGATGAAGCGAAGGTTATCTTCGGGTGTCTTTCCCGGGGAGTGCAGCAATACTCCTGCGTCTGTGGTGAGGCTCCAGTTGTTGTGCTTGCCCGAACCATTGATGCCGGCAAAGGGTTTTTCGTGCAGCAGGCAGCGAAACCCATGCTTGCGAGCCACGGTTCGCATCAGCGACATGAGCAACATGTTATGGTCAACGGCAAGGTTACACTCCTCGAAGATGGGTGCCAGCTCGAACTGGTTGGGCGCAGCCTCGTTGTGGCGCGTTTTGCAAGGGATGCCCAATTCGAGGGCTTGGATTTCGAGGTCTTTCATAAACTCTGCCACACGTTCGGGAATGGCTCCGAAATAGTGGTCATCCATCTGCTGGTTTTTGGAAGACTCATGCCCCATCAGTGTGCGTCCGGTGAGCAAAAGGTCGGGACGCGCGGCATAAAGTCCTTCGTCCACGAGGAAGTATTCCTGCTCCCATCCCAAATTCACACGCACGCGTTTCACGTTTTCGTCGAAGAAATGTGCCACTTCCGTTGCTGCTTTGTCAATGGCAGCCAACGACTTTTTGAGCGGTGCCTTATAGTCGAGTGCCTCGCCGGTGTAAGAGATGAAAACCGTGGGTATCATGAGCGTATCGCCGAGAATGAAGACGGGCGATGCAGGGTCCCAGGCGGAATAGCCACGCGCCTCGAAGGTGGAGCGGATGCCACCGTTGGGAAAGCTCGATGCATCGGGTTCTTGCTGCACAAGCTCTTTGCCGGAGAATTTCTCCAGCATGCCTCCCTTGCCGTCGTGTTCCACAAAGGCATCGTGCTTCTCGGCAGTTCCTTCGGTCAAAGGCTGAAACCAGTGCGTGCAGTGCGTGGCTCCCATCTCCATGGCCCAACGCTTCATGCCGCCTGCCACCTCATCAGCCACCTGCAGGGGGAGCGGTGTGCCTTGTTCGATGGAGTTGAGCAGCTGCTTGTAGGTTTCGAGAGGAAGATATTTGAACATCTTCTCGCGGTTGAAAACGTATTTAGCGAAGTAGTCCGAAGGACGCGCATCGGGCATGGTAACCTGTGTCGGGCGCTTCTTGAACGCTTCCTCCACCACCTTAAATCTGAGATTGCTCATAGCTGTCTTGTTGTTCGTTTCTCGTTTATCGGAAAGCCATCCGGACATGTCCGCACCGGCTTTTTCGAGCCGCAAAGATAGGGCAAATATGCGGGATGCGCACGGAGAGGCTGGCAAAATCGCACCAAGTTGTGCTGCAAGGGTGCCAAAAAGACACTCGCACCGCACAGAAATCGACATGCACCATCCCGAAAACAGAGTGTGGGATGGGCTGAAATCGGACAGGCGTTTCAGAAAAAGTGGCAGGCCTTGCCACTAAAGTGGTAAGCACTGCCACAAAAGTGGCAAGGCCTGCCACTTTTCGCGCAAAGGGAGGAGAAACATTTGTTTTGCCCACAGAAAATCCCTCACGCGCGTACCTTTTATATAATACGCGCGTGAGGGATGCCCAAGTGCTTTCTCCCGAAAGAAGCAGGGATTAGAGATTTTCCACCGGCACTGACAAACTTTGTGCCTCGGCTTCAGCCTTTTGCGCCTTGAGAAGACGGCGATGGTGAAGGTAAAGCAGCAGCGTGAACCACAATTCCATAAGTCCATAGAACAACGCAGCCACGCCGATGATGAGGAAAGGCATCGCCGCCGTCATCTCCGGGAAAAGCAGCACATAGAGGCCGGCCAACAGCACAGCCACGGGAGCTACGAACCACCACCACGAAAGATTGACACCGGCACGCCGGGCCGTGAAAAGCGAATACATTTGCAAAAAGGACACCAGCAGCAAACAGGCGGCAAGGAGATACATCAACGCCACCACAAAGCTCTCGGGAAAGAGCAGCAGGATGACACCCATCAGAATGCTTCCCACACTTGCCACCGGCGAGAGCAGCGTTCCGCGACTTGCGGCATCACGCATCCACCAAGCCAACAGCCCCACAGCACCGGGGACCACAAAAACCACGCCGCAAGCCATGACCAGCCACTGTGGCATTTGGTGAGCCACACTCACCAGCAAGCCGCCTATCACCAGCGCACTCAAAGCACGCAACAGCGCACCGCGAATTTCAGTCTTCATAATCATTGTTGTTTATACCGTTCATGTTATCAGTCTCTGTGGCGAAGGTAATACTTAAAAGCCAATCACCCCTGCACAAAGTACTCTTTTTGCATCTTTTCACCGTCAACAAATCGTCAAGAAGCACTCACAAGGCGACGAAAAGGACATCGAAACCTACTAAAGCCATCACAAAAGTGCCATCTCGCAACGCGAAAATCAACAAATGACAAGCACAAACGGCTTTTTCCTGTCATAATGTTTGCAGATACACTATTATTAAATACATTTGCACCTCATTAACACAAAAACTTGTTTCTAAAAAAAACAACCTTATGAAGATAAAACTCCGCAGCGCATTCAGCACCGAGGGTCGTCGTATGGCAGGCGCCCGCGCCCTATGGGTGGCCAACGGCATGAAGCGCGAACATTTCGGAAAACCCATCATAGCCATTGCCAATTCGTTCACACAATTCGTCCCGGGGCACACGCATCTGCACGAAGCCGGCCAATTGGTGAAACAAGAGATTGAGAAATTGGGCTGCTACGCTGCCGAATTCAACACCATCGCCATCGATGATGGTATTGCCATGGGGCACGACGGCATGCTGTATTCATTGCCTTCACGCGACCTGATTGCAGATTCGGTGGAGTATATGGTAAATGCGCACAAGGCCGACGCCCTCGTGTGCATATCGAATTGCGACAAGATAACCCCCGGAATGTTGATGGCCGCCATGCGTCTGAACATTCCCACAGTGTTTGTGAGCGGCGGTCCCATGGAAGCCGGCCGATGGAAAGGTGAGAACATCGACCTGGTGTCGGCCATGGTGAAAGGTGCGGATACCACGGTGAGCGATGCCGACTTGACAGAAATCGAAAGCCGCGCCTGCCCCGGATGCGGTTCGTGCTCGGGCATGTTCACCGCCAACTCGATGAATTGTCTCACCGAGGCACTCGGACTTTCGCTCCCCGGCAACGGAACCATTGTGGCCACACACGAAAATCGCACACAGCTGTTTCGCGATGCTGCCGCACTGATTGTGAAAAACGCACTGCGCCACTATGAAGAAGGCGACATGCGTGTGTTGCCGCGCAGCATCGCTTCGCGAGAAGCCTTCCTCAATGCCATGACATTGGACATCGCAATGGGCGGCAGCACCAACACCGTGTTGCACCTGCTGGCCGTGGCGCAAGAAGCCGGAACAGCTTTCTGCATGGCCGACATCGACGCTCTGAGCCGCCGCGTGCCCTGTCTGTGCAAACTCTCTCCCAACACACAGAAATTCTCCGTGCAGGAATGCAATCGTGCCGGCGGTGTGCTGGGAATTATGGGCGAACTGGCCAAAGCCAACCTGCTGCACCCCGACACTCCGCGTGTGGACGGCATGACATTGGGAGAAGCTTTGCAACATTATAACATCACCGAAGGGCAACCCACACCCGATGCCGAACGCATCTATCGCAGCGCACCGGGTGGCAAGTTCTCCACAAAGATGGGCAGCCAGTCTGCCCAATGGTCGGAACTGGACACCGACCGCGCTGAAGGCTGCATTCGCGATGTGGCACACGCCTACTCGGCCGACGGCGGCCTGGCCGTGCTTTTCGGCAACATAGCCCAAGATGGTTGCGTGGTAAAAACGGCAGGTGTTGACCCCGACATTCTGCACTTCAGCGGCCCGGCTCGCGTGTTTGACTCGCAAGACGAAGCCTGCGAAGGCATCCTGAACGGCAAGGTGCAGGCCGGCGACGTGGTGGTCATCACACACGAAGGTCCGAAGGGAGGTCCCGGCATGCAGGAAATGCTCTACCCCACTTCTTACATCAAGAGCCGCCACCTGGGCAAGGCTTGTGCCCTCATCACCGACGGCCGCTTCAGTGGTGGCACCTCAGGGTTGAGCATCGGGCACATCAGTCCGGAAGCTGCGGCCGGCGGCAACATCGGAAAAATCGTGGATGGCGACATCATCGAAATAGACATCCCTAACCGCAGCATCAATGTGCAATTATCTGCCGACGAACTGGCGGCACGCCCCATGCGCCCCGTGAAACGGCAACGCACCGTGTCGAAAGCACTGCGGGCTTATGCCTCCATGGTAAGCAGTGCCGACAAGGGAGGAGTGCGCATCGTGGAATAGCTTCACACTCCCGAGAAACGCTCGCCCAAAGGCTGCAAATCTGCAGTGCTCGCAGAATTTTCCGCAGTGCTTGCAGAAATATCTAAACGCCTTGCAGGAATTTCCTCATTGCGTTCATCATTTTTCATACATCAAACAGCAAATACAACCAAACACTCTATATGGAACAACCAACACTCACCGGTGCCCAAATCCTGATGCAATCGCTTGTGGACGAAGGTGTGGAAACCCTCTTCGGTTATCCCGGAGGTGCCATCATGCCCGTGTATGATGCCCTCTACGACTACCGCGACCGCTTGAACCATGTGCTAGTGCGCCACGAACAAGGGGCAGCCCATGCTGCCGAGGGTTATGCCCGTGCCAGCGGACGTGTGGGCGTGTGCCTCGTCACAAGCGGCCCCGGAGCCACCAACACCATCACAGGCATTGCCGATGCCATGATGGACAGCACGCCCATCGTTGTCATCACCGGACAAGTGCCGGCGCAGATGCTGGGCACAGATGCCTTTCAGGAGTGCGACGTAGTGGACATCACACAACCCATTTGCAAATGGGCTTACCAAATACGCTCTGCCGAAGACGTGGCATGGGCCGTGAGCCGCGCATTCTATATAGCCCGAAGCGGCCGCCCCGGCCCCGTGGTGCTCGATTTCGCCAAGAACGCCCAAGTGGGTCGCGCTGTTTACCAACCCGCTCAGATTGACTTCATCCGCAGTTACATCCCCGTGCCGAAAACCGACAAAATGTCGGTGGTTCAGGCGGCTGCCATGATTAACGAGGCGCAACGCCCCTTGGTGCTCGTGGGACAGGGCGTGGAACTGGGAGATGCCTGCGAGGAGCTTCGCGCTTTCATCGAGAAAGCCGACATCCCGGCCGGCTGCACCCTGCTCGGCCTTTCGGCTTTGCCCTCAGACCATCCCCTCAACGTGGGAATGCTCGGTATGCACGGCAATTTGGCCCCCAACAAACAGACACAGCAGTGCGACCTGCTCATTGCCGTGGGCATGCGTTTTGATGACCGCATCACGGGAAAACTCGAAACTTACGCCAAACAAGCACGCAAGATTCATTTTGACATAGATCCCTCGGAAATCAACAAAAACGTAACGGTGGATGTGGCCGTTTTGGGCGACTGCAAAGAGACATTGGTGTCCGTAACCGAATTGTTGAAGCCGGCAGAGCACAAAGCTTGGCGCAAAACTTTCGAGCCTTACGCCGAGGAAGAAACACGCGTGGTCATCGAACCACAGATACACCCGACCGAAGGCCCTCTGCGCATGGGAGAAGTGGCACGGCGTGTTTCGGAACTGGCCGAGCACAAAGCCATCCTCGTTACCGACGTGGGACAAAACCAAATGCTCTCCGCACGCTATTTCAAATACACCCAAAAGCGCAGCATCATCACCTCGGGCGGTATGGGCACCATGGGTTTCGGTCTGCCGGCAGCCATCGGAGCCACTTTCGGCGCGCCCAATCGCCCCGTGTGCCTGTGTATCGGCGATGGTGGTTTCCAGATGACCATCGAAGAACTTGGCACCATCATGGAACAAGGAGCACCCGTCAAGATAATCCTGCTCAATAATCATTACTTGGGCAACGTGCGCCAATGGCAACAGTTGTTTTTCCAACGTCGCTATTCGTTCACTCCGATGCTCAACCCCGATTACGAACTCATTGCGAAGGCCTACAACATTCCCGTCTGCACGGTTACGGAACGCAACGAACTGGATCAGGCCATCAGCGAAATGCTCGCCACCCCCGGCCCCTATTTGCTGCAAGTGGCTGTGATGGAAGAAGACAACGTGCTGCCCATGTGCTGCCCCGGCAGCAATGTGGACGACATGCTGTTGGGAATCACAGACGAGCAACCCGAAGCTGTGGGATAAGTTTTCGCAAGCGTCCAAGCACACAACCCAACCACAAAAGTCAGTCAGCACATCATGCAACAGACACTCTACACACTCATCATATTCTCCGAAAATCTGGCCGGTGTACTCAACCAAATCACCAACGTGTTCACACGTCGCCAGCTCAACATCGAGAGTCTCAACGTTTCGGCCTCAGGCATTGAGAAAGTGCACCGATACACCATCACTTGCTATAGCGATGAGGCCACGATACGCACGGTTACGAAACAAATCGAGAAAAAAATCGACGTGCTACAGGCACAATACTTCACAGGAAAGGAAATTTTTGTCATGGAGCAGGCCCTCTACAAAATTGCAACGGCCAAACTCCTGGAGAACAAGAACATTTCCAAGGCCATCCGTCTGCATGAAGGAAAAATCGTGGAAGTTAATCCCACCTACAGTATTGTGTGCAAAGAAGGCATGCCCGAGGAAGTGTTGGAGCTTTATCGCAAGCTCAAACAGCACGACTGTCTTCTGCAATACGTGAGTAGCGGAACCATCGCCGTAACCAAGAGTCATCGCGAACGCCTGAGCGAGTTTCTGGAACTGCGCGAAGAGGAATACCGACTCACGCACTGAAAAACTTTTTCCCACTCAAAAAAAAACAAAAACATGTCAGAACAAATCGGAAAATATCCTTTCATCGTTGAACCTTTCAGCGAGGATTTCGCCGGTCGTCTGTCGTGGCGTTTTCTGGGCAATCATCTCTTGCGTTGCGCCAGTCTGCACGCCGGGAGTCGTGGCTTCGGTTACGACCAGGTGAATGCCCATCGTCATGCATGGGTGTTGTCGCGCCTCGTGGTGGAAATGGAACAAATGCCATGCACGGGCCAACATTACACCGTTGAGACATGGGTATCGAAAATCTATCGCCAATTCACCGACCGCTTGTTTGCCATCACAGCCAATGATGGCAGCGTATTCGGTTATGCTCACAGCATTTGGGCGCTCATCGACATAGAATCACGCCAACCCATCGACCTCACCGCCCTGCCTGCCGGAGGATTTGCGGAAGCCGTTAGCGAACGTGAAGTACCCATCAAAGGAGCCGGACGAGTGCGCATCAAAAGCACCGAACCGCAAAGCCGACATACCGCCTGCTATAGCGACCTCGACATCAACGGGCACGTCAACTCCATCCGCTACATAGAAATGGTGCTCGACCTTTTCGGAAAAGAGATACATGCCGAAGGAAAAACCGTCAAGCGCGTCGAAATGGCCTATTGTGCCGAAAGCTACATGGGAGAAACACTTCTGCTCTTTGCCGACCCAAGTGATGACGGACGTCAACAAGTGGAGATACGCAAGGAAAGCGGCGAAGTGGTGGTGAAAGCCGCTGTCGAACTTCGCTAATCATGCTCCCCTCTCCTATTCCCAAAGACAAACATTCAAACAACTTAATAAAATCATAGCATTATGGCAAAAATGAATTTTGGCGGTGTTATCGAAGAAGTGATGACCCGCGAAGAATTTCCCCTCGAAAAGGCACGCGAAGTGCTCAAGGATGAAACAATCGCCGTTCTCGGTTACGGCGTTCAAGGTCCCGGACAAGCTTGCAACCTTCGCGACAACGGATTTAATGTCATCGTAGGCCAACGCCCCGGAAAGACTTACGACAAGGCCGTAGCCGATGGCTGGATTCCCGGCGAAACGCTTTTCTCTTTGGAAGAAGCTGCCGAACGAGGCACCATCGTGTGCATGCTGCTCAGCGATGCAGCCCAAATGCAGGTTTGGCCCACTGTGAAACCCTATCTCACAGCCGGAAAAACCCTCTACTTCTCTCACGGTTTCGCCATCAACTGGAGCGATCGCACCGGCGTTGTTCCCCCTGCCGACATCGATGTTATCATGGTTGCCCCCAAGGGTAGCGGCACCTCACTGCGCACCATGTTCCTCGAAGGTCGCGGCCTCAACTCTTCATACGCTGTTCATCAGGATGTGAGCGGCAATGCCACAAACAAAGCCATCGCTTTCGGTGTTGGTATCGGCTCGGGCTATCTCTTTGAGACCACTTTCAAGCGCGAAGCCACCAGCGACCTCACCGGCGAGCGCGGTTCGCTGATGGGAGCTATCCAGGGCTTGTTGCTGGCTCAGTATGAGGTGCTCCGCGAAAACGGACACACACCTTCCGAAGCCTTCAACGAAACTGTGGAAGAACTCACACAAAGCCTCATGCCCCTCTTCGCAAAGAATGGTATGGACTGGATGTATGCCAACTGCTCTACCACAGCTCAGCGCGGTGCCCTCGACTGGATGGGTCCCTTCCACGATGCCATCAAGCCTGTGGTACAACAACTCTACCAAAGTGTTGTTACCGGCAACGAAGCACAAATTTCTATCGACAGCAACTCACAACCCGATTATCGCGTGAAGCTCGAAGCCGAGCTGAAGGCGTTGCGCGAAAGTGAGATGTGGCGCACCGGCGAAGTGGTTCGTCGTCTGCGTCCTGAGAACGACTAATTTCTGCAACAGCATTTATAAAAACAGCGGCCGAGCTTTCAGGTGAAAGCTCGGCCGCTGTTTTATGTCATTAAGGAACGCGGTTTTCCAGACTGCAATAAGAAAATAAACAAGATTAAGGGCCGTACACTCATCTCCTAACAGCGAGTGCACGGCCCAACCTTTGTTATTTCAAAAAGCCCTGCGGTTATTCTTCAAAACCATTGGGGTTGTTCTTCTGCCAATTCCAGCTATCACGGCACATCTCTTCAATGCCGAACTCAGCCTTCCAGCCCAGTTCTGCTTCAGCCTTTGCGGGATTGCAATAGCATGTTGCAATGTCGCCCGGGCGGCGAGGTTTGATAGCATAGGGCACGGGAACACCGTTAGCCTTCTCGAACGCTTTAACAACATCAAGCACAGAATAGCCATGGCCTGTGCCAACATTGTAGATGGCAATTCCCTTATTGGCTACGATAGCTTTGAGTGCTGCCACGTGCGCACGAGCAAGGTCAACCACGTGAATATAATCGCGCACACCGGTTCCATCGTGTGTGTCATAGTCGTCGCCGAAGACACCCAGTTCGGGACGTTTTCCGACAGCAGTCTGAGTGATGTAAGGCATCAAGTTGTTAGGAATGCCATTGGGATTTTCGCCAATGGTGCCGCTCTTGTGGGCTCCGATGGGATTGAAATAGCGCAACAGAACTATGTTCCATTCGTTGTCGGCACGCTGTACATCCATCAGCACTTCTTCAAGCATGGATTTGGTCTGGCCGTAGGGATTTGTGCAGTGGCCTTTCGGACATTCTTCGGTGATGGGTATGATGGCAGGGTCTCCATAGACGGTTGCGCTGGAAGAGAAGATCATATTCTTACATCCATTCTTACGCATCACGTCTACCAGTACGAATGTGCCATTCATATTGTTTTCGTAGTATTCGAGAGGCTTCGCGCAACTCTCACCTACAGCCTTGAGGCCGGCAAAATGGATACAAGCATCAAACTTGTGCTCATCGAAAACACGCTGAAGGCCTTCACGGTCGCGAATATCAACCTTGTAGAAAGGTACTTCCTTTCCAATAATTTTTGCAACGCGTTTCAGCGAAATGGGCGAGGAGTTGTCAAGGTTGTCAACTACCACGGCTTCGTGACCGGCTTCGGTGAGTTCAATCAAGGTGTGGCTTCCAATGAAGCCTGCACCTCCGGTTAGCAAGATTTTCATGTTGTTGTGATTTTATGGGTTAACGATTTGTATATGCGTATTGTTTTTGAGATCGTATACAAAGTTATATATTCTTTTCTTAAGGGCCGCGGCTTCACGTATGCTTTTTGCTATTGCCACAACGCCGACACCATAAATCCGAGCGAGCGCTAACGGAATGAATCGGTGAGGAGTTTGATTTCGATGGCGGGAGATATACGCTCGTAGAGGATGTTGTAAACAGCATCGAGGATGGGCATATTCACACGGAAGTGCCGATTGATATCTTTCATACACTTTGTGCCATAGTATCCCTCGGCTATCATTTCCATTTCCACTTGTGCCGATTTCACGGAATATCCTTTGCCAATCATTGTGCCAAACACACGGTTGCGCGAGAAGCGTGAATAACCTGTTACGAGCAAGTCGCCAAGATAGACAGAGTCGTACACGTTTCGTTCGATGGGATAAACGGCTCGCAAGAAGCGATCCATCTCTTGCACAGCGTTTGCCATGAGCACGCTCTGAAAGTTGTCGCCATACTTCAAGCCGTTGCAAATTCCGGCTGCAATGGCATAAACATTCTTGAGCACAGAAGCATATTCGATACCGATAACATCAGCGCTTGTCTTGGTTTTGATATATCCCGAAGCTATGGTATCGGCGAAGCGTCGCGCTTTGTCAAGATTGGAACAGCCCACCGTGAGATAAGTAAGGCGTTCGGAAGCCACTTCCTCGGCATGGCTGGGACCACCGAGCACTGCCACATTCTCGTCCGGCAGGTTGAACACTTGGCGGAAGTATTCAGAGCAAACCAGGTTCTCCTCCGGCACAATTCCCTTGATGGCTGTAATAATGAACTTGCCTTGAAGTTTCACCTTGAGCTTTTTAAGATGATTCTTCAGGTAAGGCGAAGGCGTTACGAAGATGAGCGTATCGGCCGCCCGCACCACTTCGTTGATGTCGCTGGAGAAAGAAATTCGCTTCACGTCGAAGTGAACTCCCGTGAGGTATGACGGGTTGTGCTCAAGGCGTTTGAAGTCCTCGATGGTGTCATTCCGACGCATGTACCACCAGATGTGGTCAACGCGCTCCAACACTATTTTGGCTATGGCCGTGGCCCAACTTCCACCACCCATAATGGCGATGGTAGAGCCCTCCGGGCGAGAGGCTATGGGCAGGTCGACCACATCGTTACTGCTTGAGAAAAATCCCATAAGCTATATCTTTGAAAAACGTGCTTGGAGGTTATCCCCAGGCTTCGATATCCTGAACCGAGGGTTTGGGAGTGTCGAGTTTGTATTTCTTTATGATATCACCGATTTGCTGCTGCAATTTCTGCGCATTCACTTCGTGCAGATCACTCACAAGGTTGTATCCGGCTTTCCACAAGATGGGAACAATGGCCTCGGGCACTCCGATTTTTGTGAATTGCTCCACGCTGTCGCGCGGTATTTTTTTCTCAGGTCGCATTTGGGGGAAGAAAAGCACTTCCTGTATTTGTGTTTGTCCGGTGAGGAGCATCACAAGACGGTCTATGCCGATACCGATACCCGAAGTGGGCGGCATGCCATATTGCAAGGCACGCAGGAAGTCCTGGTCGATGAACATGGCTTCGTCATCGCCTTTTTCAGACAAGCGAAGCTGATCTTGGAAGCGTTCTTCCTGGTCAAGGGGATCGTTCAACTCTGAGTATGCGTTGGCCAGTTCCTTTCCGTTGACCATCAACTCGAAGCGTTCGGTCAATCCCGGCTTCGAACGGTGCATCTTGGTGAGAGGCGACATCTCCACAGGGTAGTCGGTGATGAATGTGGGCTGTATGTAAGTGCCTTCACAGAATTCGCCAAAAATCTCATCGATGAGTTTACCCTTGCCCATCGTGTCGTCGATTTCCATGTTGAGTGCCTTGCACACTTCGCGGATTTCCTCTTCGCTCTTTCCGTTGAGGTCATATCCCGTCTTCTCCTTGATGGCATCGAGGATGGGCAGGCGACGATAGGGAGCCTTGAAGCTGATGATGTTACCTCCGATTTCGGCTTCGGGTTTGCCGTTTACAGCCACACAAATGCGTTCGAGCATTTGCTCCGTGAAGTTCATCATCCAGTTGTAGTCCTTGTATTGCACATACAACTCCATGCAGGTGAACTCAGGGTTGTGGTTGCGGTCCATACCTTCGTTTCGGAAGTTTTTGCCTATTTCGTAAACACCTTCAAAACCGCCTACGATGAGACGCTTCAGGTAGAGCTCGGTGGCGATGCGCAGATAGAGGTCAACGTCGAGCGAGTTGTGGTGTGTAATGAAAGGACGCGCACTTGCTCCTCCGGGAATGGGCTGCAAGATGGGTGTTTCCACTTCAGTGTAGCCGGCTTCGTCGAGCACCTGACGCATGGTGCGAACAATGGTGGCACGCTTCAAGAAAGTGTCCTTCACACCGGGATTGACGATGAGGTCCACATAGCGTTGGCGATAGCGCAGTTCGGGATCTTCAAATCCGTCATACACCACACCGTCCTTCTCTTTCACCACAGGCAGCGGCTTCAAGCTCTTGGCCAAAAGCACAATTTCCTTGGCATGCACCGAGATTTCTCCGGTCTGTGTGCGAAACACAAAACCTTTCACTCCGATGAAGTCGCCCAAGTCGAGCAGTTTCTTGAACACGGAGTTGTAGAGCGTTTTGTCCTCTTCGGGGCAGATATCATCGCGTGTGATATACACCTGCACACGTCCGGTGCTGTCGAGCAATTCGGCAAAGCTGGCCTTTCCCATCACACGACGGCTCATCATGCGTCCGGCGATGCACACCTCGCGCAGCGGTTCGTCTTCGGAAGAGGGGTCTTGAAAATTCTGTTTAATCTCGGCGGCATAAGCATTCACCGGATATTCATCGGCCGGATAAGGGTTTACACCCATGGCACGCAATTCGTCAAGTGCCGCACGGCGGCCTATTTCTTGTTCGCTGAGTTCTAAAACGTTCATGTTTTCGTTATTTATATTTGCGAAGCAAAAATACAACATCTTTTCGAGCCATGCAAATTTACCCTCTGCGATATGCAAAAGCTTACACCTCACAACAAATTTGCTGACACTTTGCTTCAAAAAGCAGGAATGATGATGCAAAAATTCACAGTGCTTGCAGAATTTTCCGCAGTGCTTGCAGAAAATTCTACAAGGCGTGCGGAAAAACGGGCAAGCACTCGCTTCATCACAACGTCAATCACCGTGCCGCCTGTACCTCTCCAAACTATTATTAAACCCCTCTCCGCTTCCTCTCAAGTTAGGCGGCAACTCGGAAGAAAAAGCTGAAAACTTTGGTTTTGCTTTGTATTCCACTCGCCTTGCACTAACTTTGCAACTCGAATGGAACAAAGCATGCTCGCACATGGAATACAAAAAGATATACACGCATGAGGAGCTTCGGGAGGTGATACGCTGGTTTGAAGAGCGCAAGGGACGCTTGCCCCAAACATTGCGCATCGACAAGGGCACTTTCATCCCCGACTTCCCGCTCACGGCCGGTTATTATGTGGCCATTGCCAGGAAGCACTATGCCAACCCCACGTATGGCGCACAAATCTGGACGCTCTTCAAAATGCGCGACCGCCTCTTGGAAGAGGGAATGGAGTGAAATTCTTCCCACCATTCCATCCTTAGCTCCTAAGCAGCCTTGACAGACTGCAGCACAAAGACAAACCAACTTTCCGCGCACTTCCGGATGAGCAAGTGCCGAGTGCTTGACAAACCTCGTAAAAAACAAGATTATGAAGAAAGAAAAAATCACTTTCAGTCTCCCTTTCATGTTTCTGGGAGTGCTGTTTTGCGTTTGCCTGATTGCAGCAAACCTCTTCGAGACCAAACAAGTGAGCCTCGGGCCATTGGAACTCACGGCCGGCCTCATTGTCTTTCCCGTTTCGTATATCATCAACGACTGCCTGGTGGAAGTCTACGGCTTCCGCATGGCGCGGCTCATCATTTGGCTGGGCTTTGCCATGAACTTCCTGTTCGTGATTTTCGGGTGGTTGGCCGACATGCTGCCCGGTGCTCCTTATTGGACCGGAGAGGAGGCCTTCCACTTCATGTTCGGCTTGGCTCCACGCATTGCAGCAGCCTCGTTTGTGGCATTCCTCACGGGTTCTTTTCTCAATGCTTATGTAATGAGCCGCATGAAGGTGCTGCAAAGCGGTCGCCGTTTTTCCATACGCGCCATCGCCTCCACCATTGTGGGCGAAGCGGCCGACAGCCTCATATTCTTCCCCCTGGCACTCGGCGGTGTGGTGCCTTGGGAGGTGATGCCCACACTGATGCTCACACAAGTGGTGCTGAAAACCGCTTATGAAATTGTGGCCCTTCCGCTCACCATCCGCGTGGTGCGCCTCTTGAAACGCATCGACGGCAAAGACGCTTACGACCGCCACATCAGTTATCGTCTTTTCAAGTAAAGCAAACGCCCTTTCTCTTACCTGAATATGCAAGAAACTATTATCGCCTACTTCTCACCCACAGGCACTTCACGAAAAGTGGCACAAGCCATAGCACGCGGTTTGAAAGCTGCCAAGGTTATTGAAACTGACGTTACTCATCCCTATGCTGCGCCTGCCGCACAACTCAGAGCAGATCAGGTGCTGGTTGTAGCCGTCCCCGTTTACGGCGGAGCTTGTGCGCCCATCGCCCTGCAACGTTTGGATATGCTGTACGGCAACGACACGCCGGCTGTGGCCGTGGTGGTATATGGCAACCGCGACTTCGGCAATGCAGCCAACGAATTGTCCGACTTTCTCACACAACGTGGCTTTTGCATAGTGGGAGCAGCTGCTTTTGTGGGCGAACATTCTTATTCCACCCCCGACCTTCCCATTGCAGAAGGCCGCCCACATGCTGACGACCTGCAAGAAGCCGAACGCTTCGGCATGGCACTGCACGACAAAATGAGCCACAATGTTACAGCCATAGATACCGAAAAGCTGAAACGCCCATCGGGCAACCTACTCGGCAAACTTCGATTCATGGCTTTTGTGTTGCGATATCGCTCTGCGCAAAAAAAGCATCCCGTCAAGGTGCTCCCCATCACCGACAAAGCCCGATGCACCGCCTGCGGCTTATGTGCCAAAGTGTGCCCCGTGGCTGCCATCTCCACCGAATGCCCCACCGAAACAGCCGGAAGCTGCATCAAGTGTGCCGCCTGCGTAAAGGCCTGCCCGCAGCGAGCTCGCACACTTCCCACCCCCTTTGCTCCGGTGTTGGCAAAGAATTTCAAGAAACAGAAACCCAACATCATCATTTACTAAACTCATCACATTATGCGCGAAAACGACCATCTGCAAGCCCTCGGCAAGCACACCGAATATCGCAGCGACTATGCTCCCGAAGTGCTCGAAACTTTCGAAAACCGCCACCCCGACAACGATTACTGGGTGCGCTTCAATTGCCCCGAATTCACCAGTCTGTGCCCCATCACCGGGCAACCCGACTTTGCCGAAATACGCATCAGCTATCTGCCGGACCAACGCATGGTGGAGAGCAAAAGCCTGAAGCTCTATCTTTTCAGCTTTCGCAATCACGGCGACTTCCATGAAGACTGCGTGAACATCATCATGAAAGACCTCATCCGCCTGATGAACCCCAAATACATCGAAGTAACAGGCCTCTTCACCCCACGCGGAGGCATCAGCATTCATCCCTATGCCAACTACGGCCGACCGGGCACAAAGTATGAGGAATTGGCAGAATATCGCCTCCGTCATCACGATTTATGAGAAGAATGCCCCGAACAGCCGAAAGGTTTTCATTAACTTCGCCCTCACGAACATAAACATAAACACAAACTCCATGAAAAGAATTCTGACACTGGCCATGCTGCTATGCGCCACCCTCACCTACCTCTGCGCCGAGGAGGGTCCCCTCAAGTTGCGAGACATCACCGGCGGAACCTATTCGCCGCAACACATCTATGGGGTAAATCCCATGAACGATGGTGAGACTTACACCCAGCTCTCGCCCGACTACAAGCGCATCATTCGCCGCTCCTTCAAAACCGGCAAGGAAGTGGGTGTGGTGTTCGACGTCGAAACCGCCAAAGGCCCCGTGAAGCTCACCCACATCGACGGCTACACCATGTCGCCCGACGAAACGCGCATCCTGCTGCGCACCAAGACCCAAGCCATCTATCGCCGTTCCTACACAGCCGTTCACTATGTATATGATGTGCGTAACGGCGACTTCATCCACCTCTCCGACGGCGGTCCGCAGCAAGCCCCCCTCTTCTCGCCCGACGGCACACTCATCGCCTTTGCTCGCGAGGGCAACCTCTTCCTGGTGAAATTGCTCTTCGGTGCCAGCGAGAGCCAAATCACCAAGGACGGCAAGTTCAACGAAGTGCTCAACGGTATCCCCGACTGGGTGAACGAAGAAGAGTTTGCCACTCACCGCAGCTTCGACTTCAGTGCCGACAGCAAGATGCTCGCCTGGGTGCGCTACGATGAGAGTCAGGTGCCCATCTACCACATGCAGATGTTCCGCGGCCTCAACCCACAGTTGGAAGAAAACGCCCAATATCCCGGTGCCTACAGCTATAAGTATCCCGTGGCAGGAGCCAAGAATGCCGACATCAAGGTGATGACTTTCGACGTGAAAAACCGCGTAACCCGCACCCTGCAGCTGCCCCTCGAGGCCGACGGCTACGTGCCCCGCATCAAGTTCACCTCTGACCCCGAGAAGCTCGCCGTGGTTACCCTCAATCGCCACCAGAGCCGCATGGACATCTACATGGCCAACCCTCGCTCCACCCTTTGCAAACTCGCCCTGCGCGAAACCTCCGAAAAGTATGTACGCGAAGCCGCTTACACGCAGCTCCGCTTCTACAACGGCCACTTCGCCCTCCTCTCCAACCGCAGCGGCTACCAACACCTCTATTGGTACAACCTCAACGGACAGCTCCTCAAGCAAGTAACCAAAGGCAACTTCGACGTAACCGACTTCTATGGCTATGACGCCGCCGCCGGTAAGTTCTATTACGCCTCACGCGAAGAAAGCCCCCTGCGCAAAGCCGTGTATGCCACCGACAAGAGCGGAAAAACAAAGAAGCTCTCCACCTCCGCCGGCACACACAACGCCACCTTTGCCGTGGGCATGAAATACTATATGAACGTCTACTCCTCCGCCGACACACCTCCTGTTACCACCCTGCACGATGCCGGCGGAAAGACCCTCGCCACCCTCATCGACAACAAGGAACTCACCGCCAAGCTTCAAGGCAAGCTCGGACAGAAGGAATTCTTCACCTTCACCACCTCCGAGGGCGTGCAGCTCAATGGCTGGATGGTGAAACCGCAAGACTTCGACCCCGCAAGGAAGTATCCCGTGGTGATGTACCAATACTCCGGTCCCGGCTCGCAGGAAGTAACCGACTCATGGAACATGGGCTTCTTCGGCGGCACACTCTATGAGAGCTACATGGCCCACAAGGGCTACATCTACGTCTGCGTGGACGGCCGCGGCACGGGCGGACGTGGTGCCGACTTTGAGCAATGCACCTATCTGCGCCTGGGCGACCTTGAGAGCAAGGACCAGGTGGAAGCTGCCATCTATCTCGGCACACTCCCCTACGTTGACAAAGAGCGCATCGCCATCTGGGGATGGAGCTTCGGAGGCTTCAACACGCTGATGAGCATGAGCGAAGGCCGCCCCGTGTTCTGCGCCGGTGTGGCTGTGGCCGCCCCCAGTTCATGGCGATATTATGACACCGTTTACACCGAACGCTACATGCGCACACCGCAGGAGAACGCCGCCGGATATGACATCAATGCCCTGAAGCGTGCCCCGCAGCTCAGCGGCCACCTGCTGCTCATCCACGGCACGGCCGACGACAATGTGCACGTGCGCAATGCCTACGAATACAGCGAAGCCCTGGTACAAGCCAACAAGCAATTCGACATGCACATCTACACCAACCGAAACCACAACATCTACGGTGGCAACACGCGTCTGCACCTCTTCACACGCATCACCAACCACTTCGATGCACATCTGCTGAAGTAACCGGAAGCACCCACGCGCAGACACACTCCTCATAAGCTCCGCCCCACCGCCGCTCGGCATCGAGACCGAAAGGCAGTGGGGCGGAACTTTTGTTCTCCCCGCTCCATGAGAACCAACTCGGGAGGAGGGAAAGAGGGAGGCAAGGAGGGAAAACATTGCAGAGCGAAAAAGCAACTGCCAAAAAGCCATGCAACAGCAAGCGAAACAGCCACTTACGCACATCGAAAGTGCTTCTCGTTGTATTATCATGCGCATGAGAAGAAATTATCATCCGCATGATAAGAACGTCTCATGCGCATGAGAAGAACGTTTCATGCGCATGATAACAAATCTGCAAGCACCGCAAAGGCTGCCCACGGCGCATCCCGAACACTCCGAGAGAGCAGTTTGAAACAAACAAAAGCCGCGACGGAAATTCCATCGCGGCTTTGTGTGAGGGGTGTATTCCCTCCTTTAAATTGATTAAATAGAGATGAGTTTTCGTGAAGTTACCTTTGTTACTTTTTTCGTTTTAAGGGAGATGGTAACTGTGTAGATGACTGATCCTTTGCGATTACGGGGATAGAGATCGTATGATTCGGTTACACCGTTGCTTCCATTTTTGGACCATCTCTTGTCCATAAGCTGAAGCATCTCCATGGTCATGCCCACCTTAGGGGTTCCGCTATTGATGGCGGGGCCAAACACTTTACCATACTTCTTGACAATTTCCTGCTGAGGGTCTTTGTATACAGCCAAATTGTCGGCATGGCTAACATTTTTAAGCACACTTGTTTTGATGGTCAATGTGGAATCACTCAGCGTTGCAGCACCATTACTAACAATACCAAGGAAGGGAGTGATTTGTTGATTTAACAAACCTTTGAACTGCTCGTCATATTCAGCCATAGCTTGCTGGAACTCTCTTTTCTTTTCGGGAGTCACTTCGGCTACAGGCTCAAACTTGTTACTCTCGATGTAAATTTTGTCTCTGTCGAACTCGCAGCTCAACTGATTGTTTTGGAAAGTGTATTTACCGGGAATGGTAAGGTAGGCATAGTACATAAAATTCTCATTGTCTACCTTCATTTCTACTTTGGTAACTACCACTCCATTGCTATTGAACATGTAGTTAGCCACCATCACAAGACCATTACGATCTTTGTGTTCAAGAGACCATTGGCCCACAATGCTTTGTGCTGCGGCCGAAACTGTCATTACTGCCAAGAGCAGTGAAAACATGATTTTCTTCATACTTTTTTAGGTTTTATGGTTAATAAAAAAAATAAATGTCGGGATGATTCGCTCACCGCAGCCTCAATAATAGAGGGATGGTGCGAGCCGGTGCTGTTTCAAAGATGTTTCAGGATGTTCACACACGCTTGTTTTCCGTAAACTTCCACACCACCAGGAGATGCACCACCAGCAGCAGTGTTTCGAGAGCGATGTAGGTGGGCACATGCACGCCCAATGCGGCAAAACAGAAAGCAACTATCAGGGCTAGGAGAAACATCGTGCCGCTCCACACCTTAAGGTTGACGCTCAGCCGTCCGCTCTCCAGGCTCATGGCCATAGCAGGCAGCAACGTGAGCAGCAGCGACAGAGCGGTGCCGATGGCCAAGAGGGTGCTGTCGGCATCTGAGCTGCCGATGTGATGAACAAGGTATGTGAGTGCTGCCGTCAAAACAACAGCGAGCACTGCGGGTATAGCAGAAATCTTCATGGTTGCAATGAAACTTAGGGGTTAAGCGGCGGAGGCGTGAGGGCTATGAGCTTCAGCACGGCCGGCACTTGCTCAATGGGTTGCCAAGTCTGCATGCCGGGCATCCAGGTGAGCGTGTCTTTGCTCACTTTGCGCTGCGTGATGAGTTGCATCAGTTCGCTGTCGCTGAGCGGTCCCACTTGTCGGCCCTCTATGGCCACATAGTAAATCTGCGAGGTTGCTTGCGGCATGCTTTGTATTGAACCCGGCACATACATGCCGCGCATGCTCTGGTTCATCACGTTGACCATCTGTTGTGCCATGGCCATGCCAAGACCGAACTCCACCAAACGATCTATGGAGAAGAAACTTTCATCGTTCATACCATCATCTTACTTTTACATTATATAATTATTAAGGAACCGGAGGAACGGGAGGTGGCGGAGGCGTTACAGGCGGCGGAGGCGCAAAGAGTCCTTGCAGTTCCATGACGTTTCCGGCAAATTCCCATCCGGGCATTCCTTGTTTCCATACGTAAGTTTGCGGCGTGAGTTGTCCGCTCTGCGCAAGCCCGGCCAATTGTTGCATATTGAACGGGCCGCTTTGTGCACCATTCACGGAGATGTGATACTGCACATTGGGTATGGGCGGAGGCGTGTTCATGCCTTGCTGCATTTGCTGCCCCATGTTGTTCATCATGCCGGCCATCTGCTGCCCCATAGCACCGCCCATCATCATGCCTGTCATCATGCCGGCAGGGTTCATTCCGCCCTCGCCGCCGCCCATAGTGCCCATAGCACCCAGGTTTTCGGCTCCGGTCTTCAGCACTTCGGCTTGCAGGTTGGCCATGTGCGCTCCAATGAAGTTGGTTTGGGTTTGCAAGGTTTGGGCACGCTGCATTTCTTCGCGCTGAATGCGCAAGGTCTCTGCCATGTTTTCAGCGTTGATGGCTTGCGTGTCTTGCAAGTTCTTGATATTAACATCGGTCTGCGCCTCCATGGTGCGAGCCGTATTGACAGCAGTGAGGCGGTGCAACTCTTGGTAGCCCGGGCTCTCCTTGTCCATATCGAGTGCCGCAATGTCGAGTCCCTTGAGGTTCACCCCGAAGTCCTGCTCCATGCGCGGCTTAAGATAGGCCGACACCTTGTCGTTAATATCCAAGATTCGACGTTCCATTTGCACGGCCGGTATTCCCAAGTCGGAGGGTATATTGACCACAACTCCCTTTACATATTTAATAATGGCATCCCTCACTTGACGCTTGAAGTCTTCCAAATCAAAATTCACCAAACGGTTCAGCTTGATGAACTCCTGATGGTTGGTAAGATTGAAAGTGAGCGTGCCGCGCACCGCCATGGGCACTCCATGGTCGGGCAAGCGAGGATCGAACACATCAAAGTAGGGCACGGCAAAACGAATTTGAACATTTCCTGCCAAGTTGATGAAGTAGACTTCGGCCTGAAAAGGGCTTTCGCCACCGAAAGCCAAGCCCACGATGCCGGCAAGCACTGGGAAGTTGGCCGTCTTGATGGTATCGTCGTATGGACCTACGATATAATCTTGACATGTGCCGTCTTTCTGTTTGTAGACGAACACTGCCACTTCGCCATCCTTCACACGCAGGCTGCTGCCGTAGCGAATGGCATTCTCGCGAGAGGTGGAATTGACATCCTGCCCTTCCGGCCGCCATTTCCACACCAGATATTCTTTCTCGTCGCAGCGGATAACATTCATCAGGCCGCCGCTCTTTCCTTTACCGAATATACCCATGATCTATATGCTTTAATCTGCGAAAGCTATCGATATCACCACAATCACCATCAACACCAAATAGAATATGCCCGCACCCACAAGCACTTTCTTCTGCTGGTTCAAACCGCTCCACCACAAACTAAACTTGCCCCAAGAGGACACTTCATACTGCTTGCGGTAGTAAGCCACAAGCGAAGTGAGTTCGCTGCTTGCGGTTGCTCCCATCTCCAACTTGTCGAGCACGGCCATATAGCACTTACGCCACTCCTTGGTGGCAATAGTGGCACCATCCACTTTGATTTTGGGCAACAGGAAGTTCAGCATCTCAATGCAGTCTTCCTTGGCGCGCGGCAGCACAGCCGTCTTCACATAGTCGGCTTCCACCTGCAATAGTTTTGCTTTTCTAATCTCACCGGTGGGGTCGGGATAATTATCCGTATTAGCCAACTCTTGCAGCTGACCCAACAAACCGCCCATTTGACGATTTCGCATCTTCTTTCGCTCCATCTCAGCTTTGTCAAAGTTGGCCAAAGCCGCTTGCAAGCCTTTGGCAAAATTCTCCACAAAACTATTGGCACCCACGCCCACAAATTCGTAACCGCATTCCGGACACGCCATCAGGAATGTTCCTATTATGGCACCGCATGCCGGACATTTGCGCACATCGCCACACTTCGACGATTGGGGAGCAGAATGCGCTCCCTGCATCGAAGTTGCATCCATCCGACTATGGTTCTTTTGCTTCTCGTAGAGCTTGGCATCGAGCACCATTTCAAATTCGTCCAAATCAATGCCCAAGGCTTGTGCACGCTTGAAGAGCACTTGCTTTTCCTTTTCGGTCAGCACGCCATCAGCCAAGGCCATTTCTATCAAGCTCTCAAGCTGAGCATTATACATTCCACTCGGAGTCGAAATGCCATGCTCAGATGCCGGCGGGGGCGGAGGAGGCATCATGCCCCTGTTTTCACTTTGCATAGTCAAAATGTTTCTTTATGATAAATTCGAGTGCTAATTTGTTTCTTTATGACAAAATAAGCCGGGTCCAAACAGGACCTTTTAAGATCTCAACGCACTCTTTGTTACTTTCCGCATGGGAAGCATCCCAAAGAATGCATAAAGTTTCACACTCCACACTCCTCATCCGATGAGGGTGTTTGGATGCAAAATTAACCGCTTCCGGCCACACAGCGTTGGTCCTTTTTGGTCCTTATATGGGGGGGTAAATTTTAGGCTGCAACTCTCTGCTATGCTGAATAATAGTTATAACTTTGCACTGCTCCTCTGTTCGCTCAAAGCCGGCCGGGAGGATATTCACTGCATCAATGCATTTAATGATATTATGGAAAAGCAATACGCTGCACTGCGAGAACTGATTGAAAACCTTGTGGGGCGCAAAATGCAAACGCCGCGCGATTTCGACTTTCTGGCATTACACATTTGGGGAACCCTGCATACACACATCTCGCCCACCACGCTAAAACGTTTTTGGGGCTACTTGCCGTCGAGCACGGACGCCACACCGCGCATCTCCACCCTGGACATTCTTGCCTCTTTGGCGGGATACAAAAGGTGGAGCCACTATCTGGAACAGACCCGGAACGGGGCATGCGTGGACAGCGGTTTCACCTGCGACAAGTTTCTCTACACACGCACTTTGCCCGAAGGCACTCACTTGCAACTGACGTGGCAGCCTGCCCGGCAGGTGTGCATCCGCCTTGAGGGGCAGGACCTCTTTGTGGTCGTGGCATCTGTGGGCAGCAAGCTTTCGGTGGGCGATACGTTCATCTGCCCCTGCTTTGTGCAAGGAGAGCCTCTGCACCTCCACTGCTTGCGCCACGAGGGAGGAGCCCCCACCGATTACGTTTGCGGCAAGATGGGCGGCATTCGCTATGAAGTAATTGAAAAACCAACTCTTAAAGAATAAGCACCCTCGCTTCATGACGCCTTCTGCATCCCCCTCTCCCATTGACCAAAGTTCGGATTTCATCGGTAGCGAAACCGCCCGGGCCGCTTCCGAATTCGACATGCTGACACCCCTTGATGCCACGGGAGGCACTTCTCTGCCTTTCATTTGCCGCATCAAGGGGCGGGAGTTTTTCATGAAGCGTCTCAAACCGGAATTATCGGACAACGAAGCCTATCGCAACCTGTTTCGCAAGGAGTTTCACCTGGGGCGGGAATTGTGCTCACCCCACATTGTGAAATATGAGCAGCTGATGGAGAGCGAGACCGACATTTACATTTTGAGAGAGAACGTCTGCGGCGCTACGCTCGACCAAAAGTTACGCATCTCGCCCGAATGGTTCGGTGAACGCAAGCACTTGGACCGTTTGTTCAACCAGTTGCTGGAAGCCCTGGAGCACATGCACAACAGCCACGTGGTGCATGCCGACCTGAAACCACAGAACGTGATGCTCACACGCATCAACAACGATGTGAAAATCATCGACCTCGGATTTGCTTTTGCCGACAGCTACACTTACAGCACCGGTTGCACACCCGGATATGCCGCCCCTGAGCAACAAGAGGCTAACAAACAGACGGTGGATGCCAGCACCGACGTTTATGCCATCGGCAAGTTGATGGAATTCATCGAGCGCGAAAGCGGCCAACGCCTCCCAGGAGTTTACCAAACCATCATGAAGCGTTGTCTGCAAAAGGAGCAGCATCGCAGATACCAGCACGTCAGCGAAATAAAGCAACTCATCAATCGCCGACGGCACTTGATGAGAAAGACAATCATCTCGCTCAGCGTCTGCCTGGCGGTGGGAATGGCAGCCCTCTTCTTTTTCAACACCAGCACGGGATTTAAAGTTTGGAAGTCCGTCAAATGGAACTTAAGGCAAGTGCCGTATGACTTGCGAATGCGAAATGTGCTCTACCGCTATGCCTCGCCCGACAGCACCCTTGCAGTCGTGGTGGGCAGCAAGACTTCTTACAATGGCGATGGCGAAGACGATGGCGACAACATCAAGATTGAAGCCCACCTCACCCTGCCAAACGGCAAAATCTGCCGTGTTACCCAAATTGAAGACAGTGCTTTCTTCAATGGTTACAATTTCACTTCCGTCAGGATCCCCCACGGCATAAAGCACATCGGGAAAGACAGCTTCTGTAATTGCTCACGCATCACATGCATCAACCTTCCGGCTTCGGTTAGCAGCATTGGCGAGCAAGCCTTTGCACACATGGAAAACCTGCAGGTGCTCCACCTGCCCGACTCGCTGCAGTCGCTACCCATGGGCATGGCTCACCACTGCCCCTCGCTCACCGGCATCAAGCTGCCCGACGGCATACGCACCCTTCCCATGGACCTTCTTGCTTGTTGCACCCGTCTGCAGGAAGTCGTGATGCCCGACAGTCTGGAACGCATCGAGCGAGGCGTGTTTTGGGAGTGCAGCCAATTGCCCGAAATCACCCTGCCCGCCACAGTGAAATACATCGGCGAATTCTCTTTCTTCCATTGCGACAAGCTGCGCCACGTTTATCTGCACGCCCCCACACCGCCCGAGATGACCAACGCCTTTCAGGCAAAAGGCGGCATTGTAACCATACACGTGCCAAGAGCATCCGTCAACCTCTATCGCCAGCACCTTTATTGGAAAAGGCAGAACATCGTAGGCGACTTGTGAGAATCATACTCAGCACTACCGAGCATCAACACACACGCACCAAGACATACACTGTAACAAGGAGAGGCGACCCATCGAGGTCGCCTCTCCTTGTTGCATAGTGCATTACCACAATTGAACTTCCTCTGCCACAAAGCTGCAAGCTCAGGGCACAGAAAGGGAAAGCGGTTTATTAGTTTAGGGTCTTTGCATATTCGTTGGGAGTCATCACATATCCGTTGGGAGTCACCACTTCTTCAGCCGGACTCACCACTTCTTCAGTTGGGCTTACCACTTCGCGCTTGTACTCAGACTCTTTGTCTTCGGATTTGGGGAAACGTTCCGGATCTGTCAACATACCAATAATAATGAAGAGCAAGGCTGCTACAACTCCGACAATGATATATATTTTTATTTTCTTCTTGTCGGCAGCATCCATTTCTGCAACTGTCTGCTGCAACTGAGGGAGCACATTGGCAATATCGGGATTGCTCATGTTCATCTCCGCAATCAGCAGCAAATCCTTCAGTCTTTGCTTGTTTTTCGCATTACGAAGATAAACGTAAATCTTGTAGAATTCGCCGGGTACTTTTGTATAAGGAAATCCTGAGAGCACCTGCTTCACTCTGACATCGTCCAATTGATCATTATCTTCAGCTTGACAGATCTGCATATAAGCAGCAGCAGTACCTTCTTCTGCCAATGCCTGATACTTGTCTTGATAGGCATCCAGGCGCTGTCTTTTTCTTTCCTTCTCCTGAGCTGCTCTTTCTGCCTCGATAGCTTCTCGCTGAGCTTCCAGCACTTTTGCCTTTTCTTCGGCTTCGTTTTCTAAAGCTCTCGCTTTGGCACGAGCAACTCTCGCTTCAGCTTCATTTCTTTCCTTCCATGCCTCGTTAGATTCTCGCTCTGAATCCAACCATTTTTCATGAGAGGATTTAAATATCAGTCCCATAATTTAATTGTTTTAGGTGTGATAATTGTTTTTTATAAGGCCTACTCCCTTTTCAAGCGTTTCAGCTTTCTCTTTTCTTTATACGCTTTTACGCATTATTGCATTTCTTTTGCAAAGATACTTTGAATGAATGAGTGTACTTTGGTCCATTTCAGACCTTTTGAGACAACGTTCCATTTTTCATCTCTATCTCATGGAGAATGCGCCCATCCCCCCCACACAAACAAGAATCAGAAAGCAAATACACAAAAAAGCCTGCCGCGAGGTATCCTCGGGCAGGCCGTTTCTCTACTTATGTTCGTAGATTAAGCTTCGGGAGCTACGCTATCAGCAGCAGCGCTATCAGCAGCAGCGCTGTCAGCTACGAGGCTGTCAGCAGCAGCGCTGTCAGCTACGAGGCTATCAGCAGCGAGGCTGTCAGCACCTTCAGTGCTAGTAGTAGTGTTACCGCAAGAAGCGAAAGAGATAGCTGCGAAAGCTACGAACATGAAAACTAACTTTTTCATTGGTTTAAAAATTTTTTAAGTAAAACAATCAATTGCCTTTATTAAAACGGTGCAAAGGTACGGACTTTTCAAACTCCTGCAAGCAATCGCCTTGTTTTTTTTACGTCAAACTCGGTTTTTTAACAAATCAAAAGGTTTTCGCCAACACTCAAGACTCAGATTGATAAGTCAATATAACAAACTGCGGGGTAAACCTTGAAAATATCTTGAAAGCCACCACGGCAGACGAAACGAACGAGGCAAAAATCCGCAAGGCGTTTAGAATTTTCTGCAGTGCTTGCAGAAAATTCTAAACGCCTTGCAGAAAAACGCCCCATGCCGGAGGAAGATGTGCCGCCCAGAAAACATTTCCTCGCTCTGTTCGGTTCAAGTCAGGCTGCGGATTGAAAATGGTGTGCCAGCGAGGACAAAAGAAACTTGTTTGTTTTGACGAGCGCAGCCACTATTATGAAAAAGCTCAAACAAGTTTGGCTTTCCACTCGCCTTGCACACTTTGGTTTCGCCCAAGTCAGGCTGCGGCTCGGGAATACAAAGCAAATGCTTTGCGATTTGCTTTGTATTCCACTCGCCTTGCACTAACTTTTTCCTTTCTTTATTCGGTTCAAGTTAGGCTACGGCTCGGAAAAGCTCAAACAAGTTTGGCTTTCCACTCGCCTTGCACTAACTTTGCTGCGCCAATGAGGCTGAAATTATTCCCAAAGCAGAAAAGCGGGTCTTCGCCTCATGCGGTTTTCACCCTTTGCACTAAATCATTTTCAACTCCGATGCTTACGAATACGGAAAGCCTATATACAATATTATATAATAAGAAGGCAGCTTTTCACACCCTGGGCTGCAAACTCAACTTCGCTGAAACATCATCGTTGCGCGACTCGCTGCAGAAGTTTGGTGTGCAACCGGCGGAGAAGGGCGAACGCGCGGACATTTGTGTGGTAAACACGTGTTCGGTTACCGATGTGGCCGATAGCAAGTGCCGACAAGCCATTCACCGCTTCACACGCGAACATCCCGGAGCCTTCGTCCTGGTGATGGGCTGCTACGCTCAGTTGAAAGCAGATGAGATTGCCCAATTTCCCGGAGTGGACTTGGTGCTGGGCATGGAGCAAAAAGGGGAAGCCGTACGCTATCTGGCAGAAGGCCTCACTGCTCGCCTGAACATGGAGCAGGGCAAATCGTGCCACCATGCCGTGGCCGTACCCACACGCGAGATTTCCACTTTTGTGCCCTCATGCTCACGCGGCGACCGCACGCGCTATTTTCTGAAAGTGCAAGACGGTTGCAACTACTATTGCACCTATTGCACCATCCCCATTGCCCGCGGCAAAAGCCGAAACGGCTCCATCGCATCGTTGGTGGCGCAGGCTGAGGCCGTGGCTGCCGAGGGGGGGAAAGAGATTGTTATCACGGGCGTGAACATTGGCGACTTCGGCCGCAGCACCGGTGAGACCTTCTTCGACCTGGTGCAGGCACTCGACGGCGTGCAGGGCATCGAACGTTATCGCATCTCGTCCATAGAACCCAACTTGCTGACGGACGAAATCATAGACTTTTGCGCCCATTCACGCGCCTTTATGCCTCATTTCCACATCCCGTTGCAAAGTGGCAGCGACACCGTGTTGCGACTGATGCACCGCCGTTATGACACGGCACTTTTCGCCGAAAAAATACGAAAGGTGCGCAAGGTGATGCCCGATGCTTTTATCGGTGTGGACGTGATTGTCGGGACAAGAGGCGAAACGGAAGAATGTTTTGAAGAAGCCTACAACTTCATTGCCGGACTCGACATCTCACAACTCCACGTCTTTTCTTACTCCGAACGCCCCGGCACAAAAGCACTCGAAATACCTCACACGGTTTCACCACAAGAGAAGGCCGAACGCAGCAAACGCCTCATAGCCCTCTCCGAGCAGAAGCGTCAGGCTTTCTACGCCCGCTTCGTCGGGCAGCAACGCCCCGTGCTGTGGGAGCACGCCAAAGCCGGACACCCGCTGCAGGGGTTCACAGACAATTACATCCGTGTGGAACTTCCCTCAACCCTCACCGCCGAGGATAACACCCTGACTCAGGTGCAGCTGGGAGCATTCACCGAAAACCGAGAAGCACTGACCGCCTCTTTCTAAAACACAAGCCAATGACCTCCATCGCTGTTGTTATACTCAACTGGAACGGTGCTGAAATGCTGCACCGCTTTCTGCCTTCCGTCGTGGCCGCTGCCGATGACCAGACACGTGTCATCGTGGCCGACAATGGTTCAACCGATGCCTCTGCTTCAGTGGTAAAGGATTTTCCTACCGTCGAATGGCTTCCGCTGGCCGAGAATCATGGTTTTGCCGAAGGCTACAATCGCGCGTTGGCACAAGTGAAAGCCGATTATTACATCTTGCTGAACTCGGATGTGGAAGTAACGCCCGATTGGCTGCAGCCCCTGCGTGCCTACATGGACAGCCACCCCGAAGTGGCGGCTTGTCAGCCCAAACTGCTCGACTGGAAGGACAAGCAGAAGTTCGAGTATGCCGGAGGGGCAGGCGGTTATCTTGATCGCTATGGCTACCCCTATTGTCGGGGACGCGTCTTTGCCGACATCGAAGCCGACCACGGGCAATACGATGGGCAAGCGTGGCCCGTGCTTTGGGCTACCGGAGCCGCGCTGATGATTCGCAGCACCGATTGGCACAAGGTGGGAGGCCTTGACGGCAGTTTCTTTGCTCACATGGAGGAGATTGACCTCTGTTGGAGACTGCGCGCACGCGGCAGAAGCATTGTGTGCATCCCCGACAGCCGGGTTTATCACGTCGGAGGAGCCACACTGAGCAAAGAGAATCCTCGTAAAACTTTTCTCAACTTTCGCAACAACTTGCTGCTCCTCTACAAAAATCTGCCCGAGGCCGATTTACGACCGGTGATGCGCTTACGGCGTTTATTGGACTACGTAGCTGCCCTTAAATTTCTCCTTTCCGGCGAAACAGGAAATGCCCGTGCCGTGATTCAGGCACGCCGAGAATTCAAGCAGATACGCAATAATTACACGGCTACACGACAGGAAAATCTGCGCAAAGCCACCGGAGATACCATTCCCGAAATCATGCAAAAGAGTCTGCTGTGGCAATACTATGCCAAAGGCAAAAAAACTTTCACGCAGTTGCACCAACCATAAACGGAAACATTTATGAACTCCCCTGCCCTATACCTCATCCCCGTAACTTTGGGCGACACACCCATCGATAAGGTGCTGCCAACCTACAACCGCGAGGTGATACTCTCTCTCCGCCATTTCATTGTGGAAGAAGTGCGCACGGCACGCCGTTTTCTCAAAGCCGTGGAACGCAGCATCGACATCGACAGCCTCACGTTCTACCCCATGGGGAAGCACTCGGATGCTGCCACTTACAGCTGCTATCTGGAACCCCTGCGCAAGGGCGAGAGCGTGGGCGTCATCAGTGAAGCCGGTTGTCCGGCCGTGGCAGATCCCGGCTCCGACATCGTAGCCATAGCCCAACGCGAAGGGCTGCGTGTCGTTCCGCTGGTTGGACCTTCCTCCATCCTTTTGGCAGTCATGGCCTCCGGATTTAACGGACAGAGCTTCGCCTTTCATGGTTATCTGCCCATTGACGGCAGTGCTCGCAGCAAACGACTCAAACAATTGGAAGCACGCTGCGCCTCCGAACATCAAACGCAGCTTTTCATCGAAACACCCTACAGAAACGCACGCATCATTGCCGACATCCTGGCCGCCTGTCAGCCCACCACACGTCTCTGCATCGCTGCCGGACTCACCACGGAGCAAGAGTATGTGCGCACCCGGACCATCCGCGAATGGAAACAAACTAAGTTACCCGACTTGGCTAAAATTCCGGCCATCTTTGCTATTTTCAAATGATGCTTTTTGAAAAACTCTGACCAATCTCCACCGCAATGAATCTCACCATAGACATCGGCAACACGCGTGCAAAAATCTGCCTCTTCGATGGCACAGCATGCATAAACACCTTTGACGAGGGTGTAAGCCTCACGCATACGTTGGAAGAGATTTTCAAACATCACGCCATAGATGCCTGTGCCGTTTCGTGCGTTGGCCGAGAACGAAAGCACCTTGAAGAAATGCTGAAAAGGCAGACAGACTGCGTGCTGTTTGTCGATGGAAACACTCCCGGGCCGATAGAGAATGCTTACTCCGGCCGAAATACCTTGGGAGCCGACAGATGGGCAGCCGCAGTGGGAGCAACCACGCTGAAGCCTAACACCGACCTGCTCATCATCGATGCCGGCACATGCATCACCTACGATCTTGTTTCTTCCGACGGAAGATATTTGGGCGGAAACATTTCACCGGGCATCGAAATGCGTTTTCAAGCGCTCCACGAGCACACCGCACGCTTGCCAAAGCTCACATCAGAAGGCGAAACACCACTTTGGGGCACCGACACGGCTTCTGCCATTCGCACCGGCGTGATGAAGGGAGTGCAACACGAAATAGAAGGTTTCATCAGTGAGTTTACCGATATTTACCCCCAACTTTTCATTTTTTTAACGGGAGGCACCCCTTTCCGCTTCCCCGAACGATTAAAAAGTCGCATCTTTGCACAGCCCAATCTTGTATCCATAGGACTTAACGTCCTGCTTCGGTATCACCACAAGGGATAAAGCAACAAGATTTCCTCAACAACAAACACGTAATCACAAACAACATGACCACATACCAAAGATTCGTTTCCCTGCTTTGCGCCTTGATTTTCACAAGTGCACTTTTCGCGCAGTCCAACGGCTCCAACTCTCCTTACTCACGCTATGGGTTTGGCACACTCAACGATGGAGGAGGCGGTTTCAACAAGGGTATGGCCGGCCTCTCCATGGGTATGCGAAACGGCCGCGACATCAATACTGCAAATCCGGCCTCCTACTCTGCCATCGACTCTTTGGCTTTTATTTTCGATACGGGGTTTTCTATTCAGAACGGCAATTTCAAAAGCAAAACTGCCAGCACCAATGCTCGCAACACCTCATTCGATTATCTCACCGCCGGATTCCGTTTGGCTCCACGCTTGGGTATGAGTCTGGGATTGTTGCCCTATAGTTCCATCGGCTACACCGTCAACCACAACCAGACAGTTTCAAACGAAAACCTCATTCAGACAGAAACCTACACCGGCAACGGAGGATCGCACGAAGTGTATGTCGGATTGGGATGGGCACCGGTGAAACGCATTTCTTTGGGAGCCAACATCGGCTACTTGTGGGGAAATCTTGAGCACAAAGGTTCGATTGCTTTTAGCGAAACCGGAGCCAACTCTTCCCTCTTGCTTTACGAGTCCGACGTGCGTACCTATAAAGTGGACTTCGGTTTGCAATATGAGCAACCCCTTGGCAAAAACAACAGCCTGACTTTGGGCCTCACATACGGCTTGGGGCACGATATCAAATCGGATGCACACTATTACAGACAAACCATATCCAACAACACTGTCAGTGCAGGCGACTCGCTCACCTGCAGCGATGCCTACCAACTGCCTCACACTTTCGGTGCCGGCCTTGTCTGGACACACAAAGACAATCTGCGCATTGGAGCAGACTATTCATATCAGCAATGGGCAGATGTGAAAGCTCCTTACTTTGACGGCAAAAATTATGTGTCGCGTCCGGGATTGTTTACCGACCGACACAAAATCACCGTGGGTGGAGAATACATCCCCAACCTCAACGGAACGAAATGGAAACACTATATCCGTTATCGTGCCGGTTTTTCCTATACCTCCCCTTACACTTTGGTGGACGGTCGCGACGGTCCGCGTAATTACAGCGTGAGTCTGGGCGTGGGACTGCCCATCATCAATTATCTCAACAAGGGTTCGGTAATCAACATCTCCGCACAATACGACCGCGTACAGCCTCAGATGGCCGGTATGATTACCGAGAATTATTTCCGCCTTTGCATCGGTCTTACTTTCAACGAGCAATGGTTCATGAAATGGAAGGTAAACTAATACACACCCTCCCACTAATCAAAAGCCAATGCGCCTGAGCCAAACTTCCGAAAACCGTTTGTCGGCCATTCCCCACCGGTTGAATTTGCGACAAGAGCCATTTTCGAAAAGCCTCCATGCTCTCCGAAAATGCACTCTGTCCTTCTTGGCTGGAATGCTCTTGACAGGCCTCACCACCGGTTGCGGTCCGGAAGCCCCTCCCACAGGCGAAGCCGTTCAGGAACGCGATTCTCTGCCGGTAATGACCACTTTAGGAGTTTCAAAAATGATATCCGACTCCGGTGTGATGCGCTATAAGATCGTGGCAGAAGAATGGCGTGTTTACGACAAGACTCACCCTCCTCGCCAGACCTTTCCCAAAGGCATCTTTCTGACGCGCTTTGATGAGAAACTCAAGGTTGACCTTTACATCACGGCCGACACGGCTTATTGGTACAACCAAAATCTTTGGGAAATGCGTGGTCGCGTTTTTATCAACAATCTCACATCGCAAACCACCTTTGCCACCGAAGAACTCTTTTGGGACATGAGTCGCCACGAGATTTATTCAAACAAGCACATCCATATCGTGAAACCCGATGAGGAGCTGGAAGGAAACTGGTTCCGTTCGGACGAGAACATGAACGTTTATCACGTGCGTCGCACTAGCGGTTTCCTGCCCATGCCTGGAAGAGACAAAGGCGAGGAAGCACAAGCGGCCGACACCTTGCCACCTCTTCGAAATGCCCCCACAAAGACGGAGCGTTCCATTCCATCCATGGACCGCAAGAGCGGTTTTGAACCATTGGAGAACTAAGAGACACAACATACACAAAGAAGGCGAACGTGCTTGAATGCACGTTCGCCTTCTTTTTATTCATTTTACAAAATCATTGATGGCTTACTCCTTATAATATACACGCTTCACGCGCTCGCTCACCGAGGTCAGAATTTCATAAGGGATGGTTCCAAGTTTTTCGCTCAGCACCGTAACCGGCAGTTGATTGCCAAAGATTTCCACAGCGTCGCCTTCGGCACATGGAATGTCGGTAACATCAATCATACACACATCCATGCAAATGTTACCCACATAGGGGGCCGGTTTTCCTCCCACCAAGCAATAGCCCACCCCATTGCCCAAACGACGATCAAGGCCGTCGGCATAACCGATGGGCAGGGCCGCAATGCGCGAGAGGCGTTTCACCTTGCTCCGGCGGCTGTAGCCAACAGTATCATTGGCTTCCACCTCACGAATTTGCAGGATAGTGGTTTTCAGAGTCGCCACGTTGTGAATAATATGTCCATCGATGGGACTGACACCATAAAGCCCCAATCCCAATCGCACCATGTCGAGATGCCGTTCCGGGAAGCGTTCGATGCCGGCACTATTGCAAATGTGGCGAAGCACCTTGTGCGAAAAGGCTTGTTGCAGGCGGCGTGAAGCCACATCAAATCGTTCGAATTGCTCTTGGGAGAAAGCATCGAAATCTTCGCTATCGCTTCCCACAAAATGGGAAAAGACCGATCGAGGGGTCAAAGCCGATTGATGGCGCAGCCGGTCGATGAGCACCGGAAGGTCGATTTCAGGATGAAAACCCAAGCGGTGCATTCCTGTGTCTAATTTGATATGAACGGGATAGTCGGTGATGCCTTCACTCTCGGCTGCCCGAATGAGCAACTCCAACAATCTGAAACTATAAACTTCGGGCTGAAGGGCGTGTCTGAACATTGTGCCAAATGCCGTAGGTTCGGGATTCATGATGATGATATCGCCGGTGATACCCGCCTTACGCAGTTCTACACCCTCATCCGCCACAGCTACGGCCAGGAAGTCCACGCCTCTGTCCTGCAAGGTTTTGGCAATCTCCACAGCCCCCGAACCATAAGCAGAGGCTTTCACCATGCACACCATCTTGGTTTCGGGTTGCATAAACGAACGATAGAAATTCAGGTTCTCGGCCACAGCTTCCAAATTCACTTCAAGAATTGTTTCGTGCACACGGCGCGCCATTCGTTCGCCCAATTGTTCAAAATTGAAAGGCCGCGCCCCCTTCAGCAACACGATGTCGCCCTCCAGCGTGTCGAGCAAACCACTTTCCAGCAGGCTCTCACTGTCCGGGAAGAAGTGGCATGGCATGGCAAAGTTCGCGGCGGCAGCAGCAATCTCCCGCCCCACACCAATCAACAGGTCCACACCGCGTCGGCTCACCATTTCAGCCACACGGGCATAGAGTTGTTCGTGTGTGAGACCGCTTTGCAATATATCACTCAGCACCAACACTTTTCGCCCCCCCGAAGCCTCGGGACGGCGTGCCATGAAGTCGAGTGCAATGTCCAGTGAATTGATGTCTGAATTGTAGCTATCGTTAATGATGGTGCAGGAATGAAATCCTTGTTTCACTTCCAACCGCATACCGACAGGCTCGAGATGCGCCAGAGCATAATGGATGGTTTCGGTCGGCAGCTGCAAACACAACGAAACGGCCAGACAATGAATGGCATTGGTGATGGAAGCCTCATCGACAAAGGGTATCAACACTTCAGCTTCGCATCCGGCATAATGATAAGTGATGCGCGTGTGTTGCCTCTCTTTCTGCACTTTCTCAACATAGAGGGGGCATTCCGGACGCTGCATGGACCACCCTAGGCGTCGGAAACCGTAATTCGAGCGTTCCACACAGGCATTCACCACGGCATCATCGGCACAATAAATCAGCACTTCGCTTTCGCTGAACAACTTCAGCTTTTCCGCGCATTTGTCTTCCAACGTTTGGAAGTTCTCCTGATGTGCCTGCCCTATGTTGGTAAAAACACCGATGGAGGGTTGGATAATGGCACGCAGGGCATCCATTTCGCCAGGCTGCGATATGCCGGCTTCGAAAATGCCTACACCGGTTTGCGGAGTGAGCAGCCAAACAGACAGCGGCACTCCCACCTGCGAATTGTAGGAACGCGGCGAACGCGTAACGTGCATCACCGGCACCAACATCTGATAGAGCCATTCTTTCACAATGGTTTTACCATTCGAACCGGTAACACCTATCACCGGCATCGGATGTGCATCTCGATGACGCTCTGCCAGGCGTTGCAAGGCACGCAACGGGCAAACCACTTGCAGGAAAGCTGCTTCGGGATAGTGCGTGGAGAAATCGGCCGGCACATCTGCCACAACAAAAGCACGCACACCCCGACGATAGAGGTCGGGAATGTATTTGTGTCCATCGCCCACACGTGTTTTCAAGGCGAAGAAGAGCGAACTTTCGGGAAATGCCAACGAGCGACTATCGGTGAGCAGATGCTCCACTTCCGTTTCGCTTTTACCAAAAAGGCGTGCGCCCATCAGCGATGCCATCTTCTCCAAAGAGTAACGGGTTCTGCCCCATCCTCCGAGCTGCATGGCGGCAGCGGCTTCCTCTATGTTTTTTTCGTAATCCATCAGTATGTTTCTATCTTCCATTGTTTCAGTTTCACACCCTTGCAGTTTCATCTTCTGCCACGTAGGGCGACAATTTCCACTTCTGTTCGAAAGCCTTCAGTTGCTGTTCCGTTTGTTCACGAAATCGCTTGGCAGCCTCGCTGTCGGGCTGCAGAGGACGGTGCTGCAAGGCACGATGCAGTTTCTCCCATTCGGCATGCATCTCGTGCATGGACGGAGCGAAAGCCCACGTGCGGAAACGTTCCCACACATAGTCGATGGCCACTGCCGACGGGTGCAGCATATCAGCCTCGAAGAAGCGATAATCACGGAGTTCATCCAGCACAATTTCATAGGCCGGAAAATAATGACACCCCTCATTCAGGCGACACAATTCGTCAATGGCCAACAACAAAGAGGCTTTCCCCAAAGCATTGCCGTGGAGACCCGTTTTGCGATAACGATAGGGGCTGACCGTGAACACCACTTGCAACTCCGGCCGTAAGGCGCGCAGCCGCTGCAACAGCGGTTGCCAAATCTCCACGATGTCGGCCGGCGACAAATCGCGCACAATGAAATCACGCGACGGCTGCTTATGACAATTGCCGGCCACCTGTCCGCATACCTTATATATATACGCGCGCGCGAAACCGAAAGTAACGAACAGCACATCCAGTCGGGACAAGGCGACTGCGGCTGCATCAAATCGTGCCCGCACCGATGCTTCACACGCCTCGCGCGTAGCAGCAGAGAATGCGCCTGAATGCAAACGGCTGTGCCACATCCCATCATCACCCTCAAAAAGGGCCTCATCGGGAAAGCTATTCTCCAACAACATTGTGAGGGCTGCGTGTACGGACAGGGGATTATAGATAACACCAAAAGGATTGACATCCACCGACATGCGCGTTTCGCGCATACGTCGACCTATGTGCTCGGCAAAACATGAGCCAAACATCATGCAACGCGTGTCGGGCAAAAGCTGCAACTGCGTCGAGGGGAGTTCCACTTCCGTTCTAAATTTCATACAGGCATTATCTGTCGGCGAAGTTAGCACTTTCAGGGCAGAAAAGCGAAGTGCCATGCCGATTTTGTGGACGAAGCAACTTCTCTGCACCATGCGCCTCCGAAGGGTATGGAACGACAAAGTGCTTTCGATGCCCCCAAAGCAGCTCATCGAGCGAATGAGAAAAGGCTGACATTTTGACGAAAAAACGGCCTCCCGATGAGCAAAAATTTACAGTGCTTGTAGAATTTTCTGCAGTGCTTGTAGAAAATTCTGCAAGCACTGCAGAATTTCACACACCCATGGCAGAAAAATGCAAGCGCAAAAACCGTTTTTCTGCCCCATGTTCCTCAGTCCCGACTTGGGTTGTCGCGGAACGGGCAACGAACAAACAAATTCAAACTTCGCTCAAGTCCGCTGCCGACTCGGGAATAGTCAAATAAATTTGGTATTCCGCTCGCCTTGCACTAACTTTGCAGAACCTAAGAAAGGATACTGAAATGGGAAAGAAAATCAAAAGTTTTTGGCACGTCATTGCCCGGAATAAATACCTCTGCGTCATCATCATCTTCATCGTGGTGGCCGGTTTTCTGGATGCCAACAGTTTTTGGGCCAGATACCAACTGCACAAAGAAAACGAGGCACTCCGAAGTGAAATCAAACGTTTCGAAGAACAATTTGCCCGCGACAAGAAACAGCTGAACAGCCTGAAGAACGACCCCGAGGCCGTGGAACGTGTGGCCAGAATGTCGCTCAAGATGTCGAAACCCAACGAAGATGTTTATGTCTTCGAATAACAACCGAGCACACAACTATCACAAGAACAGAAAAGCATCTATCCAAATATGAACCGCCTCACCAAAACTCAAAACATCGTCTATTGCCTTGGCGGCTTGCTCTTGCTGGTCGGAGCCATCCTGCCGACTTTTCCCGAACTGCGATTTGTCGCTCCTTTCGTCTATACATCGGGAGCCGTGATGTTCGCAGCCATGCAGATGCTGGCACGCTATGACGGCACCAACCTTGTGCTGCGCCGCCTGCGCAGGCAACAGCTCATCGGGGCCATCCTGCTGATTGTTGCCGGAGGACTCATGTTTATGAGCGTATTGCAATTGCGCCCTTTCAGAGGCGATGAATGGAAACTCGTGTTGGCCATCGCTGCCGTGCTGCAACTTTACACCTCATTCCGCATACCGTCAGAGATGCAGAAAGAGGAAGCATGATTTTTAAGTGCCGAACCAACGATAAAATTCCTCCTGTCCCCACACCTTTCCCCCAATCTCTGCATCCTCAGACCGACATACCGGAGGTTTCCTTACGCGTGTCCACCCTCTCCCACCCCATCGAAATGTAAAAAAACAGGCTCGTTTTTTTACATTCTCCGAAGTAATTCTTAAAAACACTTATTTTCAAGCATTCCCTTTCCGCTTGGCTTGATTTTTTCATTGGGAACATCGTATCTTTGCATTGCAATGGGAAATTCCGCCCGTACTTCCCGTTGTTGAATTCATGACTTCTTGGTTTTCAGGAGTCATCATTAACATTTTGCCATACCATGTTCAGATTTTTATACATAGCCGCATGTTTTCTGCTTCTCACCTCGTGTGCGGAGAAATACAACATCGCGGGCAATTCGTCCGGTGATTTGCTCAACGGACGGATGATGTATCTGCGTGTGTCGCAAGATGGCATCAACAGCTGCGACTTGGATTCCAGCGAAGTGGTGCACGGACGCTTCAATTTCATCGGGGATATCGATTCCGTCATGATGGCGCATATCTACATGGGAGAAGAGATGGTGATGCCCATAGTGATGGAACATGCAGAACTCACTGTGCACATCGACAACATGGAGCGCCACGTTTCAGGTGGCCCACTCAACGACTGCCTCTACAACTTCTTCCAGCAAAAACTCAGCATCGAAAACGAGATGTGGGAAGCCGAACAAAGATGCATCAACCTGATGCGAAACGGCCAATGGAACGAAAAACACCAACGTGAGTTTGCACGTCAAGCCGAACGACTCAACAAGAAAGTGGAAGAGCTTGAGACACAATTCATCATCGACAACTATCACAACGCATTGGGACCGGGTTTCTTCATGTTGCTTTGCAACCAATTCCCCTCACCGGTCATCACTGACCAAATTGCTAAAATCATACAGAATGCCCCACGCGAATTTATGACCAATCCTTTTGTGGAAAGCTACTTGAAGCGGGCACGCAAAAACCGCGGACACCGCAACAACACAAACAAGAAGGAAGATTAGCAAGAGAGGCTTCTGACATCTCACGGATAACACTTACAGTTTACAATCCGCTTCGACAAACACAAGCACCGCCGCACAGAATACTCCATGCGGCGGTGCTTGTTGGCTAAGAGCTGCGAAACACAATCACTCGCCCTTCAAAAAAATCTACCATAGGGGTTCAATAAACTTCCACCTCATCCACAAAAATCCATCCGCCAAACTCACCCGGCTCGGCTTGCAAGCGAATGTAGCGAGCACGCTCGCGGCCCTGCCAGCCCCACTTCCTGACTTCGGGCGAAGCGGTGCGAACCACCGGCGAAGCCTCCTCATGCACCACTCTGAAGTTCTCACCATCGTCCGAAACCGACACCACAAAACGTGCCGGGAAGAAAATTTCCGGACCACAGGTCTGCATGATGTTGCAATGCACACGCGAGATTTTCTGACGCGTGCCCAAATCCACCACTACATCAAAGCGTTTTCCACGGATAAATCCCTGCCATCGCCCATCGCCAAAATCCCATCCGCCCCGCAATCCGTCGGTCAGCGTTGCCTCGCCGGCTCCGCAATAGTGGCTGTTGTAAGGCAAAAGATACTTCACCGAAGCTCCCAAAGCCTTGTGGCGTGCCGGCCGAAAGTATTCAGAACGATTGCCTTGCTCTTTTCGCAAATCAAAAGCCATGATGCCTTTTGCCCGCAAGCGATCGGTTTCATGCATGGCGCGTTGGCGGAAGTCTGCATAGTTTTTCTGCTCCGTCCCGTTCCATCCCATTTCGGCTATGGCAAGGATGCGAGGATAGAGCATGTGCTCTGCATGCTGCTCTGTGGGAATATATTCTGCCCAAAGGTTGCCTTGCACTCCCTTGACCCGACGGCATTCCTCGGGAGTGAGTCCTTGCAACGGTGCATAGGAATAAACACGCTCCAAAGGCAGATAAGCCCCCATAGCCTCGGGTTGCGACGGCGGCGCATCCTGATAACCGTCAAAATAACAGAACTTTCCGGGCGACAGAATGACATCACAATCGTGCGCAATAGCCTTGCGAGCCAACTCCTTGTCGCGCCAAACCATCACAGTGCTTCCCTGCGCCAATCCCTCGTCGATGATTTCGTCCCAACCCACCAGACGACGTCCATGAGAGCGCAGAAATTTTCCCATGTGGCGAATGAGATAAGTTTGCAAGTCTTCCGTTTTGTCCGTACCCAACTCCTGCATCAACCGACGGCACAACGGACATGCAGACCAGGAAGCACGCGCTGCTTCATCACCGCCCACATGAATATACTCCGAGGGAAAAACATCCATCACTTCCAACAGGACATTCTCCAAGAAGTCGTAAACTCCAATGTTACCGGGACAAAAATCGGCCTGCTTGTAGGGCTCGTGCGTACAGGAAAGCTCGGGATAAGCCGCCAAGACCTCTTCCGAGTGGGCCGGCATCTCGATTTCGGGCACGATGGTGATGCCACGTTCCTCGGCATAACGAACCAGCTCGCGCAACTCCTGCTGCGTGTAATAACCGCCATAAGCTCCGGGAGTGCCCTCTGCAACATAACGACGACCGCCCTGCCACCACGATTTCCAAAGACTATCGGTGCGCCAGGCTGCAAAATTCGTGAGACGCGGATATCGTTTAATCTCCATGCGCCAACCGGCCGCATCAGTGAGATGAAGATGCAAGCGATTGAGCTTGTAAGAAGCCAAAGCATCTATCTGACGTTTCAAGTAGCTCACAGGAAAGAAATGGCGCGACACATCAAGCATGGCTCCGCGCCAAGAAAAAGCCGGAGCATCCTCAACTACACAGCAAGGAAGCTTGTGATTGGTTCGCAATTGGGCTAGGGTTTGTGCTGCTCGCAAGAAACCGATGGCTGAAGGCGCACTCACCACCACAGAGTCCTTACAGATATTCAACCGATAGGCCTCCGGAGAAGAAACTGCTCCGTTCATTTTTCGAAACGCTACATACGGCTTCACGGATTTTGCAGCGGATACGGATGAGGGGGATGGAAAAATTTCCCACAAGGCAGCCGGCACTTGCACACCGCTTTCATCCAACAACCGATAAGGGGTTTGCAAATCATAACTACCCTTCATCATCTCAATGCTGCGCGGCCGGGGCAACAAGCTTTGCGCTTCCATTTTCACAAAAGCACTACCCATAATCGCACAAGCGACAAGAATTCTTTGTATATTCATGGTTACGTGTTTTTCTCTGCGTAAAAGTACAATTAAACGGCGTATGCCTTTATCGAAATCAAGTTTTTTTCCACCCGAAACACACTTTTTTCATCAGAGAAAAGCCATCAAAAGAAAAAAAACGTACTTTTGAAACGAAATAAAGCCTGCGTCGATTATGGACAAACATACCCAAATACTCCAACAAGTGGAGAGAGCCTTAAAAAAAACGGCATCAAAATTTCAAATCGAATTGGAAAATCCTCCCCTCACCGACCTACACATTCAAGTGAAACAGGAGAGCGGCGAACTCTTGGTTTTTGATGACGACGATAAGGAACTGACACGTTGCGTCGTGGAAGAATGGATTGGCAACACGGATGAGAAATTCTACGAACAAGTGCAACCATTGCTGACTTCCTGCCTAGACAATATGAGAAGCACATGGAACTCCCTGTGTCTGCTGAAGCCTTTCTCATTTGTGCTGGTGGGAGAAGACAAAGAGACCATTGCCGAACTCTATCTTGTGGACGACGAAACCATCATGCTCTCCGAAGAACTGATGAAAGGATTAGACAAAGACCTTGACGCTTTCTGGGAAGAATTAGCAAAGCGATAAAAAAGACACAAACCGCAAGAGAAATCCCAACCTATATACTCGAACTTACGATAGCGGCTTCCGAAATTCCCAATGTGGACTTCGGAAGCCGCTATCGTTAACATAAGAAGATCTAATCAGCATTGACATTCACGCAAAGCAGATGTGTCAAAAGATTTCCTCACCATCAACCGGAAAATCCACGCTTACCGAAACATCGTCAGCCAATGGATGGTGGCGAACAATGATGCTGCGAACAGCACCACCCATATCACGATAGGATATACGGAAAGATGACGCTTTGTTCAGAAGTTCCGGAATAGGGAATGACACATATCCGTTTCGCCAACGGTCGCACGGAGCACCTTGAGCATTATGCCGAAACTCCAAATCTACCACATCCGAAACCGGAAGCGCACGTGAATGATACACCATGCTTATGAAATGAGGCCGAATGGTGTAGAAAGCCGACATATAGCGGAAGCGAACGTTCAGATGGCCTCCGCTAACCCAAGCCGACAGGATTTGTATTCGATCGTGCCCCAACGAATCACTTTCCTCCTGTGAGGGATTTTGAAAAATCGGCTTCGTCAACACCTTGTAGAGCTGATAAACATCAACCAAGGATGCCGCATCTTGTCTTTTCGCTACCGTGAAACCGGCAATCACTCTTTGTCCCGGGCGTTGCGCTCCGTGCAACACCAAAAGCGCACTATCTGCCAAGGCATAGGTTCCGGCACCATCAAAACGGATATAATACTGAGACGAACGGCATTCCACAGTTCCCCAGCCTACATAAGCATTCACATCATTGTCGTCGTTACATGAGAACAACGCCATCAGGGTTATGAGCAACCCTATCATAAAATTCATAGTCTTCATCTTTCTTATTATAATAATGTATATGGAACTATCGCAAATGTACGGCCATTCACGTCCGATGCTCAACGAAAAATGTTAGTCTTTCCCTCTATTTCTTAAATTGGTTGTAAAATAAAGAAGATATAACATTTATACACAAACAAACACTCATCATGCGCACCTCCACATTGCACAAGTCAGGCAACGGCCTGGTAAAAAAGCAAAAAAAGAACTTTTTGTTTTGTTTTGCACTCGCCTTGCACTAACTTTGCTTGCTAAATCTTCATTCGCATGGACGAAACTCTCTTGCAACGCATCAAGCAACGCTACGGCGTGGTGGGCAATGCCGACGGGCTTAACAGAGCACTCGACATTGCCTTGAAAATTGCGCCGGTGGATCTCTCCGTTCTCATCACGGGAGAAAGCGGTGTGGGCAAAGAGGTGATACCACGCATCATCCACGACCATAGCGCCAGAAAAGGGAAAAGATATTTTGCCGTAAACTGTGGAGCTATTCCCGAGGGAACCATCGATTCCGAACTCTTCGGGCACGAAAAAGGAGCTTTCACCGGAGCCATCGACAGCCGAGAGGGATATTTCTCCGTAGCCAACGGAGGTACATTATTCCTGGATGAAGTGGGCGAACTCCCCATGCAAACACAGGCCAGGCTGCTCCGCGTATTGGAAACGGGAGAATACATCCGCGTCGGTGCCAGTGAAGTACGCAAAACCGATGTCCGAATTGTGGCCGCCACGAACGTAAACATAGAAAAAGCCATCGAAGAAGGGCGTTTCAGAGAAGATTTATTCTACAGGCTCAACTCGATTTCCATACAGATGCCGGCGCTCCGCCATCGTGGAACAGACATCGTGCTTCTCTTTAAGAAATTTGCCTTGGAGATGAGCGAGCGTTACAAGATGCCCCCCGTACGTTTGGATGACGAGGCTAAAAAAATGCTCATGGCTTACAGCTGGCCCGGCAATGTGCGCCAACTCAAGAACATCACGGAAAACCTTTCCGTTACTTGTGGCGACCGCGACATCACGCCTGACATACTTCGCGAATATCTGCCTGAGCGACGCTCCAACCAATTGGTGGCCGTCAACTCGCGCAGCGACAACAACAGAAGTTTTGAAAACGAGCGCGAAATACTCTACCAAATTCTGTTTGACCTGCGCAGAGATGTCAACGAACTAAAGAAACTGGTTCACGAAGGACATTTGCACAACGAAAGTGCCGCACAAAAAAGTGGAAATGCTTTCACCTTGTTGGGGCACGGCTTCGAGAAAGACACAAACACAAAAGAAGAGAATTCTTATTGCGAAGCAGAAGAGATTGATGCCGCAGAAGAAAGCCAAACACGCTCTTTGGAACATACCGAACGCGAACTCATCCGTAAAACATTGTCTCAGACAAACGGGCGTCGCAAGGTGGCTGCTGAGAAACTGGGAATTTCAGAACGTACGCTCTACCGAAAAATCAAAGAATATGGCCTGGAATAAACCTTTCACATCGATTATATTCGCAGTCCTCATGGCCGGACTTCTTACTGCATGCAGCGTCAGCTATAAGTTCACCGGCACATCCATCAACTACGATCTGATTAAAAGCATCCAAATCGACAACATTGCCAACCGCGCTCCCTATGGTTGGGCTCCCATGGAGGCAATGTTCAACAACAAGCTGCAAGATCGTTATGCCAACCAAACACGTCTGAAGCTGGTCAAGCGAAACGGAGATTTGCACATCGCCGGCGAAATCACCGGATATGACCAATTCAACAAAGCCATCGCAGCCGACGGATATTCTTCGCAAGTGCAGCTCAAGATGACCGTAAACATCCGCTTCCGCAACGGAAAAACCAACCAGAGCTGGGAAAAACAATTCTCGGCCACCACACAATACAACTCCACGCAACAGCTTTCAGCCGTGCAGGAACAACTTGTAACGGAAATGATTTCCGACATTACAGACCAAATCTTCAACGCCACAGTAGCCGATTGGTAAAATATGGATATAGTGAAATACATACAGCATCCCGAGTTGCTTGACAGGGAAACGCTCTACCCACTCAGAGAGTTGGTGGCCAAATACCCATACTTCCAAGCGGCACGCTTGCTGTTCCTCCACAATCTTTTCTTATTGCACGACCCCACTTTCGGTGAGGAGTTGCGTCGCGCTTCCCTTTACATACCAGATCGAAATGTGCTTTTCCAATTGGTGGAAGGCGACAACTACAAACCTACTCGCGCACACAACCATCAGGCATCCAAGGAAGCTGCGCTTGAAACGGGCAAGGACCGAACAGAATCGCTGATAAACAAATTCCTCAAGACATCGGAGCCCTACTCACAGGAGACGCACAAACGCCAGCCCACAGCCACCGATGCCACCACCGATTATGCAGCCTTCCTCTTACAGATGGAAGATGCGCAGCCCGAACAACAAGAAACACCCTCCCAACGCGGGCTCACCCTCATCGATGATTTCATTGAAAATCAAACAGAGCGCATCGTGCTGATAACAGAGCCGACACACACGCAGGAACCTACGGAAATCATACAGGAACAGCCCGAAGCCGAAGAAGATTATTTCACCGAAACGCTCGCTAAGATATACATCCAACAGGGGCGTTACGAAAAAGCCATCGAAATTATCAGGAAGCTACACTTGGTTTATCCAAAAAAAAACCGTTACTTTGCAGACCAAATCCGCTTCTTACAGAAATTGGAAATCAATAACAAAAATAAAACATAGCAAAATGTACAATTTATTAGTCATTCTGGCAGTTATCGTAGCCATCCTTCTGATTTTTATCGTGCTGATACAAGAATCAAAAGGCGGTGGCCTTGCAGCCAGCTTCTCTTCATCAAACAGCATCATGGGTGTAAGAAAGACCACAGACGTGATTGAGAAAGCCACATGGACGCTCGTTGGCTTGGTAGTGGTTCTTTGCATTGCCACAACCTTTGTAACACCCAAAGCCGCAGACTCTGCAAGTCTCGTAACAGACATCAAAACCACTCCGGCACCGATGAACATCCCCGGACAAGCCGGTGGACAAGCAGGACAAGCTGCTCCTGCAGCTCCCGCAGCACCTGCAAACTAAAAGAAAGTTACAACAAAAACAGACGTGCCAATGCGCCAATGTGCCAACAAGGTTAGCTCTCACGAACAAGCCGGCGACATTGGGACATTGGCACGTTTTATTTTTGGAGCAGCACACAAAGAACTTACTTTCCGAAGCTAGAAAGACGAGTGTGCCGTTTCCATATCCATATACAAGTCTTTTAAAAATCCATAAACACTTCTTTCTATGAAAATAGCCATCATAGGAACCGGCTATGTCGGTCTCGTGTCCGGTGCATGCTTTGCCGAAATGGGCGTTGAGGTTACGTGTGTTGACATTGACAAAGCAAAAATTTCAAAACTCGAACAAGGCATCATTCCCATCTACGAACCGGGATTGGAAGAGATGGTTAAGCGAAACTTCGCTGAAGGCAGACTCCGTTTCACCACAGACCTGCGTACCTGCATCGACGACGTGGAAGCCGTGTTCAGTGCTGTGGGAACACCGCCCGACGAAGACGGAAGCGCCGACCTTACTTATGTGCTGAACGTTGCACATGAGGTGGGCCGATACATGAAAAAATATCTGGTGGTGGTAACCAAAAGCACCGTGCCCGTAGGAACGGCTCGCAAAGTCAAGGCGGCCATTGCCGAAGAGCTTGCCCTGCGCGGTGAGGACATACCTTTCGATGTGGCTTCGAACCCTGAATTTCTCAAAGAGGGAGCCGCAATCAAGGATTTCATGTCGCCGGATCGCGTTGTTGTGGGCGTAGAGAGCAAACGTGCTCGCGACCTCATGGCCAAGCTTTATGCACCTTTCATGCTCAACAATTTCCGCGTCCTCTTCACAGACATACCCTCGGCTGAGATGATTAAGTATGCTGCCAACAGCATGTTGGCCACGCGCATCTCATTCATGAACGACATCGCCAACCTCTGTGAGTTGGTGGGAGCAGACGTAAACATGGTGCGCAAAGGAATAGGAAGCGACACGCGCATCGGAAGCAAATTCCTTTATCCCGGTTGCGGCTATGGTGGTTCCTGCTTCCCGAAAGACGTGAAAGCACTCATCAAAACGGCAGAGCAATCCGGTTACGACATGCGTGTGTTGCGTGCTGTTGAAGATGTGAATGAGCAGCAGAAGTCTGTGCTTTTCCGCAAGCTTTCTGCTTATTATGAGGGCAATCTTCAAGGAAAGACCATCGCATTGTGGGGACTCGCTTTCAAGGCTGAAACCGACGATATGCGCGAAGCCACATCGCTCGTAACCATTGAACATTTGTTAGAAGCCGGTTGCACCATCCGTGTGTTCGACCCGGTGGCCATGGACGAATGCCGCCGTCGTTTGGGCGACAAGGTGATTTATGCCAAAGATATTTACGATGCCGCACTCGGTGCTGACGCGCTGCTGCTCCTCACGGAGTGGAAACAATTCCGCCTTCCTTCATGGGAAGTGGTGCGCCGTGCCATGACATCTCCCGTCTTGATAGACGGACGCAACCTCTACAATCCGGCAGAGATGCGAGACAACGGGTTTGAATACTTCTCCATCGGCCGTCCCGGCATTTGCGAAATTCCGGAATAGTATTTTAACACACGACATACAGCAATACAAAATCCCACATCGCAGAGGAAACTCCCTCTTGCAATGTGGGATTTTTCATATCACCATGCATTCTGAAGCCGGCAGCATCTTTGCAAAACATGCAAGGCCTTAGATTTTATTTCATCAATATCCCATAGTTCTCAACATAACGCAAAATCACTCTGCGCATTTCTCGATTTTGCGCACGCCTTGCAGAATTTTCCGGAAGCACTGCAGAAATTTCTAAACGCCTTGCAGATTTTCACGCATCGCGCACCCCTATTCTGCACCGGATATCTTCCTCGTGCACAAAGTGCTTTCATCCTTTCCTTATGGTTCGAAGAAATACGCTTTGTTCAATTATGTTTTTGCATTACATTTGCAAAAATATCACACGCCTCTCTCCATGAAGTACCTTATACTTTCCGACATCCATGGCTCGCTGCCAGCTTTGGCGCAGGCATTGACAATGTTCGAACGTGAACATTGCGACATGCTTTTCCTATTGGGCGACATTCTCAATTACGGTCCACGAAACGGCTTGCCCGAGGGGCTCGATCCGCAAGGCGTGGCAGAAAAACTAAACAGCATGGCCAATCGGATTGTAGCCGTTCGCGGCAATTGTGATTCGGAAGTAGACCAAATGCTCTTGCACTTTCCGATAATGGCCGACTATGCCCTGCTTGTAGACGAGGGAAAACGACTACTGCTCACACACGGACACAATTATGACACTGAGCACAGGCCGACAGCCTTCGAAGTGATGTTCTGCGGGCATACCCACTTGTGGCAACTTGAACCTAAGGGAGATTTCATTGTGTGCAACACAGGTTCGCCCACTTTCCCCAAAGGTGGCAATCCACCCACTTTTGCCATCTACGACTCCGGAACCATCAGCGTGCACACCCTAGACGGAAAAATCCTGAAAGAAGTCGCCTTATAGAAACAAACCACCTGCGCCACAAAACCGCAAAGGAGAAATCCCAACTCCACCGACACATTAATTAAATATATACGCGCGCGAGACCGCAAGTTCACAAACAATTTTCTATCCTTGACCTGCGTTTTCAGCCACTGCCTGCCCCATTCCAAGGTCAGCACATCCGACTTTGCTGTGTTTTTTTGCAAAAAAGGGGATAAGGTATGAGGTTTTTATGTATCTTTGCGCGTTCCTTTCACAAAGAATAAACAAAAATATAAACATAAAAGAAAAATGGCAGCATTACAGAAAATCAGAAGCAAAGGAGCCTGGCTGATTCTCGCAATCGGACTTGGCTTGTTCGCTTTCATCGCCGGAGACTTCTTCCAATCCGTTGAAACCACACGGAACGTAAGCAAGATGCAAGTAGGCGAAGTTTACGGAGAAGACCTCTCCGTGCAAGAGTATCAAGCACTTGTTGAGCAAACCACCGAATTGTACAAGATGCAATACGGCACCATCAACGACGCTATGCAAGACCAAATCAGAGACGAAGTTTGGAACCAGTATGTCAGCTACAAGCTGATCGAACACGAAGCCTCCAAGCTCGGCATGATTGTTACGGACCAAGAGATTCAAGATGCCTTGGTAGAAGGTACAGCCACCTCTCTGCTTCGTATGGGTCAGCCTTTTGTGGGTCAAAACGGCCGTTTCGATGTCGTAACCTTGCAAAATTTCCTCAAGCAATACAAGGAGTTGGCTTCACAAACCGCTCAGCTCGATCCGCAAATGGTTGAGTCTTTCCAAATGATGTATCGCATTTGGGAATTCACAGAGAAGGAACTTCGCAAAGAACTCCTCATGACCAAGTTCAACGTGTTGATGCAGCAAAGCATCATGTCTAACTCCATCGCAGCACGCATGCAGTTTGACGAACGCAACACACGCTACACCGCACAAGTGGCAGCCATTCCTTTCTCCTCTATCGACGACAAGAAAGTGGAAGTTACGGATGCCGAACTCAAGGCCATGTATGAGAAGAACAAGGAATTGTTCCGCGTTCCCTTTGAGACTCGCGATCTGAAGTACATCGACGTGCTCGTGAGTGCCAGCAACGCTGACCGTGCAGCCCTCAACCAAGAGATGGCCGACTATGCCACACGTCTGCAAAGCGGTGAAAACATCGCAGCCACCGTGGCAGCCAGCAAAACCACCATACCCTATGTTGATGCACCGCTGAGCAAAAACGCCTTTGCCCGTGACATCCAGTCTCACCTCGACTCTATGGCCGTGGGAAGCGTAAAAGCACCTTTCTACAGTGCCATTGACAACACGATGAACACCATCCGCCTCATCAGCAAAGCCGAGATGCCCGACTCTGTGCAGTATTGCATGATTGCCGTTCAGGCAGCCACAGCTGAAGAAGTGAAGCAGCGCGCTGACAGCATCGCTACTGCAGTTGCAGCCAATGACACTGCATTTGCAGCTATTGCCAAGAAGTACCAACAGAATGCCGACAGCATTTGGGTAACTTCTGCACAATACGAAGGAAGTGCCATCGACGAAGATGGTGCCAAGTTCATCACAGCTCTCAACACCACTGCTCCGGGTCAAATCACCAAGGTTGAAATGACACAAGGCACTTTGGTGCTGAAAGTCATCGCTCGCAAAAAGATGGTAACCAAGTATAACGCAGCCATCATCAAGTGCCCCGTTGACTTCTCCAAAGACACATATCAGAACGCGCTGAACCAATTCAACCGCTTCATTTCTGCCAACCGCACCCTCGAAGCCATCGAAAAGAATGCAGGCAAGAGCGGATACGTGCTTCGCGACTTGGAAAACTTCAGTTCGTCAATGCACAACGTAGCTAACGTTGGTGCCACCAAGGATGCCATCCGTTGGATTTTCGACGAAGCCGAAGTTGGCGACATCTCCAAGCTCTATGAGTGCGGAACAGAGAACGACCACCTTCTCCTCATTGCTGTAACCGGCGTTCACGAGCAGGGTTACCGTCCTTGGGATGAAAAGAACACAAAAGAAGTGTTGCGTCTCATGGTATTGAGCGAAAAGAAGGGCGAAATGTTGCGCAACCAGCTGAAGAACGTGAAGGATATGGCCACAGCCCTGAAGCAACCCTCGGTTGTGAGCGACACACTCAAGAACGTTACTTTCATGAGCAACGCCTCAGTGTTGAACATCGGTGCTCCCGAACCCGCACTCACAGGTCTCATCTGCAAAACGCCTGCCGGCAAGTTCTCTACTGTTATCGGCAGCACCGGTGCTTACATGGTGCAAGGTGTTAACGCAGAAAAGCCCACTGAAAAATTTGATGCCAAGATGGAAATGCAAATGGCGGCTCAGAACAACCTGCGCACCATCCTCGGACAACTCTATCAAGCACTTGTGCTGAAAGCAGACATCGTGGACAACCGCTATAAGTTCTGATAAGAAAGTTTATAAGATAGAACAAAAACTGAGAAAGCGACTTGCAGAATTGCAGGTCGCTTTCTTTTTATACCTACTCGCCTTGCACGCTTTGGCTACGCCCATGTAGGGCGGCGGCTCGGCACGAAAAACAAAAACCAGGGCTTTTGTTTTGTCCTGCACTCGCCTTGCACGCTTTGGCTACGCCCAAGTTAAGCCGCGGCTCGGCATGAAAAACAAAAACCAAGGCTTTTGTTTTGTCCTGCACTCGCCTTGCACTAACTTTGTCCCACTATGATGAAGATTGAGGAACTGATTTCCATTTATGGGGCGCACTCAGAGGTGATAGCGCTGACACATGCCATAGCAGACGAAAGCATCCGTAGCATTTTTTGTGAGGGACTGCGCGCTTCGTCTGCGCCGCTGTGCTTTGCGGCAATTATGCAAAAAATGCGAAAGCCGCATCCCTTTCTCATAATACTCAATGACGAGGAGGAAGCAGGCTATTTCTATCATGACATGGTGCAACTGTGTAGTGAAGAAAACGTGCTGTATTTTCCCTCATCCTATCGGCGTGCCGTGAAATATGCCCAACGCGACTCTGCCAACGAGATTTTGCGCACGGCGGTGCTCAGCCGTTTTTCAACATGGCAGTCTGAAGGGGATAACCTCCATGAGAAAAATTTATTTGTGGTTACCCATCCTTCTGCCTTGGCCGAACGAGTTGCCTCACAGCAGCAGCTCAATCAGCAGATGCTTCGCATTGCCGAAGGCGACACATTCGACCTCACTGAACTCACGCTCCGCTTGCGCGAATTGGGATTTTCTCGTCGCGACTACGTTTATGAACCGGGAGAATTCGCTGTGCGAGGCAGCATCCTTGACGTTTATTCCTTTTCATCCGAACTACCTTTTCGCATCGACTTTTTCGGAGACGATGTGGACACGCTGCGCACTTTCGAAGTGGAGACACAACTTTCGCGCGACCGTTTGAAAGAAGTAAGCATTGTGCCGGACGTTGATACCGGCGGTTCAGGGCTTGTTTCCATCAGTGAGTTTTTGCCGAAAAGCACCATTGTCGTTTCGCGCGACTTTTCCTATGTCTGCGAAGCGGTTGAGAAAATTTTCAAAGACGGTTTTGCTCAACAAGCCATTGCCGAACGCGAATCCATGACCGAAATGGAAGCCGCCGAGCACGTGGCCGAACTCTCGCGCGACAATCTGCTGATTTCAGGAGATTGCTTGCGGAATGCACTGTTACCCTTGCGACGCATCGACATCGGTCCTCACTCTTTCGGAACGCCCGAAGCCATTTTGCACTTTGCTTTCCGCCCACAGCCGCTCTATCACAAGAATTTCCAGTTGGTATCCCAATCGTTCAACCAACTACGTGCTGACGGCTACCGGCTTTTTGTGTTAGCCGACAGTGCCAAGCAGAACGAACGTCTGCAGAATATACTTTCCTCCCCCGAAGCCACCGGAATTTCCTCCGTTGAAGCACAAACCGCCCCGGCTTTCACACCCGTACTGAAGACTTTGCACGAAGGTTTCATCGACGACACGCTGCGCTTGTGTGTATTTACCGACCACCAAGTGTTCGACCGTTTTCACAAATATAGCCTGCGCAGCGATCGTGCCCGTGATGGAAAACTCGCCCTCACCCTCCGCGAACTTCAGCAGTTCGAACCGGGCGACTATGTGGTGCACGTCGATCATGGCGTGGGCCGTTTCGCCGGTTTGGTGCGCGTGGCGGGTGCCGACGGCAGCATGCAGGAAGTGATAAAGCTCACTTTCCAGCGCGACGATGTGGTGTTCGTTTCCATCCATTCGCTCCACAAAGTCAGCAAATACAAGGGGCGCGATGGAGAAGCCCCTCGCCTGAGCCGCCTCGGCACAGGTGCTTGGGAGAAGTTGAAAGAGCGCACCAAACAAAAGATTAAGGACATTGCCCGCGACCTTATCCAACTTTACTCTCGCCGCAAAGAAGAACAAGGCTTTGCTTTCAGTGCCGACAGCTTCATGCAACAGGAATTGGAAGCCGGTTTTGCATACGAAGACACGCCCGACCAACTGCGCGTTACGCAAGAAGTGAAAGCCGACATGGAGAGCCAACGCCCCATGGATCGCTTGGTGTGTGGCGATGTGGGCTTCGGAAAAACTGAAATTGCCGTGCGTGCAGCATTGAAAGCCGCTGCCGACAACAAGCAAGTGGCTGTGCTCGTTCCCACCACTGTTCTGGCATTGCAGCACTACAAGACTTTTGCTTCGCGCTTGCACGATTTCCCCGTAAAAGTGGACTACCTGAGTCGCGCTCGCACTTCGGCACAAACCAAAGCCGTGCTGGCCGGTTTGGAAGATGGCAGCATCAACATCATCGTGGGCACTCACAAACTGATCAGCAAGAGTGTGAAATTCCGCGACCTGGGCTTGCTCATCATCGATGAAGAGCAAAAATTCGGTGTCGCCGTGAAAGAACGTCTGCGCCAACTCAAGGTGAATGTCGACACACTCACCATGTCGGCCACTCCCATTCCGCGCACCCTGCAATTCTCGCTGATGGGAGCTCGCGACTTTTCCGTCATTCAGACACCGCCTCCCAACCGTCGGCCCATACAGACAGAAGTGCACACTTTCGGACACGAAGTCATTGCCGACGCCATCAACTTCGAGATGTCGCGCAACGGACAAACTTTCATTGTTACCAACCGCGTGTCCGCCCTACCCCATCTGGCCGAACTCGTGAGAAAATATGTGCCCGATGCACGTGTGGTTACCGGCCACGGACAGATGCCACCGGCCGAATTGGAGAAAACCATTGTGGACTTCATCAACCACGATTATGACGTGCTTGTCAGCACCACCATCGTGGAGAACGGCATCGACATCCCCAATGCCAACACCATCATCATCGATGCGGCTCACCACTTCGGCTTGTCAGATTTGCACCAAATGCGTGGCCGAGTGGGACGTAGCAACCGCAAGGCTTTCTGCTATCTGCTGGCACCTCCCCTCTCCTTGCTCAAAGACGATGCTCGCCGACGTTTGCAAGCCATCGAGAGCTATAGCGACTTGGGCAGCGGCATTCACATTGCCATGCAGGACCTTGACATCCGTGGTGCCGGCAATCTGCTCGGCGCAGAACAGAGCGGTTTCATTGCCGACCTGGGATATGAAACCTACCAAAAGATTTTGGCCGAAGCCGTAACGGAGTTGAAAAACGACGAGTTCGCTCAACTCTATTCGGAGGAGCAACAGCAGGAAGCCATCGGGCTGACCGGCGATTTGTTTGTTGACGACTGCAGCGTGGAATGCGACCTGCACGCCTATTTCCCCGAAGACTATGTGCCGGGAAGTGCCGAACGCATGCTGCTATACCGCGAACTCGATTCGCTCACCACTGAAGAGCAATTGGAAGGCTTCCGCCATCGCATGACCGACCGTTTTGGTCCTTTGCCGCCCGAGGGCGAGGAATTGTTGCGCATTGTGCCGCTCCGCCGAATGGGTCGCCAATTGGGATGCGAGCGACTCACGCTGAAAGGCGGCCGACTCACGCTCCACTTCGTGCGAAACACCGCCAGCCCCTTCTATCGCAGCCAAACCTTCGATGCTGTTATCCGTTATGCCACCGGCCACTATCGCACTTGCCGTCTGGACGAGCAAAAAGGACAACGCCGCATGATCATCACTGGCATCACCTCCGTGCAAGCGGCATGCAGCACCCTGAACGAAGTGCTTGGCTTGTAAAAATCGCACACGCCCATATCCACAGACAACCGGGAGAGCGAATAACCGCCCTCCGACATTGATTCATGAGACGCACAAGGCCCGACCACCGATGATGGTAGTCGGGCCTTGCTGTTGCAACTTGCATTTATGAGCAAGCCTATTCCTGCTTTGCTTTGAGTGCTTCGCGAATTTGAGCTTCGATTTCCTCACACAGTTCGGGATTGTCGGCCAACACCTTCTTGACGGCATCGCGTCCCTGCCCGATTTTGCTTTCGCCGTAGCTGAACCACGAACCGCTCTTCTTGATGATGCCACATTCCACACCGAGGTCCACCATTTCGCCAATGCGTGAGATACCTTCGCCAAAAGTGATTTCGAATTCGGCCTTGCGGAACGGAGGAGCCACCTTGTTCTTCACCACTTTCACACGCACTTGGTTGCCAATCGGGGTGTCGCCATCCTTCAACGTCGTAACCTTGCGAATGTCAAGGCGCACGCTGGCATAGAACTTCAGCGCATTACCGCCGGTGGTGGTTTCGGGGTTGCCAAACATCACACCAATCTTCTCGCGCAACTGATTGATGAAGATGCACGTGGTGTTGGTTTTGTTGATGGTGGAAGTGAGTTTGCGCAAAGCCTGACTCATGAGGCGAGCCTGCAATCCCACTTTGTTTTCGCCCATATCGCCTTCGAGTTCGGCTTTCGGCGTGAGAGCCGCCACCGAGTCGACAACGATAACATCAATGGCCGAAGAGCGGATGAGCTGATCGGCAATTTCGAGAGCCTGCTCGCCGTTGTCGGGTTGCGAAATGAGGAGTTCGTCCACGTTCACCCCGAGTTTGGCTGCATAGAAGCGGTCGAAAGCATGCTCGGCATCGATAAAGGCTGCAATGCCTCCGGCACGCTGCGCTTCTGCAATGGCGTGAATGGCCAGGGTGGTCTTACCCGAACTTTCGGGACCATATATTTCGATGATGCGTCCCTTGGGATAACCTCCCACGCCCAATGCAGCATCGAGCGCAAGGCTACCCGTGGGAATTACGTCCACTGCTTCGATTTTCTCATCCCCAAGTTTCATGATGGAACCCTTACCAAAATCTTTTTCAATCTTGGCCATGGCCGCTTGCAACGCTTTGAGTTTTTCGTTGGCTGCCATTTCTACGATTTCTTCTTTTTTTGCCATTTTATGATAGTGCTTTTAATTGTTTCTGAAATGCTGTTTATTTATCCTCCGACAAAGATAGTGAAAGGCGAGCGGAATACAAAGAAAGGCCGCAGGCTTTTATTTTATTCCCGAGCCGCAGCCTGTCTTGGGCGACAGCCAAAGCGTGAAAGGCGAGCGGAAAGTTTGAAATTGAGCCTGTGAAATTTCAAAAAACTTTCCCAGTTCGCAGTCTATCCCACCCCAAGGGCATAACGCTGACACTTTGCACGAAAAGACGCTGTTGGGTGAACAAAAATTTACACGGCGTTTAGAAAATTCTGCAGTGCTTGTAGAAAATTCTAAACGCCGTGTAGATTTCACCAGATGCCTACCCGTTTTTGGGGCCACCATGCTGAAAGCACATGGCAGCACTTCAATGGTTTCTGCAATTAGGCACGGAAGTTTCAAAGCGATTTCAGAATTTATTCCTTACTTTGCAAAATACCCCATTAGCACCCTCGGATTATGAAAATACTGATTATTGAAGACGAAGCCGAATTGCGCGAAGTGCTAACTCGCTCGCTCACCGCCGAACGTTACGTTGTGGAAACGGCGGCCACCTATCGCGAAGCACGCAGCAAGGCCATGATTTATCATTACGACTGTTTGCTGCTTGACATCATGCTGCCCGACGGCAACGGGCTCGACCTGCTGCGTGCCCTCACCGAAGCCGGACGACGCACCAATGTGATTATCCTTTCGGCCAAGGACTCTATTGATGACAAGGTGGCAGGATTGGACCTCGGAGCCGACGACTATCTGCCCAAGCCTTTCCATCTGGCAGAGCTGCATGCCCGCCTGAAAAGTGTGCTGCGCCGCCGCACACGCAACGGAGAACGCCTGCTGCAATGCGGCAACGTGTCTCTCAACCCCGAAACCTTTCAAGCAGAGGTCGAAGGCCGAAACCTGGAACTCGGACGCAAGGAGTTCGACATCCTGGTCTACTTCATGAACCGCCTCAACCAATTGGTGGAAAAACAAACACTGGCCGAAGCCGTGTGGGGCGACCACACGGATCAGGCCGACAACTTCGACTTTATCTATGCCCAAATCAAAAATTTGCGCAAACGCCTGAAAGAAGCCGGCGCCGGTATCGAGATTAAAACAGCCTATGGATTCGGATATAAACTGACGCTGGTATGAAACTTTCGCAAACCGTGGCGCTGCGCCTATCGTTGGTGGCCGCCCTTGTGCTGGCCTTGTGGTCGGTGTTTTTCCACATTGCTGTGCTTGATGAAGTGCGCGACGAAACCGACGATTCGTTGGAGGACTATAGCGAATTGCTAATCATTCGTTATCTCTCCGGCCAGCCCATGCCCACAAAGAGCAGTGGCAGCAACAACCAATACTTCCTGCGAGAAGTAACCGCCGACTTTGCTGCACGCCAGGCTGTGCTCACTTATGAAGACCGCAACGTTTTTATTGCCGAAAAAGGCGAAAACGAACCGGCTCGCGTGCTCACCACCCTGTTTCGCACCACAGACGGACGCCACATGCAGCTCGAAGTTTCCACCCCAAGCATTGACAAAGGCGACCTGCGATGGGCCATTTTCAGATGGCTGCTCTTTCTATATCTGACCCTCATGACCACAGTGGTGCTTTGCAACTATTGGGTCATCCGTCGCGGACTGAAACCGCTCTACAAGCTCTTGGAATGGCTCAAGAGCTATCGGCTGGGCAAGGAAAACAAACCATTGGAAAACGCCACCGACGTTTCGGAATTCCAACTGCTGAACAACGTGATGAGCGATGCCATCGAACGAAGCGAAATGCTGTTCCGACAACAAAAAGAATTTGTCGGCAACGCTTCACATGAGATGCAAACGCCACTGGCCGTGGCTTGCGGACGACTGGAAATGCTGCTGAACGATGACACACTGCAGGAAGAACAGGCACACGAGGTGTTCAAAACGCTGAAAACCCTGCAACGACTTTCGCAGATGAACCGCGCCCTATTGCTGCTCAGCAAAATCGATGGCGGACAATTCGTTGAAACTGCCGATGTAAACCTGCAGGAAACCATCGAACACACCCTGCCCGACTTCCGAACTGCCTACGCACACATGCACATACAAGTGAACACACTCTATCTTGGCTGCACCATTTGGTCCATGCACCCCGCCTTGGCCGACACACTGCTGCAAAATCTCATCAAGAACGCTTACGTTCACAACCATGCGGATGGCGAAATCGACATCGTGCTGCAAGAAAACAGCCTGTGCATCTCAAATACCGGCAGCCCGGAGGCACTCGACAGCGAAAGCATCTTCACACGCTTCCACCATGCCCCCGACAAGGCTGAATCCACCGGACTGGGATTATCCATCGCACAAGCCATTTGCCGCAACCAAGGCTTACGTCTGCGCTACGAGTTCAAAAACGGCAAACATGCCTTCATCGTCAGCAAAACTTAATTTGTGTTAATCATACGGTGAGGAGGTGTTTTTTCAAAATCATTTCAGATTTGCCCTCTACCTTTGCCATTGTAAACAACAAACAATGTCAAACTTTTAAAAACAAAAACTATGAAAACAAAACTGACCTCCGCCCTCATCGCATTGCTGAGCGTATTCATCCTGAGCACTCCCGCAGCTGCCGAACAGGACAGACCCATCACCGTGAACCAACTCCCGGCCACCGCACGCCAAGTCATCAATCAGCATTTCTCAGCCAAGAAAGTGGCGCTTGCCAAGTACGACAACGACCTTTTGGACAAGAGTTACGATGTAATCTTTACGGATGGCTGCAAACTCGAGTTCGATGGCAAAGGCAACTGGACCGATATTTCTTGCCCCGGCAGCGCAGTTCCGGCAGCACTCATCCCCGCCGCCATCACCCAATATGTGAACAGCCACTATGCTGGTGCAAAAATCGTCAAGATTGAACGCGACAAGAAAGAGTATGACGTAACATTGCACGACGGCATGGAAATTACTTTCAACAAGAAGTTCCAAGTGATAGACATCGACCGCTAAATTGCGAAAGCACAGCAAAAAACTAAACTACCCCTTTTAACCAACACAAACTATGAGACGACAACTTCACACGCTTATCGCAATGTTCCTCGCTGTATGGACATTCGCCGGATGCGATGACAGCATCGACATCCCTGCCTCGCAGGTTCCCGGCAATGTGCTGCAGGCTTTCGAACAAACATTGCCCGGCATCACGCCCTTGGAGTGGGAAAAGGGAAACGGCCTCTACAAAGCCGAGTTCTATAAGGAAGGACACGAAGGAGAGGTATGGTTCAAACCTGACGGCACTTGGGTACGCACCGAAACCGATGTCAGGATTTTCGAACTGCCGACCGAAGTTACCGACTATGTAGCGACAAATTTCCCCACGCACCACATCGATGATGCCAACTGGGTGGAAACTCCCGCACAAGCCTATTACGCTCTGGAACTCGAGAAGAACGGCAAACGCGACAAGCATCTGAAAATTTTGCCTAACGGCGAACCAATCAGCTAACCCAACATAAAACCTTCAACATCAGAGGGGCAAAAATCAAAACGGGACAAACAATCATGCTCCTCTGACTAAGAAAAACACACAAAGACATCCCCCGCAACTGCATCATTCGGGAAAGCAGTTGCGGGGGATGCTTATTTTTTCAGATCCCGACCTCACATTTGTGAAAAGCCGAGGGAATTTTCAGCTTAGAGTTCCAAATCGCCGTCAAAGATTTCGTGCCAAGGCAGACCCTGCTTGTTGAGTTCGTCCATGAAGGGATCGGGATCGAACTCCTCAACATTCCAAACGCCGGGGCGTTTCCAAAGTCCGAGCATAAACATGCGAGCACCGATGCATGCGGGAACGCCGGTTGTATAGCTCACGCCCTGCATTCCGGTCTCCTCGTAGGCTGCGCGGTGCGAGCAGTTGTTATATACATAATAGGTGCGCTCTTTTCCATCCTTAAGACCGCGAATTCGGCAACCGATGCTGGTTTCTCCTTCATAGTTTTCGCCAAGGTCCTGCGGGTTGGGCAAAACTGCCTTCAGGAACTGCAAAGGCACAATCTTGTGTCCTTCGTAATCGATAGGCACAATGCTGTCCATGCCGATGTTTTGGATGACGCGCAGATGCGTCAGATATTCCTGGCCAAAGGTCATCCAGAAACGTGCACGCTTGATGGAAGGATAGTTCTTCACGAGGCTTTCGATTTCTTCGTGGTGAAGAAGATAGCTCTCGCGCGGACCGATATTGGGATAGGTCAGCGGTTTGTGAATCTCCAGCGGCTCTGTTTCCACCCACTTTCCGTCTTCCCAATAAAGGCCTTTCTGCGTAATCTCGCGGATGTTGATTTCGGGGTTGAAGTTGGTGGCGAAAGCCTTGCCATGGTCGCCGGCGTTGCAGTCCACGATGTCGAGATATTGAATCTCATCGAAGTGGTGCTTGGCTGCATAGGCGGTATATATGCTCGTAACGCCGGGGTCGAAGCCGCAACCGAGGATGGCTGTGAGTCCGGCTTGTTCGAAGCGTTCTTTGTATGCCCATTGCCAGGAATACTCGAAATGGGCTTCGTCAATGGGTTCGTAATTGGCTGTGTCGAGGTAGGAACATCCGCACTGCAAGCAAGCCTCCATGATGGTGAGGTCTTGATAAGGCAGCGCCAAGTTCATCACGAGGTCGGGGCGGAACTCGTTGAAGAGAGCGCAGAGCTGCTCCACACTGTCGGCATCCACTTGCGCCGTCTTGATGTCCGGACGACCGATGGCCTTGACTATGGCATCGCACTTTGACTTTGTGCGACTGGCGATCATTATTTCACTGAACACGTCGGTGTTCTGAGCCACCTTGTGGGCTGCCACGGTGGCCACGCCACCGGCTCCGATGATTAGGACTTTTCCCATGTTTTTCGGTTTTATGTTTATGATGTTTATTGTCGTTTTCTGAAAAGGTTTTCACCCGAGTTCTTCGCTACGTATGCCGAGGGCAGACATGAGCGAATAGCCCAGGATTTCGTGACCGAAACCTTGCGGTTCGACGGGGTGCATAGCAAAAAGCGTGATGTGCTTGTTCTCGGCTTCGGCACAGATTTTCTGCACACGAGCCCCCACGGCCTGCATGTCCGGCACGAGGAGCAAACGCTTCACCTGCTGCGATTCGAGCAGAGCTTCCAGGCTTTGCACGTAGAAGTCGGAAGGCGAGACCACCTCTTCCACCGGAAAGCTGAGCAAAGTGAATTCCGCAATGTTATCCTTGAAAGCGCGTCCGTTGAGTTCGGTTTCAAAATCTCCCGGACGCAGATTTTCCAATGCTTTCTTTGTTTTGGAATGCAAAAAGACGGCTTGCACGTCGTTGTCGCCCTGTTGCAATCCTCCGTCGAGTGCCACGCAGTCGAGCCAATGGCACAAATCGCCCACCGGAATGGGACGATTGATCATGCGCTCGAAGTTGATGATGAAATCAAAGGCTACGCGGTCCAGATAATCGGCATCGATGAGAATGACGGTCTCACTCCATTTATTTTCTGACATATCGAGGGTCGGTTAGAGTGCTGATTTTACTTTCCACACAGTTTGCGTGCTCCCGGCTTCCAAAGTTTGGTCATGGCGGCATAAGGAACAATGGCCCAAGCATCGGCGGTTACAGCTGCCGTCGGGCAGCCCACCTCATAAAAAGCATAGATGCCATCGGCTTTCAGTGCCGGAGCAGTCTTAGGCAGAGGGAAACGATTGCGCTTCACGCCGGTCAATTGCAAGCGGTCGCAGAGCGAAGCATAGTTGGCCATTCCGAAGAAACTCTGCAAGCCGTCAGCCACCAGACCATGCAAGGAAGACATGCGGCGAGGCTGCACCAAATCGCTCCACTGCAGCAAGCCGCCATCCGTCTTGCGGAAAGTGGCCATGCGGCGCAGGTGTTTTCCTTCGCCCTCACCATAGCCGACATAGGCTTCGGCTTCGAACGTGATGATGCCGCGTGTTTCGTAAACGGGACGCACGGTGTAATCATACGTATAAGTGAGTCGGAAATCGCCTTTCTCCTTACGGCGTTTCTTCACAATGTTCTTGATTTCGGCCGTAACGCCCTCAACAAATGCGTGCTCATAGTGTGTAGCCATATCCTCGCACGAAGCGTAAGGCCCGGAGGGAGCCATCTGCAAAGAGGCAGCCATGAGGCTTTCCACCCATGCATCGACCGAATCCTGCAAGGCATCGCCGCTCACAGGCATCTGCATATCCACACGGAAAGCCAAGGCGTGAAATTCCTTGACACGCTCCTCCACATTTCGCTGCACATGGTGAAGTGTGAGCGTATCCTGCGCCCAAACTTCTGCCGGCAGGCTGCCATTCGCCCATAGCATGGCGAAGAACAGAAGTGTGTATTTTGCAAATTTCTTCATTCTTTCCATCAGTTTGTATATGCAAATATAGTGCAAGGCGAGTGGAATACAAAACAAAATGCAAAGCTTTTGTTTTTATTCCCGAGCCGTAGCCTATCTTGGGCGAAGCCAAAATGGTGCAAGGCGAGCGAAAAGCCAAACTTGTTTGAGCACATTCGAGCCGAAGCTGCCCATGGGAGAGATAAACCGAAGCCGAAACCCACGTCGGCAAAGCATTTCGCAGAAATCTGCAAGGCGTTTAGAAATTTCTACAGTGCTTGCAGAATTTTCTAAACGCCTTGTGAATTTTTGCTCTCCCCAAGTCTGTTTTTCCGACAAAGTGTCAGGAATGAGAGGGCCAGTTGCTGAAACCGATGGCTGCCGCTCAGAGTTTTTTCAGTTGGAAACAAAACATCCTTCTTCCCCACCCTGCATGCTGCCACTGCACATAAGAAAAGCGGGATGCCCGCTCCGACATTCCGGAGGGGCATCCCGTCAATGATAACGGCCGTGCCGATGAGTGAACATCAAGCCAGCTGTTCTGCGATAAAGGCTTGCATGGCAGGAGTTGCGGCTTCCACACTCTGCAAGAGCTTGAACTGAGCTTTTGAGCGCACGAGGTTGTGCTCGGCATACTGTGTTTTGTAATAAGTATCGCCGTTGATGTAATCAGCCAAGAAGCGTACGGTCTGCATGTAGGGGAAGAGCGCAGCAGCATAAGGCAGATTCTCGATTTCTAACGGAGTGAGGAAACAACGGGCAGACTTCAGGTAACCTTCGGTAAAGGCTTTGAAGATGTCCATGTTGAAGTTGACGTTGTCCAAATCCTTGTCGTCTTCTTTTCCGGTGTTGGCGGCAGAACGGAGGAAGTCACCGAAATCGGAGAAGATGAAGTTGGGCATCACGGTGTCGAGGTCGATAACGCAAAGCACCTTTCCGTCTTGATCGAACAAGATGTTGTCAACTTTGGTATCGCAATGGCAAATGCGCTTCGCCAACTTTCCTTCGCGGTGGAGTTGCTCGCCCTTGCACATCACTTCGGCGCGCTTTTCCAGCTCATCGACGAGCCATTGCACCTCTGCCAAGCGGCCCACTTTGTTTTCCTTCACGGCTTCGCGCAACTGCCACAAGCGGAATTCCATGTTGTGGAAATCCTTGATGGTTTCGCCGAGCTGAACGGGAATATCGGCGAGCATGGCTTGGAAGTTGCCGAACGTTTCACCCACGATGTAGGAGCTTTCGGGCGTAACTGCACTCTGTGAAATTGTGTCGGGGATGAACACCATCACACGCCAATACTTCTCACCGTCGAAATAGAAGTATTTGCCGTCTTTCGCCTGTACGAACGAGAGCACTTTGCGAGCGATGTCGTCCACACCGGCTGCCTCATATTTGGCGCGGATGTGTCCGGTTACGGCCACGATGTTGCCCATCAGCATTTCCACGTCGGGGAAAATCGCGTTGTTGACGTGCTGAAGCACATAGTCGGGGGCTGCACCCTCGGTTACCACTTTGTAAGTTGTGTTGATGAGTCCGTTGCCCAAAGGCTTCACTTCCGTAACATTGCCTTCGATGTTAAACTGTGCAACGATGCTTTGCAAATCTTTCTGTTCCATAGCTGGTAGATTTATGAGGTTAATTAAATGTTTGTTCTTCGCTCAAGGGAGCATTTCCTCGCCTTGTTCGGGCAAAGGTAAGTAATTTCTGTTAATGTGCAGTGCTTGCAGGCAGCCTTTATTGGGTTAGGCATGCATCTGCAGGTCATCATAATCTGTGATAATGCCGATATGGGGACGCGCAGCCAACTGTTGCGCCGTATGCACGCCTTTGGCCACCCCCACATAAGCCACACCGGCACGCTCGGCGGCTTCGGCATCCACGGGATTGTCTCCGAAATAAACGGCTTCGCCCTCCCCGACACCCAGCGAGCGAAGCACATACTCGATTCCTTCTGGCGAGGGTTTCGGAGCACTGACCTCATCAAGCCCCACCACGAGGGCAAAATGTTCGGCCATGCCGCAGAGTTGCAGGGTGTGCCGAATGACGGCTGTTTCCTTGGTCGAGACGATGGCGCACTTCACTTCGGCTGCCGAGAGTCGCTTCACAAAGCGTTTGGCATCGGGGAAGAACTTCGTGTGTTCAGCCATGCGCGGACGACAAAGAGCTTTGTATTCCATGCGAAGCGACCACAGATAATCGGCATCCGTCTTTCCGGTCATCACACCGAAGCTATCCTCCACGGTCAGGCCGATGGTGGAACGCACCACGCTGTCGGGCACTTGCGTGAAGCCATGGCGATGAAGCACCTCTTGATAGCAAGCCACAATCCACGGACTGCCGTCGGCCAGCGTGAGGTCGAAATCGAAGATGCAGGCTTTCACATGTTTCGGCAATCGCACTTCGTTGTCTGTCTTCATAGCTTCAGATTTTCAAAAGGGGGTCAGAGCATTCAGCATCGCAAGCAGCCAAGAGCCCCTGCGATGCGTCTTCAAGCAAATCGAGCACATATTCAAAATCCTCGGGTCCGCCATAATAGGGGTCGGGCACGTGGTTGTCTGCATGCTCGGTCAGATAATCTGCCATGAGGCGTATCTTCCGCTCCTCAGCCTCGGTACGTGCCAAGGCACGAAGTCCGCGCAAATTGGCGGCATCCATGCCAATGATGAGGTCGAAGCGCGAAAAGTCGGAAGCCACCACCGGACGTGAGCGATGCGTCAATTGATAACCGCGACGGGCAGCATGGCTACGCATACGCGGGTCGGCCAACTCGCCTTGGTGATAATCGATGAGCCCGGCCGAGTCGAGTTCAAACTCATCGGCTCTGCCGGCTGCTGCCACTGCATGGCGAAAAACTTCCTCGGCACTTACGGAACGACAGATGTTGCCGAGGCAAACAAAGAGTATTTTCTTCTTTTTCATAATCAAGCGTATGGAAAACCCAAAGCCTCCCTCATTTCTCAACACGGCTTGCCACGTTTCACGCGTCCAATGACAGGGCGTGAGGGATGCTTACACATTATTATATATACGCGCGCACGAAGCGCTGGTGCTTTCTGTTTTTTTTGAGAAACAAAAATGGGAGGTCGTGCAGGCTGCTCACCCGGCTGACCTCCCATTTCCTGAATTTGTTAATCGGATGGAGTTATTTCACCAACTTGTGCGAACGAACGCCTTCGGCCGTGCGAATTACGGCTACATAGGAGCCGCGCGGCCAACCGGCCATTGAAACCTGCATGGAAGCACCTTCACTCTTCACCTCGGCTGCGCCCAACTTCACACCGCCGATGTTGTAGACTTCCATCGTAGCTCCAACGGGCAACATGCCTTCGCAAACCACGGCATCGGCCTCGGCATCATATCGGATAACACATCCCTTGACTCCGGCGATGGGAGCAGAAATGCCTGTAACGAAGCTACCGGCCGGCGAGATGCGGAGGCTGTAAGTTTGCGTGCCGCTTGAGGGGCAGCAATACTTGGAGAGCGTTCCTGTGCCTTGGCCGCAGCTACCATTTCCGAGGCCTCGCTGCATATAGTCAAAGTGGGCATAGATGTCATCGTTCGGGTTCAAATCACCGGGATGCAACACCGAAGTTGCATAACTCTTATCATCGAAATGCGAAAGCGAGAAAGCCACTGTTCCCTTGGTAAGGATGTTGATGGCATTGCCCGTGGCGGGGTCGGTCATCGTGAGTTCACGCAATCCCTCGCGGTTGCCATGGCTCTGCGGATGCGGATAGGGTTCGAACATGTCAGACACGGTGGTGGTGTAACGGCCATAGTAAGAACCCGTCTTGCGGTCTACATAATTTTCCCAAGGACCGAGAGCGTAGTAGTCCACGTTTTCAAATTCACCCGGGAAGCGTACTCCCAAGCCAATGCGACGCAAATCGCTCGCTGCGGGAGAGAACTTCACATCCATATCCACCACGCCGGAAGCATATACGGTGTAAGTGATTTGATAAGGGCATTTCGAACCTGCAGCCTTGACCACAAAAGTGGCAGACTGCCCGTCAGGAGCCAGGGAGTATGTCATCGACTTGCTGCCCTCGCCGCTCGAGGTGTCAGAGTAAGTGTCGTTTTCAATCCAACGGAAGTTGTAATAATTAAAGTCCGACTTAATCATATCAACTCCGTCGTACTTCCACGAAACGAGCTTTCCGCTTTTGGCAAAAGTCATGTCCAGACGGTCGTTGCCCACTTTCACAGATGCTGCATTGCTTGTATCGTCGAGCACAAGCGTTGCGCCCTTGTTTTCAAGCGTCGGCAAAGAAGCGACACGCGTTTTCAGCGTATACTGATGCGATGCAATGGTATAATCCTTGTCTGCCCAAGTTTTGTCTTCCTTCAGGCAAATTTCCACATTGAGATGCGCTTCCACATCGTTGGTCGGCTCGTATTCATAAGGTATCACCAGCTGCACGCTCTCGCCGGGCGCAGTTGCAGGAATAGGCATAGTTCCGCTCACCACCTCATGCCCGTTTTCGAGCACGGTATACTTCAGATAGAAGTCCGCGAGGTCGGTAAATGCATAAGCATTTGTCAGCTTCAAGGTCTTGGTGGAGGAAGCGTAGGTGGCGAATTTTACGTATTGATAAACCTTTTTCACTTCCACCAGTTCGGGCGACCAGTTTCTGTCCGCCGTCACCAAACCGTTGTTCACGAAGTTGCCCTGGTGAGGTCCGGGGTAGTCGTATCCGCTCTTGTAGTTGTTTTTTCCGCGCAGCAGGAGGTTGCCATTCTTGATGTCTTCCGCATCATAAATCGACTGATCCACCCAGTCCCAGATGCAACCTCCGATACCGTAAGAGCCGCCTTCAATGATGTCCCAGTATTCTTTGAGATTGCCCACGCCGTTACCCATTGCATGAGCATATTCGCACATGAAGTAAGGCTGACCTTTCCAGTTTTCGACATGACTTTGAGCATTTGTCATCGAAGGATACATTTCCGAATATATGTCGGAGGGACTTGTACCCTCACGTGTCGCTCCTTCGTAATGAACGGGGCGAGTGTCGATGGCATAGCACGCATCATAGCAAGCATTGAAGTTGGTTCCGCCTGAACTTTCGTTACCCAGCGACCAGAAGATGATGGACGGGTAATTGCGATGCGAAGCCACCATGCGGTGCACGCGGTCAACGAAAGCGGGTTGCCAAGAAGCCTGCCATGTGATGCCGCCTCTGCCGGCGCTTTCCCAGTTGTGATGACATTCGAGGTCGGCTTCGTCCATCACATAGAGACCATAGTAATCCAGCATGCTGTACATCTTGGGCTGTCTGGGGTAATGGCTGCATCGCAAGATGTTCATGTTGGCCTGCTTCATCATGGTGATGTCCTTCAGCATTGTGGGAACGTCGATGGCACGACCGTGAACGGGGTGCGTATCTTGGGAGTTAGTTCCCTTGAAGAAAATGCGTTGTCCGTTGATGTAAACAAGTCCGTTCTTGATTTCGATATTTCGGAAACCATATTTTGTGGCAAACACCATCTCTTCGCATCCGCCAGAAAGCTGTGCCACTTCCACAGTGTAGAGCACCGGATATTCCGCACTCCAGAGTTGCAAATCACTGAGGCTTTCAAAGACCACTGTGCCTTGCTTTCTCTTTTCGCCTTCCGCGAAACCCACTTCCAGAGTCTGCGTGCCGAGCGTTGTTCCGTCGGGTGCAATCAATTTCACTTGCACCGTTTTCTCAACCGCTTGTGCGTCCCTGTTATCCAGCGTGAGGGCCACGCTCATCGAACCACTCTTGTAGTTTTTATCGGCATCGAGGGATGCAGTGATGTAGTGGTCGCTGACATACGTGCGAGGCACTGCCACGAGGTTAACATCGCGGTGAATACCCGTCATGTGCCACATGTCCTGTCCTTCGAGGTAGGAGCCATCACTAAAACGGATTACCTGAACGCTCACATTGTTTTCACCGGTACGCACATAGGGCGTAACATCAAATTCGGCCGTGTTGTTCGACCCTTCAGTGTAGCCCACATATTTTCCGTTAAGCCAAACGAATGCAGCACCGTAGATACCGTCGAAGCGAAGGAATGTGCGCATCTCTTCCCAACCTTCGGGAAGATTGAAGTTGCGACGATAAGAACCTACGTTGTTGTAGAGACCGCTTTTCATGTTGATGAAAGGAGGATAGTCGGAAAAGGCGTATTCCACATTGATGTAATAAGGGTCGCCATAACCCTTCATCTCAAGACATGAGGGAACAGTGATTGTGTCCCATGCTTCCACATTCACAGAGTCGCCATAGAAATTATTTTCTCCGGGACGTGCATCGGGCGAATTCACGAAGTTGAGTTTCCAAACCCCATTGAGGCTCATCACGTTGGCACCCTGAGGCGTGAGCCAGGGCTTATCATATCGTGCAGCATCGGCACGCAGTGCCTCGGTCGAAGCATAGGGAGTGAAATCGGCGCGTGCAGGTTCTTTGTTAATCCCGAAGATTGTTTCGTCCTGCCACGGACATATTTGCACTTCGGGCCCCATCACAGGCTCAAGGCTGAAGTGTGCCGCCTCGGCCGTGGCATCCTCCGCCATGCGCATGATGTCGCCATTTTGCACCGTGATGTACCATCCGTTGTTGCTTCCTAGCGTATAGAAATCGCTTTCGGTATCCACCTCAGTGAAGTATATCTTTTGGTTATTGTTATTCTTGAGATTGGGAGTCCATTGCAGCAACGGCGACGACTTGCCCAACACCATGTCGATGGCCTTTCCGGCGGTTTCGTTCACAAGTTGGAAACATCCGGCAGCACCGGCGTTGTTGAACAACCACACTTGACCATCATTGCCTTCCACGCTATTGTCTGTATAGATGAGCGCATCGTTTTCTGCACTTCCACGGTTGGAGAGGACTTTGCCGTTGGCACGGTTCTTCACACGGAAAAACATGCCCTCCACGGGCCATGTGATGGTATGTGTCTCACCCAAAACATCGAAACGGAAATGAGCAGACTCAGCCGTCGCAGGCGCAGCTGTCAGCACCAAGTCGCCGGAAGGCGAGGCTGCCAACATCAATTCGGGTTCGGCTTGACACACCATGCGGTAGGTGTCATCAAGGTCGTCCACCGACTCCAACACAAACAACTGGTTGTCGGAGGCCGTGGCAGTCCATTGCAACAACTGTCCGGAACCCAACTGCAAGGCCATATCTATACCGCCGCGCGATGTAGGGTTATAGACCAACCATCCACCATCCACACGCACTTGCCACAAGGCCCACTGCTGACCGGCAGAAGCCTCAGACACATCTGACAACACGATGGCTGCATTGTTCTCCGGGTTGTCGCCGTTCGAGATGGCTTTTCCGGTAGCCACATTCACCAAGCGGTAAACCGCACCCGACTCCGGCTGAACCTGTGCAAAGACTGATAGAGCCGGCACAAGCAGCGACAACAGCAACAAAGCCCGACGGCAAAAAAATAAAAAGAGGTTTTCTTTCATAAAAATAAGATTAAGGTTTATTTATTCGCAATAGTTATAAAGCATCGCGCACTCGCATGCACGTGCATACAGAGTGGCAAAGATAGTGCAAGGCGAGTGCAGGACAAAGAAAAAGCTTGCTTTTTTCTTTTCATGCCGAGCCGCAGCCTATCTTGGGCGAAGTGAAAAATAAGAGAACTTTCGGATTTTCTCATCTTACCACCAAGGCACTCCCCACTGACATTTTGACACTTCCTTAAACTTTCTTAAAACTCCCACATGGCATGCCGAAATCCCTCAAAAGGCTGTCCAACATTCTCCAACAAAGACAGAAAAACACAAAACGCCGCGCAAAAATCGCGCAGTGCTTCTAGGAAATTCTGCAAGCACTGCAAAAACACCCCACCTGCAAGGCGTTCCGACCACTCAAAAGACAAAAAAATAAGGAATGCCCACAGCATTCCCTATTATGTTTAAAGATACAAAATATATCGCAAGTAACAAAATGTGCCTCGCTGCCACAAAATGACAGAACGAAAGCAAAAACCTGATATTTGATTTCAAAAGACACAGAAAACGCCACGCAACATTTACATTCGAAAGATGCAATTTTTCTCCCCGCCCCTACCGAATATAAAACACCCCCTGTTCATTTTGGCATCTCGTGAAATATCGTTATATTCGCTCCGAAAATCACTAACAAAAACCTTAAAACATTTTTCTCATGATGAAAAAGAACATCCTTGCACTTGCCCTCGCTCTGACAGCCGGCATTGTGCAGATGCAGGCACAAATCAGCCTGGTAAATCCCACTCCACAAAAAGTGGAAGCCATTGGCGAGAGTCTGATGGAGCAGCCCACTTCCTGGAACGTCGTAACCGATAAAAATCGTGCAAGAAGTTATGCCGTGGCCGCCCTTGCCGAAAGCGGCATAGAGGTCAATCAGAAAGCCGCCTACCGCATCACGCTCGGTGTGAAGGGAGACAAATGCGTGAAGAAGTATGCCAAGCGCATCCCGGCCCAGAGCGAAGGTTACTATCTCAGCATCACCGATAAAGAAATCGTGGTGGCAGGTATCGACGAGCGCGGCCTGTATTATGGCGTGCAGACCCTGCTTGCATCAATGGCCGAAGGAAAATTGCAAACTTGCACCGTTACCGACTGGCCCGACGTACTGTTCCGCGGCGTTGTGGAAGGTTTCTACGGAACGCCGTGGAGCCAGGAAGCTCGCCTGAGCCAGCTCGACTTCTATGGTAAGTACAAGATGAACGTCTATATCTACGGACCTAAGGACGACCCTTATCACCGCGACAAGTGGCGCGTGGAGTATCCCGAGGCCGAGGCACGACGCTTGCAGGTGCTCCTCGAGAGGGCCAAGATGCGCGGCGTGAACTTCTACTGGGCCATTCACCCGGGCGTGGACATCAAGTGGACAAACGAGGACCGCGATGCGCTGATGGCCAAGCTCGAGAAGATGTACGAACTCGGTGTGCGCTCGTTTGCCGTCTTCTTTGACGACATTTGGGGCGAGGGAGCCAAGGCCGACAAGCAGGCCGAACTGCTCAACTATGTTGATGCCAACTTTGTGCAGAAGAAGCACGACGTTGCGCCCCTGGTGCTCTGCCCCACCATCTACAACCGCGCATGGAGTGGCAATGGCGACAGCTACCTGCTCACCCTGGGTGCCAATCTCAACAAGGGCATCGAAGTGATGTGGACGGGCAACAGCGTGGTGCACTGCATCGACAAGGAGAGCATGGAATGGATTAACCAGCGCATCGAGCGCAAAGGATACATTTGGTGGAACTACCCCGTGAGCGACTACGTGCGCGACCACATTCTGCTGGGTCCCACTTACGGCAACGGGCTCGACATCGCGCCGCTGCTTTCGGGTTTTGTCAGCAATCCCATGGAGCATGCCGAAGCATCCAAAATCTCGCTCTACAGCATCGCAGACTATACATGGAACATGAAGAACTACGACCAAGCCACTTCATGGGAACGCGCCATCCGTGCCATGTATCCCGACAGCCCCGAGATGCAAGACGCACTCCGCACTTTTGCCACTTTCAATGAAGACCTCGGACCCAACGGGCATGGGTTCCGCCGCGACGAAAGCCGCGAACTGCGCGGTGCTGCCGAACAGGCCATCAAGGGCGACAAGCGTGCCATCATGAAGCTGAGACGTGCTTGCAGCGCGCTGCGCATGGCTTGCAACAGTCTGCTCACCGACAAGAAAAATCCCGCACTGCGCCGCGAGCTCTACCCCTGGTTGCTGCAGGGCAAGCAATTGGCCGAGTATGGCGAATCCGTGTGCATGATGGCAGTGCTCGAAAAGGGCAAGGCCAAGGGCCACTTCCAACGCCTCTACAGCAACGCCCGCAGTCTGCAGGAGCAGATGTATGAGCTGGAAAACAGCAACGTGCGCCACGCGCTTCAGCCCGGCATCAAAGTGGGTACAGGTCTGCTTCTCCCCACACTCAACAAGCTGTTTGCCAACGCTGTGAACCAATATAACACGGAGAACGGCACTTCTTACGACCCCGTGGCCGAGTTCCAGCCTTTCACCCTCGAGAGCAACGTTGCGCAAATTAAGTTGCTGCCCGTCAAGGCCCAAGGCAGCGATGTCAACGTAACACCTGCGCTCGAGGTCATCACATGGCCCGTTGACGGACAGTTTACCATCAAATCCGAGCGTCCCGTTACGCTCGCCGGAATGGACTTCGATTTCGGTGCTCCGAACACTGCCCAATTCTTCAAACTCGAAGTGTTCGACGGCACAAACTGGCGCGAAGTTTCCTTGCTCCACTACAACGAAACCGAAACCACCATCCACACCGGCAACGAGCTGGGCGGAATGAAGGCACAGGCCATCCGCATCAGCAACAAGAGCGGCAAGGAACAGAAACTCTACTTCAAGCGTTTCAAGTTCGTGAAGCAATAATCTGAAAGGTGCAGCCATTCTGCTACACCGCTCACAAAACAACGCCACCTGCAGACAAAAATCCGCAGGTGGCGTTTTCTTTGCTCTGTAAGCACAGCGGAGTTTCAAAGTTTTTATGCCGGAGAGCACAGAAACACAGCTTTTTTCCCTAAATTTGGCACGCAAAAACTCGGTCGGCATTCACACTGCCGACCATCAATCATCGAAAATGAGTAAATACACCCCAAAAAATCCGCAACGAGGAACGCAAAAATCAAACTCAGATTTTCGCAAACCCACTCACAAGGCAACAAATTCCACATCCACCGACAAAAAACGAAGCCTTAACCCGCTGATGTCCGGCAAGCGCGTAACACGCCTCACTTACATCGTTGGCTTTCTGTCGATGTGGTTGTTCTGTTTCTGGACCTATGGCGACGTTTTTTCGGCCGCCGAGCAAAACAGTTTCGCCACATTCAGCAGCGAGCAGATGCAATTCTTGTTGCAGCGCGACTGCGGTTACGCTTATTGGGTGGGCCGTTTGTTGCTGCTTACCTACAAGAGCCAAATCCTGGGTTCGCTGGTGCTGGCTTCCATCCTCACTGCCACAGCTTGGGCCGTGAGCACAGCCCTTCGGCTGCCCGGGGGCTGGAAAGGCGCAGGCTTTGTGGTTCCCTCTGCCGTGCTGGCTTATTTGCTCAGCCTCGGCCTGTTTATCTACTACCGGCACGAACCGGGCATTACGTTCACCTTGCCCCTCGGCACACTGCTGGCAGCCCTCTTGCTCTTGGGCATATCAGCATTGGTGCGCTTTTTCAGAAAGCCGGCAACCACCGTCAAAGAATGCCGTCCGCTCCCGGGTGTGCTCATCCCCGTTGTGCTGTTCGTGGCACTGCATGCAGCAGCCTGCACATGGAATGACAACGAGCGCGTGATCTGCCGGATGCAATTGGCAGAGGCCGAACAAGACTGGGACAGCATGATCGAAACTGCGCTGGAGGCCAAGCGTCCGTCCAGAAGCGTTGCAGCATTCTATGCCTGCGCCCTGGTGCAACAAAACATGCTGATGGAACGTTTGTTCGAGCTTCCGTTTGATTTCCCCACCTTTGCCCACGATTCCATCAACTCCATTGACGAAGGCGGAAACTATCTGCCCGAAGCCAACTTCTATGCCGGTTTGCCCAACATCTCTCAGCAAACCACCATGGAGCAGATGACGCTTCACGGCCCCTCTCTGCGCTGGCTGAAACGCCTTGCGCTCTGCTCATTGCTCAATGGCGAAAAGGCGCTGACCGAGAAGTATTTCCACATCATTGAGAACACGCCTTTCGAAAGCGAATTCGTGGAACGCTATCGCCCGATGCTCAACGACAGAAAGCTCCTGGAAGCCGACCCAATGCTGGCACGCGTTTTGGCCTTTGCACCGCGCGAAGACAAATTCGCTCAGAATTATCGCCAACCCACTTTCCTAGGATACAACATGGGAGTGCGCGAGGGGTCAAATGCCACGCTCGTAACCTCCATTGCAGCCTGCCTTTATTCAAAAGACATGCAGCAATTCCTGATGCGCTTGCCCATGCTTCGCTCCAAGCAGCAGTTGCCCTATTGCTGCCTGCAAGCCATCGCCATTGCCGGTTTGAAACAACCCGAAGTGCTGAAGCAATATCCGGAAGTAACTTCTTTCATCCAGAACGAGGCAAAAGCATTTATCCGCGACGCAGCCCCGTATGTCAAAGACAAGGAGGCACTGCGCCGCGAGCTGAAAGAGCGCTGGCTGGGCACATACTATTATTATTACTACTGCGAGAACAACAATCCCAACCAAGTGCGCAAAGCCGGCAATGCGGGTGGTGTGAACTAAACCCGCCGCTCAAAAAAGCCTCAACACTTGTTCTGAATTTTCAAATCACATTATGAAGCATTTTCACACATCTCAGATAATGAAACACAGCTTTCTCCTCATTCTGTCTGCCCTGCTGCTTCTCACGGCCTGCCGTCCCGAAGCCGCTGTGCCCACTGACGCAAAACCCATCGGCCATCAGGCCAACATCTTCCCCGACTATCGCGACATCACCCTGCCACCCAACATCGCGCCGCTCAACATCATGGTGCGCGAAAAGGGGAACGCGTTTGTGGGAGCTATTCGCGGAGCCGACGGAACGGAAATTTTGGCAGCTGCCGCTGAAGACGGAAAACTCATGTTCGACACCCTGGAATGGCGCAAACTGCTCGAAACAAACAAAGGCCGCGAGCTGAAAGTTTCGCTTTATGCTCAGACGGACGAAGGTTGGGTGGCTTATCCCACATACAGCCTTCGTGTGGCCACCGAACCCATCGACCCTTATTTGTCATACCGCCTCATCGAACCCGGATACGAGATTTATCGCCAGCTGGGCCTCTACCAGCGCAACATGACCAACTTTGACGTGCAGACCATCTATGAGAACAATCGCGACTTCGATGCCGAAGAAAACCACTGTGCCAACTGCCACAACTACCAGAACTACAACACAGACCGCATGCTTTTCCACGTTCGCGCCAAGCACGGCGGCACCGTGGTGATACAAAACGGAAAGGCACAGAAGTTCAACATGAAAAGCGACTCCATTCTTTCATCCACCGTTTACCCCTCCTGGCATCCGCGCTACAACTTTGTGGCTTTCTCCTCCAATCAGACAGGACAAGCCTTCCACCTGCGCGATAAGCAGAAGATTGAGGTAATCGACTACGGAAGCGACCTCGTTTTTTATGACGCCGACAGCAATACCCTCAGCAACATTCTGAAAACCGAGGATGCCTTTGAAACTTTTCCCTGCTGGTCGCCCGACGGTCTGCGCCTCTACTACTGCGTGGCACAAGTGCCGCAAATGGTTGGCCTTGAGACCGACGACCGCATCAACCGCACCATGCACCACTATGACAGCCTGCACTACAACGTGATGAGCCTTGCCTTCGATCCGGAGACACACCGTTTCTCCGACCCTCGCATGGAAATCAACTGCGACAGCCTCGGCATGAGTGCCTCAGTGCCTCGCATCAGCCCCGACGGGCGTTATCTGCTCGTTACGCTCGGAGCTTTCGGCCAGTTCCACATTTGGCACAACTCAGCCGACCTTTACGTGAAAGACCTGCACACCGGCGAACTCCGTGCCCTGAAGAACGCCAACAGTCCGGTGCAAGACAGTTATCACACATGGAGCAGCAACGGCCGTTGGATGGTGTTCTCATCACGCCGCGACGACGGTTCATACACACGGCCCTACATCGCCTATTTCGATGCCCAAGGCCGCGACCACAAAGCCTTCATGCTGCCGCAGCAAGACCCCGAGCAAAACCTGTTGCTCCTGAAGAGCTACAACGTGCCCGAACTCACCAAAAATGCCGTACCCTTGTCGGCAGAAGAAATCACGAAGACCGTGGTTGACGATGCCGCTATCAAAGGAGTGAACTACAAGTAAGCATTCCCCACCCTCGCACACAGCCCCGATGCCCAAGCGTCGGGGCTTTTTTGTTGGGACACATGGCGTTGGAATGAAGAAGAAAAATTCATCCATCCAATGCATACAGACAAGCATAGGTTTTCGGAAAAATCTAAACGCCTTGCAGAATTTTCTGCAGTGCTTGTAGAAAATTCTGCAAGCACTGCAAATTTTTGAACGCTGCAGAGCCGTTTTTCAGTCAGTGCATCAGCAAGGCAAGCATCAGGTTGAGAATTAAACGTATTCCCCTCTCACACCACGTTCAGAGCAAGCAGAAGCCGCCAAAACAAGCTGCAACCCTCATTCACGGCACGAAAATGCTTTTTTTGCGCAAAAAAAAGTCTTCAAATCCTTGCGTCTCACTCATACTTCGTATATTTGTGCATCAAATTTGAACTCTAAAAATAGTACTATGACACTCATCAAATCCATCTCCGGTTTCCGTGGAACCATCGGAGGCAAGCCGGGCGACACGCTCAACCCTGTTGACATCGCCAAATCCGTATCAGCTTACGCCAGTCTGCGTGAGAAAGTTGTAAACCGCACCTATCGTCGTAAAATCATCGTAGGCCGTGATGCCCGCATCTCAGGCGAAATGGTTACACACGTGGTTTGCGGCACACTCATGGGAATGGGATTCGATGTGGTCAACATCGGATTGGCTTCAACGCCCACCACAGAATTGGCCGTAACATTGGAAAAAGCCTGCGGTGGTATCATCATCACTGCCAGCCACAACCCCCGTCAGTGGAACGCCCTGAAGTTCCTCAACGAAAAGGGTGAATTCCTTCCGCCTGCAGAGGCTTCAGAAGTGGTGCGCCTTGCTAACAACTGCAACTTTGAATTTGCCGACGTAGACAGCCTCGGTCACTACACACAAAACAACTCATACGACCAGAGACACATCGAAATGGTGAAAGCCCTCGAGCTTGTTGACGTGGAAGCCATACGCCGCGCTCACTTCAACGTAGCTTTCGATGCCGTGAACTCTGTGGGTGGCATCATCCTTCCCAAGTTGCTCGGACAACTCGGTGTTACCTCCGTTACCGGACTCAATGCCGACGCCACCGGAGACTTCGCACACAACCCCGAACCCCTCAAAGAACACCTCAGCGAAATTCGCAACCTGCTGCGCAAGGGACGCCACGACATCGGCTTCGTGGTTGACCCCGACGTTGACCGTTTGGCTCTCGTCTGCGAAGACGGCAGCATGTTTGGCGAAGAGAACACACTCGTGGCCGTAGCCGACTACATTCTCCAGCACACACCGGGCAACACCGTTTCAAACCTCTCGTCCACTCGCGGTCTGCGCGACGTTACAGAGAAATATGGTTGCAACTACACTCCTGCCGCAGTGGGCGAAGTGAACGTAGTAACCAAGATGAAAGAAACCGGTGCCGTGATTGGTGGTGAAGGCAATGGCGGTGTTATCTATCCCGCAGCCCACAGCGGCCGCGATGCACTCGTAGGTATCGCCCTCCTGCTCACTTACCTCGCAAAGACCGGTATGAAGGCCAGCGAATTGCGCGACAGCCTGCCCAAATACTACATTGCGAAGAACCGCATCGACCTCGACCCGACCACAGACATCTTCGCCATTCTTCAGAAAGTGAAGGAGCTCTACAAGCACGAGCAAGTAACCGACATCGACGGTGTGAAGATTGATTTCGCCGACAAGTGGGTGCATCTCCGCAAGAGCAACACCGAGCCCATCATCCGTGTTTACTCCGAAGCACACAGCATGGAGGAAGCCGACGCACTGGGTAAGCAAATCATGGATGTGGTCTACTCCATGACACAGAAGTAATCTGAATTTTCCATCCATAATGCGACAATGCGGTTCTGCCCTTTGAGAACAGACCACGCATTGTCGCATTCTTTTATCTCAATATGAAAAAAAGCATCAACCCATACACCCGTATTGCCGCCGGCACACTGTGTTTGCTGCCGGCCACGCTGGCAGCGCAGCAACGCTACAACATCGTTTACATCATGACGGACGACCACACGGCACAGATGATGTCGTGTTATGACGGGCGTTATGTCAACACCCCCAACCTTGACAGAATTGCCAACGACGGAGTGAAGTTCACACGCAGCTATGTTGCCAACTCGCTCTCCGGCCCCAGCCGCGCCTGCATGCTGACCGGAAAACACAGCCACAAGAACGGATTTACCAACAACGAGCACGGCATCTTCGACGGTTCACAACAAACCATGCCCAAGCTGCTCCAAAAAGCTGGGTACCAAACGGCCATCATCGGCAAGTGGCACTTGGTGAGCGACCCCACAGGTTTCGACTTTTGGAACATCGTGCCCGGACAAGGCGACTACTACAATCCTTCCTTCATCACCATGAACAAACAGACAGTGCGCGAGGAGGGATATCTCACCAACATCATCACAGACAAGAGCATCGACTGGATGGAGCACCAACGCGACAAGGAACGTCCTTTCGCCTTGTTCATTCATCACAAAGCATGCCATCGCAACTGGTTGCCCGAGTTGAAATATCTGCACGAATACGAGGACACCACATTCCCCATTCCCGAAACATTCTATGACGACTACGCCACCCGCCATGCCGCTCCCACGCAGGAGATGAGCATTGCCGAAGACATGGACATGGCTTACGACATCAAGATGTATCACCCCGACGTTCCGACACGCCTCCGCCCGAATTATCTGGCCATGATCGGCCGCATGAACAGCGAGGAGCGTGCTCGCTACGACCACTTCTACGATTCGCTCGCCATTGATTTTCGCTCTCGAGGCTTGCAGGGAAAAGCCTTGGCCGAATTCAAATTCCAACGCTATATGCGCGACTATGCAAAAGTGCTGAAAAGTCTTGACGACAACGTTGGCCGCGTGCTGGACTATCTCCGCGAAAAAGGGCTCTTGGAGAACACGCTTGTGGTCTACACTTCCGACCAAGGCTTCTACATGGGCGAACACGGATGGTTCGACAAGCGATACATGTATGAGGAGTCGCTTTCCACCCCCTTGGTGATGCATTTGCCAAAAGGCTTTGCCGCTCGCGGAGAAATCAACGAGATGGTTCAGAACATCGACTACGCTCCCACCTTCTTGGAGTTGGCAGGAGCGGAAGTGCCGGCGGACATTCAGGGACGCTCACTCCTGCCGTTGCTCCGCGGAGAGCATCCGCGCAACTGGCGCAAGTCCATTTATTACCACTTCTACGAATATCCGGCAGAGCACATGGTGAAACGCCACTTCGGAGTGCGAACCGACAGATACAAGCTCATCCACTTCTATCGCGACATCGATGCCTGGGAGCTCTATGACCTGCAATCAGACCCGCACGAGTTGAACAACATCTACGGCCAACCCGGCACCGAACGCATCATCAAGCAACTGAAAAAGGAACTGAAAAAGCTGCAACAGCAATACGACGACCCCATCCTGCAGGAGCATCCGCTGTAAAGCCTTGCAGCCACCTTTTCAAGCACAAAAAAGAAAGCTCGGAACCTTCACCGGTTTCCGAGCTTTCTTCTTTAAATTCTCTGTTGTGCTTACCGCTTGAATGCCGGGGTCTTGGCATTTTCGGCCGACACCACCACGCGCATTTTCTCAAAGACATATTTACGCAGCACCACCACGTTGTCGCTGTGCACACGGATGCAGCCTTCGCTGGCACGCGTCCCGATGCTGTTGGGTTGGTTGGTGCCATGAATGCCGATGCCTGACCAAGGATAGGTGTTCACGCTGAAAAACAGCGGACCGTAACATCCTTTCACCATGCGGCCGTCGCGGGTTTTGTGCACCCAGTTGGTGGCATCATAAATGCCACTGATAAAAAAGCGTCCCTCGGGTGTGCGAAAATCACCCTTGGCCTGCTTGTGTCCCTTCACCGCGCCGCATGCGATGCGACAAGTGTAGAGCACACTGTCATCGGGGGTTACGACATAAAGCCGCAATTCCGGTTTCGAGAGGTAAATCCAGTTGTTTTTCTCGCGCTGTGCAAAAGCCACACAGGCCGTTGAGAGTGCAAACAGAAGCACTATGATTTTTTGCAGCATGTTCATTGTTAAGTGTAAAGTATTTTTGAAAAAACAATTCATCTTTGCAGCTCTGCGTCTGAGCTTTAGCGGCTGCAAAGTTAACCTTTGTAAACGTTTCAGCCGCTATAACAAGAAACTTTTTAACAATATACGAACTTGCAGAGGGCAAAAGAACCTTTTTGAACCAAAAGCGGAACACATCCCATTGCATCAAAAATCACCATATCTGCAAGAAAAGTTTTCAAAATATCACTGAAAAAGATTTTTTACTTACATTTTTATCTCTACATTTGCCGCTGATTTATCAAAATGAAATTATGAGCTATCTGATACGCCCGAAGAATTATCGCCCCTTGTTGAACATGAATGAGACCGAGCAGGGCATTAAAGAAATCAAGGAGTTTTTTCAAGACAACCTTGCCACAGGATTGCGATTGCGCCGCGTAACAGGGCCGCTGTTCGTGTTGCGTGGCTTGGGAATCAATGATGACCTCAGCGGTAAGGAACGCCCCGTTTCGTTTCCCATCAAAGATTTGGGAGACGCCCATGCCGAGGTGGTTCACTCGCTGGCCAAATGGAAACGCCTCACATTGGCCGATTACGATGTGCAGCCCGGCTATGGCATCTATACCGACATGAATGCCATCCGTGCCGATGAGGAGTTGGGCAATCTGCACTCGCTCTACGTGGACCAGTGGGACTGGGAACGGGCCATACGTCCGGAAGATCGCAACATCGACTTTCTGAAACGCATGGTGCGTTGCATCTATTCGGCCATGCTTCGCACGGAGTTTCTGGTATGCGAACGTTTTCCGCAACTCACTCCCTCGCTCCCCGAAAGCATCACCTTCATTCATGCAGAGGAACTGCTGCAACGTTACCCCAACCTTTCGCCCAAAGAGCGCGAAGATGCCATCACGCGAGAGCATGGCGCCGTGTTCATCATCGGCATCGGCTGCCCACTGAGCCATGGCGAACCGCACGACCTGCGTGCACCGGACTATGACGACTATTCCACCCCTGCCGACAACGGACTGCCGGGACTCAACGGCGACTTGCTGGTGTGGAACGAGGTGTTGGGACGTGCCTTTGAGCTTTCGTCAATGGGCATCCGTGTGGACAAAGAAGCACTGCTGCGACAACTGCGCGACAGCGGCAAGGAGGAGCGTTGCGAGCTATACTTCCACAAACGCCTGCTCGAAGGTTCGCTTCCGCTGAGTGTGGGAGGCGGCATCGGACAGTCGCGCCTGTGCATGCTCTACCTGAAGAAAGCGCACATCGGTGAGATTCAGGCCAGCATCTGGCCCGAGCAAATGCGACACGACTGCGCAGAGATTGGCATACCCCTTATCTAAGGTTTTCCGCACGGGTTTCAGAAAAAGTGGCAGGCCTTGCCACAAAAGTGGAGAGCACTGCCACAAAAGTGGCAAGGCCTGCCACTTTTCGGGAAACGGCATGGCGTTTTCATCAAAACCGAACATCGTTTCACCGAAACTGCTCCGGCACTTACACATACAAAGCGACCGCCGACAAAGATGCTTGTCGGCGGTCGCTTATGCTATGAGGGATTATTGCTTTTGCTTTTCCTTCTGCGTAACCTTGATGGGTGTGCTCACGCCATTCGATGAGAGCGTCAGCGTGGCAGTGCGCGACACTGCAAAAGCATTGGGTTCAACACTCAACAGGGCTTCGTGCGTGCCGGCAGCATACACCGTATCTTTCTGCACCAACCAAGCTGCATCGCTCTGAAGGGTGGCACCATCGGCATAGACACGGAATTTCACTTTCATTGAAGTGGTATCAGCTGAAAGTGTTGTCATAAAACTCACCTGCTTGTCCATGATGGTTCCGGTGCTTGCATCGCCCACAGCCTCGGGCTTGTTGATATAAACCGGCGAGGGCCAAATGATGTTCAGCCATGCTGTTTGATAAACATCCATGGCCAAAGAACCGAAAGACTTGAGCAGGATGGCGGCATGGCGCGTCTGGCCCGTGGTGTTGGGAGCACAAGTGAGTTTCACCAATGTGTTCATGCCATAACCGGCAGGGATGTGCTGCTCTGCGGGAGTGAGCGAAAGCCAATCGGCAGTGGTCTGCGCCGTCCACGAGTCGTAAGAAATGACACGCGTGGTGTCGAGCGTCTGGTCCGCATACATCATTTTTCCGCCGGGTTGCTGCGGGTAGAAATAAGTCTGGTGATACTCATAGGAACTTTCCGTGCAAGCGGCAAAGCACAGAACCATCACCGAAATGAGGAGAGGAAAAACTTTTTTCATATTCTATCTTTATTGTTTGGGGATTTGCATTTCTGTCAAAGCCGATTCCATCAATACCAATCGATGTTGGTGCTGTAGGAACTGCGCTTATCCCATTTCAGAACATCGGCCAATTCGCCGGAACGGGCTCGGAAGGAAAAGTTGAAAGACGTGTAGGGACGCAACACCACTGAGCACGACATCTCGAAGCAATGCAAGTCGCGCGACAACGAGGCCGTGGTCATCGAGATGCGCTTCATCTCAAAGTCATAACCCGAGGTGAAATTGATGTTCCAGCCATCGGCAATGCGGATGAAGCCTGAGGCATTCAGCGACTGGCTGAACGAATAGGGGTAACGCATTCGGCGAACATTGATGTCCTTGCTGCGGTCTTCAAACATGGAGATGCCATAAGAGAGCGACAGCGACCAGGGAATGGAGAATGCCATGTAGCCGTCTGCATCTACTTTGGCCTTCACTTTCTGCTTCTTCTGGCGTTGCGAAGCCTTGATGTCGGGGTCTAAGTTTGCCTCATCGGCATCAACTTCGGCATTGTCAGCGTATGCATCTCCGTTTTCGGTATTCTCTCTGCCACGTTTGCCGCTGAAAAGATTGCACAGCTTTTGCCAACTTTGGTTGTTGAATGTGTAGGATATGTTCTGCGCCATTCCCTGAAAACGTCCGAAACGTCCGTAGCTCCACTCCGTTCGGTCGCTCAGCACCACCTGCCCTCTGTCATTGAAGGCGTAAGCGTAAGTTGCGAAGAGTGCTGCCAGCGAGAACGTGTAGTTTTTTGTCAGCTTGAGGCGAACACGCATATTCAGGTCGCTCCACGGCCGTTGCTTGGCGGCCATGTTATAAGAAAGCGTTCCGGAAAGTTCGTCAATCAGGCTGATTTTTCTCTCTCCCGTGGAGTCGCGATCGCTGCGCACTTTCATCTCCACGTTGTTGGAAACCGACATCGAGACAAGCCCCTGCTTTGAGCCGGAGGGATAACTGAAAATGCCGTGCTGGTAAGGCGAATAAGTAACCGTGCTCACCGTTCCGTCAGCCTCCGTCCGCACGTAGCTGTCAATGTATCCGTGTCTTTCGGTCGTAAAGTCGGGAGCGTACGAAAAGCTTATGTTCGGTTTGAAGACGTGTCGAACAGCGATAATCTTGCTTCCGAAAAGTTTCTTCCAGGGTTTGTAGAAACCATAAAGCGTCGTATTGGCCGACACACCCACGCTCCAATCATACAAGTTGTAGAAGCCGTAAGTGGTGTCGCGCACCTCTTCCTGTTTGTCCGTGTCCCACGAACGCATAATGCGGTTGGTGTACATAATGTCGCGGAAAGAAAAATTGGGCGACACATTGATGTATTTGAAAAGCTGGAACGTAGCGTCTATGGGGATGCGGTGCTGCATTCCGTTGCGCCAATCTTTAATCAGATTCGACTTGAAAAGCCGGTCTTCCTTTGTGGTGATGCTGTTGCTGAGCTGGCCGGTGTACGAAAGCGATATCTTTTCATACCAACGCTCTTTGCCCGCCATCCGTTTGCGACGGAATGGATACAAACGGTTCAAGGAAATGCTCAAATCGGGCAGCGTAACAGCCAAAGAGGAATCGCGCATGTTCTGCGTAACGTTGAACGAGCCGGAAAGCGTCAGACCAATGCTCGGGAAGGTGTGCGACATGCTTACACTGCTGGCGCGTGTGCTCTGCGTATAGGCCAAAGGATTGTAAAGGCTTTGCACATTTTTGCGCTCATAGTTTTCCGATGCAAAATTCACACGGGCAGAAAACGACGTATTGGGCGAGGATTTCGAGTCCTTGGTGTGTGTCCACTGCACCTTAAGGCTCTTTGTTACGGAATAGTCGGGCATATTTTTCTCGCCCTCAACCGTATTGATATAGCTGATATAGAAATTTCCGTTATAATGATAGCGTTTCCGATAGTTCATTTCACCGCTCAGCCCCCAAGAGCCCTTGGTGTAAATCTCGCCGAGCAATTTCAGGTCCATGTAGTCGGAAAGCGCGAAATAGTATCCGCCATCTCGCAGATAGAAACCGCGTGTGGTTTCATCACCAATGGTAGGCATGATGAAGCCGCTCGAATACTTCTTGTTAAAAGGGAAATATCCGTAGGGGAGTGCTATCGGTGTGGGAACATCGGCCACATAAAGTTGCGTAGGTCCAAAAACAATATCCTTGCCAGGGCGAGCTTTGCCTCGCGAGAGTTTAAAATAGAAGTGGGGATGCTCGGCATCACAAGTGGTATAGGTAGCTTTTTCCAAATACAACGTACCATCGGCCGCGCGTTTTGAGTTTTGGCTGACCAAATAACCATTGCCCTGCTGTGTCGATACATTCGAGATGAAGCCTTTCTTGGTTTTGAAGTTGAAGCTCATCTTTTCGCTCTCATAGTCCTCAGAACCCTGCTTGTAAATCGGATTTCCCTCCATGGTTCCTGTGCTGTCGCGGCGGCCTTGCGCATGCACCAAACTACTGTCCATGTTCATCGTGATTTGGGCGGCATCCAGCTGCATATCCTGATAACCCACCTGAGCTTGGCCGTAGAGAATAGCCAAACCTGTTTCGGCATCATAGACAAGGGAGTCGGCTGCTTTATAATTGACCGGTGCATCCAGACCACTTGAGCGCTTTTTCACAGAATCAACTGAAAGCGTATCTGTAACCTGTGGCAAACTGTCGCCCACGCCTTCGGGAATTTGTGTATCCCCTACAGACACACTATCGCGCACCACATAAGTTCCGGCAGGCCGAAAACTGAAAACCGTATCGGGCATAGCCGTTTGCGAATGCTCCACAGGCAGCACCGAATCCGCATCCACACTGTCGCGCACTGAGGCCGTGTCTGCACCCATTTCGGACAGACACACCAAACGCTTATGGCCGGCTGCGAAGCTCAAAACCACAAGCAACGAAAACAAGGATATGACAACGGTTCTCAAATCCGGTAAATTCTTCATTATTGCGACATCGTTGCTGAAGGCTTTTTAACCTCAGGCAAAGGCGTACAAAACGAAGCAAAAGTACATATAAAATATGAGAAAGCCGACCGGGTATTTACAAATTAACGCTTTTTTCACCCGAAGCCATAGATGAAAATCAGGAATTGCATTCCCGATTTTGCGAAAACAGAAAAAGAATTATTCAAAACGCTCCGCCCAAGCCAAAAAGCGTTGCACATCTTCCTCGCCAAACTTCTGAAGACTCTGTGCTGTTTGCTCAATGGTACGCTCGCGTTCCGGATGACTCTTGCTATAGAACTTGTCGGCGTAGCACACCACTTGTTCTTCGAGCGTTGCCGGCGCATAAATGCCCTCGGGAAGAGAAAGTCCGCGCTCACGAATACGTTCCATCGTCAGCCCCGTTCCGGTGTGTCGCTCACAAATGTGCGCAATAGCTCCCAGCTCTTCGGCACGCATCAATTGCGCTCCCAAATATCCATGCAGCAAATAGGGTTCCGTACCATGACAGTGAATGCCGGGAGCATCGGTCAGAAAAATTCCCACATCATGAAGCATGGCTCCGGCGCGCAACAGCGATTTATCCAACCCGAGTTCGGGATGCTTTTCTGCCACAAGCAAAGCACGCTCTGCCACTTGCCGACTGTGATGAAGCAAAAGGCGACGCAAGGCATTGTCTTCCGGATAATATTTGCGGATAACGTCTATCGGGTCAAGGTTTTTCATGCATCGGGAAATATGTGTAAAACTACAGGAAGACGAGTTCAATCATCGTCCTCGTCAAATTCAAAATCAGGAATATAGAGGGGAGTTTCGGCAAAGTCGTCCAACGCGCGGCGGTCTTTTTTGGTAGGACGGCCGGTGCCTCGTGCCCGATCCACAAAGCCACTGATGCGACTCATCTCCAAAATTTCATACTGCTCAGGAGTCGTGATGTTTTCCAAAATCTCGGGCAACAGTTTCGCCCCCACACGCTTCTCGATGGCCTGCAACACCTTGAAGGTGTAGGTAATAGGCGGTTTTCGCACGGACACGCTGTCGCCAACTTTCACGGCACGCGAAGGTTTTGCCTGTGCACCGTTGATGGCCACACGTCCATTCTTGCAAGCATCAGCTGCCAATGTACGTGTTTTGAAAATGCGGGCTGCCCACAGCCATTTGTCAAGACGAGCTTCGGTAGAGGTTGCCATAAGTTGCGAGAGTCGTTTTATTTCTTATTGAAATGGTTCATTGTGAATTGTATGCCTGCCAGCGCAAAACTTTTCACCATTTCGCCGGCGGCTTCAAGGCGTTCGTCCATTTTCTCAAGGTCTTCAGCCTCAAATTCTCCCAACACATAATCAACCTGGCGGCCTTTGGGAAAATCATTGCCCACTCCGAAACGCAGGCGAGCGTATTGTTGAGTTCCCAACACCGAAGTAATGTGGCGCAAGCCATTGTGGCCGCCCTCGCTGCCGGACGGTTTCATGCGCAACTGCCCAAACGGCAATGCGATATCGTCCACCACGACAAGCAAGTTCTCGATGGGGATTTTCTTCTCGTTCATCCAATAACGCACGGCATTGCCGGAGAGATTCATATATGTGGAGGGTTTCAACAGAAAAAGAGTTTGATTTTTCACTTTCAGCGTAGTGATAAAGCCATAACGCTTGTCCTCAAATACGAGATTGGACGCCTGTGCAAGGGCGTCCAATACTCTAAATCCTATGTTGTGGCGGGTAGCGGCATACTCGTGCCCGATGTTGCCCAACCCGACAATCAGAAAATTCATCCGGTTTGTTCAGAATTAAGAAGGCGCAGCCAACATGGGTTGACTGCGCTCTAAAAATTTCAGAATGATTATCCCTTAGCGGCTGCGGCTGCGGCACCTCTGGCGGCACGAGTCATCTTCACTGTGCATACCACAACTTCCTTCGGAGTTACGAGTTCGAGACCTTCAAAAGAGAGTTCGCCACACTTGATAGACTTTCCGAGACCGAGAGAAGTAACGTCGATAACGAGCTTCTCGGGAATGAGGTCGTAGGTAGCTTTCACCTTGAGTTTACGCACCATGCTCATGAGCTTACCACCGGCACGCACACCCTCGGCCAAACCTTGGGGAGCGATGGGCACAGCCATCACGATGGGCTTGCCGTCAACCACTTCATAGAAGTCAACGTGCAGAACATTGTCCTTCACAGCGTGGAATTGGAGGTCCTTAACCACAGCTTTGTGCTCAGCACCGTCGATAGTGATGTTCACCAAGTAGATATCGGGAGAATACACCACTTTGTTGATTTGCTTCACATCCACGAGGAAGTGAGTGGCTTCGGGAAGTCCGTTTTCGCCTTTCTTTTCTCCGTAAAGCACGCAGGGAACGAGGTCGTTCATGCGAGCAGCTTTTGTAGCCTTTTTGCCAAGGTCGGTTCTCAGTGAACCGCTGATTGCAATCTGCTTCATAATTTGTGTTACTCTAAATTAAGTGTTTGTAAAGTTTGCTTAATTCGCCATCACACACGGGGCACGCTCTGCCCCGGTCGGGTCAAATCGGCGGCAAAGGTACACATTTCTTTTGGTTCGGCAATCACAAGCTGCCGAAATGTTTATGCGCGTTCAGAATTCGATGTCGATTTCCACTTTTCCGGCTTCGACCGAAGGCTCTTCGCTTTGCAAAACCTCGGGAGCGGGAAGCGGACTGCCCACAGGCTCATCGCCCGATGCCAGCAAAGCGTGGTCAGCTGCTTCACGGAAAGCATGGAAAAACTTGTTCAGGTCTTCGCGATACAGAAATATCTTGTGCTTTTCGAAAACCGGTTTTTCCGTTTCGCTGCCGGCATTGAGACGCTTACTTTCTGTGATGGAAAGATAATATTCTTCGCGGCGGTCGCGCTTCACATCTATATAATAGACACGCTTACCGGCTTTCACCATCTTTGAAAACAGGATGTCCTTTTCTTTCTTCTCTTGCATCTTTTCAATCATAAGGGTTAGAAAAAATCATATCATTTCAGGCGATGCGCACATCAGCCGTTCGTTTGCCGCCACACGCGGAGCAAGTTGCTGACACTTTGCCGAAAAAACCGAGGCACAACGAGCAAAAATTTACAAGCACTGCAGATTTTTCTGCAAGCACTGCGGAAAATTCTACAAGCACTGCAGATTTTCGCAGAAGCACAAGCCTTTTTCGCCCACTCGAACAAGAGACACGAGGTCGGCACTTCGGAAACTGCAAAAAGATGCCCCAGAAGCCTTCACGCTCCGCCCAATCCTCTGTTTTGCTCATTCGATAAGGCAAATTTGCACTCAAATTCCCTAAGTTCCAAAAAAAGATGTGATAAAATAGCCGGCGAGAGGCTTTTTTTGTACTTTTGCACGACTACAAACCCTGAAAAAATCCGCTCATTCATGATAAACAGAGAACTCATCAGACTTAAAATCGTGCAACTGGTCTATGCTTTCTATCAAAACGAAGGCAAGACACTTGATGTTGCGGAGAAAGAGCTCATCTTCAGCCTTGACAAAGCCTACGACCTTTATTGCCACTTGTTGGGCTTGCTCGTCGACTTACAGAAAATGGCGGAAAGAAAGAATGAAGCACGCATCGAACGCGACAAACGGCTCAAGCAAGAGAGCACCGGCATATTCCCCGACGAAAAGATGGCTTCCAACCAATTCCTGTTGCAACTGCGTGCCAACACCGCCCTGTTGCAATATCGCGAAAAGCAAGGCGACTTTTGGGAAGAAGAAGACGCATTCGTGCGCAAACTCTATAAGTCATTCACCGAAAGCGACATCTTCCAGCTATACTTGGAGAAAGAAGATTTCAGCTTCGAGGCCGATCGCGAATTGGTGCGCAAGCTCTACAAGTATCTGGTTTGCAACAACGAGGATCTCGACGCCGTGCTTGAAGAGCGCAGTCTTTACTGGAACGACGACAAGGAAATCATCGACTCCTTCGTGCTTAAGACCATCAAACGCTTCACGCCCGAAAGCGACGAGAGCCAACCGCTCCTGCCGGAATACACTTCGGAAGACGACCGAAACTATGCCATCTCCTTGTTCCGTGAGGCACTGACACGCTCCGACGAAGTGCGCGAACTCATCAAGCAAGGCACAAAAAACTGGGATTTCAGCCGATTGGCCTTCATGGATGTCATCATCATGCAGATTGCCCTGACCGAAATCATGACCTTCCCGTCGATACCCCTCAGCGTGAGTTTCAACGAATATCTCGACATTGCGAAGGTGTATAGCACACCGCGAAGCGCATCCTACATCAACGGAACGATGGACAACATCGTGAAGCAACTCAAATCTGAAGGCAAACTCTTAAAATAAACATACAATGCAAACAAATCTCATCCTCATGCAGGCGGCTCCCAAAGGCGATATGACCTCCATGATTATCATGATGGTTGCTCTGTTCGCCATCATGTATTTCTTCATGATACGCCCGCAAAACAAGAAACAGAAAGAAATTCAGAAATTCCGCAACTCGCTGCAGACAGGTCAGGACGTGGTAACCATCGGAGGCATCCGCGGCACCATCCGCAGCATCGACGAAAACGAGAACACCGTTACCTTGGAAGTGGCTACCGGCACAAAAATCGTGTTCGAAAAGAGTGCCATCATGCCCCGCACTCAGGAAAAAGCTAAATAAAGAAGCAGCTGACAGAAACACATGCGGATGAGTTGAAGATATGATTTAAGTGTCTCGCCACTGCATCTCACACATCTCCGCTCACACCTCGCAAACACATGAAAGCTTTCAGCAACATGCCAAGCACATTCAGGAATTGCTTTTCCAAAATCTGGAACAAGCAGTTCCTGATTTTCATTTTTTTCCTCCTCCTTTCCGGTATGTTCTGGACATTCCAGACGTTGAACGAAGTGTATGAGGAAGAATTCATCGTCCCTCTTGAGACAAAAGGAATACCGGGCAACGTGGTCATCACCTCCGACCTGCCGAAACAAATCAGCATCCGCATTCGCGACAAAGGCGTGGCCCTCCTCTCCTATCGCTACGGTAAACTGCTGCCCGGCCTCACGCTCGACCACCAGCAGCACTCCAATCCTTCCGGACACGTGCGGTTGCTCACCTCCGAGCTGCTGAAACCCGTAACGGATGCCTTGCTGCCCGGTTCGCACATCGTGGGAACGCGCCCCGACACCATCGACTATTATTACAACTACGGGTTGCACAAGCGTGTACCCGTGAAATTGCAAGGCAGCATACGTCCTGAGAAGAGCTACTATCTCTCTCAAATCACTCTTTCTCCCGACTCGGTGATTGTCTATGCTTCTAAAAGTCTGCTCGACACCATCACGGGAGCCTACGTGAAGCCTGTCTATTTCTCCGACGTTACCGACACACTTCGCCGCCGCGTTGAAATTCAATCCGTGCGCGGTGCCAAATTCTCTCCTTCGCATGCCGAACTCACCGTGATTGCCGACCGCATGGTCGAAAAAACCGTGCAAGTGCCGGTGCAAGGCGTAAATTTTCCTGCCACAAAGGTGCTGCGAACTTTCCCCTCGAAGGTAAACATCACGTTTCAGGTCAGCATGAATCGTTACCGCGACATCACGGCCGACAACTTTGTGGTGGTGGTAAACTACGAAGAGCTTATCGGTTTGCAAGGCAACACCTGCCGCCTCGCCCTCAAATCTACCCCTGACGGAGCCGGTCGCGTACGCATCGAACCCGAAGAGGTGGAATTTGTCATCGAAGAGGTGAAAACCGCTACCGAGAACTAATATCACACCGACAGTTCACGCCTTTCCATGAGCTCCTCCCAGAAAATCAGCTACGGCATCACCGGCGGCATCGGCAGCGGCAAAAGTTATGTGTGCGCCCGGCTGAAAGAGATGGGCTACCCCGTGTTTTGTTGCGACACCGCAGCCAAGCACATCATCCGCACCAACGAAAATGTGCGGCAAATGCTCACTCGCATTGTGGGCAAAGGGCTTTACGATGAAAGCGGCATATTGGTAAAAAGCCGCTTGGCTGAATTTCTGTGTCGTGGCAAGGAAAGTGCCGACCGGGTGAACCAAGTGGTTTGGCCGCAAGTGGCCGAAGCCTTCAAGCAGTGGGAGTTGCAACAAGAAAGCCGTTACGTCTTCATGGAGTGCGCTTTGCTTTTCGAATCCGGCTTTCACCGGCTCACCACCCGCACCGTACACATCGCCGCTCCCCGAGAAGTGCGCATCCGTCGCGTGATGGAGCGCGACAAAGTGAGTCGCGCCACGGCTTTGCGATGGTTGCGATTGCAGATGCCCGAGCGCGAAAAGCGTCGTCGCGCCGATTACATCATCAACAACGACGGACAGACACCCCTCAAGCCGCAAATCGAAAACCTGATGCAAGGATAGCCATTCAGTCCTTGCGAGATGTGAGGCTGCTCGGCAGCATGAAGCAAAAACTGCAGCCTTTCTTTGTACTTCGTCCGCTTTTCCGTATCTTCGCTTCGCAATTCTTTAAAACTAATCACAACGAAAATCATGCAAGACCCCATTTTATCCATTTCCGGTAAGCCCGGCCTTTTCCGTTTAGTGTCTCAAGGACGCAACATGCTCATTGTGGAATCGCTCGACAGCGAGAAGAAACGCTTCCCCGTGGGAGCACGCGACCGCGTTACGAGCCTGAGCGACATTTCCATGTACACCGACGAGGAGGATGTGCCCCTCATGCAAGTGTTCCAAAACCTGAGCGAAGCCATGGGTGGAGCTCCCGTGAACCTGCACCACAACAAAGCCACCGAGAAGGAACTGGCCGATTTCATGGCCACCGCGCTGCCCAACTACGATCGCGACCGCGTTTACAAGGCCGACATGAAAAAACTCCTGCAATGGTACAACATCCTTGTGAATTGCGGCTACACAAATTTCGTGGAGGAAGAAGAAACTCCCGAAGCCGAATAAGCATACATATATAATATATACGCAAGGCGGACTCCCCACCAAGGGTGTCCGCTTCTGTTTTGAAGCCCTTTTCTTTGACGAAGCCCAAGAAAGGATTACCTTTGCCAAAAATCACAAAAACATCAACCATTATTTATGAAAATCTCCATTGCAACCATGATGCTCACTGCTGCTACCACATTGGGAGTCGGCACTGCCACGGCACAAACGGACAACTTCAAGTACACCGACGAACAGTTTGCCGACATCCAAATGCTCCGCTACAAGGTAACGGATTTCGACAAACTCACCCTCAAGGAAAAAACATTCATCTACTACCTCTCTGAAGCCGCGCTGCAAGGTCGCGACATCCTTTTCGACCAAAACGGCCGCTACAACCTGCGCATCCGCCGCATGCTCGAAACCGTCTACACCGACTATCAAGGCGATCGCAACTCGGCTGATTTTCGTGGCCTCACCACCTATCTGAAGCGCGTGTGGTTCTCCGCCGGCATCCATCACCACTACGGATGCGAAAAGTTCGACCCCGAATTCTCGGCCGACTTCTTCCGCACCGCGCTGAAGAGCGTTGATGCCCAAAAGCTGCCTTTGGCTCCCGGCCAAACAGTGGACGCACTCTGCGACGAAGTGTTTCCCGTCATCTTCGACCCCACCGTGATGCCCATGCGTGTGAACCAAAAAGACGGCGAAGACCTGCTGCTCACCTCAGCCTGCAACTACTACGCCCCCGGCATCACCCAGCAAGAAGCCGAAGCCTTCTACGCCCAACGCAAACCCGCCGGCGACCCTCGTCCCGTGATGATGGGCATGAACAGCCGCCTGGTGCGCGATGAGTTTGGCAACCTGAGCGAACGCGTGTGGCGTGTGGGCGGCCTCTACGGCACAGCCATCGAGCGCATCGTCTACTATCTGGAAAAAGCACGCCCCTTTGCCTGCACCCCCGAGCAGCAAACCGTCATCGACCGACTGGTGGAATACTATCGCACCGGCGACCTGCGCACCTTCGACAACTATTGCATCCATTGGCTGAAGGACACCGAAAGCCCCGTCGACTTTGTGAATGGCTTCACCGAGAGCTACGGCGACCCTCTCGGCATGAAAGCCTCATGGGAAAGCCTTGTCAACTTTAAGGACGTTGCCGCCACAAAGCGTGCAGAAACCCTTTCAGCCAACGCACAGTGGTTTGAAGACCACTCACCCGTAGACCCACGTTTCAAGAAGGAAGAGTGCAAAGGCGTATCAGCCAAAGTCATCACCGCCGCCATCCTCGGAGGCGACCTCTATCCCAGCACAGCCATCGGCATCAACCTGCCCAACTCCGACTGGGTGCGCCGCGACTTCGGCTCGAAGAGCGTAACCATCAGCAACCTCACGGGAGCTTACGCCAAGGCCTCACAAGGCTCAGGCATGGACCGCGAATTTGTCATCGACAATGCCACACGCACCCTCCTTGCCACCTATGGCGCAGCCTGCGACGACCTCCACACCGACCTCCACGAATGCCTCGGCCACGGCTCGGGCAAGCTCCTCCCCGGCACCGACCCCGACACCCTCAAAGCCTATGGCAGCACCATCGAGGAAACCCGTGCCGACCTCTTCGGACTCTACTATATGGCCGACCCCAAAATGGTGGTACTCGGACTCACCCCCAACCTCGAAGCCTACAAGAGCCAATACTACACCTACATGATGAACGGCCTCATGACCCAGCTCGTGCGCATCAAGCCCGGCTTCACCATCGAAGAAGCCCACATGCGCAACCGCGCCCTCATCGCTCGCTGGGCCTTGGAGCACGGAAAGAAAGACAACGTCGTGGAACTCGTGAAACGCAAAGGCAAAACCTACGTTCGCATCAACAACTACGAAGCCCTGCGCACCCTCTTCGGCAAGCTCCTGGCCGAAGTGCAACGCATCAAGAGCGAAGGCGACTACGAAGCAGCCCGCCGTTTGGTGGAAAACTACGGCGTTCAGATTGACGCCACCCTTCACCAAGAAATCCTCGCGCGCTACGCAAAGCTCAACCTCTCCCCCTACAAGGGCTTCATCAACCCCGTTTATACCGTAACAAAGGACGCAGCCGGCAACATCACCGATGTGCAAATCAGCTACACCGAAGCCTACGACGCACAAATGCTTCGCTACAGCCGCGACTACAACACCCTGCCCGACGTAAACTAAGAAGAAATCTTCGGACAGCACAGCGCACAATCAAAACACGGCACAGCACTGTCCACGCCACATGAAAGAGGCGGAGAATGCTTTACTGCGTTCTCCGCCTCGCGTATTATATAATGTATTATGCGTTCCGGCTTTTACTCATCCAAACCACTCGCAAGCCCTTGCCCATCCTGCAGGGTTTTCCTAACTTTGCCGACAATAAACGAACAATCATCCGCATCAAATGGAGAACAACGAAAAAGAAATGCTGAGAGAACAAGTGCGCAATGTAAAGCTTCGCCTGCGTGGCGTGATGAACGGCATCACCAGCACGTCGATGCGCAACAAAGGGTTAGCGTATAAAGTAAACTTTGGCGTAGAACTGCCTCGTCTCCGTGAAATGGCCGAAGAGCTGCCCCACACCTACCACCTCGCCGCCGCCCTCTGGAAGGAAGACATCCGCGAATGCCGTCTGCTGGCAGCCATGCTGATGCCCACCGAGGCTTTTGACGAAGCACTGGCCGAACTTTGGGTAGAGCAGATGCGCTTCCCCGAGGAGGCCGAATGCACGGTGATGCACCTCTTCGCGCGCCTACCCTTCGCCTCGCAGAAGATGTTCGAATGGATAGCCGCCGACAGCAGCATGCACCGACTCTGCGGATGGACACTCGCCTCGCGCCTGTTCATGAAAGGCATGACGCCCAACGAGCGCGATGAACAGGAACTGCTCGACCACCTGGCTGCCGACCTGCGAAGCACCGACCGTATCGTGCAACGGGCAGCACAAAAGGCTCTGTTGCGCTACATGGACCTGAACGAAGCCTGCGAAACACGAGGCGAACAATTGTTAGAAACACTGTAGCACAGGAGAAAAGCATCCGCGCATCCCCAAACCCATGAAACGCTACTCTTTCGCTCCCGTACAGGCACGCCCGTTCCCCACCCTGCACGAGCTTGATAATCCTTGGATTTTCGGCAACGTCCGCTCCATTATCAATGTCAGCGAGCGCACATCCGAGGCCTTAATCACCGAATACGAGCGACGCGGCATCGCCTATCACCACTTTCCCCTCAGCGAAGAAACCGACGACATCGGTTGGACCAACCTCCTGCTTGCCGTCGACGTGCTCCGCAACAACGTTCTCCACAACGTGCCTACCATCGTGCACTGTATGTGCGGCAACCACCGCAGTCGCCTTGTGGTGGAAGCCACTCATTACTCGTTGACCGGACAGCACCTGGAGGATCCCTACAAAGGAGCACCCAACCACCTGCTTTATAACCTCGAACACGGTCATTTCCCTCTCACTCGCGAAGCGGCTGAAAACCAATTATGTATATTTAAGCCCCATCCTTGAAAATCTGCAAGGCGTTTAGAAAATTCCGCAGTGCTTGTAGAATTTTCTAAACGCCTTGCAGATTTCACGGGCAAGCCACCCCCACACACTCCGAGTGCGTTCACAAGATAGGCTGCGGCTCGGAAGAAAAAGAAAAACAAGTTTTCCTTTGTTCTCCGCTCGCCTTGCACTATCTTTGCACCACGAAAAGAAATGGCTCCGTAGCTTAGCTGAATAGAGCGTCAGATTCCGGTTCTGAAGGTCCTGGGTTTGAATCCCAGCGGGGTCACAACGAGAAAAATCCCCCGATGCACGTGTGTGCATCGGGGGATTTACATGTTTGCAGTTTTGACATTTGAAATCCCTTCTCAATTTAACGTTTATTAGCAATGGGGGGGGGTAAATTGCAACTTTTATGCCTACCTTTGCAAACATACTTTAACAATCATTACAAAACCATCAACAAAACAAAGAAAAGCATAAAGACAAACACTTCCCTGCGCCTGTGCCTGCTGCTGCTGACGCTCTGCGCCACGATGCTGCATGCCGTAGAAATCAAGTATGGCCCCAACATCGTCTACGACGGAAAAGTGAACGACGCCGGTCAACCTTTCAAGAAAGGAAAGCTCACCACCACCTACAAAGCGAGCTCCAACGGCATGATTGCTGAAGAAAAAGACATCCTCGAAGGCGAATTCAACGGCGGCCGTGTGGAGAAAGCCAAATTGCGCTTGGCCAGATACAACGGTCCGCTTTGGCTCAACCGAGCCGTGTTCGAAGGAGTGGTGGAATACACCATCGAGGAGGGAGGCAAAAGCGTAACCTACAAGCTCCTTGAAGGCGAACTGAAAGACAATTCATTCCACAAGCTGAGCATCACCCCCCGAAGCCCCATGACCATCACCCGTCAGCCCGGCGAAGACATGGGCTGCGCCACCATCACCACCCCCGTGGTGCTCAAGGGAGAAGCATTGGAGGTGAACGAAAGAAACCTTGCCGGGTGGGGCAATCCCTACCGCCCCCTCACGCTCGAAACCCTGGGCGTAACCGGAGTGAACAAAGCCATCACCTATACCCTCGACAAGAACTTCAACCTTCAAAAAGAAGAAGGGCAGCAACTCTATTTCGGAGAGGGCAAAGAAGTGAGCCACAACGCCGAAAAAGGATACGTGTATGTAAAAATGGCCAATGGAGATGAATTCTTCTTTAATCAGAACACCTCCAAAGCATATTTCTGCCGCCAATACACAGACGCCACCATCTCCCACCTTCCCAAAGGCAGCACCATCAAATATGCCAACGGCAACACTTTCAAAGGCACCATAAAGATTGCCGGCAACCAAGAGCCCAACGCCCTCTACAAGCGCATCATGCAATCCAGCACATTGGCCGAAGCCGGCATTAGCATTTTCACCGGTGAGATGACCCAAGCCGACGGCCAAGTTGTGAAATACGTCGAAGGTCTGACCGAAGCCGAAGTCCAAGCTGTTCGCGAACGTCGCGAACGCGAGGCTGCCGAAGAGCGCGCACGTCAGGAGCAAGAAGCCGCTCAGCGCGCAGCCGAAGCCAAACGCGCACGCGCCAAGCTCGTCGGCACCTGGGAACTGTTGAACTATTACAACGGCATCAAAATCATCTACACCCTCAAGGCCGATGGCACCATGACCGCCGACTACACCTACACCCATCCCCAGCTCAAGCAAGGCACCACGCTGAAGTTCAAGACCTCAGCCGACTGGAGCACCAGCGACACCGGCTTCTGCGTGAACAGAAACGGCGTTAAGGATCAGAACATCAGCTTCAACTCCACCGACAGATCCCTCATGGCCACCGTAAACACCGGTTGCAACAGATACGGCAGAGAGACCTTCCTCAGCATGACACAGTTCGAATTGATTAAAGAATGCGACGGAGGCAAATCATTGGCCTATAACGACAAGTGCTTCTGGGACATCAGCATCTCCGGCACAAGCATGACCGCCACCACCCGCCGCCAGGGCGAAGAAGTAACGGTGAAGTTCAAAAAGATTAAATAAGTGTGTAAACAAAAATCAACACTCCACTAATCAACATATCCGCGTATGCTACTCGAACGGCATCCGCGGATATTTTTATGCCAAGTGCGCTCATTCATCCATCAACAGACGGAGGTGCAAATTCAGCCAAGACAATCGTTCTCACATCAAAAAAGGATATTTTCATTACCACACGAGTCTCCAAAAAGCATGCATGTCTTCTGCGAAAAAAATGGGCTATATCAGGCATTTGAAAGATAGTGCTCATCTATGCCAACGATGAGCACTATCTTTGGCATAGATGAGCACTATCTTTATCAAAGAAATTGGGTATCTTAAAACAAGACTTTTTTGAGGGAGAAAACCGGAACAAAAGTTCTCCCTTTCTTCAAAAACTTTCAATAAGCACGGAATATCCCCTCAGAAGGTCTTACCCTTTCGTTTTTCTGCCCTACAACATATTCTCCCCTCTCCGCCTTATTCGCAAGAAATGTGTTCCTTTGTGTACTTTTTAATCAACTTAAATCAAAGAAATACTATGAGCAAATACCCTAAAATTGGTATTCGCCCCACGATTGACGGTCGTCAGGGTGGTGTGCGCGAAAGTTTGGAAGAAAAAACAATGTCTTTGGCAAAGGCAGTGGCTGAATTGATTTCGGCAAATGTTCGCCATGCCGACGGAACGCCCGTGGAGTGTGTAATTGCAGACGGAACAATCGGTCGCGTAGCTGAAACTGCTGCTTGTCAGGCCAAGTTTGAACGCGAAGGCGTGGGTGCAACGATTAGTGTTACATCTTGCTGGTGCTACGGCTCTGAAACAATGGACATGCATCCGCATTGGCCTAAGGCTGTTTGGGGTTTCAATGGCACAGAGCGCCCGGGTGCGGTGTATCTCGCTGCCGTTTTGGCAGGCCATGCACAGAAGGGACTTCCCGCTTTTGGTATTTATGGCCACGATGTTCAGGATATTACGGACAATTCGATTCCTGCCGATGTGGCTGAGAAGATTCTGCGTTGGGCACGTGCAGCATTGGCTGTGGCTACGATGCGCGGCGAGAGCTATCTTTCTATCGGTAGCCAATGTATGGGTATCGCGGGCAGTATCGTTGACCAAAATTTCTTCCAGGAATATCTCGGCATGCGCAACGAAAGTGTGGACGAAACAGAGATTCTTCGCCGCATGGAAGAGGGTATTTACGACCACGAGGAGTATGCCAAGGCGATGGCATGGACTGAAAAATACTGCAAGGTGAATGAGGGTTGGGACAAGAACCGCCCCGAAAAGCAGAAGGACCGTGCCGGCAAGGATGCCGACTGGGAATTTGTGGTGAAGATGACGCTCATCGTGCGCGACTTGATGCAGGGCAATCCCAAACTCCGCGAGCTGGGTTATCTTGAAGAAGCGATTGGCCATAATGCGATTGCTGCCGGCTTCCAGGGTCAGCGTCAGTGGACGGACTGGAAGCCCAATGGCGACTTTACGGAGGCTCTGATGTGCTCTACGTTCGACTGGAACGGCATTCGCAAGGCTTACACCGTGGCTACGGAAAACGATGCGTGCAATGCTGTGGCAATGCTCTTTGGCAATTTGCTCACAGGTTGCGGACAGATGTTCTCGGATGTTCGTACTTACTGGAGCCCCGAAGCCGTGAAGCGCGTTACGGGCAAGGAGCTCACGGGGCTTGCTGCCGGCGGTATGATTCACCTCATCAACTCGGGTGCCACGACGCTCGACGCCACGGGTGCCAGCACGAATGCCAAGGGCGAGCCTTGCATGAAGCCTTGTTGGGAAATGACCGACGCTGATGCTGAGGCTTGCTTGAAGAATACGAACTGGATGCCTGCCGACCGCGATTACTTCCGTGGGGGTGGTTTCTCCTCTAACTTCCTCTCAAAGGGTGGCATGCCTGTTACGATGAGTCGTTTGAACTTGGTGAAGGGTCTCGGTCCGGTGCTCCAGATTGCAGAGGGATGGACGGCCGACGTCGACCCCGAAATTCACGATGTGCTCAACATGCGCACCGACCCCACTTGGCCTACAACTTGGTTCGTGCCTCGCCTCGACGAAACGAAAGCGCCGTTCAAGGATGTATATTCTGTAATGAACAACTGGGGAGCTAACCATGGTGCTATCAGCTACGGCCACATCGGTGCCGACTTGATTACGCTCGCATCAATGCTCCGCATCCCTGTATGTATGCACAATGTGCCCGAAGAAAATATCTTCCGCCCCGCAGCTTGGAATGCATTCGGCATGGACAAGGAGGGCGCAGACTATCGTGCTTGCCAAACTTACGGACCTATCTATAAGTAGAATAAAGCCAAAGAGGCAGCCATTTGCTGCATTCGGCATATCTTTTTTATCATCAAAATCAATAGAGCCATGAGCGAGGCCTGTACTAAGTGCTCGGGCTTCGCTCATGCTCGGACATATACACATAACGACGTATCATGACAAGACGTTTTATCCTTAACGAAGTATCATACTTTGGTCCCGGCTCACGCGAAGTGTTGCCCCAGGAGATTGCACGCTTAGGTTTTAAGAAAGCATTTGTAGCAACGGATAAGGACCTTATAAAATTTGGTGTTGCCGACAAAGTGCTCAAGGTGCTCGAAGCAGCAAACATTCCTTACGAAGTATTCAGCGACATCAAGCCCAACCCCACGGTGGCAAACGTGAAGGCAGGCGTAGCAGCCTTTGCAGCTTCGGGTGCCGACTTTATCCTTGCTATCGGTGGCGGTTCGTCGATGGACACAGCCAAGGCGGTGGGTATCATTACGAACAATCCCGAATTTGCTGACGTCGTTTCGCTCGAAGGCGTGGCTGACACGAAGAATAAGTCTGTGCCCATCATTGCATTGCCCACAACTGCTGGTACAGCTGCCGAAGTTACGATTAACTACGTGATTACCGATGAGGCTAACGCCAAGAAGATGGTGTGTGTTGACCCCAACGATATTCCTGTAATGGCGATTGTTGATGCTGAGTTGATGTACACATTGCCCAAGGGCCTAACTGCCGCTACGGGTATGGATGCGCTTACGCACGCCATCGAAGGACTCATTACGAAAGGGGCTTGGGAAATGAGTGACATGTTCGAACTCAAGGCGATTGAAATGATTGCGCGCCATCTTGAAATTGCAGTCAACGAACCCCAAAATGCCGAAGCACGCGACGGCATGGCTGTGGCACAATACATTGCAGGTATGGCGTTTTCAAACGTAGGTCTTGGAGTTGTTCACGGCATGGCTCACCCCCTCGGAGCTATCTTCGACATCCCTCACGGTGTGGCAAACGCGCTGTTGCTCCCTACGGTGATGGAGTTCAATATGCCGGCTGCGGTTGAAAAGTATGTGCAGATTGCCAAGGCAATGGATGTTTATAGCGCAGGTATGAGCAACGAAGAAGCTGCTCAGGCAGCAGTCGATGCCGTTAAGGCACTCGCTGTGCGTGTAGGTATTCCTCAGCACCTCACAGACTTAGGCATTAAGGCCGAAGACCTCGACCGCCTGGCTGAAGCTGCGGCTGCCGATGTTTGTACTCCCGGTAATCCTCGCGAAGTAAATAAGGAAATCATTCTCGAACTTTATAAGAAAGTATTGTAAGACTATTATGATTACAAACCTCCATATTGAAGAATTCATCAAGCAAGCCCACCGCGTGGGCGACGCCGGTCTGACTGTCTGCAGCAGTGGCAACCTTTCATGGCGCATTGGCGACGAAGCACTCGTTTCGGGCACAGGCTCATGGGTGCCAACGATTCAGAAAGAAAAGGTATCTCAGTGTGTCGTAGCCACAGGCGAAGTTGTCAACGGAGTAAAACCCTCCATGGAGAGCGGCTTCCACCTTGGTGTGCTGCGCGAGCGTCCTGATGTGAATGTGGTGCTTCATTTCCAATCACCCTACGCCACCGCCGTATCGTGCATGAAGGAGAAACCCGAGAACTTCAACGTAACGGCAGAAGTGCCTTGCCACGTAGGCCGCGAAATCCCCGTTATCCCCTATCTCCGTCCGGGTTCTCCGGAATTGGCAAAAGCAGTGGTGGAAGCCATGCGCAAACACAACTCCGTGTTGCTCACCAATCACGGTCAAGTGGTCTGCGGTAAGGATTTCGACCAGGCTTTCGAACGTGCCATGTTCTTCGAAATGGCTTGTCGCATCATCATCCAGAGCGGCGGCAACTACTCCGTGCTCTCAACAAGAGAAATTGAGGACTTGGACATCTACGTTCTCGGAAAGAAAACAAAATGACACAGCCACGAGGGGTGGGCAACCGCCCTTCGTGTTTTTTTGCCTTATGGCAGCAGTTCACAATCTTTACACAGCATGAACAAAAAAGTATACCTTGCAGCCGATTTTGGTGGAGGCAGCGGCCGCGTCATTGCCGGATGGTTGGAAAACGGCCGGCTCATCATGGAAGAAGTGCATCGCTTCGGCAACCGGCAAGTGAGACTCGGCGACCACATCCATTGGGATTTTCCGGCACTGTTCGAAGACATGAAACACGGCATGAAGCTAGCAGCCGACAAAGGATATGCAGTGCAGAGCATCGGCATCGACACGTGGGGAGTGGACTTCGGCCTGCTCGACAAAGAAGGATGCCTGCTCGGCAACCCCGTGTGCTATCGCGACCCACACACCCAAGGAGTTCCCGAACAAGTGAGCCGCATCATCGCTCCCACTGCCCACTACGCCACCACCGGCATACAAGTGATGGAAATCAACAGCCTTTCACAACTCTATAGCAGGAAAGGCAGTGCACAGCTGGAGGCTGCCCAACAATTGCTCTTCATGCCCGATTTGTTCAGCTACTTCTTGACCGATAAGGCCAACAATGAGTATTGCATTGCTTCCACATCCGAACTGTTGGATGCCAAGAAGCGCGATTGGTCATGGGAAACCATCGAGGCACTCGGCCTGCCCCGACAGATTTTTGGCCGTATTGTCATGCCCGGCACCATTCGCGGAACATTACGCAAAGACATTGCCGCCGAAACCGGATTGGGCGAAATCAATGTGGTGGCAGTCGGTTCGCACGACACAGCTTCAGCCGTGGCTGCCATTCCGGCCGAAGAGAGCAGCGACACATGGGCTTTCCTGAGTTCGGGCACATGGTCTTTGTTGGGAGTGGAACTTGACGAACCCATTCTCACCGAAGCTGCTCGGTTGGCCGAGTTTACCAACGAAGGCGGCGTGGGAGGACGCATTCGCTTCCTGCAAAACATCACAGGTCTTTGGATTTTACAACGTCTCATGGCCGAATGGGAAGCCCGAGGCGAAGCACAAACATTCGACACCTTGCTGCCGGCGGCCGAGGCTGCCGTTATCGATAGCCTCATCCCTGTGAGCGATGCTGCTTTCACCAACCCGCCCTCCATGGAGCAAGCCATCATAAATTACTGTCGGGAACATGCACTAAGCATTCCACAAAACAAAGCCGAAATGACACGCTGCGTTTTGCAATCGCTCGCCGAAAAATATCGGGAAGCCATTCAGCACCTTAACACCTTGCTGCCCCACCCCGTCAAACGACTGCACATCATCGGAGGCGGTTCTCGCAACCGGTTGCTCAATCGTCTCACCGCCAATGCCACCGGTCTGCCCGTTTTGGCAGGTCCTGTGGAAGCCACAGCCATGGGCAACATTCTTGTGCAAGCCATGGCAGCCGGCGAAGTGGCTGACATCAATCACCTGCGCTCCATCGTGCGTCAAAGCGTCAGCCCTCAAGTGTTCATGCCCGCTTAAGAAGTAAACTTTCTGCCCCCCTGTCTTCATGGGACGGTTCATTCATTTTCACCAAACCCATCATCATGCAAACACCCCAAGAGGGCTATCGCGTACAGCCCTATTCACAACCCGTCAAACGCTACTGCCAAACCCTCGACTTGCGCGACAATCCCGAACTCATCGCCGAATATCGCAAGCGCCACAGCAAGGAACACGCCTGGAAGGAAATCATTGCAGGTATTCGCGAAGTGGGCATCCTTGAAATGGAAATCTACATTCTCGGCACACGCCTTTTCATGATTGTGGAAACGCCTCTCGATTTCGATTGGGACACAGCCATGACACGCCTCTCCACTCTGCCGCGCCAAGCCGAATGGGAAGATTATATGGCCGAGTTCCAGCTTGTCAAAGCCGGCATGTCGTCTTCCGAGAAGTGGCAACTCATGGAGCGCATGTTCCATCTTTATTAATTAACACAGCATTTACAGTTTTCCCAAAACACCTTCCATGAAAGAGAAACTCGTTGAGAAAAAATATCTCGTAACCTTCATTCTCATCACCTCGCTCTTTGCGCTCTGGGGCTTTGCCAACGACATCACCAACCCCATGGTGGCAGCCTTTCAGACGGTGATGGAACTCTCTGCATTCGAAGCCTCCATGGTGCAATTCGCCTTTTATGGCGGCTATGCCACTATGGCCATCCCCGCCGCCCTCTTCATTCGCAAGTATAGCTACAAGAGCGGCATTCTGCTCGGTCTCGGCCTTTATGCCACCGGTGCTTTCCTTTTCATCCCTGCCGCCGAAGTGCAGAGCTTCACTTTCTTCTGCCTTTCGCTCTACATCCTGACTTTCGGACTGGCATTCTTGGAGACCACAGCCAATCCTTTCATCCTTTCGCTCGGAGCCAAGGAAACCTCGACGCGCCGTCTCAATCTTGCACAAGCCTTCAATCCCATGGGGTCGCTCTCGGGCATGGCCGTAGCCTCACTCATCGTGCTTCCGGCACTCTGGTCTGACCGCCGCAATGCCGCCGGCGAAACCATCTTCCACACTTTGAGCGAAGCCGAAAAGGCCGGCATCCGTCTGCACGACCTTGCCGTCATTCGCAACCCCTATGTGGCCATCGGCTTGGTGGTGCTGGTGATGTTCATCATCATTGCATTGAAAAAGATGCCCGCCACCGCAAGTGCGGCCAAGCATGCCAAGAGCAGCGAAACGCTCTACCGGTTATGGCACAACAAGATTTATCGTGAGGGAGTGCTGACGCAGATTTTCTATGTGGCAGCCCAAATCATGGTGTGGACTTTCATCATTCAATATGCCGACAATCTGGGCATCGACAAAGCCACGGCACAAAACTATAACATCTTTGCCATGTCAATGTTTCTGTGCAGCCGCTTCATCAGCACCTTCCTGATGAAATACGTCAATAGCCGCATGCTACTCGCCATATTCGGAGTGGGTGCCATGCTTTGCACCGCAGGTGCCATCTGCATCGTGGGCATGCCCGGTCTTTACTGCCTTGTGGGCATCTCGGCTTTCATGTCTCTGATGTTCCCCACCATTTACGGCATTGCCTTGGAAAATGTTGAAGAAAGCGACACCACTTTGGGAGCAGCATTTCTGGTAATGGCCATCGTGGGTGGAGCACTCATGCCCCCTCTGCAGGGACTCATCATCGACCAAGACACCATTGCCAACCACCCGGCCGTGAACGTATCGTTTGTATTACCGCTTGTCTGCTTCCTTTTCATCACCCTCTACGGTCTCCGCAGTTATCGCGCCGGCAAGCTTTCATAAACGCACACACTTTCTCTCAAAATCATAGCGCAGACAGGCTTTTTCTGTCTGCGCTTTCTTATTTAGTGGCAGGCCTTGCCACTAAAGTGGCGAGCACTGCCACAAAAGTGGCAAGGCCTGCCACTTTTTCCGCATCGCACCCTCTTAATCATCCATCACGTTCTAAAAGGCTCATGCCGCGCTTGCAGTTTTCACCAAAGCAGGCTGCGGCTCGGGAAAACAAAAAGAAAACTTCTTTTTCCTTTTGTTCTCCTCTCGCCTTGCACATTTGGCTGACGCCCAAAGTAGGCTGCGGCTCGGGAAAACAAAAAGAAAACTTCCTTTTCCTTTTGTTCTCCTCTCGCCTTGCACTACTTTTGTCCCCCGAAAGGTCCACAAGGACAAAAATAGCACTTCAGATGATTAACTTCAAGATGGTGTGCAAAGCCCTCGGGTCTTTGCTTTTCATAGAAGCCTTGCTGCTGATTCTTTGCTTGGGCATGGGCTTCCTTTATGGCGAAACAGATTATGCCACCTTCGGTCTGCCCACGGTCGTAGCCCTAGTGTTGGGAATTCTGCTCAAGCTCAAAGGGCGCGGAGCGGACAACCGCATGGGGCGGCGCGATGGTTTTCTCATTGTGTCGGCAGCATGGATCGTGTTCAGCCTTGTGGGCATGCTGCCTTTCTTGGTTGGAGGCCACACACCGCGTGTGGCAGTGGCTATGTTTGAGACCATGAGCGGTTTTACCACCACCGGCGCCACTGCATTTGATGATGTAGATGCTTTGCCCCACTCCATTCTTTTCTGGCGCAGCCTGACACACTGGATGGGCGGTTTGGGCATTGTGTTCTTCACCATAGCCCTGCTTCCCAACATGGGGCAAGGCGACTTGCGCCTTTTCTCCGCCGAGAGCACGGGACTGAAAATCGGAAAACTCCATCCGCGCATCAGTACCACGGCCCGCTGGCTTTGGGGGTTGTATCTGCTGCTCACGGCTGCGTGTCTGGGAGCTTACCACTTGGCCGGAATGGATTTGTTTGACGCTGCCAATCACGCGCTCTCCACAATAGCCACCGGAGGCTTCTCCACCCACACCGCCAGCATCGGCTACTATGAGTCGAAGACCATCGAATATGTTTCCATCGGCTTCATGTTCATCTCGTCCATCAATTTCACACTGCTCTATCTCCTGCTGATAAAACGCAAGTGGCGCAGTGTGTGGGCCGACAGCGAGCTGCGCTGCTTTCTCCTCATCTTGGGAAGCGTTTCGCTCATCATGGCCGTTACGCTCTGCTTCGACGGGCTTTCCGTGGAAGAGTCTGTGCGCACAGCCCTGTTCAATGTAGTTTCGCTGCAAAGCACCACAGGTTTCACGGCCACCGATTTCATGATGTGGCATCCGGCACTGTGGATGCTGCTCTCCATCGTTTCGGTCATCGGAGCCTGTGCCGGCAGCACCAGCGGCGGACTGAAATGTGTGCGTGTGCTCACCGCCATGAAGCTCGTGGTTAATGAGTTTCGTCAGAAGTTGCATCCGCATGCCGTGCTGCCCGTCCGCATCGGTGGCAACACATTGGCTGCAGGTGTGGCTCGCACGGTATTTGTCTTCTTTGCCGTCTACTTTCTGCTGATATTCGTTTCGGCCATTCTCATGAGCTGCATGGGACTTCCGTTGCTCGATGCGCTCGGCCTGGGCATCTCCGCATTCAGCAACGTAGGGCCGAGCATCGGTTACGCTGTGGGGCCTCTTGATTCGTGGGGCATTCTGCCCGATGCCGCGCTCTATCTCAATGCCTTTCTGATGCTGGCCGGACGTTTGGAGATATTCTCCCTGCTCCTGCTGTTCGTACCGGCATTTTGGCGCAACAATTAAGCAAGAAACAACCCGCTTTTCTGAAACAACAAATCAAACAATAAACAAAACAACGTAGTATGAAACAATTCGCAAGTATCCTTTTGACATTGCTGCTCGCCTCTTCCCTTGTGGCTTGCGGCGACAAGAAAACAAACAAAGAGGGCGAAGGTGCCAACGACACCATTGGCGCAGTAGTCCGTCAGATGAGAGACACCGTTGCCCTGCCTTCAGACGGCGTGGGATACATGGTTTATCAAGACAAAGACCAGAAGAAAACCAACTTCGACGGAGCACGGAGCAGCCAAATGGCCTATGTGCTTCCGGGAAAGCAACTCATGGTTTTCTTCAACACAATGATGGTTACGAAGAAAGGCGTGCTCTATGAGATTGAAGTGTATTCATGGCTTCCCGAAGAGAAGGGCGTTCCCGTGCACTGCGCTGCCATGAAGATTGGTCGCATGAAGGGCACCGTAACATCCGACTTCGCTTTTTCGGACGCACCACAGGGAAGCAAATTCACACAATACGTTCTGGTGAAACAGGGCAAGGGAACTTCCACCGGCCTTGTGAGCAAAACGAAGGTGAACAACAAATTCCTGCACTTTGTTGAGAGTCCCGAGGTGCGCCTCATCGTTGAAGACATCCTGCGTCAGCCCAATTACGGAGAGCTTCGCGCTTACATCGACGGCTTTTGGTGATAACAAGAAAGCACTGACATGCATCAGCAACACGAAGAGAAAAACCACGCCTCCCACAAAGAGAAGCCCAAAACGCTTTCCGCATTTTGGGCCATTGTGCTCACGCTTCTCTTTGGCGGAGCCTTGATTTACGGATTGGGGTGGAGCATTTACACACGCCTCATCGAACCCATCATGAGGGCCTTTCAGTGAACAAAAACCTGCACTGAACTCCTCCTCTTCCCACACAAACAAAAGAAAGTCCCGATGGTCCTCTCGCGAGAGCCATCGGGACTTTCTTATCATATATTATTGCGTTGCGCCCGGTGCTTTCAGGCTTCAGCTCCGGCATTGCCAAAATGCAGTGTGCCGTCTTCGACACTCACCACAATGGGGCACGAGCGCTGCAAAGTGCCGGCCAGCAAAGCGCGGCTCAACGGGTCGAGCAACAACTGCTGCATGGCGCGTTTCACCGGTCGTGCTCCCATTTCGGGGTCGTATCCGGCATCGGCAATCAGGCCGACGGCTTCGGGCATCACGCGCAGTTCCATGTCCTGCTGTGCCAAGCGACGTGCCACAGCCCCGATTTGCAAACCGACAATGGCTGCCGTCTCTTTGCGAGTGAGGGGATGAAACATGATGATGTCATCGATACGATTCAGAAACTCGGGTCTGACGGTTTGGCGCAGCATCTCCATGACGTGGTGTTCGATTTCGGCATACAGCGTCGGCGTTGCGACATTTGTTTCAGCACCGGCCTCATCCAAGCGGCGACGAATGTAATCACTACCCAGGTTGGAAGTCATGATAACAAGCGTGTTCTTGAAATTCACCACACGTCCCTTGTTGTCGGTAAGTCTTCCGTCGTCGAGCACCTGCAACAGGATGTTCCATACATCAGGGTGCGCTTTCTCGATTTCGTCGAACAGCACCACGCTATAAGGTTTGCGCCGCACGGCCTCGGTGAGCTGTCCGCCCTCATCATATCCCACATATCCCGGAGGTGCTCCCACCAACCGCGACACACTGTGCTTTTCCTGATACTCACTCATGTCGATACGTGTCAGCATGTTTTCATCATCGAAAAGGCACTCGGCCAAAGCCTTGGCCAATTCCGTTTTACCTACACCTGTTGTACCGAGGAAGATAAACGACCCGATGGGACGTGCCGGGTCTCCCAAACCGGCACGACTGCGGCGCACGGCATCGCTCACGGCTTTCACGGCCTCGTTCTGCCCGATGACACGGCGATGAAGTTCGTCTTCAAGATTGAGAAGCTTTTCGCGCTCTCCCTGCAACATTTTTCCGGTGGGAATACCCGTCCAGCGACTCACGATGTCGGCAATGTCGTCGGCCGTAACCTCTTCGCGCACCATGGCACCGGCACCCTGATGTTGCCGCAGTTCCTCTTCAGCCTTGGCAATGCTATCGGCCAATTCGCGTAAGCGACCGTAACGGATTTCCGCCACGCGGCCATAATTGCCCTCGCGCTCGGCTCGTTCGGCCTCAAAGGAGAGATGCTCCATCTCCTCCTTGTGCTGCTGGATGCGAGCCAGCACACCGCGTTCACCCTCCCACTTGGCACGCAGGGAGTGCTCTTTCTCTTTCAGTTCGGAGATTTCACGGTTCAGGCCTTCCAACTTTTCCGTATCGCCCTCGCGCTTGATGGCCTCGCGCTCAATCTCAAGCTGTCGCAAACGGCGAGCCGTTTCGTCCAATTCCTCCGGCTGCGAGTCGCGTTCCATACGCAGTTTTGCGGCAGCCTCGTCCATCAAGTCGATGGCCTTGTCGGGCAAAAAGCGGTCGCTGATGTAGCGGTGCGAAAGTCGCACGGCAGCAATGATGGCATCGTCTTGAATACGCACTCGATGGTGGTTTTCGTAACGCTCCTTCAGACCGCGCAAAATGGAGATGGCATCCTCGGGCTGCGGCTCGTCCACCAGCACCGTTTGGAAGCGGCGTTCGAGAGCCTTGTCCTTTTCAAAGTATTTTTGATACTCTTCCAGCGTCGTGGCTCCGATGCTGCGAAGTTCGCCGCGTGCCAGTGCCGGTTTCAGAATGTTGGCAGCGTCCATCGCGCCCTCACCCTTGCCTGCTCCCACCAAGGTGTGGATTTCGTCAATAAAGAGAATGATGTTGCCCTCGGCCTGCACCACTTCTGCCACGATGCTCTTGAGACGCTCCTCAAATTCTCCTTTGTATTTCGCACCGGCCACGAGTGCTCCCATGTCGAGCGAATACACCTGCTTGTTGCGCAAATTATCGGGCACGTCGCCGCGCACAATGCGTCCGGCAAGTCCCTCGACGATGGCCGTTTTTCCCGTTCCCGGTTCACCGATGAGAATGGGGTTGTTCTTGGTGCGGCGACTCAGGATTTGCAGCACGCGACGTATCTCCTCGTCGCGGCCAATCACCGGGTCGAGTTTACCTTCACGCGCCTCGTCCACCAAGTTGCGTGCATACTTGCTCAGGGCCTGATAAGTCTCTTCGCTCGAAGCCGAATCCGCCTTTCGTCCGCCGCGCAATGCTGCGACAGCCTGTTGCAGTGTTTCGGCATCTACTCCTTGTTCTTTCAACAAAACCGAAGCCTCGCTTTTCACGTTCAGCAAAGCCATGAGCAGCGGTTCGAGCCCCACAAAGGTGTCGCCCATCTGCTTGGCCACCGTCTGCGACTGCTGCAACACTTCGTTGGCCTCGCGTTCCAAATAAGGTTCGCCCCCACCCTGCACGCGCGGCAGGGCTTGCAAGCGTTTTTGCAACACTTGCTGCAATTGTTGCAGGTTCGCACCGATTTTTCCAAAAAGGAATTGGGTTACATTTTCACCCACAGCCAACACACCTCCCAACAAGTGGAGTGTTCCCACGGCTTGTTGTCCGCCGTCAGTAGCCAGATTAACAGCCTTCTGCACGGCCTCTCTCGATTTGATGGTAAAGTTTTCGAAATTCATATCTGTCTCCTTTCTTTTATGTTTTCTGTTTTTGTGTTTTCCGGCTCATTTTGGCACTCCGCCCAACCTTTCGGTTGCATGGCCATGCTGATGGCGGAGCGTCGGGCCGGCAATGCAGACGTTTACAAAATCCTTGCCAAAAGCCATTCACCCTTTTCCGGCACTGCCAAAGTGCGACAAAATGTCAGTTCTTGTACCTGCGAAAAGCTTTGAAAGCACAACAGAAAATCCGCAATGCTTTCCCCGAAAATCTGCAGTGCTTGTAGAATTTTCCGCAGTGCTTGCAGAAATTTCTACAAGCACTGCAGATTTCACCTCCAAGCACAGCCCGAAAATGCCCCTGCATCTGCCATTTTTTCGCAAACAACAAGCACAATTCCAAAAAATGCTTGAAAGCCCATAGGTTTATGAAAGTTTTTTCTACTTTTGCCTACGCAAGGCAGACTAAGGTTTTATATAAAAACAGAGTGCCTATCTCTCATTGAACCGACCTCTGCCACATACCCATCAACCAAACAAAACATTTACCTATTATGAAGAAATGTCTCACCCTGCTGTTGCTCTTCGTGGCAACCCTCAGCGCAAACGCACAATTCGAACAAGGAACAAAATTCGTGGGAGCCTCGCTTTCGGGCCTCAATCTCTCATATAGCGGCAACGAGAAATTCCGTTTCGGACTTGATGCCGAGGCCGGTTACTTCGTGGCCGACTGCGTGATGCTCAAAGCCTATGTGGGCTACGAGCACACCAAAGCCATTGACGATGTGCGCGTAGGTGCGCAAGCACGCTACTACTTCCGCCAGAACGGCATCTATCTGGGTGCCGGTGCGGAATACAATCACTTCACCCCGAAGAACAATGACATAATGATACCCGTGGAAGTGGGCTATGCCTTCTATCTCAATCATTACCTCACCATCGAACCTGCCGTCTACTATAAGATGTCGCTTCACGACTTCGGCGGAAACAGCACCGTGGGTGCCCGCATCGGCATAGGCTACTACTTCTAATCAAAACCCTATACCGAACGAGATGCAAAGCCCTTGCAAAGAGGACTGACGCATCTCGTTCGGCGTATCCGTAACCTCTGAAGAAAAGTAATATGACTCCCATATCTCAACTCGGCGAATTCGGCCTCATCGAACGCCTCACCCAAGACCTGAAACCCATGCAGCCCTCCACCCTCACAGGAGTGGGCGACGATTGTGCCGTCATTGCCGGCACCGAAGGCGAACAGACGCTCGTAACCACCGACCTGCTGATGGAAGGCATCCATTTTGACTTGGTTTACACACCACTCAAGCACTTGGGCTACAAGGCTGTGATGGTGAACCTCTCAGACATTTATGCCATGAATGCCACACCGCGACAAATCACGGTGAGCGTGGCTGTGGGCAAGCGTTTCACGGTGGAGCACATGGACGAGTTGTATGCCGGTATACGAATGGCTTGCGAGCAGCACGAGGTCGATTTGGTGGGCGGCGACACCACCACTTCGCTCACCGGACTGGCCATCAGCATCACCGCCATCGGAACTGCCGCCCCCGACCAAATTGTGCGCCGCAGCGGAGCCAAGGATACCGACTTGCTGTGCGTGAGCGGCAACTTGGGAGCAGCCTACATGGGGTTGCAACTGCTGGAGCGCGAAAAGATGGTATTCAATTCGAGACCGGCCAAGGAAGTGGAGGCCGCCCAACCCGACTTCTCCGGACGCGAATACCTGCTGGAACGCATCCTCAAACCCGAAGCACGACGCGACATCGTGAAGTCGCTCAACGAGGCCGGCATTCGCCCCACTGCCATGATTGATATCAGCGACGGACTCTCATCCGAAGCACTGCACATCTGCAAAGCCTCCGGCGTGGGTTGTCGCATCTATGAAGAGCACATACCGCTTGACTACCAAACGGCAAGTACCGCCGAAGAGTTCAACATGAACGTAACCACCTGCGCACTGAATGGCGGCGAGGACTATGAATTGCTGTTCACCGTTCCCCTGACCGAATATGAGCGTGTGAAAGAGCTGGCCGACATCCGCATTATCGGCCACATCACGCGTGCCGAGCTCGGCGCATGCCTCATCACACGCGACGGGCAGGAATTCCCGCTCAAAGCACAAGGTTGGAATCCGCTCACTGCAGAGAAAGAGGCCTAAGCACATCACATTTCATCACATACAGACACTCAAATCCACACCACCATGTTAATCATCGGCATCGCCGGCGGAACCGGCTCGGGAAAGACCACCGTTGTGCGCAAAATCGTGGAAAGTTTGCCGCAAGGCTCTGTGGCTGTCATTCCACAGGACTCTTATTACAATGACCAGAGCGAACTGCCGTTGGAAGTGCGCAAACAAACCAACTTCGACCATCCCGACGCTTTCGAATGGCCGCTGTTGGCTCACCAAATGGAGGAACTGAAAGCCGGCCGCGCCATCGAACAGCCTACCTACTCCTACATCACGTGCACAAGGCTTCCCGAAACGGTGCACGTTGAGCCGCAAGAAGTGATTATCGTTGAGGGAATCATGACACTCTACGATAAAAAACTGCGCGACCAGATGGACCTTAAAATCTTTGTGGATGCCGAACCCGACGAACGCCTGCTGCGTGTCATCACGCGCGACATGGCAGAACGAGGACACCCGCTGGAAATGCTTATCTCCAAGTACCGCAATGTGCTCAAGCCCATGCACGATGAGTTCATCGAGCCTACAAAACAGTATGCCGACATCATCATTCCCAACGGTGGGAACAACGATCGCGCCATCGAAATGATGCGCCGCTACATTTTGGCCGCGCTTGAGGAACAGCAGTTCAGGAAGACATTGCAACACGAAAAATAATCACACCACCCAGAAAAAAATTCTTCTGTAGCCGCCTACCAGACAAATGAAGGATAAGGAAACTTATAAATATCTGACAAAAATCGACAGCCCGGACGATTTGCGTCGTCTTGACCTGAACGAATTGCCCGAAGTGTGTGCCGAGTTACGCAGAGACATCATCGAGGAACTGGCCAACAACCCCGGACATTTCGCATCGAGTCTCGGCACCGTGGAACTCACCGTGGCTCTGCACTATGTGTTCTCTACCCCCTACGACCGCATTGTGTGGGATGTGGGACACCAAGCCTATGGACACAAAATCCTCACCGGACGTCGCGACCGCTTCTGCACCAACCGCAAGATGGGAGGCATCAAGCCCTTCCCCTCACCTGAAGAGTCGCCCTACGACACCTTTGCTGCCGGACATGCCTCAAACTCCATTTCGGCTGCCCTCGGCATGTCTTTGGCTGCCGTTCAGAAAGAAGAGGACGACCGACAGGTGGTGGCAGTGATAGGCGACGGAGCCATGAGCGGCGGTTTGGCTTTCGAGGGACTGAACAACGCCTCCGAAATCCCCAACAACATGCTCATCATCCTCAATGACAACAACATGAGCATCGACCGAAGCGTGGGAGGCATGAAGGAGTATTTGCTCAACCTGCAGACAAGTGGTTGGTACAACCGTATGCGTTTCTGCATTTCCCGCAAATTGGCTTCGTGGGGCTGGCTCAACGACAGCGGTCGCCGACGCATTTTGCGATTTAACAATTCGCTGAAATCATTCCTCACGAACCAACAAAACATCTTCGAGGGAATGAACATCCGATACTTCGGCCCAATGGACGGGCACAATGTGGAAGCCTTGGTACGCACCCTGCGTGAAATAAAAAACATGCGGGGACCTAAATTGCTGCATATCCACACGGTAAAAGGCAAGGGCTTCAAACCGGCAGAGGAAGAAGCTACCATTTGGCACGCTCCGGGCAAGTTTGACAAGGAGAGCGGCGAGCGTATCGTGAAGGACAAGAATAATGAGCCGCCCAGATTTCAAGATGTGTTTGGTGAAACATTGCTCGAACTGGCCGAACAGAATGAAAAAATCGTAGGCATCACACCGGCCATGCCCACCGGTTGTTCGATGAACATTCTGATGAAAGCCATGCCCCATCGTGCCTTCGACGTAGGTATTGCCGAAGGACACGCCGTAACATTCTCCGCCGGACTGGCCAAAGAAGGATTACTGCCTTTCTGCAACATTTATTCTTCCTTTGCCCAACGTGCTTATGACAACATCATTCACGATGCAGCACTGCTATCACTGCCGGTGGTGCTCTGCCTCGACAGAGCCGGACTGGTGGGCGAAGATGGTCCGACGCATCATGGAGCTTTCGACTTGGCTGCGCTACGCCCCATCCCTAACATCACGATTGCTTCTCCCTATGACGAGCACGAACTGCGCCGTCTCATGTACACAGCACAGCTTTCTGACAAGGGAGTGTTCGTCATACGTTATCCACGAGGTGCAGGCCGCCTCACGGATTGGCGTTGCCCGTTGGAGGAAGTGCCCATCGGACGTGGCAGAAAACTGAAAGACGGACGCGACATCGCTGTGATAAGTCTTGGACCTTTGGGCAATGTGGTAACGGATGCCATTGCAGAGACCGAAAAGTGTCATCCTGAACTCTCAGTGGCACACTACGACTTGCGTTTCCTCAAACCTTTGGACGAAACCATGTTGCACGAAATCGGCCAAAACTTCCGTAAAGTGATCACCGTGGAAGATGGTGTGCGCCTCGGCGGTATGGGAAGTGCCGTGTTGGAGTTTTTTGCCGACAACGGCTATCACCCCATCATGAAGCGCCTTGCCCTGCCCGACAAATTTGTGGAGCACGGACGTCCGAACGAGCTATACGAATTGGTAGGGCTGGACAGCGCATCCATCCGGAAAGCCATTGAAGATTGATTGCAAGAACGATTTTTTACAGTTTCTGCATTCTTTCGCACTAACAATAAACAAAGAACGACATTCTTCACGCAAGAACATGAAAATCATCATAGCCGGTGCAGGAGCCGTTGGCACACATTTGGCCAAACTCCTGGTACGTGAGAATCACGACATCACACTCATTGATGAGGACCCCGAACGTTTGGAAAACGTGAGCAATGATTTCGATTTGCTCACCGTTTGCGCCTCTCCCTCTGCCATTTCCACACTACGCGATGCGGAAGTGGGAAGTGCGGACCTCTTCATTGGCGTTACCCCTGACGAAGCTCACAACATGACATGCTGCATGCTGGCCAGCAAGCTGGGAGCAAAAAAGACCGTGGCTCGTGTTGACAACTATGAGTACTCACTCCCCGAACACACCGATTTCTTCCGCAGTGTAGGCATCAGTTCTATCATCTACCCTGAGATGCTCGCTGCCGGCGAAATTATGCAAAACATCAAGCGAAGTTGGATTCGCCAATGGTGGGAAGTGCAAGGCGGCACGCTGATTATGATTGGAGTGAAGGTGCGAAACGGAGCCGGCATCCTGGGACAACCTTTGCGCGACCTGTGCGGACCGGACTCCCCTTTTCACGTGGTAGCCATCAAGCGAGGCAGCGAAACACTGATACCCCACGGAGCCGATGTCATTGAAGACAGAGATGTGGTCTACTTCATGACCATGCCCGAACACATACAGCACATTCGGGAAATCGCCGGAAAGAACGATTATCCCGACGTAAAGAACCTTATCATCATGGGAGGGGGAAGTGTGGCGGCGCATGCCGTGCAACTGATGCCCGACTACATGCAAGCCAAAATCATCGAATCTGACTCAAAACGCTGCCTGCGCTTGAACGAAATCATCACACATCGCAATGTGCTCATTCTGCACGGCGATGGGCGCGACCTGAATTTGCTGGAGGAGGAAGGCATACGCTCGGCAGAGGCTTTCGCAGCACTGACAGAGAATTCGGAAACAAACATATTGGCTTGCCTCGCGGCCAAACGCCTCGGCGTACGAAAAACCGTGGCCATGGTGGAAAACACAGACTATATATCAATGGCTGAAAGCCTCGACATAGGCACTATCATCAATAAAAAGACTTTTGCAGCCGGACACATTTATCGCATGATGCTCCGTGCCGACGTAACCACCGTTAAAAGTCTCACCGTGGCCAATGCCGATGTGGCTGAATTCAAAGTGGCCGAAGGAGCTAAGGTTACACGCAAACCCGTAAAGGACCTTCACCTTCCGGAAAGCGTCACGTTGGGCGGACTCGTAAGAGACGGAAAAGGAATACTCATCAATGGTATGACGCAAATACGTCCGGGCGACACCGTCGTAACTTTTTGCCTTGAAGGAGCCATCAAGAAATTGGAGAAATACTTCAACTGATCAACCATCACGAGTCCGGAAAAACCTATCACCCCCATGGATAAATATATTGCCTCTCCCACAAGATATGCCAACGCCGAAAGTTTTTACCGTCGCTGTGGGAACAGCGGCATATTGCTACCCAAAATAAGTCTCGGCCTATGGCAGAATTTCGGTGCCGAATCCTCCTTCGAGAATTGTCGTGCCATCACTCATCTGGCATTCGACAACGGAATCACCCACTTCGACCTTGCCAACAACTACGGGCCTCCACCGGGAGCTGCAGAGGAGTTTTTTGGACGTATCATCAAAGAAGATTTTGCGGTTCACCGCGACGAACTTTTCATCGCCACCAAGGCAGGATATGACATGTGGCAAGGGCCTTACGGAAGCTGGGGCTCACGAAAGCATCTCATGGCAAGTATCAATCAGAGCCTTGCTCGCATGCAACTTGACTATGTCGATCTTTTCTATATTCATCGTTATGACCCGATGACCCCTCTTGATGAAACGCTGCAAGCATTGGTAGACATCGTGCGTTCCGGCAAAGCCCTTTACATCGGCATTTCGCGTTGGCCGCTCGAAGCATTGAAATACGCCAACACCTTTCTGAAAGCACAAGGATGCCCTCCGCTTATCTTTCAAGGTCGTCTCAATTTGCTCGACAGAGCCGTGCAGGAAGAAGGAATTCCAGACTATTGTGCAGCAGAGGGATTGGGATTTATCTCATTCTCGGCACTGGCGCAAGGACTGCTCACTCCGCGCTATCTGGAGGGCATTCCTGAAAACTCACGTATGGCGCGAGGCGGTTCGTTGCAGCCGGACAAACTCACACCCTCACTCATGAGCTACCTCAACACACTTCAGGCCACAGCCCTCGCATGCGGCGAAACGCTCACTACCTTATCGCTTGCCTGGGTGCTGGCACAAAGGGGCGTAACATCTGTGTTGGTCGGTGTGCGCACTCCGGAGCAACTCAAAGAAGTGTTGCGCAGTGCCAACACATCGCCCCACCTTAGTTGCAAACTCCCGCTCTATCCCCACAAAGTGTTTTGAAGAGAATCTCGCTACAACAGCAGAAGCACCACCGAGCATCTAAAAAAGCAAATTCACACAAATACAAACATTTGTTTTGCACTTCGCTGCTTTTGGCGTAATTTTGTTTCGCAAAAAGATAACACTACAAATCTCTACAGAAGATGCCTAAAATTTCCGAACGCGCCATCGAGATGCCTGCATCGCCCATTCGCAAACTGGCACCCTTGGCTTCAGCAGCCAAGCAACGCGGCACGCACGTTTATCACCTCAATATAGGACAACCCGACCTGCCCACGCCCCAATCGGGACTTGACGTTTTGCGCAACATCGACCGCAAAGTGTTGGAGTACAGCCCCAGCCAAGGTTTCCGCAGCTATCGCGAAAAATTGGTGGGCTATTATGAAACCTACAACATCCATCTGGATGCCGACGACATCATCATCACATCAGGCGGATCTGAAGCCGTGCTCTTCGCTTTCCTCTCCTGCCTGAACCCCGGGGATGAAATCATTGTGCCCGAACCTGCTTATGCCAACTACATGGCCTTTGCCATTTCGGCCGGAGCGAAGATACGCACCATCGCCACGACCATTGAAGAAGGTTTCGCCCTGCCCAAAGTCGAGAAGTTTGAGGAGTTGATCAATGAGCGCACACGTGCCATTCTGATTTGCAACCCCAACAACCCCACCGGCTACCTCTACACACGTCGTGAGATGAACCAAATCCGCGATCTGGTGAAGAAATACGACCTCTACCTCTTCTCCGACGAAGTGTATCGCGAATTCATTTACACCGGCTCTCCCTACATTTCAGCCTGCCACCTTGAAGGCATTGAACAAAACGTTGTGCTCATCGACTCCGTGTCAAAGCGCTACAGCGAGTGCGGCATACGCATCGGTGCCCTTATCACAAAAAATGAGGAAGTGCGCCAGGCTGTGATGAAGTTTTGTCAAGCCCGTCTCAGCCCGCCGCTCATTGGTCAACTTGTGGCTGAAGCATCGCTCGACGAGACCGAAGAATATGCCCGTGAAGTGTATGACGAATACGTTGAGCGTCGCAAATGCCTCATCGATGGTCTTAACCGCATCCCCGGCGTCTATTCGCCCATCCCCATGGGAGCTTTTTACACCGTGGCAAAACTTCCCGTTGACGATGCCGAGAAATTCTGCGCATGGTGCCTCACCGACTTCCAGCACGAGGGCCAAACTGTCATGATGGCCCCCGCTGCAGGCTTCTACACCACCCCCGGTGCCGGCAAGAACCAGGTGCGCATTGCCTACGTGCTCAACAAGACCGACCTCACCCGAGCACTCGAAGTGCTGCGCCACGCCCTCGAAGCCTACCCCGGACGCACCCAATGAATTTTCCCTATTTCATAGCCCGCCGCCTCTATCGCGGAGACGGCACGCAGCAAAGCAAGCGACGTGCCTCCACACCGGCCATCCACATTGCCACCGCAGGCGTGGCATTGGGGCTGGCCGTGATGATTATCTCCGTCAGCGTCGTGCAAGGCTTCAAGGGAGAAATCAGCCGCAAGGTGGTGGGATTTGGCTCGCACATCGAGGTGATGGATGTTGGCACATTCGGTGCACCAGAGCACTACCCTATCAATACCTCCGAAGCCTTTGTGCAATCCCTGCAAGCCACACCCGGCATCAGCCACGCCCAACGCTTCACACAGAAACTCGGCATCCTGAAAACCGCGAACGACTTTTTGGGAATCACCCTCAAGGGAGTGGGCGAAGATTACGACTTATCGTTCATCCGCGAGAACATGCAAGAAGGGCAATTGCCCACTTTCCGTTCAGACACCGCATCAAACCGGCTCGTCATCTCACGCACCCAGGCCGACGCCCTTCACCTGAAAGTGGGCGACAAGGTCTATGCCTACTTCTTTGAACAAACCGTGAAGACAAGGCGCTTCACCATCGCCGGCATCTATCAGAGCAACCTGGCACAGTTCGACAAGATAATAGCCATCACAGACAAGCGCACCGTGAACCGGCTCAACCACTGGCCCGACACGCTCAGCACAGGCGTCGAACTCCTTGCCCACGATTTTGACCATCTCCCCGCAGCGGCCGCCGCCGTGACGGGCACCATCCGCCGGCACTATCATGGCGAGAACACCCCCGTAGCAATCACCATCAAGGAGCACTATCCTCAGATATTCTCATGGCTCAGCCTGCTCGACATGAACGTATGGGTCATCCTTGCCTTGATGATATGCGTAGCCGGTTTCACCATGGTGAGCGGACTTTTCATCCTCATACTCGAACGCACCAACACCATCGGATTACTCAAGGCACTGGGAGCCGCCAATCGCAGCGTTCGGCACGTATTCCTGCATTTTGCAGTCTTCATCACCCTCAAAGGCTTGCTCATTGGCAACCTCATCGGTATAGGCCTCGTGGGTGCGCAGCAGCAATGGGGCTTCGCAAAACTCGACCCCGCCACCTATTATGTGGAGAGCGTGCCGGTGAGCCTCAATCCCTGGGTAATACTCTTGCTCAACGCTGCCACCCTTGCGCTCACCACCTTGGCACTTGTGGGTCCCAGCTTTATGATCAGCCGTATCCAGCCGGCCAAAGCCATCCGTTTCGAATAAAAAAGCCCCGTGCGCACTTGGTGACACGGAGAAAAAGAACTATTTTTGCACACGCATTCGCTTCAACGAATGTTTACACGGGGTGTAGCGCAGTCCGGTTAGCGCACCTGCTTTGGGAGCAGGGGGTCATGGGTTCGAATCCCGTTACCCCGACAACACGAAAAAGGCTTGAAACGGCAATAAGCGTTTCAAGCCTTTCTTCTTTTTTAAATCTCAAGAGAGATTAAGAGGTTTCCCATTGTTCGCTCTCCCACGCTCCTCTCCTCTTGTTGGTGGCAGGGATTCCTGAGTCTTCAGGTTTAATGGGTAGACGATGGCTATCAGCTATCATCCCCTCTGTTAAGAGGGAAATGATAGTTGACATCGGAGCTTGATACGTTTCTTTTGTTCTCATTATTATTTTATTGGGAATTATTTCAACATTACTTTCTTTCCATTTACAATATAGATGCCCTTGACGGGATTCTTCACACAACGCCCACTGATATCATAAACCGCCATAGACTGTTGTTCATTGATATTTATTCCATCAACACCCGTGGTCTCACTTTCGTCAATACTGCGAATACGAATAGACCGCGTTGCCGATGGCTCAACTTTTACAGGAGAGCCTTCACGAGTTGTAAGTGTCAAGTGTAGACGGAATGGGTTGAGGGCAGTTCCCTCTGCCATCTTCATCCACTCACCCGTGGTGCTAATGGAAAGAATTTCGGGATAGTTTTCCTGTTTCATCTGTGCGTAAGTACCTGCCACCTCAAACTGCATGTATGCAGATGAGCAGGTAACACTATGGTTGTTTTCTGTGGTGCAACAGATTATTACATCTGTCAACACAAGGCTCATTGCTTTTGCGTCTTCGGTCTTTGCACGGATGAGATAGGGGTGATTAGCCTTAAGCGTGCCTTCTGCTATTTTGATGATTTCCATTTCCATTTCGTCTATGTCTCCATCATTATCAGTATCGTAAGAGTGTACATCGTTGAAGTAAGCCACATCATAGTTCTCTTCCAACTCGCTCACAGGAATTTCGAATGGCAAGTAGAGTGCATTCCATTCCTGATTGGGAAGTGTGCGAGTGTAAGTGAGCATACCAACTTCAGCCTCTCTTAGCACTAAGTATTCAGGCAATTCACCATCGATAATGTTAAGAGTAGCTACGCGCGAGTCTTGTGTCTTCCTGGGAATAAAGAGGAACGGTTCATCTGCAGGGCGATTTTCCAATTCTGCGCCAAAATTATCAAAGAGTGATTCACCATTCAATCGGATCCAAACATAAGGACTTTCGTGCGGATTGCCTCCCGTATGCCAATAGAATGCGTATTCGCAGTTTGGATCATATTCCAAAGTTTGAAGAATTGCATAGTCATCCGATAATTTTATGGTAGCAACGAGTTCGCCATCCTTAGTTACAGTATAATAAGAAAGGTTCTGCAATCTCGAAAGACTTTCTGCCATCATATCTTCCAGCATAAGTGTGAAAGTTCCCATAGCAACAACAGCGTCCTTCCATACTGCATAAGCCACTGCATTTTCTGTAAGTGTTGCAACACTACCCGCAGCATATTCGTTTTCACCAATTCGCCAAGCCTTGAACTCCTTACCCTCGGGAGCAAGGAAGGGGCATTCGGGCAATGTTACCGTGCTCAAAGTCTTCAAGGCAACGAGTGAACCAACACCACCATTGGCACTAAATACCAAAGTGCAAGGAGTAGCCCAAACTACCATGATTGTCGTGTTTTCAGTAATTGTAATTACATCATTAGGCTGATATTCTACTTCATTCACCAACCAAGCCTTGAAGCCCATACCTTCGGGGGCTGTAAATGTACATTCGGGCAGACGATAATCGCTGTATGTAGAAACATCTTCCATTTCGCCTGTTCCACCATTGGCATCGAAAGCAACAGTAAAGACTTCTGCGTTACGGATTGTATACTTTGTACCAGAGTTCAATACCTCTGTTGCCGCTTCCTCGCCATTAAAGAAGAGGTAGTCAGTAGGAAGAGAAATTGTAGAAGCTCCGAGGGGCACATCATCATAAGTATATACACTAATACCTGCAGGATTGGCATATCCAGAAAGGTCAAGCACACCCGTTTCATAAATAATCGTTGCATCGTAGCCTTCTGCAAATACACCACCAGAGATAGTTGTGCGGATCGCAGATTTAATAGAAGTCACCGTAGCCTCTGTTTCCGTTTGGAAAGTACCTCCCAAAATAGTCAGCGTACCAGATTTATTTTCAACGGTAGGATGCATTGTGCTACAGTAAGTACCACTTGCAATAGTCACATTACTTGCATCTAACACTTCTACAGCTCCCGCACCCATTACTTGCACCTTCTCAATGTAGACAGTAGCACCATTCGAAGCCATGATTGCACGGTGCCAATAGTTATTATTGTGCAAAATACCAACAGGAGCTTCTGAACTATCAGTAATTGTAACATTCGCACCTTGGATATTCAATACATAGTCGTTCACTCGCATCACGTGACCATTCACATCCAAAGTAAATGTACCACTATGGATTTCTGTTACACTGGTAACATCCTTGTTCAGTTTGACATAGACAGCTCGACCTGCTTCTGCTGCAGAAATTGCTTCAGAGTAAGTACCCCAAGATGTCTGTCTTTCGAATGACGCACCCCAAGTAGCTTCGCACGCAGCCATTGTGTAGAAAGGAGTTTCGGTATTGTTCAACCAAGAACCATTTAGCTCGCCCGTAAACAAGGTTTGATCATCCAATGAAATCACAAAAGAACACTCATTGTCAAACTGTCCTCCTCTCACCCAAAGAAACTCATACTGGCTTGTCGGAGAATATTCCATAGTAAAGATACCATCAGGCTTACCAAATTCTATTGTAGCCAAAGCGACACTTACACCATCCTTCTTTATATTGATAGCAGCACCACTTTCCCATCCATCACCATAAGAATCATTCATCGTGATTGTAATCTTGGGTTCATACACTTTACCGCACTCTGTACAAACACCATCTACATAGTTGTGCTGCTTTTCAGCAGTTACAGAAGCATCGTTTGTGTAAATCTTTTCTGCCGCTTTACAAGAAGTGTAACCATAATACACCTGAGGACCTCCCAATACTGGTAAGGCATCCGTACCAATCGTTTGACCATAAGCAGCGCCTAACTTATAAGCCATCTCACCCGAAGCCATCTGCGCGGCAGTTACTGCTGTACCCGCAGAATTTGCATTAACTTCATCCGCCAAGTAGAAGCAGTTCGAACATCCACGAACATTCGTGTCAGTCAAGGTGCCATAAGCTGTGTAACAGTTGTTCATATAAGAATAGTTACACTCGCCGGCAATACCACCCTTTTGATGATGGTCTGTTATGATAGATATGTTACCACGTGAAAATACATTCGTAACAGTCGCATCATGGATTTCACCGGCAAGCACCCCAGCGCGGATGCTCTTTTCATTGAAGGGGTCGCTCTGCACTCTGGCGTTGATTACGCCTAAATTCTTCAATGTGCCAAAATTGAATCTTGAGAAGAGTCCTGCCTCGCGACCATCGGTAACATGTACATTCAGATTCTTAATCACATGATTGTTACCATCAAACACTCCTTTATAATGGTTATCTATATAGGGCTCAACCGCTTCATTAAAGTAAGCAATTGGAGTCCACTTACGGTTTTCAAGGTCAATATCAGCAGTCAAAACAGCATGAGCACTGTAATTACCCAAGTTGACATAATTGGCAAACCAGAAGAGTTGCCCAGCATTACCAATTTCATAATAACCATCACTGTTGCTATCTACTGCAGGTTCGTATGCTCCACACTTCGTGCAAATACCATTTGTAAAACTATGGTCGCTCTCGCTTGAACATACTGCCTGAATAGTAAATGCATTCCACAGCTCTTGTGATTGATAATCCGCTACAGAAGTACTTGGAACATAAATAGGCACGCTTAAGTTCATTGTTGCAAAAGCTTCGCCCCATAACCCAGGAGGAGGAGTTGTTGCCAAACAAGTCAGCGAAGTCAATTTGTTACAATCAAAAAAAGCATAACTTTGAATTGCAGTCAAAGTACTCGGCAATATCAAAGATGTAAAAGAGCAATTACGAAATGCCCACTGACCTATTTCTGTAACACCTTCAGGAATATTGAGGACTGACAAGTTTCTACAATCAGCAAACGAGTATTCACCAATTCTGGTTACTCCCTCTGATAAATTTACGGTTTTAAGATTTCGGCAAGTGTAAAAAGCACTCCAACCGATTGTTTTTACACTTGGGGGAAGAGAAACGACAATAAGACCATCGCAGTATCCAAACGCATGAGTACCCAAGGAGGTAACGCCATTAGGAATAACCACGTCAGCAATTTTACTGCATTCATTAAACGCATAATGACCTACGCTTGTCACTCCTGACTTAATCGTCAACTTTACAATCTCATCTTTGTGAGAGTACCACGGAGCTGTACCTGCTTCAAAATCATACATCGCTCCAGTACCTTCAATTACCAATTCGCCATCGGTAAGATTCCAGGTAAGGTTATCTCCGCAAGAATTCTGCGGCACATCTTTCTCATTAATGAACAACATATCCTTACCTTCCACCAGTTGCTCCGGAAGCTTCAGGTAAGCTTTATACGCAGAGTTCGTAAACGGAAAGTTTGTTACCTTGTACCAAATCGCATCGTCTTCATTAAATTGGTAATAAGCGTATCCTTCCTCTACGTCGACATTGGTATTCATCAAACTGCCTTCCAGCATGTTGCCTGTCCAATCGGAAGTTGTTTCTGATGCATAGGTGAGTGAGAAAGAACCTTCTCCCTTCAGTATCACGCCTTCCCCGGCCGAGACATCTGCCTTCTCAACCAATGTGAGCACATCTGCCTCCACACCTTCCACGGCATAGGCTTTAACTGCGTTGGGGAGGGAAGCAGCAAAGGGTGCGTAAAAGGTTGTGTAACCGGAAGCTCCGGCATCAACCGGCAACTCTATAGCCTCTGCCCGAGTGCCGATAGGAACCATCATCGCTACAAGGATAGCGATTAGGAATGATAGGATTTTTTGTTTCATAAATTATTATTATTTTGGTTTAAGAATAAATGTATTCTGCAATGAGTGTTTCTTATGGCGCATCCAAAGAAACATTTCCGTTGATCCCGACAGCAAGTCCTAAACAGAAATTGCTCAAACGTCTATAAGCCAACACAAAAGCACCACCGCAAGGCACAATTTATGCCTTACGGTGGTGCTTCGTGTTATGCCTACCCTTCTCCCACTTACAGGGGGGGGTAGATATTGCTCTATCTTTCAGCGATTTACGCATTCTGGATGTAAAGTTAGAGTTAGAACTTTGTTTGTCGTTATTTCCCTTATCTCACCGCCCGCTTGTGGCCGTCGATGATGTAGATGCCGGGGGCAGTGATGCGGTGAAGGCGCGTGCCGGTGAGGGTGTAGATGCCGGAGCGTGAAGGGACGGCGGTCATCGCGCTAGTGATGCCGGCGGGTGTTTCGCAAGCTTCAAAGAAGACGCGCGAACCTTCGTCGCGGCTGCCATTGGCATTGTAGAGGCCCATCTGCGGCCCTGCCGTTGCCCAATTGCCGTTGTGGCTGAGGAAGGTCTTGCCGTCGGAGGTTCTGAAGGCATAGGCGCTGCCGGTCTTGTCGAGCTGCCATGTGTAGAAGTCGTTGGTGCGTTCGGCTTCGGTCTGCATATAGACTTTCTTGGCTCCGTCCGCTGTATTGGCCACGGTAATCATGCGGCCGTCGGCGGCAGAGATGATTTTGATGTTGCCATCGGCGGCTTCCATGAAATACCATAGTTGCGCCGGGTTGGCCTGATTGGGGTTGGGATACATCAGCTGGAGCTTGTGCACGGTCTCACCATAGGGAATTTCGTTGGTGAAGACGCAACCGCCGGCAACACCCTGGCCGTCACGACCCGTGTAGATGTAATAGAGTGCAGGCTCTTCGGCATTGGCAGTTATCACGAAGGGATAGTCCTCCGCCGGAACTGCTGACATCAAACTCTGCGCCGTTGCCGCAGTGAACGAGATAAAGAAAAGGGCACAGAGGAGTGTAAAATGTTTCATAGGCTTTATATAATTAGTTGCTTAGGGCAAAAGTACACGTAATTTGTTGGTTTCGCAAATTGATGTCCGCAAAAAGGCGCTTACGCCGGACTATATCCATCGTCAGCTGAGAGTCGCCTCGTCTTAAAGTCCGGCCACCCAATTCCGATAAAACGTTTTGGCAGCTTCCTCCCAGCTGAAACAGATGCCGGCATCGGGATCGTCGGCATGATAATAGTGCTCGGGGCGATGGATGGGCAGACTCTTTGCCACGTCGCGGCGATATTCGTTGTCGAGGGTACGGGGTTCGTATTCCAGGTGGCCGGTGATATAGACCTCGCGCCCATCTTCGGTAGCAGCCAAGCCCACTCCGCTTTCTTCGCTCTCGGCCAGAATGTGCAGGGAGTGCGAGGGGAAATCCTCGGCACGCACTTCGGTGTGGCGGCTGTGCGGCATGGGAAAAGCAGGATGCAGGTCTGCCAACAGCCCCCGCAACGGCTGTGAGGGCAGGTGGGCAGGAACGTTGTGCCGATAGATGCCGAAGCGCTTGGCAGGCAAGGTGTGTTTGGGCACACCATAATTATAATATAGCCCAGCCTGTGCGCCCCAACAGATGTAGAGCGTGGAACGCACGCTGCCGGCTTTGGCCCAATCGATGATGCGACACAACTGCTGCCAATAGCGCACCTGCTCGAAGGGCAAGTGCTCAACGGGCGCACCGGTGATGATGAGTCCGTCGAAGGAGAGGTGCTCCAGCGTTTCGAAGTCCAGATAGAACCGCTGCATGTGCTCCATGGGAGTTGTCTTATAGGTCTGTCCGGCTATCTTCATCGGGATGAGCACCACATCCCGACCCGAGGCTGCCATCATGCGAGCGATGTCGAGTTCGGTAACGGCTTTCTGCGGCATGATGTTGAGGAAAAGGATTTTCTTTGCCGCATGCGGAAAGGCAGCACAAGCATCGGCGGCAGCGTGCAGGCATGCTTTGTCATATTCGCTCACGGCTGCGCCCTCTGCCATGAGGGTGGATGTGCAGGGAATGTCTTTGGGAAGATATAACATGAGGCTTAGAGGTTTTCAAGGTTTTCGATGGCACATTCCCAAGCGGCTTCGGCTTCAGAGAGCCGTGCTTTCAGGGTGGCATGCTTTGTGAAGAGGCTTGCATCGGTGGCTCCCTCGGGGGTGGAGAGGGCGTTTTCCACTTCTTCCACTTCGGCCTCGATGCGCATCACTTCGGCTTCGGCTTCTGCCACCTGTTGTTCGGCTTTGCGGCGCAGGCGCGCTTGCTCTTTCTGTTGTTCGTAAGAAAGACGGCCTTCCGACACGGGCGCAGCGGCAGTGCTTTGAGCACCCACCGACGGGCTTCCTGCCGACGAGAGAGCTGTTCCCTCGGCTGCGGCAGCCTCGCTCTTGGCCAGAAAATCGTAGATGCCGCCGATGTGCTCGCGCACGCTGCCTCCGCCAAACTCATAGACCTTCGACACGAGTCCGTCCAGAAATTCGCGGTCGTGGCTCACCACAATCACCGTTCCATCAAAGGCACGGATGGCCTCACGCAGCACGTCCTTGGTGCGCATGTCAAGGTGGTTGGTGGGTTCGTCAAGGATGAGGAAGTTGACGGGTTCGAGCAGGAGCTTAATCATGGCCAATCGGCTGCGCTCGCCACCGCTCAGCACCTTGACGCGCTTGTCGGCAGCCTCGCCGCCAAACATGAAAGCCCCCAGGATGTCGCGGATGCGAAGGCGCACATCTCCGGTGGCCACGCGGTCGATGGTGTCGAAAACGGTGAGCTCGCCATCCAGCAGTTGTGCTTGGTTTTGCGCATAGTAGCCTATCTCCACGTTGTGCCCGATGCGCAGGCTTCCGTCGTGGGGTATCTCCTGCATGATGCACTTCACGAGGGTGGATTTTCCCTCGCCGTTGCGCCCCACAAAGGCCACCTTTTCGCCGCGTTCGATGGTGAGGTTCACGCCACTGAAGACGGTGTGCGCTCCGTAGCTTTTGCCCACTTCCTCGCAGATGACGGGATAGTCGCCGGAGCGTGTGCAGGGCGGGAACTTCAGGTGGAGCGATGCCGTCTCCACCTCGTCCACCTCGATGGGCACCATCTTTTCGAGTTGCTTGATGCGGCTCTGCACCTGTGCCGCCTTGGTGGGTTTATAGCGGAAGCGTTCGATGAAGTCGCGCAGGTCTGCCATTTCCTTTTGTTGGTTTTCGTAGGCTCGCAACTGCTGTTCGCGACGTTCGGCACGCAGTTTCACAAATTCGTCATAACGCACCCGATAGTCGATGATGCGACCGCAGGATATTTCGAGGGTGCGGTTGGTGGCGTTGTTGATGAAAGCACGGTCGTGCGACACCAGCACCACAGCCCCTGCCGAGCGTGCCAGAAAGCCCTCGAGCCAGCGAATGCTCTCGATGTCAAGGTGGTTGGTGGGCTCGTCCAGCAACAGCACGTCCGGACGGCTCAGCAGGAGTTTGGCCAGCTCGATGCGCATGCGCCAACCGCCACTGAATTCGCTCGTAGGCCGATGAAAATCATCACGGCTGAAGCCCAGGCCCTGCAGCGTGCGCTCCATCTCGGCCCGATAGCCCTCACCGCCCATCATCTGCAGACGTTCGGTTTCGTAAGTGAAGCGTTCCACCAGCTGCATATAGTCCTGGCTGTCGTAGTCGGTACGTTCGGAGAGTTCGTCCCCCAGCCGCTGCACGCGCTCCTGCATTTCGCCGATATGCGCAAAGGCTTTCTCGGTCTCCTCCATCACGGTGCATTCGTCGCTGAGCACCATCACCTGCGGCAGATAAGCCACGCTGATGCCGCGCTCCACGGCCACGTTGCCGTGCGTGGGCACTTGCTGTCCGGCCAGGATTTTGAGCAAGGTGCTCTTGCCTGCACCGTTCTTTCCCACCAGGGCCACGCGGTCCTTGCGGTTGATCACAAAAGCGGCATCGCTGAAGAGCGGACGCACGCCGAATTCCACACCCAAAGCTTCTGCTGAAATCAAAATCGGTCCTCCTTGTCTGTTTATATTATATAAATGTACGCGCACGCGGAGCGTATCAAGGAGCAAAAGTAGTGCACCGGCGGATTATCACCAAGCCTGCAACCGCTTTTTCTTGCGTTGCCGACACAACAAGAAGCCCACGGCATGCCCTCGCAGCGCATTCGGGAGCATTGAGAAGCATTCTCGATGCAGTATCTCGGCGTGACACTGCAGTATCACGGCTTGACACTGCAGTATCATCGGCTTGATACTGCGGTATCTCCGGCATGACACTGGAGTATCTCCGGCTTGATACAAATCTGCAGTGCTTCCGGCCACTTTGCGCCCCCTTTCGCAGCTCCTCGTCATGCCTCTCGCAGTGCGCCGCTCGGCAAGTTTCGCAGCACAGACTTGTCCGAGCAAGTTATTCTTCTTACTTTTGCCATGACGCGCCCCGAGTAACAACTTCTGCCGGCGGCGCACCCCGACGAACATCCTTTCAATCATCATCAAACACCCTGGACATGATTAACATACAACTCAACGAAAGCGGCACACGCCACCTCGACATCACCGAAGAGAACCTGCAAACCATTCGCAAGTATGACCTGTTTCGCCAACTGGTAGGCTCAAACGGCTACGTAACGGAGGAGGTGCTCGAAAAGCTGCGCCACACCATCCGCTCGCTCATCGCCGCATCGACCACCGACACCAAGGACCTGCTGGACCTGTGCATCGACGTGATTTACCACGACAAGATGAAAGCCTATGGCCTGCGCAACCTCATCGCCGCCTATGACGAATGGCTTGCCACCCAAGCCGCCAACAAAGAACAAGCTTAAATCTTTTCATCCCCTTAAAACCAAGACCTATGCGCAAACATATCTTAGCCACACTGCTCGCGGCAACAGCCGGCATCACGAGCCTCAACGCTCAAAGCTATACCATCAACGGCACACACAGCGGCAACGACACTGAAGCCGTGCTCATGAAATATGCAAGACCTCGCCAAAAGGCCGACACCGTTGCCATCAAAAACGGCACTTACTCCTTCGCAGGCGAAGCCCAAGGGGCCACCTTCGGCGAAGTGCACATCGGCAGCATGAGCAGCAACCCCATTTTTCTCGAAGGAAACATCACCGTTGATGCCGCAGGAAAAATCAGCGGCGGACAGGAACAGCAATGCCTGAACCAATGGAACACACGCGTTCAGCCCAAACTGCAACTCATCCAACAAACCCTGAACGAATACAACGAGTTGCGACAAAGCGGAAAACCGCTCTCCGACAGCATCACAAACCACTACATGAGCATCTACCAAACCTCCATGCAAGACATGGTGGACATGCTCATTCCTTGCTTTGAGGAGTACACCGACATGAAGTTCCCGGCCTTCTTCCTCAACATTGTGCAGTCTTATCTGCCGCAGGAGAAGATTCTCGCACTGGCCGACGAAAATCCTGCCTACTTGGAAGTGCCTCTCATGGCCGGCCTCAAGGGACGCATCGAGGGCTGGCGCAAACAGGCCGTGGGTACACCCTTCACCGACCTTGCCATGCCCGACACCACCGGCACCATGCGCCACCTCTCCGAGTTTGTGGGCAAAGGCAACTACGTGCTCATCGATTTCTGGGCATCGTGGTGCGGACCTTGCCGCAAAGACATGCCACACGTGAAAGGACTATATGAAAAATATCATCCCAAAGGCTTCGACATCGTGGGCATCTCGTTCGACAACAACCACAAAGCTTGGACTTCTGCCATCAAGAAGATGGAACTGCCATGGCATCACATCAGCGACCTGAAGGGATGGGAAAGCCTCGGTTCGTCCACCTATGGCATCAACTCCATCCCCGCCACACTGCTCATCGCTCCCGATGGCAAGATTGCAGCTGCCGGACTGCGCGGTGAAGCTCTCGACAACAAGCTGAAAGAAATCTACGGCGAATAACCCCACACTCCATAAAGTTCACCCAAGCACATGCAAACACAGCCCAAAGCCTCAGCCTTTCTGCCCACCACACGCAAAGAGATGGAAGCACGCGGTTGGGAACAGGCCGACATCATCCTGTTTTCTGCCGATGCCTATGTGGATCATCCGTCGTTTGGTGCTGCCGTCATCGGTCGCCTGCTCGAAGCCGAGGGATGGCGTGTCTGCATCGTTCCGCAACCCGACTGGCACGGCGACTTCCGCGATTTCAAAAAGCTGGGACGCCCGCGCCTCTTCTTTGCCGTGGCACCGGGATGCATGGACTCCATGGTGAACAAATACACAGCCAACCGCCGGCTGCGCTCCGAGGATGCCTACAGCCCCGACGGCCGGCACGACATGCGCCCGGAGTATCCCACCATCGTCTACAGCCAAATTCTGAAACAAATCTTCCCCGACACTCCCGTGGTGTTGGGAGGGATTGAAGCCTCATTGCGCCGCGTCAGCCACTTCGACTATTGGCAAAACCGTCTGCGCCCCTCCATTCTCTGCGACAGCGGTGCCGACTTGCTTATCTACGGCATGGGAGAGCTGCCCATCACAGATTTGTGCCGTCAGCTTGATGAGAAGTTATTGCACGGCATGGACGAACGCCATGTGGACGTAAAGAATTTTCACCAACTGCTACATCGTTATCCCATAAAGCAAACGGTGGCACTCACCTCGGAAGCAAACATTCCGGGAGGGTGGCACGACAACGACATCCGCCTGCACAGTTACGAAGAGTGCTTGCGCAACCCACGACTGCAGGCCGAAAACTTCAAGCACGTGGAGGAGGAAAGCAACCGCTTGCAGCCCCAACGAATGATACAGCGCACGGCGGACCGATACGTGGTGGTGCAACCTCCCTATCCGCCGCTCACCACCGAACAGATAGACCGCTCGTTCGACCTTCCCTACACCCGCTTGCCCCACCCCAAATACAAGGGCAAGCACATCCCGGCCTACGAGATGATTAAGCACTCCGTCAACATTCACCGCGGATGTTTCGGCGGCTGTTCCTTCTGCACCATTTCCGCCCATCAGGGCAAGTTCATCATGAGTCGCTCAAAAGAGAGCATCCTGCGCGAAGTGGAGCAGATCACCCACATGCCCGACTTCAAAGGTTATCTCAGCGACCTCGGCGGCCCGTCGGCCAATATGTATCACATGGAGGGACGCGACAAAAGCCTGTGCCAACGCTGCAAACGTCCCTCGTGCATTCATCCGACCGTTTGCAAAAACCTGAACACCGACCACCGACCATTGCTCGACATTTATCGAGCCGTCGATGCACTGCCGGGCATCAAGAAGAGCTTCATCGGCAGCGGTGTGCGCTATGACCTGCTGCTGCATCGCTCGAAGGACGAGAACATCAACCGCGCTGCCGAACTCTACACTCGCGAACTCATCACACGGCACGTCTCCGGCCGCCTGAAAGTGGCACCGGAGCACACTTCCGACCGCGTGCTGAACCTGATGCGAAAGCCCTCGTTCCAACAATTCCACGACTTCAAACGCATCTTCGACCGTATCAACCGCGAATGTGGGCTGCAGCAACAAATCATCCCCTACTTCATCTCTTCCCACCCGGGATGCACAGCCGAAGACATGGCCGAACTGGCTGCCGAAACCAAACAATTGGATTTCCGATTGGAACAAGTGCAGGATTTCACCCCCACCCCGATGACCGTAAGCACCGAAGCGTGGCACAGCGGAGTGCATCCCTACACCATGGACCCCGTCTACTCGGCCAAAACACCCGAAGAAAAATTGCGCCAACGCATGTTCTTCTTTTGGTACAAGCCGGAAGAGCGTGCCAACATCTGTGCCGCACTCCGACAACTGAAACGTGAAGACCTTATCGGCAGACTCTACCCCCAACAATCACGAACGCACAAGGAGAAAGCACAACAGCCAAACAAAAAATCCTCCCGTGCTTCCCAACAAAGAAAAACAAAACCGAAGCGATTCTAACGCATATCAGTCGGATGCAGAGCCATTATTCTATGGCTCTTTTTGTTTACACTAAACATTATTCTTACAGATCACTCTCCTTTTCTGATTTACTTTTACCTCTGTTTTACGTCCTCATAGTAGAAACAATAATTATGACGGAGGACAGATTTGACATATTGTCGAAGAGAATCAGAGGTAAGCTGCTCGCGTTGGCGAAGAGCTTTGCGCTACCATCCGGTGTGGAACCCGATGATGTAGTGCAGGAGGCTATGATTGCACTTTGGGAACTGACAGAGCAAGGTTACCCGATGAAGGATGCCGAGGCGATGGCCGTAAGACTGACGAAGAATATCTGTGTGAATCACTATCGAGAGGCACGACTGAAGGAGCAGGCACTGACACACGAGAACTACCTAGGCGGTACCGAAGCAACCATACTGACCGACAGCGAAGACCTGAAGCGCATACAGAAGAGCATCTATAGTTCGCTTACGACTACCATGCGGGAATATCTGCACCTGAGAAATGACGAAGGACTCTCACTCGACGAGATTGCAGCACGCACAGGTAAACCCAAAACAAGCATCAAGTCTACCCTGTCGAAAGCACGAAAACAGATGTTGGAACTAATAAAAGGTCAACTATGATGGATATTAAGGATAAAGATACGCGTATGGCGCTTGTTTCCAAGTACCTTGAAGCAGAAACGACGGTGGCAGAGGAAACACTGCTCGCTGCCTATTATGCTGCGAATGAACCTGAGGAGGAAGAACAGAACATCGCCCTAATGATACGAACGGAGCACGCCAACGAAACGCTGCTCTCCGAGGAAAGAACCGAGGAGTTTGACCATATCATGAGCCGAACAAAGCCCAAGCAACCAAGACCTTACCTTCAGCTTATGGCCTATACTGCCGGTACAGCTGCTGCCATTGCTCTGCTGCTTGTGCTCAACGTAGCTCTACCGCACGAGGCAAAACCAAGCAAGCCCATCACGCCCGTAGAGATTGCCGGATACGTGCAGCAACTGATGAACATGGAGGATGTAGAAACAATATCTGCATCACCTATTAAAGACTGCGTGCTTGTGACAGCCACGCTTACAGATGGCACTACCAAAATGTTCATTATGAACAAAAATTCTGAAGCAGGAAGTACTTCAATGCTAGCAATAAACTAAAACAACTAAAACAAAAAAATTATGAGAACAATCCTACTGACGGCACTCTGTGCTGTAGTTATTAGCACCCAAGCCAAGGTGGCCAACGACACAATAGACAAGTATATCATCGACAAACAAGCGGTAGCGCACTTTAACGGTTCGCAGCTTGTAGGCAAATACATATCGAAGTATAAGATTACCTACAAGAAAGGCAGAGGTGTGGTGGAGAGACACCACGTAATATATACGGATGATGTGGTAGAGAAAACCGTAAGGGAAATAGGAAACGGCAATGCTTCCATAATATCTATGACTAAAAAACCGCTTATCCTGGTAAACGGTATAGAAACCTCCCCTGCAGATTTTGCAAAGTTAAAGCCCGAAGATATCGCACACATCGAAGTCATCAAAGACACCGATTTAGCAACCAGACAATGGGGCAGCAAGGGTCTCAACGGAGTAATCATTGTGACCACAAAAACATCATCAGGAAGTCAAAATTCGGGAGTTGCACTTATCATCGTAGATGGCAAAGAAATCACTCCTACCCTATTTGCCAAGATAAAATCAGAAGACATAGAGAATGTAACTGTGCTCAAATCCGGTTCAACAGCTGCTCGGTCATACGGCAATAAAGGTCGCAACGGAGTGATTATTGTGACCACGAAAGCCGGGAAAAAGAACAAATAGATGAGGATTGTTATGTAAATCAACATAAGCCGACATACCCTAAGGCCGACTAAAAAGTAGTTTTGGTTGGCCTCTTTGTTTTCAATTATGTTTCCAGTAGAGAGTGTCCTGACTATGAGAATGGTTGCTATTCTTCCAAAAGCATAATAGCATCCAATGTTTAGACTTCTGCTTCTTAAATAGAAAGTGTTATCAAAAGATTTATCAAAGTAGCAGAATGACTCTATAGGTTCATGAAGCGCACCTCTATTAGCCTCACGCCAAGCAATCCTCACCTATTACGGAGTAACATATTGTTCGATAACTGTCTACTGAGCGTTTTTAGGTTTCTGTGAGACTATTTTTCAAAGCAATACCCCTTGCTGTAAGGCGGTATTTCTGCAACTTACTTCGCTTCTTATTGGGTAAAGTAAATTCTATATAACCTTCTTCAAGAGCTGGTTTAATGTATGTACTGCAGAAATATGTTCGGTGCTTGATGCAGTTTTCCAATCTCAGCATACAGTCATTAACATCGTTCACACATAGTAGAACCATCTTTATCAATGCCGATATAGATGTATCCGCCCTCCTTGTAGTTAAGGAACGCCACAACCTCCTTCTCAATATCAAGTTCAGATGTCAATTCTCTTTTATATTCTATGCGGTTGGTTTCTGGCATACTAGTATTAATATGTTAGTCATTATATTTTTTGAAATTCTCTGCTTGTTCAAAGATTTCCTTGAATACCTCATCATTCGTTACAGGAGGGAATCCATATTCGGCCAAAATGAGAATTAAATCCATTTTTAGTTCAGCTTTGATGTCATCACGCTTAGCCCAATCTGTGTATTTAGATTTATCATCCACAATCTTTTTGATCTCTCCTGCTAAAGTCTTCGCTTTATCTTTAGGATAGTCAAAACCAAATTGTTTGGTTACTGCAATTAAGATGTCGTAGAAGGATTTTTCTTCGTAGGTGATGCCTAATTCATTAAAAGACCTCTTCTCTTTATTGATTTCTTTTAGCAACTCAGCCATTTGACTTGCGACCTCAGTAAGAACTTCATCTGCAAATATGGCACTATCGCTACGGTCATTATACCGTTCAACAAGAGCATTAAGTCGTTTCGTGAAGTCTGTCCCTTTCATCTTATTCACCTTCTTAAACTCTGTAATAACAGTCTTGAGTAGCCGCTCCATCAACTTCACTTTGGTATTGGGCATCTTCAATTTTGCCAATCTCTCCATATACTCTTCACTGAGTATATCAAAATTCTCTTTGTCATTACCAATTTGAATAATCTCTTCTACTCTCTCTGAAAGAATAGCCTCTTCAATCATTTTGCTCACCCGTTGATTCATCAGAGCTGCGTCTGGGGTATCACCCTTTGTAAGTTTATAAATAATAGAGCGAACACCACAGAAGAAGTATATATCCTCACGTTCCTTTGCAGATATTTGCTCACTATTACAACAGAGATTAAAGGCTGATTTTAACTTCTTCGTATGCCCCATAAATAGGTTCTCAGTCTCTTTTGTTGCTTGTATGAACTCAGACCCCTTTTTAAGGCAATCAAGCTGTTCTAATGGTGAACCTGTTGAGAATTTGGAATAATCAAACTTAGCAAACATTCGACGAAGTATATCCAACTCATCCTTAACCATAGTGATAGATTGCTCTATAGTCTCAACAGAGTCGTCATCAGTTTCACCCGTTGCATATCTCTTTAGTGCAGTGTTCATATTGTTCTTTATGCCAATATAATCGACCACCAAACCTTTATCCTTTCCAGGATATACACGGTTTACGCGTGATATTGTCTGCACAAGGGTATGCTGTTGCAAAGGTTTGTCAATGTACATCGTATCAAGACACGGCACATCAAAGCCCGTAATCCACATATCTACAACGATTGCAATCTTAAAGTTAGATTTCGGATTTTTAAACTGAGTATCTAACTTCTTTCGGTCTTCGTCCGTCCCTAATAGGTTATACAGTTCCTGCTCATCATCCTTATTTCGAGTCATTACCAATTTGATGCGCTCTAAAGGGAGAGGGGTATTTCCATATAATGCAATGGACTCAGCAACCATTTCATATCGTGGTGTTGGTTTTGCCGTTTTGTTGGGAAGTTCTGCCCATTCGGGACGGAGGGAAACAATCTTCTTGTATAGGTTATATGCAATGTTACGGTTAGAGCAAACGAACATAGCCTTACCTTCTACCGTGCTACCTTCTGCGATACGGTTCTCATAGTGAGCAATGAAATCCTCGGCAACAGCTTGCAGACGGTCAGGGTCGCCCAATATGCGTTCCATCTGTGTAACAGCTTGCTTACTAGCCTCAATCTGATACTCATTTGTACCCTCTTCTGCACATTGTTGATAGTATTCTTCAATTTCTTGCAACTTGGCACTATCAAGCAAAACCTTTGCTGCGCGACCTTCATATACGATGCGACGAGTAATATCATCTGCCACCGATTCTGTCATAGTATAGGCATCCACCACATCGCCAAAAACATCAATTGTAGCGTCAATAGGAGTTCCCGTAAAACCTACATAGGTTGCATTTGGCAATGAATCGTGTAGATACTTCGCAAACCCATAACTGCGCCTTACGCCACCCTCAGTTTGTCTCACTTGCAACGATAGATTTGTCTGCGAACGATGTGCCTCATCAGAGATGCAAATAATGTTTGCACGCTCCGATAGGAGTTGTGTATCTTCTGTGAATTTGTGGATGGTGGTTAGGAATACGCCTCCACTTGTTCTACCTGCCAAATGTTCACGTAATTTGACTCTGCTTTCTACCTCAACCACACAGTCATCACCAATAAACTTTTTGGCAACGCTGAACTGTTCCGAAAGTTGGGTGTCAAGGTCGGTGCGGTCTGTAATAAGTATGATTGTCGGACTTGCAAACTCTCTGCTACGCATCAACATGCGCGTGAGGAAGAGCATCGTAAAACTCTTGCCACAACCTGTGGCGCCGAAATAGGTGCCCCCCTTGCCATCGCCATCGGCATTTAGTTTCGAGTGTTGGCGAATGTTGTTGAAGAGTTTATGCGTCGCAAAGAACTGGGGATAACGACACACTATCTTCTGCTCTTTCTTTGAGGAGTCGGGCAAGAAAACAAAGTCTCTGATGACACTCAGCAATCTAGAACAATCCCTGTACCATCGTAAGTAACAAATTCACACCATCCGTCGCCTTATCCTCAGACTTCACTTTGCGCCAAGCATAGAAGAATTCATAAGGGGTGAATAGCGATCCATACTTACTGTTCACACCATCGCTGATAACTACAAAAGCATTATACTTAAACAATTCAGGAATATCTCGACGATAGCGCACGGTCAGTTGAGTAAAGGCATCCTTTATTGTAGTCTCCTCCTTTACGGCGCTCTTGAACTCCAGCACTACCATCGGCAAACCATTAATGTAGATTATGCCATCAGGAATACGCTTCTCCGTTCCTTTTATCTCCAACTGATTTACAATGCGGAAAATGTTGTTGCTCTCCGTTAAGAAATCAATGGGTTCAATAAATAAGTCTGCCTTTGAACTATCTTCCCGCTTTATTGCAAAACCTTCCGTTATTAGGCGGAATGTATGAACATTATTCTCATACAATGAACCGCCAGCATTAGCTGTTAGGCGTGCAATAACGCTTTCCGTCTCCAACGAAGTTATCCCTTGCTCGGCATAACGACTCTGCAAATACACACGCAAGTCTTCACGAAGTAATACATCGCTCAGTTCTTTGTGTATCTGCTCGCCATTCGTATAGATGTAGCCCTCTTGTTCAAATAGCTTCATTATTGCCATCTCAAGGGCGTGTTCGTTGAAGTGAGTCATAGGTGTAACCTCCTTTATTGTATAACGCTTTTGATTGAGTCGTCAAACTTCTCTCCTTTGATATATCCCTTCTTTACCTTATTGAAAGAAATCTCTGTCAGCAAACCACGCTGCACAAGTCCCATGAGGTCTGTTTTGGCAGTTGTCGGCGTGATAAGGAATCTCGCCTGCACATCTTTCACGGTCAATACCTCATTCGGGTTATCCATAAACATGCGTATAATCTGCGCTTGTCGTTCATTGATATCTCCCAATTGTAGGAATGTATTGGCAAGCATCTTTTCATCCTGCTTCTTCTTGATGTATGCTTGCAACTGCTTGAATGCTTTGTCCAATACCTTCAGGTTGTACATGATGAAGTATCCCACATCCATAAAGTCCGACTCTACATACAGATACGCTTTTTCGTATGACTTTTTTGAACTGGCAATGACACGCGATACCGACATGTACTCCATCAACCAATACCCCTGTTTCAACATGTACCAGTAAAACAGTGCGCGCGCCGTACGCCCGTTACCATCCACAAAGGGGTGCATGTAGGCAATCATAAAATGAATGATGATTCCCCGGATGATGGGATGTACAAACACTTTGGCGTTCGTTTCGTTAAAATATCTACACAACTCTTCAATGAATAAGGGTAATTCCTGATAAGGTGGCGGAGTATGCACCACTTCATGAGTGATGCCATCCTCTACCACTACATTATCATTTGTACGGAGCCTACCTGCATCCTCAGGATTTTCCAATGTCTTCTCCGTCATCAAGTGATGGATGTGGTAAACCAGTTCCGGAGTCAAGGGAGTCGCTTTGTTGTCAACGATAAACTGAATGGTCTGATAGTTATTAGCTATCATCTGCTGCGAACGGTCCTTGGGAGTCATCTTCTTGCGTAACATCTCCTTTGCTACCTTTCGTGTTGTTGCAGCCCCTTCTATTTGACTGGAATAAATCGCCTCTTCCATGAGAGAACTTATCAGATAGCGTTCTTTGTTGTCGCTCGTGATTACAGCACTATTACCCCATGAACCTCCAAAGTTCATGTCAAATTCATGGCACATGCGTTGCATTTTGTTTGTCAATCCGAACCCTACGCCATATTTCTCCCATGTGTAGATAGTTGATGTTATTCGAGATGCCTTCACACGAATCCACAAATCTTGTGCCGACGGACAACCGTCAGGCCTTTTCTTGTATTTTACCGTATCCCAATATTCATATTCCTCATTGATTTTCTCAATCAATGTTTTCACCTGTTCATTCGACATTTGCGACTTGTCAAACAAAACCTTGGCTAAATCCTGTTGGTTAAATCGGGGTGGTTGCTCTATCATGGTTGCTTTCCTTTATAATTTTGATGCTACAAAACTATAAAATTCTTTCCAATTTTGCAAGAATTGGAAAGAATTTAGAGTTGTAAGTTCCCGATCTCTTGTAAAAATGCGTTTAGAAGCATTAAGGTCTTGCCAATCATTTCAAAGGGTAATTAATGCTCAACTCCTTGTGTATCTCCTCACCACTCGTATATATGTAACCCTCATTTTTGAATAGCTCCATTATAGCCATCTCAAGGGCGTGTTCGTTGAAGTGTGTCATACATTTATTATTTATACTTATTCAAATGAGTGGTAATCCCACTATTCTATATCAATATTAAAGCAGTCCTTCTTGACATCAAGTCTAATTTGCCTATATAGTTATGCTAAGTTTCTAATTGTGTTTGTAAAAACGATATCAATTTGCTTAGACTACCATCTTGAGTATCAAATAAATAATCAACGACCATGGCAACAAGTTCAGATCGTTCAATTCTTCTTTCCCTTAATTCTGTATCAATAATTCCAAACAGAATCTTGCCATCTTTGTCATCTAGAATAGGATTGGTCCTCTTTTTATATGTATCTATAAGTTCAGTCAAACTTTTGTTCTGAAAAACATAATCATTCAGTTTGCGAAACAGTTTATGATCAACATTCAAAAATAATTTATTTTTCAAATATTTTTCAAGACTTTCAATTGGCAAAAAATTCAAAGGAATATTATTGCCAATATTTTGTTTGATTCGATATTGTTCAGCCTTATCTCTTATATCTCCATCAAGGACAATTGAAATAGATGCTTTCCTCCCTAACAAATTGTGAGTAATGACATCATCTGCTAAATCTATTACTTTGGTATACCCACCACATGGTAAAACATGAACTAACTTATTATTTAATAAATTCTTACTTCTGAGCACTCGCTCAACTATTCCTTTTGCTAAATCATCTTCAACAAGTATTACTTTATCATATCCATTGTGGTCATATAAAATTCTCGTAGCATAAGCTGGATAACAAGGATTGATGACTTCAATAGTATTGTCTGCATGCCTATCAATAAAGAATATATTAGATGGAGAGATTCCACTTATTAGTTCTATCGAATGAGTTGAAAAATATATTGCATAATTATATCTATTTGCCGTTTCTTTAAGAAATTGTACTAATCTTTTAAGCGATGAAGGGTGAAGTGCCAATTCTATTTCATCCAAAAATATCATACAAGGTTTAGTCAAACTCGCTCTATCTTTATTCCTTATATACAATGAATTTAAGATGCTTATGAGTAGGTTCTCACCTGTAGACATGTGGAACTGACTAATTCTTTTGCCATTCTTCTCATAATAAAATATATCTCCTTTGAATTTCTCATAATTGGGTGATACTAACCAAAGTTTCTCATAAAAATTATCATCACCTTGTAAAATTTGCCCTAGATTTTTTCGAATGAATTCATCTGCTCGAATGAGTTTATTCTGATTAATAGCATCAAGACGAATAATATTTTCATAGTTCATATCTTTGAACCTATTCCCAAATATTAAACTTCCCTCAAAAAAACCTTTGATATTCATAACAGGTCCTTCTGTATATTTGCTCCATGAATTATTGGAGTCTTTTTTCCATCCTCGTTTAGAGTCCCCCATTTCAAAATGAATGCTTGCGTCATCATCTGTTTTCCCGAAATATTCTTTCATTGGGACATTAAAAAAAACACTTGACGCACATGCAGCTATTGTACTTTTTCCAGAGCCATTTTGCCCAGTAATTGCATACAATCCTTTTTCTATAGGTAATTCTATAGTCAAACTATCAATACTTTTAATTTTTCTTATAGTAATTTTTAATTTCATCGTAATTATCATTTATTGTCCCATCTTAGCCAAAAGCAAAGACTGTAATTCGGTTAGTTTTTCATTTTCTTGCTTCTTTATTTCTACAAATGAGTATAAAGAAGTACTTTCACTCTCGAATAATTCGAGATCATCTTTCGCCGGTATTATAACTGAACACTCTTTTAGGTCTGTTTGGGTTATTAGGCTTTGCACCCCACCTTTTGTTATATCATTATAATCTAATGAGATTAATAACTGATAACAATACTCATAATAGTTACTTCTAATTATGAGAACATTATCTGCCATATACATTTTGGCGTGATATCTATTCACAACACCAAGAGTTCCAACTCTACCTGTTGTCATTAGTTTTTCGTCAAAATTGTATATAGAGGAAAAACCTATTATACCAGACGCTCCTGCAACTGGATATTTATATTGGTCGTCTTTTTTGTCAGACTTATCATTGCAAGTTTTACCACTATTTACTTCTGCCAAATCTCCAATTTTTCCCATTCTCCAACCATCGGGGAGGTTTTCTTTGTCGATGCCATCAACAAACATTTTGCGGTAGAGGGTTTGGGCGGTGGCTTCGAGCGAGGAAATCATCTGCTCATTTAGGCGAATACGCTTACTCAAAGTCTCATACTCCGCAACAATTTCTCGCTGTCGCTCAATAGATGGAATTGGCAACATCACATCGCACATCTCCGACCAATCAAAAATCTCACGAGCACTACCGTGAGAATGAAAACGGGCATAGCGGTCAAACTCTGGGCGACGGAACCACATCATCAAGTATTCGGGGAGCACTTTGTTGGCTTCTTTAACCTCAAAACGGTATAGGCTTGTGATATGATAGCATTATTCTCGTTAGAAAGCAATGCAATAGAAACTTTATTCCCGTTACGAGATGTTACGGGACCATAAGCGAATTGCCCTTTGCGCACTATCTTATATGTGGACATGTCGGTGCCAATAGTGTTGGCAATCGAAGGGATAAACTCCTTTGATATGCTCACACCAAGTAGCGTCGTAACAGATAAATCTCTATTACGCACATCCACCTCACTAATATAATCTCCTAAACGCTTATGTGATAATGTATGCTTCTTCATCTATTATAGCAATTACATCAATTTTGAATATCATATATTCCATATGGATTGTATCCAAAATGTTTGATAAGATTAACATCCCCCGCAGATGTAATCCCTATGATAAATATATCCTCATTATTAACTTTGTAAGTTTGAATATAATAATTGTGAGGTTTGGCACTGAGTCCATAATTACCATGTATCATACCTGAAACATCCATAAGATTAATTGTCATCTCGTCTATTTTCTGAAGTTTGTTGATACGAATCTTTTGGGCTATAAGTCCAATTGCTAAAGATGTGGCTCCATCTTCATCAATAGATACAATCTTATTTTTTTTGAATAATTTGCCAAGTTTTTTAGCAATCCCTATCCAACCATCAATACCATCATTGATTTCTGTACCTAACTTTAATGCTCGTAGTCCAATGTCAATAATTAGCAATAAAACTATGAAATCAGCTCCAGGACCAATATTTACATATTTAGCGTCACATATGCCTTCTATTTCAAACTGTTTTAGTAGTTCTTTTTTATCACTATCTAAAACTTCGTTAAGTTCCTCGCAAAAAATATCTTCACTACTGTCTATATCTAACAATATTTCCATATAAATTTATTTATTGATATTATATCCCAAACTTTCAAACAACTCCTTTAATGTTCTTATTGACTCCTCCTCTTGTTCCAATAACTCCCGCATCTTAGTCTGAATTTCACTCATACGGACATCGAAATCTACACCCTCGTCACGGTTCTTGAACTCTATGTATTTACTTGAAGACTCCACCCCTTACGTTCAATCTCATCGAGGGACGCTGAATAGCAATATTCGGAGATATTTTGATAAGTAGTCTCATAACCCTCACGCTGCCAATTATGAATATTGCTTGCTATGTCGGCAATTTGTTCAGGAGAGAATTGAATGTACTTCTTTTCGAATGGTTCTCCCCATTGGCGCAAATCAACAAATAGCACCTCATTTTCACGAGTGCGATATTTAACCATCTTGCCGTTCTGTTCAACGGTGTGTGCCTTACGGTTGCCTGCCAAAATCCAAAGCGTAACGCTGATGTCTGTTGAATAGAACATATTGCGAGGAAGGATAAGTATAGCTTCCACAAGGTGGTTTTGGAGCAACTGACGGCGGATATTGAGTTCGATACCATCGCCACTCAATGCACCATTAGCCAACAAGAAGCCGGCAACGCCATTGCTTGAAAGTTTAGAAACGATATTGAGAATCCAACCATAGTTTGCATTGCTTGTAGGAGGCACATCATAACCGTGCCAACGAGCGTCATCTTTCAACTCATTATCTGCACGCCACGACTTTTGGTTAAAGGGCGGATTTGCCATAATGAAGTCTGCTTTCAGATCTTTATGTTGGTCATTGTGGAATGTGTCAGCAGCTTGTTCGCCAAGATTACTTGCTATACCTCGAATAGCAAGATTCATCTTTGCTAGTTTGTAGGTGGTATTGGTGTACTCTTGACCATAGACAGAGATGTCGCGCTTGTTGCCATGGTGTGCCTCAATAAACTTCATACTCTGTACGAACATACCACCCGAACCGCAGCAAGGATCGTAAATTTTTCCGCGATAGGGTTCAATAATTTCGGCAATGAGATTAACGATGCTCTTCGGTGTGTAATATTCACCTTTACCCTTACCTTCGGCAATCGCAAATTTGGCAAGGAAGTACTCATAAACACGACCAATAAGGTCGTTCTCGGGATCTTTGAGGGTATCGATTTTGTTTATCTCATCGAGCAATGCTGCGAGTTTGGCACGGTCAAGACCTAACCCTGAGTAGTAATTGCTGGGGAGGGCACCTTTAAGAGAAGGATTGCTATCTTCAATCGCAGATAGCGCCTTGTCGATTTTAATGGCAATATCGTTTTGTTTAGCATTCTCCATTATGAAACTCCAACGGCTTTGCTCCTCAATATAGAATACATTCTTAGCATTGTAGAACACAGCTTGGTCCACAAATGCTCCCTTACCTTCAGCGATAAGCTCGTTACGACGCTCCTCAAAGCGATCATTGGCATATTTAAGAAATATCAAACTCAGCACAACGTGCTTATACTCCGAAGGTTCAACTGAACCACGAAGTTTATTTGCCGACTCCCATAAGGTCTCTTCTATACTCTTTATCTTGGATTGTTTCTTTGCCATAATAATTTTTTCAAATCGTTGTTATATTGAGAACCTTTTTCCTGAACTCCACTTATATGTATCTTAAGGTACTTTTCAAAGTTGCTCCCATATTTACATTACTGAATCCTAACTTTAGCTTGATCTAATGGTGCTTCCGCAAATTTAACACTTAGTATAACGAACACAAAATAAATTGTTTGTTTTTTATTTGTAGGTCAAGAGTGGGTTCTCTTAAATCGAAGGAGTGTTACAAAATTATAGTATCTTTTAGGGGAGTTGATCACATATGGAATGACAAAACGATTAACGATGAGGTTGGAACCTATTTGCATAATAAGCAAAAACAATGTGGAGTGAGGCATAAAATTTGCCCTGGCGCTCGCTGTAATGCAACTTCCTTTTTTGAATTGTCAAGAGAGTTGCTTCATTAGAAGTTAAATCCTCCACAACTTGTTTAGGATTAAAATTCCAGTACTGGTATTTTTTGTACCAAGGCTTGGTATTTTAAGTACCACTACTGGTAGAAAAAATACCAGACCTTGGTACAAAACTATTTTCCCTTGAAATTTTACTTGGGTTAATATCGTACGCAAATAATTGTAGTGTACTGCAAAACTGCTATCGCGGCAAGTTTCAATTTTACACCCTATCAGGTATAAAGTATAGACTAAAACAATAAAATTATACCCGATAAGGTGTAAAGTAAAAAACCTTCATTATATTTGCACCCGATAGGGTATAATTTCTTGCATCTATGGAACAGACAACACTTTCAAAATATGTAAAGGCGATGCGTAAGCAGTATAATCTTACGCAGGTGGAGCTTTCCGAAAAGTCGGGGGTAGGCTTGCGTCTTGTTCGAGAATTGGAGCAAGGCAAGCAGACTTTACGCCTTGATAAGGTAAATCAGATATTAAACCTTTTTGGCAGCGAAGTGGGCGTTGTGCCAATGACTAAAGCCGATGAGCGATGAAACAGGCTGTTGTATTTTTGCGAGGCGTAAAAGCCGGTGTCTTGACGGAAGATGAGAACGGTTATACATTTGCGTATGATGCCGATTATTTAGTATCTGCCGATGCCGAAGCTGTGAGCCTTACTTTGCCGATGAGCGATAAGCCTTATCGGGACAAGGTGCTGTTTCCATTCTTCGACGGATTGATTCCTGAAGGTTGGCTTTTGGATATTGCCGAAAAGAATTGGAAGATTGATGCTCGCGACCGTATGTCGTTGCTCGTAGCGTGCTGCAAGGATTGTATCGGTGCGGTAGGTGTTGAACCCATAATCAATGAGGAGGAGTAGCGTATGGCAAAGTGTCTATATTGTTACAAGGAGTTGAACGAGGCTGAGAAGGATTTTCACAAGGCTTGCTCAAAGAAGATGTTCGGCACGCCGAGTGTTCCCGAATTGCCATACACACGCGAGAACCTGACCGATCTTGCCAAGCAGGTAATCCGCAGCCAAACGACTTTGACGGGTGTTCAGGCAAAGTTGTCATTGGATATAAACAAGGGTGGCAGAAACGAGACCGATCGTTTCACGATTGTAGGATTCTGGGGACGATATATATTGAAACCTCAGACCGACCGTTTTGCACATCTGCCCGAGTTGGAGGATTTGACAATGCACCTTGCAGAGTTGGCAAAGATGCAGGTTGTACCGCATAGCCTTATCCGTTTTGCCGATGGAGAGTTGTGCTATATAACCCGCCGCATCGACAGAACAGCCGCAGGCGATAAACTTCCAATGGAGGATATGTGCCAGCTTACGGAACGACTAACAGAGCATAAGTACAAAGGCTCGCATGAGCAGATCGCCAAAGCGATACAGCGATTTTCGGCTGTACCCAAGTTGGATATGGTGAATTATTGGGAGCAGGTTGTTTTCTCGTGGATAACGGGAAATGCCGATATGCACCTGAAAAACTTTTCGCTATATAGCAAGGAGCAGGGGAAATATGTCCTTACGCCTGCATACGATATGCTCTCCACCGCATTGGTTATGCCCGGAGATACCGAGGAATTGACACTGACCCTTAACGGCAAGACACGCAAAATCAAAAAGACGGATTTCGTAACCTCAATGCAAGCATCGGGATTGGAGGAGAAGGTTATAAATAACATTTGTGCCAAATTTGCAAAGGCAAAAGATAGGTGGTTTGAGTTTATCGACCTCTCTTTCTTGCCAGACGAAATGAAAGAGGCATTTAAGATAATGATTTCAGAGAGGCTGAATAGATTATAGTGTCTTAATTTTATCTCTGCAGAAAAGGCAGGGTGGACAAAAAGTAGGATGAAATCTCTGTAATTATATGATTTACTTACCTTTGTGGAAATCATCATTGATATGCTAAAAAAAATGCTTTTATTGTAGTTCTTCTAAGGTGGTTAAGAATGGCTTGAGAGGACGTA
>JAFYPU010000021.1 GCA_017547385.1 Bacteroidaceae bacterium
CTTGCAACTGGAAGGTATTACCCGCTAATAGCAGGTAATAGCCGCTACTACCAACAATTAGCCGCCACTAACGGGTACTAACGGGTACTACCTGCTAGTAGCGGCTAATTGCTATCTATATGTACTTTATCGGAGGCTTACGTTTTATTTAGATTATCCTCTATTATATCAATCAATTAGAGTGAAATACTATGTATTCATAGGGTGGTTTACTAATACCCTACGCTACAATATCAAGGACATCGAGTGTCTGTTTGCCTTTGACTGTTTGGAAGCGTAGCACTCTGTTGGAAAAGTCAAGGAACAAACGCCAAAGGAAATCATCGTTGCAGAATAGCATTGGATTGTACTCTATACCCAAGTGTTGGAAATACTCTCGCAAGGTATCGCCATTGACACGAACTTCTAAACGAAAAAGGTAGTTGGGGTTGCCATTTGCTTCTGCGATGTAGTGTTTGCCACTGTTGCTTTCGATTTCCCTTTTCTTGTTGTATGCAGAGAGGCGTAAATCGCCATTCTTCTGCTGGACTATGAGGTTGTACTCCTTAATTCTGCGACAAGAACCAACGCCTATATACAAGATGTCTTCAAGGAGTTTATCCCTATCTGTTACCTTTGTGCCGTTTACAATGGGGATAAGATTTTCATCACGAATGGCACGAATTAGGCGTTTGGAGAGGTTTCGGGTATCATCAAAAGCGAGGTCAAGGCGTGTAAGGTTGTGGAATTTCAAACCCAACATTCCCTCGATGTAATCAAGGTAAACGAGGCGATTGTGGGTGTTATAGTTGTAGTTGAGGTATAGTTGCTTGTTGTCTATCTCAATCCATACAAACCCACTCATTTCGCCCTCTTTGTCTGCTTTCAATCCCCAACGCAATGTGCCAAAGCATTGCATATCGTAGTCGCTGTTGGTGGTGTTGCTTGTTCGTTCAAGATAGATGATTTTGTAGATGTAATTGTAATATTTGCCCTCTGTCCTTTCAAGGCGAAAATCCCAATGTGGGAGTTCATAGATTTCGAGGGGTGTTTCCATTAGTTGATATAATGGAGAGTCTTCATAGAGTGTGTAGCATAGTTTTACTTTGTCAGCACTGATTTTCATTGTTAATACTGTTTTTAATCTCATTAGTTCCATCGTTTGGCTTATTGGGGATTGTTGCCCAATATGCTCTCATACCATCGCTGATGGCTTGCTTGTGGTTGTCTGTCAAACCACGCCCTTTGAGGGCTTGACTGATACGCTGTTTGGTATCATCATTCAATTCTCTAAATTGTCTTTTCATAAGTAATACTGTTTATATTATATATAAATAGTAGCATAAGTAGAAAAAGAGTAAATAGTAAGTAACTTTTTTTGAAAAATTATTTTTACCTGAAATGATAAACAGTTTTTTACCTATACTACTACTAAAATGATTTTTTGATAAGCGAAAGGGGTTACATACATAAAAACGCCCCACGAGGGGGCAAGGCTTAACACAAGACAAATTGGCAGACATTATAGGCCCACGACATTCTTTTTGGCATACTATAAATTACGGTACACTTTTTGCTCTTAAAACAATAGTGCCTCGGCATCCGTTTTGCTCAAAATCCAATTCATGGATACAACGGCAGTTTTCAACTTATCTTTCTGACAAACAAGATGGCGGAGTTCCTTCCGTATAAAAGGAAGTAAACATGTTTAACTCTAATATTGTTGATATGGGAATCAAACCAGGTCCAAAAAGAATAGCTGTTTCTACAGGAAAACCTGACCGTCGTCAAAGAGACAACAAGCAAACTCCAGGAAATACCCCTTCTTTGAAACCTCATATACATAAGAAAGGGGATTGACTACATAAAAAAACGGATGCCCATATCAGACATCCGTGGAGTTAAGTTAAATATTCTTACTTCAACCTTGCTGCAACAAGGTTATAAGTCTTTTAAACGTCACCGCTAGTTTGGCACTGCTACGGTGACTTTATTATAACGACTGCATCTCCATTTTATTATTGAGATTAGAATAATTTCTGCAAATATAAATGCTAATCTAGCACAAAAGGTTGCTATTTTAGAATTTAAGGCATCTAGAACAAATGTTTAATAAAATCGCCAAACAATAGAACAACATCATAACTTATAGATATTTAGCAACCTAAATCCATCTTTTTAACCCTATTTTTGTTGAGAATATTGGTAAAGTTCATATATTTGCAAATAAATTTCATTCACTATGGCACGCATTAAATTAACTACAGATGAAATCTTGAAACTTAAAGCAGTTGCTCTATATGTGATAAATAAGTTTGAAGCAATAGACATTCTTCCCCTTTTCAAGATTATATATTTTGCAGATAGGGAACATTATGCTGTTTTTGGTCGCCGTATCATTAGTGATACATTTTGCGCATTAAAAAATGGCCCAGTACCTTCATTCCTATATGATGCGATAAAAGTGCTTAGTGGCGGATATACAAACTCTGACTTACAAATTATTTCGAATTCTTTACAAATACCTGATAAAGAATTCTCTTATATAATTAGTGCCTTGGAAATGCCAGACTTAGATGAATTATCTATCTCTGACATCGAAATGTTAAACAAATCAATATCAGAGAATGGTTCACTTCCTATACATACTCTGTCAAAAAAGTCTCATGACCTTGCTTGGCAAGAAGCTTGGAATAGGGCGCAAAATTCACCCATTGAACCAATACTAATGGCACGTGCAGCAGGAGCATCTGAGGCTACCATAGAATACATAAGAGAAAATGAGTTGTTTGACAAGACTGTAGAGGCATAAAAAATGGCTACACTCGGAGACATAATATCTAATCAGTCAAAACAAAATCTTCTTTCCAATATTCAAAGGGGTGATATTATAAGAATGAAGATGACACCAAAAGAAGGTGTTAAACCCAAAAATGACGGCGAGGAAACTCGAAATAAATATTTTATAGTTCTTGGGAAAACCGAGGATGGAAAACTTGTCGGTTTTGTTCTAATAAATTCCAATATTAACAAACATCTATCAAGTGCATTAAGGGATTTGCATTATCCATTACACTTCTCAAAATACGCTTTTTTAGAGAAGAATCGCTTTGTTGATTGTGCCCAACTCAAAGAAATCACATTAGAAAACTTCTCTGACAGATATAAATGCCAATCATTTGGCAAGATTGACGAGGAAGACCTTCAACATATAACACAAGCTGTAATTTCATCACCAATTGAAACGCCAAAGCACCTAAAAAAATTCGGTCTTATAGAATAACTCTTTGCACAACACCCCACGAGGGGGTGTAAGTGCAATTTGCTATTTGGCACCATTACCAACCTTGTCAAAAGTCACCATATCGTAACCCTCTGCTCTCAAATAATGAACAAAATCTACCACCTTTAAAAAATCTTTCATAAAGTTGTTGGCTGTGCCGACAATTTCTTGCCACGGCAAAGCGCAAGCAAGCTCGCCTTTGCTCGTTTGGCTTAACGAAATTGTTCGATAATCTGTCACAAATTTGCACTTCGAACAGCGGTTGCCGACTTCAGAGTTGGGCAACCGTTTTTGTATCCGCATGGACGGAAAATCTGCAGTGCTTGCAGAATTTTCTAAACGCCTTGCAGATTTTTCTAAACGCCTTGCAGATTTACGCTCAAAGCCATGCTGTTTTTCGCCACACCGTGCAGCGGTCGGTTCACTCGGTTCAGAATTGTCTGATAAGGGTTGTTACATTCGGGAAATGTGCTTATTTTTGCACCGAGAGTTAAACAATCCGTGTACGTCGGTTCATCATTCCCTTTCGCCATGGGGAAGCATTTCGGATGAGTCGACGTATTTTTTTGCAAACTTTTCGGAATAACACGTAATAAAAGCGAGAGGTTCGCGTATATATAATATAAATGCATAGCAACCATTCCGACATATCGCAACCCAACCCGAAGCATCGCCCTTCGGAAGGGGGAGCGCGAGCAGCCTCGCTGAAGCATGTGCTGAAGTACACCAGCATCTTCGGGAGCGTGCAAGTGCTCCAGCTCCTCATCTCCGTGGTGCGCGGCAAGTTCACAGCCGTGCTCATCGGCACTGGCGGCATGGGTCTGTCGGACCTCTATCATCGTGCAGCCGAATTGGTGAGCAATGCCTCGAACCTGGGCATCGCCTTCAGTGCCGTGCGCCGTCTGGCCATGCTCCACGAGGCCGGGCAACGCGATGAAGCCGCGCACTATGTGGGCGTGGTGCGTTCGTGGATGCTTGTGGCTGCCACGTTAGGCGTGGTGCTATGCCTGCTGTGCGCTCCGTGGCTCAGCCGAATGGTGGCAGACACCCCTATAGGCCTTGCCGATTTTCACCTCCTCGCTCCCGTAGTGGCTCTGAGCATTGTGGCTGCCGGCGAAGTGGCCATCCTCAAAGGGGCACAGCAATTGAGGGCTTTGGCCGTCAATGCCACATGGTCTGCCGTGGGAACTGTGGTTTTCACCTTGCCGCTCTATGCCCTCTATGGTCTGCACGGCATCGTGCCGGCCATGCTGGCCAATGCCGTGCTGCTGCTGCTGTTGCAGTTGCGTGTGTCGGCACGCCTTTATCCTTGGCGTATCGGTTTCGGCCGTGCTTTTGTGAGCGAAGGCAAACAACTGCTGCGTTTGGGAATGGCTTATGTGGTAGCCGGCGTGGTGGCATCGGGAGCCGAAATGCTTATCCGCTCTTTTCTTGTTGAGACGGCATCATTGGCCGAAGCCGGACTATACGCTGCCGGACTGACACTGACGGTGAGCTACGCACGTATGGTCTTCGTTGCCATGGATTCAGATTACTTCCCCCGTCTTTCAGCCACCACCGACCCGATCCAGATGAACCGCACCGTGAACCGACAAATCGACGTACTGGTGCTGATGATCGCGCCCTTTCTCATATTTTTCAGTCTGGCACTCACTTTCATCGTTCCCCTGCTCTACACTTCCGAGTTCCTGCAAGTGGTGCCGATGGTGCTGTGCGCGATATTCTACATGTTTTTCAAAGCCATCTACACTCCCCCCGCCTATCTGCCCCTGGCACGCGGACATGCTGCCACCTACATGGTGATGGAGCTGACCTATAACGTGATTTTTGCCACGCTGGTCATCGTGGGCTATCGTGCCGGCGGACTGCTCGGCGCAGGAGTGGCACTTTCGGTGGCCAACTTCATGGATTTGCTCCTCATCGGCACATTCTACAGCAAGCGCTACGGCTTCCGCTTCTCGGCTCACACAATGCGACGCTGCCTGTTGCAATTCATGCTGCTGCTCTGCGGAGTGGCAGCCGCTTGGAGTGAGCAGGCATGGATGCATTGGGGTGTGGGCGGCACGGTGCTTCTCATCTCGTGCACAGCCTCCTTGCTGCTGCTGAAGCGTGAGGGAGGTTTCCAGTTCAACAGGAAGAAAACGGGATAGCCGTTTTCCTATCCTTAACCCGCGATTGCACATTTCCACATCGCTTTCACTTCGACGCTCGAGCACAAAAAAAGCGTTCGCTGCCTTTCGGTTCGAACACTTCACGCGAGCCATGTTTTTGCTCGCTGTATCTTTGTTTTTCGTTCCCCATTTTCAACCCTTCCACTCACGCAGCCTGCGCCACAGCTCGGCTACGCCACTTGAGGCCACATCGCGGATAATTTCCACACTGCGGTGTGTGGGCACGCTCACTTCCTTGGGGTCGATGAGGAACACCGGCGCGGCATCCGGAGCATAGTGCACCAATCCTGCGGCGGGATAGACCGCGAGCGAAGACCCGATAATGACAAATGCATCGGCACGCTCCACCTCTGCCACCGCCTTTTCGAGCATCGGCACCGCCTCGCCGAACCACACAATCCAAGGGCGCAACAGCGAGCCGTCGCCGGCACGTTCACCGTGCTTCACTTCCGGCTGTTCGGCATCGAGTGTGCGAATATGAAAAGGGTTGTCCGGATCGCGCGAAGAGCATACTTTCATCAGTTCGCCATGGAGATGAATGACGTGCGAGGAACCGGCACGCTCGTGCAAATCGTCCACGTTTTGCGTAATCACCGTCACGGAAAACTCACGCTCCATCTCGGCCAACAGTTCGTGCCCGCGATTGGGCCGAGCCGCCAAGAGCTGACGGCGCAATCCGTTGTAGAAATCCGTGACCAGTTGCGGATTGGCTGCCCACCCCTCGGGCGTTGCCACAGCCTCCACGGGATATTTTTCCCACAAGCCGCCGGCATCGCGAAAAGTGCTGAATCCGCTTTCTGCACTCATTCCGGCACCTGTCAGCACCACAATTCTTTTTTTCTCCATGCTTCTTCTGTTTTCATCATCGGCCGACAGAGATTTGGCGACCGACTTATCATCTTTCTAATCTCGGAAACGACGTTGCAAGTCGCCGAATTCCTCAATGCGACGGTCGCGCAGGAATGGCCACCAGCGGCGCACATTTTCGCAGCGTTGCATATCGATTTCGATCACGGCATTCTCCTCCTCGTCCTTGGGGGCACGGTGCAAGAACTCGCCTTGCGGCCCGGCCACAAAGCTGCTTCCCCAGAAGCGGATGCCGTTGGTCTGTCCCGACGGGTCGGGCTCAAATCCCGTGCGGTTCACCGCGATAACGGGCAAGCCGTTGGCCACGGCGTGTCCGCGCTGCACGGTGGTCCAAGCCTCACACTGACGCTCCTGCTCCTCAGGCGTATCGCTGCTCTCGAAGCCTATGGCCGTGGGGAATATGAGTAGGTCGGCTCCCGCAAGGGCCATGAGACGTGCGCCCTCGGGATACCATTGATCCCAACAAACCTGCACACCCAGACGCCCCACGCTGGTATCGATGGGATGGAAGCCGAGGTCTCCGGGTGTGAAATAGAATTTTTCATAATAGGCCGGGTCGTCGGGAATGTGCATCTTGCGATATTTCCCGGCAATGCTACCATCCTTTTCAAACACCACAGCCGTGTTGTGATAGAGTCCGGGCGCACGGCGTTCGAAGAGCGATGTTACCAACACGATGCCGTGTTCCTTGGCCAACGCACCGTAAAACTCCGTGGAGCGTCCGGGAATGGGTTCGGCAAGGTTGAAGTTTTCCGTGCTCTCCACCTGACAAAAGTAAAGCGAGTTGTGCAGTTCCTGAAGCACCACAAGTTCGGCTCCACGGGCAGCCACATCTGCCACGTTGCGCGCCAGTTTTTGCATATTCTGTTCCACATCGGCGGAACACGTCTGCTGAATGATACCTACCTTCATATATTATTCTTTATTGCGTTTCTTTGCTGAGGGTGTGTGTTTTCGTTTTCACTTATGCCTTTTCCGCACTTCTCACCACACCGCGCGGATATTGCATCGTGGCACAGTGGAGCGAACCATGCTGACGAATCAATGCACGGCAGTCGATGCCCACCAATTCGTACTTGGGAAAGGCCTTTGTAATGGCTTGGCGTGCCTGCTCGTCGGTTTCGGGGCAGCCATAAGTGGGATAGAGCACGGCTGTGTCCATCACAAGATAATTGGCATAGGTGGCCGGTAAGCGATCGGGACCGTCAAAAATGGCCGGGGCCATGGGCAGTGCCACCAAACGGTAAGGCTGATTGTCGGCAGTGCGGAACGATTGCAACTGCTGCTCCATGGAGCGCAGTGCCTCGTAGTGTTCGTCGTCTGCATCAGCGCACGAAACATAGAGAATGGTGTCCGACGGGCACAACCGCGCCAGCGTGTCGACGTGAGAGTCGGTGTCGTCGCCGGCCATGTAGCCGTGGTCGAGCCAAAGCACTCGGTCTGCCCCCAAACGCTCTCGCAGAATTTCCTCAATCTGTTCGCGATTGTACTGAGGGTTTCTATTGGGATTGAGCAGGCATTGCGACGTGGTGAGAAGCGTTCCGCGCCCGTCGCTCTCGATGCTGCCGCCTTCCAGTTCGAAGTCCAGACAGTCCACATACGTTCCCTGCAGATACCCTTGCTCATAAAGGTGGCGCGTGATGGCATTGTCGTTTTCGGCTTCAAACTTACCTCCCCAGCCATTGAAGCGGAAATCGAGCAGTTCCGTTCCCTGCGGTCCCACGATGGAGAGGGGGGCATGGTCGCGCGCCCAGGTGTCGTCGGTGGGACATTCGGCCACCACGATGTTGGTCAGTGCACGCTGCGGAAGCTTTTCAGTCAGGAGGCGACGCACTTCCTCGGGTTCGGGGGTAGCGATGAGGAGCGCAGTGCGTGTGGCGATGGCATGCGCCAGGCGCAGATAGCATTCGTTGACCTCGTCAAGCATATCAGCCCAATCGGTGCCGGCATGCGGCCACGTGAGTTGCACACCGCTCTGTGGGAACCATTCGGCCACCATGCGGCGTTGGGAGGTTTCTATGTCCTCGGGCGATATAGATTGAAGGAAATAAGGATAATCGGTATGCCGTTGCAGATCGGCCGGTGTGTGTGTGTGAAGTGCCATATCGGATGTTAATGTTTTCTTGTTCGAGTTTGATGAAAAGGAGCGGCATGTGCCGTTTTATGCAAGCACTGCAGATTTACCGGCAAGGCTTGCCACTTTTTTGGCAGTGCTTGCCAAAAAAGTGGCAAGGCCTGCCGGTTTTGCCGAGAAGCACCGAAAAAAGCCGACAATGCTTGCCGGCTTTTCAAACTGGCTCACGGCTGCATCTCTGCCCATGAGGCATATTTGTGCTCGCCGATGACGATTTTTCGCTCGGCATCTGCCTTTCCGCCGATGGTCGGTTGGCTCATCAAATGTTGCACAAAGGCTTCGGTGGTGGTGGGCAGCGAAACGGTTTTCAACTCCTGTGCAGCGGGGAAAAGTTCCGGCAAATAGCCGTCGCCGCCGGTGGTGATGAAATCGTCGACCACGAGGATGTATGACGCGTCGGGCAACAGCCGGATGCGACGGCCAGAAGGTGCGGTGTGCCACAACGACTTCACATGAAGCGTTTCGGCCTTGTCGCATTCCACTTCCAAACCGCTTGTCTGCAACCAACCGTATTGTTTGTTGTGAAGCCCGAATTCCACCAGGGCTCGGAGCTGTTCACCGGTGAGTTTATAGACTCTCAAGACATTGCTGAAAGGCAACACTTCTCCCACATCGAGCACACGAACTGGGCCTTGCAAAATGCCGGCACGGATGCTGCCGTAATGGCTGGCACCTATCACCACCTCGTCGTGCGAGGCCGGAACGGCGCGGCGGTAGGCTGCCACATAGGCATCGCACACCAACGTGCCCACCTCGGACATGCGGTATTTGTCATCGCGGTCGTGCGTCATTTCGGCCGTAGCCGTGGTGAGCTGCTTGCAAAGGGGTTGTCCGCCCATCACAAGCGTATGGTTCAGCAACGAGTCGATGGTAACCGAGAAAGCCTTGGCTTCTCCGCTCAAAGCCACATCGGGGCGCACGGGGCACAGTTCGGGAGTTACCGACAGTACCTGCATCCGTGCGGTGTCCACTTCAAATTTCAGCATTGAGATTTTGGTTCCCATGCACAGCCCTTGCACCACCGGCAGCCCATCGTTGATTTCGCCACAAACGGTTTGGTGCGTGTGCGAACTGATGAAGGCGTGCCACATCGGGTCGCGCAAGGCGGCAGCATGGGCTGAGTCCTCATCCACCCACACCGGCGTGCCTTGCTGCATGCCGGTGCCGATATGCGTCAGCAGCAAGCGGATGTCGGCCTTGCCCACGGGAAAATCGGGCAGGGCTTTCAGGCTGTCCAACACTTGGGGGTAGCGGCCGTCAAAAGTGAGGCCGGCAATGCGCGAACGGCTTGTCTGCTTGGGCGTGCTCGAAGTCAAAAGTCCGACAATGCCCACCGTGAGTTTCTTGTTGCCGATGGCTATTTCCTCCATGGTCCATGGTTGAGCGTAAGCGGGAGTGCCCCCTTCGGCAGTCCGCACGTTGGCACACACATAATCGATGTCCCAACCCTCGGGGCGCATCCCCGTGCTTTGCCACTTGTCGGCCAAAGCTGCCTGTCCGTCGTCAAATTCATGATTGCCCAGGGCTGAAATCCGAATGCCCAACCCGTTGAAGAACACAGGCATCACACAGCCTTTGGTGGCTTTGTAGAAATAACTGCCTCCGAAGTTATCACCGGCCGAGAGCGTGAGATGATAGGGATAAACGGCTTTCAGCGAATCAAGCGTTTGCCACACGGCAGCCGCCCCCGGTATGCCCTTTCGCGCATCCGGCACAAAGGAAGCGTGGAAGTCGTTAATCGAAAACACGGCCACCGTTACGACATTTTCACGAGCGGTCTCGTTTCCCGATTGTGCACTGCGACAAGCTGCCGACAGCATGCACAACAATATCATGGGGATGTAAAAACGTTTGAACATATTGCTGATGATTGTTGTCTTAACTGCGACTTATCTGCAAGCCTTTGTCGGAAATGCTCATCTCAACAAAGCGTGCGTTGGGAGCCAACGGATTTTCGGTCAGCATCTCCCGAATGCGCAAAGCGGCTTTCGGATCTTTCGCCACCATATACATAAAACCACCGCCACCGGCACCGGGCAGTTTGTAGCCCAGACAGAAATCGTCCACGCGACGACAGAGTTCGTCCACCGCAGGCGGATTGGTTCCGCTGTCGAGTTGCTTGTTTTGCTCCCAAGTGCGCCGCACCAACCGACCGTATTCCGAAAAATCGCCACGCTGCATCACTTCAAACAAAGTGCCGGCGTGCTGCTTCATTTCTCGAAGCAAAGACACGTGCTCGGTATTGTTGAGGAACATGCCGCGCACAATTTCAGTGAGGATGTGCTTGGCGGTGCGCGTAATTCCCGTGTAGTAAAGCAAGTGACAAGGGCGCAATTCTGCATCCTTGAAGAGCGTGTCCGGCAACCAACGGGCCGAGGCTTCCTGTGCGAAGCCCGGTTCCGTGTGAAGCATTTTCACTCCGTGCAAAACGCCTCCGTATTGGTCCTGCCAGCCTCCGCCCGTGGTGAGAAGCTGTTCCAACACCAGCGTGCGGCTGCAGATTTCGTTTTTGTCCCATCCGAGTCCGCAGAAGTCCGACACAGCTCCCAGCACAGTGGCTGCCAAAATGCTGCTGGTGCCCAGGCCCGATCCGGCCGGCACAGCCGAAAGCAGCGTAACCTCGATGCCGGCTCCGAAATGCGCGAGCTGTTCTTCCAGCGTGGCATAAGAATGCGCCGAATACTCCGGCAAGAAACCGGCCAACGCCAACGCGGCTTTGGGAATGGAGAAAGGCGAACCTACCTTGTTGAAGCGTCGCAGCTCGTCGTAGGTGGAAATTCGCTCAATGGCTCCCAAATCAATGGAACGGCAAATAATCGCTCGCTCGTGCGACGGCTTGACATAGACCTGCAAGGGCGGGAGGCCGTTCAGCTCGATGGCAACATTGACAACGCTTCCGCCCATCAACAGACTGTAGGGCGGCGTGTCGGTCCAGCCTCCGGCCAAATCAATGCGCACCGGACTGCGTCCCCAAACGATTTGGTCGGTATGTGTCGTCATTCGCGGTTCACAACGATGGCGCAGCGCATTTTCTGTCAGGCCTTCACGCAACAGTCCAAAGGCCTTGGCTGCTTCAGCCTCGGATTCGTCTTGCGCTGTGGGCACAGCAGGAATTTGCAAACGGTGATATTCCGAACGGAACATGGCATCGTGAATGCGCGTCATCAGCGGTGCCGTTTCGGGGAGCACTGCCGGCAACGGCAAAGCACCTGCCGAAAAACGTGCGGCCATGTCCTTGAGATTTACTTGGTAGAAAACACTTTTCGGCCAGTTGCGAGCAATGGCGGGATAGTTCTCGCAAGCGTAGGCCTCGCGCTGCCGAACGAGCCGACCGAGGTTGGCGCACGCGGCAATGCCGTCGGCCGAGAGACGCTGCAGTGCACGCCATTCATCAGCCATGGCCGCATCGGGTGCATCGCTCAGATACCACTGCAACCAACGTCCCAGCGTTTCGACATCGGGCAGAACAGCAAAGAGTGGCGCAGCCTGAATGTCGGCAGCCCCATCGAGGTCGTCCACTGTCAGTCCGCGCAGTTGCAACCACTGCGTCAACGGTTGGCTAAGGTATTCGGTGCTTTCGTCAAGCGGCGCACCGCGAAACGCATCGCAGTAGCCATAAGGCCGAAGCACATATTGGGTTTCGCCAATGGGCGTAATGTCCACGCATTGCCCTTCGGCAAGATGTATGTCCCATTGATTGACGGGCACGCCGGTAATCACATTGCGCGAAGTGTATTGCCATGTTTCGGGTACGCAAGAATTTTCAATCCAGACGTATTCATTGGTATCACCGGGCCGGCTCTGCACACGGGCATTCTGTGTGAAAACCGACGGATGGTGCTTCACTTCTTTCTGAATGATGAGCCGCTGATCCTTCACGCGGTTCTGAATGGACATGGTGGAAGTTAGCAGTTCGGAAGTGGTTCCGAAATGATAGAACTCGCCGCCGGGCAGTGGCAAAATAGCTACCGAAAGGTCGGAAAGCACTTCATCGGGGTGCGAAGGGTTCGTACCGAGGGCGCATCCGAATTCAGAATAAAGGTCATAGGCTTTGATACCCTCGCCCGAGCCTCCACATTTCTGCACAAGGCGTTCCACGGCACGATCGGAGAGCAACCACACGCCGATGTCCATTAGCGAGAAGTGTGTCTGCATGTAGCGTGCCTGTTCCTCGGTGGAGGGTTTTTGCAACATAAAGTCGAGGCAATCCGGACTTTGGCGGTTCATCATGAAAACGCCGTGGTGCGAATTCTGTTCGGGATCTCCCCACAGCCCATAGCACACCACATCGACCTCCGGCACTTCCTGCAAAGGCTCGGTGGCTCGCAGCAACACATCGCCCGAAGCGATGAGCGTGTGGAGCGAAGCGGGAGCTTTCTGCATGATGGTTTCGTAAAGCGGCATCTGAAGGGCGAGCAAATCCTGCCCGATGCGCTGTCCGCGCTCCCAACGGAACACCGGCACCGGTGTGAGCACTTTTCCGCCCGTGGCATAGGCCGGAAGGCGACGGCTCTGCCCACCGGCGTGCAGCAGGATGCGCTTCTCGCGCGACAGCCATTCGGAAAATGACAAATCGGCAGCCTCGCTTCGGTGGCACTCACCCAAAAGCCATGCCGTGCCACCGCCCGAACCTATCTTGCGACCGGCAGGGTCGGAAGTGCAGAAATACTCGGTACGGTCAGCACCTGTGATTGCGTGAAAGCCATCCACGGTGTTGGGTGGCAGGGAAAGAAGCTTCTTCATGCTTTTTTGATTTTTATCGAAAGATGATAGCGGGAGGCGGAATGCGTCCTCTTTTCGGGCAAAGATAGTGAAAGGCGAGCGGAAAGTTTGGAAATGAGCTTGCGAAATTTCCAAAAACTTGCCCGAGCCGCTGCCTATTTTGCAGAAAGGATGTGTTTCATCGAAAACCCGTTGTAAAAATAAGAGCAAAGCCACACCGGTTTCTCCGAAAGCAGCTGCGTTTTTCAGAGGGGATTGCGGAAAGAGTGGCACGGCCTGCCACAAAAGTGGCAAGCCTTACCACAAAAGTGGCAGTGCTTGCCACTTTTCTTGAAATGCCTTGTCAAAAACGGCCGAAGCACAACCGAAATTTCACCAAGGCCCGACATAAGTTTAACACGCCGCTTTCGACTTCTTAAACGGCCTTTGCATGAACGCAACTGCCGTGCCCGATGTCGGGCATGAGGGCTTCGACATCGGGCGCGGCAGTTTGTTTTTCACACACGGCACAACGGCCGGCGAACTATTGGTCCGTGTTCTTCACATAACCTTGGTGATGCTCGGGCAAGGCTTCCATGATAACGCGATAGGCCTCGTCCATCGTGGCCTTCACACCCAGGCTTCCGCTCTCTGTGGGCACAATGGGCTTGTGTATCACCAGACGCATGGGGTGGCGGTTCACAAAATTGAAACCGGCCATGCGCGTGAGCACATCAAAGGAGCCGTCGATGGTCATGGGCACCACGGGCAAGCCGATGTCGTCTGCCAATTGGAAAGCCCCCTTGCGGAACAGCCCCATGTGCCCGGTGAAGGTGCGACTGCCCTCGGGGAAGACCACCAACGAAGTGCCGTTTTTCAGCGTGCGGCGTGCGCTGTCGATGGTGTGCTGTATGGCTTTCGGGCCCGACTTGTCTACAAAGATGAAACCGGCTTTCTCGCAAGCGTAACCCACGAGAGGAATTTTGCGCAGCGACTTCTTCATCATCCACTTGAAGTTGCGATGCAGATAACCGTATATCAGAAAAATATCCATCGGGCCCTGATGATTGGCCACGAAGACATAGCTCTGTCCGGGCTGCAGGTGCTCACGTCCCTCCACCTTGACCGGCAGCAACAACACGTTGCAGAAAATCTTCGACCAAATGCGGCCGGGCCAATACCCCCAGAAATGGGCACTGAACAGCATGCAGCCCACGCTGGTCGTGATGGCCGCCAATGCGGTGGCTATAAGGAGAATGGGGAGTGCGATGAAAAGTTGATAGACTTTGTAAAGGATTTTCATGACAACTATCTTTAAGTTGGTTAATGCTATGTTAATTCTTGCCGAAAGCTTATATGATTTTCCGCTTTCGAGGCTCGTTTACGTTCATACATCGGCACATTCCAGCGTGATGAGGTTGATTTCGGGCCAAGCCCCCAACCGGAACGGCAACATCACTTCGCCCACGCCCAAACTCACGTGCAGCACTTGTCCTTGCGCCGTGTAGGTTCCGCCCCACTCCGGATAAAACCATGCTGCCGGAGAGAAACTGCCCAGCTGCAACTGCATGCCGTGCGTATGCCCCGAGAGCGTCAGCGGAATGTTGGTATCGGGCACCACACGCCGCCGCCAATGCGACGGGTCGTGCGAGAGCAACACCTTGAAGCATTCGTCCGACAGCCCCTCCTGCGCTTGCGGCAGGTCGCCCAAGGCCGGAAACGGTGGACGCCCGTCGTTCTCCACTCCCACAATGGCCAGACTGTCGCCCAAACGACGCAACAACTTGTGCTCGTTGAGCAGAAGTTTCCACCCCATATCGCGTTGCAGCTCTTGCAGGCGGTTCACATTCTCCTGTCGCGCGGCGTCGCTCGGCCAGGCATGATAGGTGAGATAATCGTGGTTGCCCATCACCGAAACCACACCGTCGGGAGCACGGAAATGGGAGAGGATGTTCTTAAATTCCTCCAACTCCTCAGCGCGAGTGTTTACCAAATCGCCCGTAAACACCACGAGGTCAGGATGGGCGGCATTCACCATATCAACAATGCGCTTCACCAAATCGGCCTTGCCGCTCAACGTTCCGAGATGGAAGTCGGAGATTTGCGCAATGCGATAACCATGAAAGGGCTTCGGCAGTTGAGCGAACTTATATGCCACGGGCTTCACCACAACATGCCGGTAACCCTGCGTAAATCCATAGACCATAGAGACAAAACACACGGCCGAAAGCACGCCACCCATTGCCAACAAATCGCGACGCACCCACAAACGACGCATCGGGACACGGAGCAACACAAAAAGGCTCAGCAGCAATTCTGAAAAGCCCAGTGTGAGTGTGCAGGTCAGGACAAATGTGAGCCGGTAAGCCGCATCGGGAGTGGTGCGCTCGCTCACGGCCATCAGACACAGGGCGATGAAAAGCAAAAGGTTGGGAAGAAAAAACAAGAAACGCCCGAACCATCCCACCCGAGGCTTCAACAAAAATCGGTTCAGCACCCAGGCCGGGAAGAAAAGCAGAAGTAACAATGGGAGCAGGATGCGCAAAATCATGGGAGCATCATGGATTTATAGGATTCAACATTAGTTTTTCATTCTGTGCCACCGGCTTTCAGTCCTTCAGGTGGCGTGTGAGATACTTGCGGAGCACATTTTCGGGCAAGCCGCGCCGACGGGCATAGTCGGAAAATTGGTCCTCGCCAATGCGTCCCACAGAGAAATGGCGTGCCTCCCGGTGCGACAGCATCAAACCGCTGACCGCCGCGTGGGGCTGCATCATTCCGTGCTCGGTGAGGCGAATTCCGATGGAGCCGATATCGAGAATTTCATCCAGCAGGAAGTTAAAACTCAAGTCGGGCAGCGAAGGATAACCCACGGCAGGCCGAAGTCCGCGATAGGCTTCCGTAAAGAGCGCATCGGTTGACAGATTTTCCTGCATCGCATATCCCCACCATCGGCACCGCACTTCGCGATGCAGACATTCGGCCGCGGCTTCAGCCAATCGGTCGCTCAATGTCTGCCGCAGCATGCGCTGATATGGGTCAGCCTCGGAGGCTTCTGCAGAGTCGAGAACTGAAGTGGCAAAAAGCCCGACAAACTTTTCAGGCTCGGCAGCATAATCCTTTCCCCCACCCTGCGGACTCACAAAATCGGACAAGCAATGGCAGAACCCATCGGAACTGTCAGGACACTGCTGTCGCAAAAACGGCAAACGCTTCTCCGTTTTTCCATCCCCAAGAAGCACCCACACATCGTCCTCACAACTGCGTGCCGGCAGCAAGGCAAATTTTGCGCACGCTTTCAAGGATTCGCCATGCTCATTCAGCCAACGCCGCGCCTCGTCATACAAGCGTGCGGCCTCGGCTGCCTCGTTTCTGTCGGCCTCGGAAAAACTGTTCAACCACTGCGCCCGACATGCCGGACAGGGATGCAGTTTTGCCACATCTGCCAACCGACTTTTCAAGCCCCACGCATGAAAGAAGTAGAGCCAGTTGATATAAGGCACAAGGCTTGCCGAAACGTATTCTTGCGACACAAACATGGGCAAAAGCTTTGTATCAAATTCTCAAGTCCATCGGCTAATGGCAGAAGCTGACGGCCTCCCCTCGGAAATGGGAGTCAACAATTCGGCCTTCGTCATAGAGCAAACGGCCGTTGCAATAGGTTTTCTCAACCGCCCATCTGAAGGTGTGCCCCTCCATCGGGCTCCATCCGCAACGGCTTTCGATGCGATTGGGTGTGAGTTTCCACGAACGGCGACGCACCAACACCATGTCGGCCTTGCCGCCCACACGCAAGAAACCGCGCTCCTCAATGCCGAAGATGCGCGCCGGATTGTGGCACATCAGGCGCACCACATCCGTAAGCCCGAGCACCCCTTCGTCCACCAAGCCCAGCATGGCCGGCAACGAGAATTGAATCATCGGCATGCCGGACACAGCCGTGGCCGCACCGCCTTGCTTTTCGCGCAACAAATGGGGGGCATGGTCAGTGCCGATGGCTGAAATTCTGCCATCGGTCAGAGCGCGTCGGAGAGCCTCACGGTCGGCTGCCGTCTTGATGGCGGGGTTGCACTTGATGCGTGCGCCCTTTTGCGCATAGTCAGCATCGGTGTAAAGCAAGTGCGGCACACACACTTCGGCAGTGATGCGTGCATCGGCATCGGCGGAGAAGAGTTCCAATTCGCGAGCCGTGGATACATGCGCCACATGCAGCTTTGCTCCATACTCGGTGGCCAGTTTCACAGCCAAGGCCGTGGAGTTGTAACATGCCTCTTCCGAGCGTATGCGAGCATGGTGGTTCACACCGGGTTCGGTGCCAAGTTCTGCCGTGAGCCTTGCCATGTTGGCATTGATGATGTCGGTATCTTCACAGTGCGTCATGATGGGCATCTGCACGGTTTTGAAAATCTCACGCAGGGCTTCCTCCTTGTCCACCAGCATGTTGCCGGTAGACGAGCCCATGAAGAGTTTCACGCCAGGCACTTTACGGGGATCAATGGTGCGAAGCAGATGTACGTTGTCGGCTGTAGCACCGATGAAAAAGCCGTGGTTGACGCAACACTTGCGCGCTGCGATTTCCCACTTCGCCTCCAAGGCTTCGGCCGTTGTGGTTTGCGGCACGGTGTTGGGCATGTCGAGCACCGTGGTAACACCGCCGGCAGCCGCCGCCCGACTTTCGGTTTCCATGTCGGCCTTGTGGGTGAGTCCCGGCTCGCGGAAGTGAACGTGTTCATCAATGACTCCGGGCAGCAAGAAGCATCCCGAAGCATCCACAACGATGTCGGCCGGCGTTGAAGGCACAGCCTCTGTTCCTTCAATGATTTCCGCAATGCGGTCGTTGTCGATAAGCACCGCCCCGACGAAGGTTCGATTTTCGTTGACAATCGTAGCGTTTTTTATCAGCTTTCTGCGATACATGGCAATGATGTTTTGTGTGCCGCACGGCACCACACATTATTATATAATATATACGCGCGTCCACACAAGGAAGACGCGCGATAAGCAAATCTGTTTTGAAGAACCGGCACAGCACTCCCCGAGGGGCGGCGTGCCTCGCACACTTATCGGCGCGGCTTGATTTTTCCTGTCAGGGCCGCCCAACGCAAGCGAATGACGCCGAAGAGTGCTTCGCTGAAGATACCGCCGCTCATCTTGCTCGTGCCGAGTTCTCTGTTCACAAAGATGACGGGCACTTCCTTGATGCGGAAACCCAACTTATAGGCGGTAAACTTCATTTCAATCTGGAAAGCGTATCCTTTGAAGCGCACGGCATCCAGGTCGATGGTTTCGAGCACCTGACGACGGTAGCACTTAAATCCGGCCGTGGTATCGCAGATAGGCACACCGGTGATGAAACGAACGTACTTCGAGGCGAAATAACTCATAAGCACACGTCCCATCGGCCAGTTCACCACGTTGACACCGCTCACATAGCGTGAACCAATTGACACGTCATATCCTTCGTCGGCACAAGCCGCATAGAGGCGTGGCAGGTCGGCCGGTGCATGACTGAAGTCGGCATCCATTTCAAACACAAAGTCGTAGCCGTGTTCCACCGCCCACTTAAAGCCGGCGATGTAGGCCGTTCCGAGTCCCAGTTTTCCCTTGCGTTGCACAAGAAAAAGGCGGTCGCCCTCTGTCTCCATCAACCCCTTGACAATGTCCGCCGTACCGTCGGGCGAACCATCGTCGATGATAAGGATGTGGAAGCACTTGTCGAGCGCAAACACGGCTCGGATGATGTTCTCGATGTTTTCTTTTTCATTGTACGTGGGAATAATCACCACGCTGTCGCTCTTATGCATAAGCTATCTGTTTGTTCGAATTTTCAGAAACGGGTGGCCATCGCCGATGCCTTGACAAGGAAAAGCGTCCGCCGAACTGCACAACGGGCATCTCCCTTTTGGCGAAGCAAAGATAGCGAAAGGCGAGCGCAGAACAAAGGACGAAACACGTTCCGTGCTTTCTCTGCCGAGCCGCATCCTATCTTGGCGAAGCAAAGATAAAGTTTTGAGCGCAAAACTCCAAATCCAAACACCCGGTGAATGATGTTGCGCTTTTCAATCGACCTTCGGGCATAACAAAACCGCTATATTGATGCAGCTGACAGACTGTCAGAAAAACGGGCTTTTGGCGTACAAAAATTTACACGGCGTTTAGAAATTTATACAGTGCTTGTAGAAATTTCTAAACGCCGTGTAGATTTCAGCGGAAAGCCTGCGATGTTTTCAGGGATGCTTCCCCATCTTCAGTTCCACCACACCGCCACGCATCAGCTCCTCGTGCGTGAAGAAAAGATGCTTCAAGCGACGACCATTCAGCGTGGCCGATTTCACATATTTGGCTTCGCGCCCGTTGCCCTTGGTGCGGAGGGTGAAGGTGCGCCCTCCCGGCAGACGCAGGGTGCATTCGGCAAACAGCGGACGGCCGATGGAGTAAACCGGACGCCCCGGACAAACCTGATAAAAGCCCATAGCGTTGAGCAGATACCATGCTGACATCTGTCCACAGTCTTCATTGCCGCACAGCCCGTCTGGAGCATTCCGATAGAGCGTGAGCAGAATTTCGTTGACCACCTCCTGCGTGCGATGCGGAGCACCGGCATAGTTATAGAGGTACGCCACGTGATGGCAAGGTTCGTTGCCATGTGCGTATTGGCCTATCAGACCACTAATATCTGAGGAGACAACCTCACCCGTCAGATGGGAAGAGGCAGCAAACAGTTCGTCGAGCCGCCGCACAAACTTCCGTTCACCGCCCATCAGAGCGATGAGTCCCTCGATGTCGTGCGGCACAAACCATGTCCACTGCCAGGCATTGCCCTCGCAATAGTCATCCACGCGGTGCTCGGAACGGAACGGATCGAACGGTGTGCGCCAACTCCCATCAGCCTTGCGACCACGCATAAATCCCGTTTTGAAATCGTAATATCCTCGATACGAACGCGCCATTTCATCATAGACGCGCACACCGGCCGTATCGCCCACAGCCTCAGCCATTCGGGCGATGCACCAATCATCGTAGGCATATTCCAGCGCCTTGGCCACACTCTCACGGGCACTGTCGCAAGCAATAAATCCGTCGCGCCAGCGCATGCGACGCTCGTCCGGCATCACCTCACGCACCTTGTGCCGCGGCACACAAGCGGCAATGCCCGAAGTGTCGGCACGTGAGAGCTTGACACAGGCTTCGTAAGCTGCCGACACATCGAAGTTCTTTTCACCCTTGGCCAAGGCATCTGCGCAGAGCGAAGCAAAATGATAGCCCACCATGCAGCCGGTGTAATTGGCGGCACAGTCCCACTTCGGCACCATTCCACCCTCACGCCCCTTGCGCAACAGGCAACGCAGATAGGCCGCATTTTGCTCGGGAGCGATGATGGAATAGAGCGGATGCAGGGCACGGAACGTGTCCCACAGCGAAAATATGGTGTAATCGGGAGTAGCCGCATCGCCATGGTGCACCTGCAAGTCCATGCCGCGATAACGCCCGTCGGCATCGCTAAACAGCGACGGAGCAATGTGGGCATGATAGAGCGCGGTGTAAAACTGCGTGCACAGGTCGCGAGGAGCAAATTCATCTGTGCCACCGGCCACCGGCTTGACGCTGACAGCGGAAAGCACATCGTTCCAAGCCGTACGGGCCTCGCGCCGCACACGGTCGAAATCCCAATGGGGCAATTCGGCACGCAGGTTGCCGAGTGCCCCTTTGTGGTCCACAGCCGACACAGCCGTGCGCACCATCACCTGCTCGCCCTCTGCGGTGGCAAACTGCAACAGCAACTTGCAGCGCACATAAGGGCGACCATTGCGCAAGGCGGTATCACGCCGCAACGTATAGGAGAAAGGTTTTGAAAATTCGGCCACAAAAAACAGTTCCCTGTCGTAAGCCCACCACAAGCTTCGGCGGTAAGCCCGCACGGTGGTGGCATTCACGACCTCCACCTCCACATCTTTCAACCGTTGGTCCTGAATGCCATAGTCGGCATCCAAAATAAACCCTGCCTCGCGCGAAGCCGGGAAAGTGTAACGATGAAGAGCCGCACGCGGTGTTGCCGTGAGTTCGGCCAGCACTCCGTAACGTTGCAGACGCACGGCATAATATCCCGGCTCAGCCCACTCCTCCTCGTGCGTGAAGGCCGAAGCATACGGCATCACATCGGGCGACGGATGGTCGGTGCGAAACCCTGTGTGCTGGCGGCCCACGGTGGGCATCAGCAGGAAGTCGCCCAAGTCCGCACAGCCTGTGCCCGACAACCGCGTGTGCGCAAAACCATTGATGGTGCTGTCGGAATAATGATAACCCGAACAGGCATCCCAACCGTTGCGACGCGTGTCGGGTCCCGGCTGTATCATGCCATGCGGCACCACGGCAGCCGGATGCGTATGCCCATGTCCACCCGTCCCGATAAAGGGATTGACAAACGAGGCGGGGTCGGACAAACCTTGGTCAACGGTTTCGGCTTCGGCAGAAGCAACTTTCATCATTGCCAGAAGCACAAACAGCACTTTCAGACAGCATAAGAGAGAGGGCGAATGCAATGTTTTCATAGCAGAATTGTGTTTGAATGCAAATATAAAGCAGTTTCGGCGCATCACCAAGCCCCACAAGAAATTCCCAACTCCTCACAGACCTTCCGGCAAGGCTTGGCAGAAAAGTGGCAGGCCTTGACAAAATTGTGTCAAGCCGAGGAAAAACAAGCAAAAACCCTCCACATCCTGCCGAAAACACACAAAAAGCCCCGAACACCTATGCAGGTGTTCGGGGCAGCACCACAAACAAGTTCAAAAGGCATCGGGACTATTCCTGACGCACCGGCCGCAAACCGGCATACTCCGTCGCGGCATCAAAGCAGTTACAAGCCTTGATGCGCTCCCACGCATCCACACGGCCATTGCGATTGCGATCGGGCGAGATGTAGCGATGACCCAGGATGTGCGCTCCGGGATAACGTGTCAGCAACACACGCAACTGCGTTTGCAGGGCGCTGCGCTGAGCACACGTCCGGTTGTCCACTGCACGCCCTTGCGAATCGATGCCACCGATGTAGGCCACATGCACCGCGTGCTCGTTGTGTCCCGCAACGCCGTTGGCAATAAAAATATCGTCGAGTAACTTCACGATGCGCCCTGTGGGGCAAATCACATAATGGTAGCCGGGAGCACTCCATCCGCGGCGACGGAATGCGGCTTGCAGTTGCTCGATGGTGGTGTGCTGAGGGGTGGCTGTGCAATGCACAAAAATGTTTTTAATCGTTCTCATGATAGTTCTGTAAGGGGTTTTTGAATGTTGAAAGAAAGGCTGAGGAAATCTCAACCGAAATAGAAATCAAGGATACGCGCTTGGCGAAGTGTGAAATAGTGCGTCCGAACTTTGTAGCCGGCGCGCGCCAATTCGCCACGCAACTGCGGATCACCTTTGATGGCACGCCGCAAATGCTGAAGTGCGCTCCGGCCACTGGCCGAAGGGAAATAAGCTTGCGCCAACTCGCGTTTCAGAAACGCCCGTCGCGACCGCGACCTCTTTACAGAAGTCTGCGCACCCAACGAAGCCTTACCGCTTTCGCCCGAGTGCCTCCCGTGCTTTCCGGCATCGTCTGCCGTTTTTGCCCATTGGGACAGGAATTTGTTCAACATAGTTTTCTCATTCATTAAGTTAGGTATTAAAATAACAACTCGCGCAGCAGAAGTTTTCTGCCGCAATGCCCATTTTTTAACGTCCACTTTCCGACACGCCTCAAAAAGTTTCTGTATTTTTGGCCGGGCTTCAGCTCCCTCTGACGGGCACAAAGATACATATTTCTGTAATTCTGCAAAATCGTCAAATCTTTTTCAACCTACACACCTCCTATCATGGAATCCACCAAAGACATCTCCAGACGCTTTATTAAGGCTTACGAACTTCTGCAAGAACAAGGAAAAGTTGCAGATAAAAAGGACTTTGCTTCAAAAATGGGCATCAGCGCCTCGCTCCTCACCGAAATATCCAAAGAGCGGAGCAACGTGGGTGCCAGAACGCTTCAAAAAACTGTACAACTCTTTGGGGTTTCAAGCGAATGGCTGCTCACAGGTAACGGTGAGCCATGGAGCAACGGCGAGAGCGGTTCGACCAAAAGCCTGGTGGCTGCCGCCGGCGGCATTCCCCTCATCCCGGTGGATGCCATGGCCGGTTTTGGGCGAGGCGAAGCCACAGTGCTTGACAGCGAATGCGAGCATTATTATGTGCCGGCCTTCCGAAGTGCCGATTTCCTCATCACCGTGAGCGGCGACTCCATGGCTCCGCATTTTCTGAGCGGCGACATCGTTGCCTGCAAGCATCTGCCGCTTTCCGACCTCTTTTTCCAATGGGGCAAGACCTATGTCATCGACACCGAACAAGGCGCGCTCATCAAGCGTGTCGGCAAGGGTAGCCACGAAAACAGCATTACGCTCATTTCCGACAACCCCGCCTACGAACCGTTCGAGATGGCACGCAGCGGCATACGCCACATAGCTCTCGTGTTAGGCATCATCCGCAATGAGTGAAGCACGGCATAACTCCGAACAGCGTATGAAGCGAAAAGCCTTCGGCATACAATATATTATAATAGGCGTAGCCGCACTCCTGACATTTATCACCGTTGGCGTGGTGGGCGGCGCCATGTTTCTGCTCGACTTTGCCCTGACTCCCGAAAGCCGAGGCAAGAATGAGGATGCCTCTTGGCAGTTTATGTACGAACGCTACGAAGGGATGAAAGCCTGGCACGACAGTCTGACGGCTTGCCACGCATTGCGCGATACCTTTATCTGCGTCCCTGATGACACCGTGCGATTGCATGCCTACTACGTGAAAGCCGCCCGCCCCACCCGACGCACGGCAGTGTTGGTGCACGGATATACCGATAATGCGGTGCGGATAATGATGCTGGGCAGAATGTATGAGCGCGACCTGGGGATGAACATCCTTGTGCCGGATCTGCGTTTTGCCGGCCAAAGCGGCGGCAGCCACATACAGATGGGGTGGTTCGACAGGCACGACGTGCGCCGCTGGCTCGATGTGGTGCCCACACTCTTTGGTGATTCGGCCACGATTGTGGTGCACGGCATTTCGATGGGAGCCGCCACCAGCATGATGCTCTCGGGCGACACACTTCCGTCTCGCGTCCGAACTTTTGTGGAAGACTGCGGTTACACCTCGGTGTGGGAGCAATTTTCCAAGGAATTGAAGGAGCAATTCGGGCTTCCCGCTTTCCCATTGCTACACACGGCTTCTGCCCTCTGCCAATGGAGATACGGTTGGAACTTCGGCGAGGCCTCATCGCTCGAACAAGTGAAGAAATGCCGCCTCCCCATGCTGTTCATCCACGGAAGCGATGACAAGTTCGTACCCACGGAGATGGTTTACACGCTCCACCGTGCCAAGTCCGGCACAAAGGATTTGTGGATTGCCCCGAAGAGCCTGCATGCCATGAGCTACCACGACCATCCACAGGAATACACCGAAAAAATACGGGCATGGGTGGACCGATACTTATAATCCCGTCTTCTGACATCATCTTCAGTTTATGAAAAATCAATATACCTATCACATCATGAAAAACATCCTAACAAAAACATGCAGATGCCTCGCTTGGCTCTGCCTGATGCTGCTGTGTGCACCGACACTGCACGCCGACGTGCTGCCACTCATCCCTTATCCCTCGCATGTGGAACGCCACACCGGCACACTGCAAGTGCAGACACTCAAGCACATCACCTACACATCAGACGACACCCGACAACTGGCCAAAGGCTTTGCCGATGAGCTGAAAACCACTTCCGGCATTTCGTTGCGCGTGGTGAAAGACGCGGAAAAGTTTGCCCAAAACTCCATCCGCTTGTTGGCCGATGCCCAACAGCCCAAAGAGGGATACACCCTTGACATCGACAGCCACGGTGTGCGCATCGGAGCCTCTGCACGCGCCGGCCACTTCTACGCCTTGCAAACCCTGCGCCAGCTCCTGCCTCCCGAAATCTACGGACACGCCCCGGCATCCGCTGCCAAGTGGGCACTGCCCTGCGTGAGCATCACCGATGCCCCGGCCATGGAGCACCGCGGCTTCATGCTCGACGTGGTGCGCCACTTCTTCACCGTAGAGGAAGTGAAACGCGCACTCGACATCATGGCCTCCTACAAACTAAACCGCCTGCACTGGCACCTCACCGACGACCAGGGATGGCGCATCTTCATCCCCGAATACCCACGCCTCACCTCGGTGGGCAGCATCCGCAAGGCCTCACTCACCAACCGCGGCAGCAGCCCCTACTTTTATGACGACACCGAATATGGCCGCGGCATGTGGTACACCCCCGAACAACTGCGCGAAGTGGCCGATTATGCAAAGCAACTGAACATTGAAATCATCCCCGAGGTGGATTTGCCCGGGCACATGGTGGCTGCCGTTACGGCCTATCCTGAGTTCAGCTGCGACTCCACCAAACGCTACGAGGTGCGCGTGGCTGCCGGCGTCTCGGAAGACGTGCTCAACATCGGCGACGACAAGGTGGTGAACTTCTTGAAGTGTGTGCTGGGACACGTGGCCGAAGCCATCCCCGGCCGCTACATTCACATCGGCGGCGACGAATGCCCCACGGATGTCTGGAAAAACAATCCCGACTGCCTGCGCCGAGTGCGCGAAAAGGGCTTGGCCGGCATCGAAGAGCTGCAAGCGTGGCTTGTTGAGGAACTGGGCACTTATCTCAAGGAAGAATACGGCCGCGACATCGTGGTGTGGGACGAGCTGCTCGCACATTGGCGACCGGAGTTCAAGACCCGACCTTTGCTCATGGCATGGCGCGGTCTGAAATATACCCGCGAAGCTGCCGACAAGGGCTTCCGCTGCATTGCCGTGCCGAGCTATCCGCTCTACCTCGACCTGATGCAAGTGCACGTGCAGAATGCCGACATCGAAGAGGGTTACCAAGGCGGCTACGGCGATGAGCACGTCAACACACTCGAACAGGTGTATGCCGTCAATCCCGTGGCCGAACTCGAAGGTCGCGAGGATTTCTGCGTGGGCACACAGGCCAATCTTTGGACCGAGTCGTGCTGCAACTTCCGTCAGGCGCAATATCAGATGCTGCCCCGCCTCATCGGTCTGAGCGAAGTGGCCTGGCTTCCGGCAGCCAAGAAGAGCTGGCCCGACTTCCTGCGCCGCCTGCAACATCACGACGAGAAACTCGATGCCGCCGGCCGCGTTTATGCCAAGCACTATTTCGAACCGACCCGGCACACTGCCGCCGAAACCGCATGCCGTGAAGCCCGTCACATCATTGCTGCGGCACAACCCGGCACCCCGGGACACCCTGCAGCCGAGGTGTTGGAGCAACTCAAAACTGCCCTCTCCGACGTGGAGACTGCCGGTAGCCCCACGACAGCCGCCACCACGGCACTCCAAGCAGTCCTCCGCCAATACAAGAGTGCCCCCGTGGCCTTTCCGGAAGCCGGGCACGCCTATCGCATCCGCTCTGCCGCCACCTACTACAAGGCACTCTATCTCGGCTCCACCCTTTATGAAAAGCAAGGAGCACTCCGCTTTCATTACACCCCCCAGAACGAGCCGGAAGAGTTGTGGCTGTTTCACCGCCAAGCAGACGGCACCTTTGTCATCGAGAACTACATGACCGGCCGCCGCATCCGGATGGGCGAAAAGGGAACAAACCTTTATGCCGAATGCTCCGACGGAACACCGCTGCACATCTGCCCGGCCACGCAGCCCACAAAGCAATACGACTACAAGCCCGGCGTGCTCTGTCTCGGCCGGGACGGACTTTACCTCTACGGTCGCTCCACCGGCGCAGTGGTGGCAGGCGACAACCCTGCCCTTTGCCATCCCGGCACATGGTATGTGGAGGAATGCACAGACTTCACACAATGGCTCCGCTCGCTCTGCGACAAATGCGAACGCCTGAACGAAAAAGCCATGACGGGCGAAGCCGGAACCCTCACCCTCGACAAAGCCAGACAACTGCAAGAGGAGGTCATCCAGCCGGCACGCGCCCTTCTGAAAAAGCACACCATCGATACCGACACCTATCGTCGATTTGTGCAGAAGTATTTCCTCTTAACCGGCGAAGCAAAATAACACCGACCTGACACTTTCGGATTTTCCCGAAAGCACCGACACAACGCAAGGCTGCGATGACACACACCGAGTCATCGCAGCCTTGCGTTTTCTTCTACTGAAACAAGAAAACAGAACGCATTTCCGACAAAACCGGCAAGGCTTGCCACTTTTTTGGCAGTGCTTGCCGATTTTTTGGCAAGGCCTGCCGGTAATTCTGCAAGGCGTATGGATTTCTCAGATACCGCTGTGCGTGTACGCGCAATAAAAAACAAATATTCTTTTTGCCTTGCACGTGCCTTGCACTATCTTTGTGCCGGATAAAAACTACAAAAACGATGAAGACAAAACACTTGCTCCTTTTGATGCTTTGCATGTGGCTGTGCCTTGCATGCGGTAAGAAACGTGCCGGAACAGCGGCCGACTGGCTGAAAGCCGACGATGTGCACGTGGCCATCGATGAAACTTTCCGTCCACTGATGGAAGCCGAACTCGAAGTCTTTGCCGCGCGTCATCCCGAGGCGGCGCTCTATCCGCAATATGTCAGTGAGAACGAAGCCATTCGCCTTTTGGTTTCCGACAGCCTGCGTTGCTGCGTGGCCACCCGAAAGCTGTCGGAAAAGGAACTGCGCATGGTGGAGGCCAACAGGCTGCGCGCCCGCCACACACGCATTGCCTATGATGCCTTTGCGCTTATCACCCACAAAGCAAACCCTGACACAGCCATCACCTTGGACGAGATTCGCGGCATCGTGAGCGGGAAAATCACTCGTTGGGAGCAGCTCTCACGTTCCACACGCAAGGGAGAATTGAGCTTGGTGTTCGACAATGAGGGTTCCAGTACCGTACGATATATGACCGACTCACTCAATGGCGGTCAGCCCCTCAAGGGAAATGTCTTTGCGCAGGGAAGCAACGAGAAAGTGATTGAGCTGGTGAAGCAAGACCCCGACATCATCGGAGTGGTGGGAGCTGATTGGCTGAAACAGAAAGGCGACTCTGCGCTGCATAGTTTCCGCAACCTCGACTTCAATGTGATGCTGGTGAGCCGCTTCTCGGGTGTTCAAGGAATGTATTTCCGCCCTTATCAATACTATATCGCCACGGGCGAATATCCTTTGGTGCGTGATGTCTATGCCATCACCACCGATCCTCGCACCAAGTCGCAAGTCAAGAACTTCTACTTTTTCTTGTCGGGACAGGTCGGCCAATTGGTGATATGCAACAACTCACAAATGCTACCCGTGATGCCGGTGCAAGTGAAGAGCGTGGCCAACAATTGATAAGACCCTTTTGCATGCTTTAGGTAAGTTTCGCAAAAAACTTTTGGGCAGTACGCATATAAATTCTTACATTTGCACGTTTTCGTGTCTGCACTATGATCGTTGCATGGTGCGGCCGTATGATTGAGAAATAACAATTAAAAGAATAAAAGCATGAAGAAAAACCTGTTTATCGCGTTCATGATGTGCGCCCTTTTCTTTGTGGGTGGCACAAAAGCCGTAGCGCAAGAAGCTGCAGGCTTGAGTGAAGATTTGCTCCTTTTGGCCAACACCGTGGTGGACCAGAACCTTTCTGACCCCGACGCAGCCAACAAGACATTCACCAAGTTGTATCGTAAAATCCGTAAAAACAAGGAACAGCTCCTGGCTGTCGGAAAGTTCTTCAAGGAAAAGAACGTTTATGCTTGCGCCCGTATCTGTGCAGAAGAGGCTTATAAGTTGGCTCCGCAGGATATCCCCGTACTCATGTTCAATGGTGAAATCTGCATGATGCGTAAGGATTATGGTGCTGCCGGCCAAAAGTTTGACGAAGCACTGTTTGTTGATTCCACCAACATTGAAGCACTTCGCCTCAATGCGCGCGTATATAAATATGTGAACCCCCACGTAGCTCTCGAGATGCTGGAACGCCTCAAGAGAGTGGAGCCGGAAAATGCTTCTGCCGACAAGGAAATCGGTGATATCAACTACAACTTGGGCGAATCTAAGGCTGCCGTAAAAGCTTACAACGGCTATTTCAAGAACACAAAGCCTGCCGACCTCGACATCCGCTCAATGGAAAACTACACCATCGCTCTGTTCTCAACAAAGGGATACCAAAAGGGACGTGATGTGTTGAAAGTTGTGATGCCGCTCACTGAGAAGAACTTGGTGTTCGACCGCATGAACTTCTTCTGTGCTTACGAAAACTACGAACTTCCCGAAGCTGCTGAAGCTTTGAAGTATCTCACAGAGAAGCGTTATGCCGACTCTCTTTACATCTATCTGGACTATGCTGAAGCTGCCGGCTTTATGGAAACTCAGGGCGACATGGTGGCAGCAGCCGACTTCTTGGCTGAGGGTTTGAAGCGCGACTCCAGCAAATTAGCCGGATGGAAGAAACTCGTGGAGTTGTATCAAGGCAATAAGAACTTCACTGCTGCCATTCCCGCTTATAAAACTTTCTTGGAACTGAACAAGGCCAACAACCGTGCCACAGATACTTTGCAGTTGGGTGTGATTTATTATAACGCTTCACAAACCGACTCTGTGAACAAAGCAGATCACGTGAAGAACGGTGCCGAAATGTTTGCAGCCGTTGAACGTCAAGCTCCCAAGAGCTATCTCGGTCCCCTGTGGCGTGCTCGCATCCTGAATGTCTCCAACGATCCGTTGGATGACGTGAAAGGTGCTTACGAGGTGGTATTGCAGCGCACTGAAGGCAACGAGAAGGCCAACGCCGAGCGTGTGGAAGCATTCGCTTACCTTTCATTCTATTACCTGAAGAAAGACAACGAAGCTGAATCACTTCGCTACGCAGAGGAAGTGCTCAAGATTGATCCCAACCACGGAATGGCCAAGCAAATCAAGGCTGTGTTGAGCAAATAATTTCATTCGGACACTACGTTACCAAATAAGCATCAAGCCGCAGGAACTTTTTCCTGCGGCTTGATGTGTTTAGATGGGTGCAACAAAGATGTATTGGAGTCGGCATTGCGTGGTGAATTCTTAGGTATTACAGCGTCGCCTATCTGTTTTGAGTGATTTTATTTCTTTCTGCTTCCGACGGGCATAGAATACCTTAATAAAATTATAAATCTTTTTGCAAAGTAGAGTGGAATGTTTACCTTTGTGCAGAGGTTTTGTGCCTTGTCGTGTAGAAACACCAATCATTTATTAACATTATAAATCAGTATTATGAAAAAGATGAACAAAGTTTTGGCTTTTGCTTTGGTCGCTTTGCTTTCGTTCAGCACTGTTGGCGCATGGGCACAGTCACTTTCTCCCAACACCAAATGGCACTGGGAAAAAGGAACCATTGTGATTGATTCGCCTGCACGTCCTGCCGGTCAACAACACGCTCTCGGCTTGAAGGTAGATCCCATCAAGACTGTTCGCGTAGCTTTCGTTGGTCTCGGCATGCGTGGTGAGTGGGCTGTTTTGCGTTTTGCTCACATTCCCGGTGTTGAAATTGTTGCACTTTGCGACTACGAAAAGCCCCGTGCAGAGCGTTTCCAGAAGTACCTCCGCGAAGCCGGTCTTGCTCCTGCCGATGTTTACTATGGCGAAAAGGGTTACGAAGAAGTTTGTAAGCGTCCAGATGTAGACCTCGTTTACATCGCTACCGACTGGAACCACCACTATCCCGTGGCCAAGTTTGCGATGGAAAATGGTAAGCACGCTGCCATCGAAGTACCCTCTGCAATGAACCTTGATCAGTGCTGGAGCCTCATCAACCTTTCTGAGAAATTGCGTCTCCACTGCTTCATCCTCGAAAACTGCTGCTACGACGAGTACGAAATGACTGCCCTCGCTATGAAGCAAGACGGTTTGTTCGGTGAAATCATCCGTGCTGAAGGTGCTTACATCCACGGTCTCGAATGGTTCTGGGATTCATACTGGACCGACCCCAACGACAACGACGTTGACAACCTCCACTGGCGTATGAAGTACAACAAGGAAAATCGTGGTGACGTTTATGCCACTCACGGCCTTGGTCCCGTGGCACAGTGCCTCGATATCCACCGTGGTGACCGCTTCACCACCCTTACAGCTATGGACACTGAAAGCTTCGTAGGTAAGGAATGGGTAGAAAACAAAACAGGTAGAGAATGTAAGGAGTTCCGTAATGGTGACCACACCACTACCCTCATGCGTACAGCTAACGGTAAGGTTGTAGAAATCCAGCACAACGTGATGACTCCCCAGCCCTATAACCGTTTGTTCAAGTTGACCGGAACCAAGGGTTATGCCACTAAGTATCCTCAGCCCGAATTGGCTCTCTCCGGCGACGCTCTCAAGGGCACAGATGCTCCTCAGATGGACAACCTCAATGCTCACGGATTTATGCCTGCCGCACAGCGTGAAGCACTCATGAAGAAGTATTATCACCCCATCCTTGCCAAGTACATCGAAAAGGGACGCAAGATGGGTCATGGTGGTATGGACTTCGTGATGGACTCTCGCTTGGTTTACTGCTTGCAAAATGGTCTTCCCCTCGACATGGACGTTTACGACTTGGCTGAATGGTGCTCTCTCGCAGAACTCGGTGCTATTTCTATGGACAACAACTGCGCTGCAGTTGCATTCCCCGACTTCACTCGTGGTCACTGGAATGACGTGAAGGGTTACAAGCACGCTTTTGCTACTCCCGAAGCAGAACAAGCTACTGAAGCTGCTGCCGAGGCTTACACTGCCGCTCAGAAGGCTGCTGTGGCTAAGTATAAGCTTTGGGACCTCTATGACGCAGTTCAGAAGGCTGAAGGCAAGCAGAAGGATAAGGCCCTCAAGGCTTATATCAAGGCTGTGAAGAAAGCCAAAGCTGAAATCCTCAAAGCTACAAAGTAAGAAGCAATTTGCACACTTGATGCAATAAATCATATAGAGGGTAGCCCATCCATGAATTTTGGGCTACCCTCTTTTTTATCCCCACACAAACTCAATCCTATCAGCGTTTCTTTTCTTGTTCAGTAAAGAAACAAAAAAGCAGAGGCCGAGTCAAAAATTCATACTTTGACTCGGCCTCTGCTTTATCCTTTCTGTAAACTTCAATCCACGCGGACAGCTTTCGTCACTTGCTCGATCTGTTTCAGCGAATCACACACGGCTTTCACATCTTCGGTGTCATAAACCGAGATATCAATGCTACCCTCGAAGATACCGTCATTGGTTTCGAGCGTGATGCGTTTGATAACAAATGCATTCTGCTTGTGAAGCACGTCAGCGATGGAATAGAGTACGCCTCGGCTGTCGATACCCTTGATATAGATTTTGGTATCAAACAACATGCTCTTGTGCATATCCCAATCGACTGCCAGGATATTGTTGCCGTAACGCGTCTTATGCTTGGTGGCCGTTTCGCAATTTCGCTTGTGTATCTCCAAGGTTTTATCGTCCATGATACAACCCATCACATCATCACCCGGAATGGGATGACAGCAGGGAGCCACCACACACTTAGCCATTGTCTCTTCGTTCAGCACCAACACCTTTTTGCGGTTCAGGTTCTTCACAAATTCAATGGCATCGTTCGCTACGCCACTCTCTTTTCGACCGATAAACGGGAAGAGTTTGCGCCATCCGCTTTTCTTTTTACCTTTCAGCACATCAATGTCAGCATCTCCCAATTGCACCTTTCCCTCTCCGATGGCCAAGAACAAATCAGCCGGAGCGAGGAAATGATGAGCATGGGTAAGCTTTGAGAACACTGCCGCTGTGGCTTCGAAACCCTTTCCGGTAAGGAAAGTGCGCAACTCCTCTTCTCCTCTACGTTGCTTCTCACGACGTTCGCGGCGCAGGATGGCTTCTATCTTGCACTTCGCTTTTGCCGTCATGGCAAAGCCGAGCCATTCGGGCTGCACACGCTGCGTGCGCGACGTGAGTATCTCCACCTGATCACCGCCTTTGAGGCGATAACTCAGCGGCACAAGGCGATGATTTACCTTGGCACCGATGCAATGGCTTCCCAAGAAAGAGTGAATAGAGAATGCAAAGTCAAGAGCCGTAGAACCCGAAGGCATGGTTTTGAGTTCGCCTTTGGGAGTGAAGACCTGTATTTCGGATGTAAACAGATTGAGCTTGATCGTATCCAAAAGGTCAAGCGTATCAGGCTGTGGGTCGTCCAAAATTTCACGGATGGAGTCCAGCCAACGGTTCAACTCGTTTTCGTCGTATGCCGCTCCCGCGTCCTTATACTTCCAATGCGCTGCCAAACCTTGCTCGGCAATGTCGTCCATTCGTTCAGAGCGTATCTGCACTTCAATCCAGGCACCCGAAGAAAGCATAAACGTTTCGTGCAAGGCCTGATACCCATTCGCCTTGGGCTGTGTGAGCCAATCGCGCCGACGGCCGGGGTGTTTTTTGAATATCTGCGACAATGCCGCATCAATGATGTAAGCCTCATCGATTTCCTGCTCGATGTTGCGCGGTTTGAAAACCACACGCATGGCCAAGAGATCATAGATTTCGTCGAATGGGATGTGCTTTTTCTGCATCTTCGACCAAATGCTGTAAGGACTCTTCACACGTGAGGTAAGTCGATAACTGATGCCGCGTGAATCAAGTTGGGAACGAATGAGGGGAGTGATGCTTTCAATGATTTTTTCGCGCTCTTTTTCCGAATGCGAAAGCTTCTCCAAAATGCTTTCATACTCCTCCGGATGCTGATAACGGAACGACAGGTTTTCCAGTTCGGTTTTGATTTTATTCAAGCCCAAACGGTCGGCCAACGGCGCGAAGATGTAAAATGTTTCGCCGGCAATTTTGTATTGCTTGCTGGGAAGCATGCTGGCGAGGGTTCGCATGTTGTGCAAGCGGTCAGCAATTTTGATAAGTATGACACGGATGTCATCACTCATGGTCAGGAGGAGTTTTTTGAAAGTCTCCGCCTGCAACGATGCACGATCACCGAAGATGCCGCCCGAAATCTTTGTCAAGCCCTCAACAATGTTGGCCACTTTCGGTCCGAAGAGATTGGAAAGATCCTCATTGGTGTAATCCGTATCCTCTTCCACATCATGCAAAAGGGCAGCACAGATGGAGGTTGAACCCAGTCCGATTTCCTCACACGTGATTTGCGCCACGGCAATGGGATGCAGGATGTAGGGTTCTCCAGAAAGGCGACGCACCCCTTTGTGTGCTTGTTTGGCAAAGTTAAAAGCTTTTGTGATGACATCCACCTTACGCCGATGATTAGACGCAAGGTATGTATTCTTTAGCTTCTCAAAAGCCGCACTGATCAATTCCTCATCTTTTATTTCCTGAGGTGTAAGCTGTTTGTTGGGCTTGTCTGTCATAAGTTTGTCCTCCTTGATAAGAAACGGATGGAATGCCGGCACACATTTCGCAGTACCGGTATCATCACCTTTCAAAACTGAGAATGAAAGCCGGCTCCCCTCGCTAAAAATCAACAAGGGGGCAACCTTTCATTTATTACTTGACACGGATTTTCTTTCCGGCTCGGATGTTATTTCCTTTTAGACCGTTGAGCTTACGGAGTTTGCTCACACTTGTGCCATGACGACGTGCAATTTCGCTCAAGGTATCTCCCTGACGCACCGTTACGCTTTTGGCCTTGCGACTGCTTCTTTCATCATCGCGTCTGCCGCGTCTGCCACGTGAAGCACTGCGATCGTTGTTGCGCGAACCATTGCGCGGAGCTTGACGCACAGAAGAGGCGCCCGGCTCGGCCACTTGCACCACAGCACGGCGCGTAAAGAGCGAGTCGGCACGATAATTATAAATGGAATCGCCCCAATCCACAAAAGCCAAAATGGTTTCCTGCGGCAAACGAATGGTGCACGGACGTTGCGCACCGGGGATAAGACCGGTGCGATATTGGGGATTCAATGCCTTGACAGCTTTGTAATCAATTCCGCACAAATCGGCAATCTGCGAGAAATGCAGATTGCGGTTCACCACCACAGTGTCCGTACTGACGGGATGACTTGTAATCATCGGGCAGATGTTGTGCTCACAATAATAATTCATGATGTAATTTGCCGCAATAAAAGCAGGAACATATCCACGCGTTTCCTTTGGCAGATAAGGATAGATGGCCCAATAGTCCTTTGCACCGGCACGATGCATCGCCTTGTTCACGTTTCCGGGACCGCAATTGTAAGCAGCAATCACCAAAGTCCAGTCGCCATAGATATTATAAAGGTCTTTCAAATACTTGGCGGCAGCAAACGACGACTTGATGGGGTCGCGTCTGTCATCGATGAGACTGTTCACCTCAAGGCCATAACGTTTTCCTGTGGCCACCATGAACTGCCAAAGACCGGCCGCCCCCACTCTGCTCGTGGCTGTGGGGTCGAGAGCCGACTCAATGACGGGAAGATACTTCAGTTCCAATGGTACACCATAATAGTCGAGAGCTTCTTCGAAAATGGGAATATAAAGATTGCAAGCTCCGAGCATATAGGCAACAGAACGTCTGAGACGACCGCTATATTGGTCGATAAATCGCCGCACAATGCTGTTATAGGGAAATTCCATCACAGCCGGAATGCGCTGCAAGCGTTCCTGATAAACCTCGGGAGCAAAAGTGGGATTGTAGTCGGGATTTTCGCAAGTACTGTCAGGACGGAGATAGTTCTGCGCGTGCCATTCCATCAACAAAGAGTCAACATTGTAAGTCATACTCTCCGGCAAATCCACTCCTCCATCATCAAGCACAACAGTGTCCTCGGGCATCACCTCCACACCCTCGTCGTCCACTTCTATCACTTCTTGCGCCGAAACGGCAGTTGCCGTAACAAAACAGGCTGAAAGGAATATAAAAAATTTTCTCATAATGCTGATTTAAAAATTGAGGGAGCAGCCCACGCCATAGGCTCTTGTGGGCATTGTTCCTTGGTTTTCGAATGTTGTGGGTGCCACTTTCATGCTCAGATCCGGCGAGATGTCAAACTCTGAAAGCTGTGCATCGACATAAGCATCGATGACCGAAAGCAAATAGACACCGATAAAGCAAAACGCACTCAGGTCGCGATAACGGCGATAGTAGTTCTTTTTGTTCTTAAACACCGTCTTGAAGTGTTCCTCACGCCCTGTGATGTCATAACGAGGTGGGAGCATTCCCATATAGCTTTGGGTGCGCGGGTCGTCATCCATGATGTCGAGATATGCCTGCGAATAGTCGCGATACATCTGTTGGTTCCACATGAGGGCATAAGTGCAACCCAAAAATCCTCCATACACAATGGGGATTTTCCAATACTTGCGGTTGTAGATCTGCCCCGCACCGGGAAGCACAAGCGAGAGCCAGAGTGCTCGTTGAGGGTCGGGCACAAAACGCTCCTTGGGAAACTCAGACGGAACATCGGTCTGTAGGAGCGAATCGGCTGCCGACATGGGACGTTGCAAAGCGCGCAGCGCACTGTCGTTGCGGGCCACGATGCCGGTATCGGCTTTCTCTTGATAATCAGCCGAGATAAAAAGGCTGTCAACAGGCGTCGGGATGCTGTCCGCCGCCTGTGCCGATGCCTTGCCACCCACATTCACCCATGCGATGAGCAAGAACACGAAAGAGAAAGCCGTCCGCCACAATTGCTTCATCGTCTCATCTTGTCGAATAAAGCCACGATGCGTTCCAAATCCTCTTCCGAATTGAACGGAATGCTGATTTTTCCTTTTCCACCGGCCGTGCAAGTCATTTGCACCTTGCTGCGGAAAAAGTCGGACAGACGCTCTCTGAGCACATTGTATTCCTCGGGAAGTCGTGAAGCCGACTTGCCGCCCAACTGCTTGCGACCGCTCTTCACCACCTCACCGCTGTTGATGGCTTTCACCATTTCCTCAACCTGACGCACGGAGTAACCGTTTTCTTGTATTTCTCCGAAGAGTTTCACCTGCATCGAGGGTTGATTGAGTCCCAGGAGTGCTCGTGCATGTCCTTGGTCCACTTGTCGATTCTGCAAGGCCACTTGCACCTGTGCCGGCAGTTTGAGCAAACGCAGGTAGTTGGCAATGGTGGCACGCTTCTTACCCACTTTCTCACTGAGTTGATCCTGTGTGAGGTCGTATTTCTCAATCAGGTTCTGATAAGCCAGGGCTATTTCGATGGCATTGAGGTCTTCACGCTGTATGTTTTCGACCAAGGCCATCTGCATCACGTTCTCATCATCGGCCGTGCGGATGTAGGCGGGTATCGTTTTGAGACCTGCCATCTGCGAGGCACGCCAACGACGCTCACCGGCAATGATTTGATAAGTGCCGTCATCCATTTTTCGCAGGGTGATGGGCTGAATGATGCCAATCTCGCGAATGCTGTCAGCCAATTCCGAAAGTGCCTCGGCATCAAATTCGCGACGAGGCTGGTTGGGGTTGGCCTTTATCTTTTCTATGGAAATTTCGTTGATGGAGGATGAACCGCCGGTATGCACATCTTCGGTGGAAATCAGCGCATCCAATCCGCGTCCCAAGGCGGGGAACTTCTTTTGTACTGCCATGTGTCTGTTGCTTTATTGGTTCTTCATGATGATCTCCTTGGCCAAGGCGAGATGGTTCTTGGCACCGGTCGACATGGCATCGTAGAGAATCACCGGGAGTCCGTGGCTCGGTGCTTCGGAGAGTTTCACGTTGCGCTGAATGACGGTTTTGAACACCAGCTCTTGGAAGTGGCGTTTCACCTCTTCGTAGATTTGATTGGCCAAACGCAGACGCGAATCATACATCGTGAGCAGGAAGCCCTCCAGTTCGAGTTCCGGATTCAGTTTCTGCTTAATGATTTTAATGGTGCTCAAGAGCTTGGATATTCCCTCCAAAGCGAAGTATTCGCACTGCACAGGAATAATCACCGAGTTGGCAGCCGTGAGTGCATTCACTGTGATGAGTCCCAACGAGGGCGAGCAGTCGATAAGGATGTAATCGTATTCCGATTTCAGCGGTTCGAGGATGGATTTTATCACAAACTCTCTGCGCTCCAGATTAAGCATTTCCACTTCCGCACCCACCAAGTTGATGTGCGACGGAATGATGTCAAGGCGGTCGATGTCGGTGGTATAGATAGCTTCACGCACATCGGCCTTATCGATGATGCATTCGTAGATGGAACAATCCACCTTGCCAATATCCACACCCAATCCCGACGAAGCATTGGCCTGCGGGTCGGCATCGATCAGCAATACTTTTTTCTCTAATGTGGCCAGCGAGGCCGCCAAGTTCATTGAGGTGGTGGTTTTTCCCACACCTCCTTTTTGGTTTGCAAGTGCTATGATTTTGCCCATTGTTCTTATTTTTTGAGCGAGCAGAGTGCTTTATCCTGCGAGCAATGCCGCACCTGCCGAAACGCATTCCGGCGAGTGCACACTCCACCCATTTTGCAAAGGTAACAATTTTTCCGTTATCCCGTAGGCATTAAAGTTTTTTTCGTACTTTTGCGCAAAGCCGCCGAGGCCTCAAACGGACTCCCCGACGGCATCCGACAAGCAGAAAGCGGCATCTCGGGAATGCCTGCCCCGGCGACCAAAAACCGGAAGTGCTTGCACGCAAAATCCGCAAGGCGTTTAGAAATTTCTGCAGTGCTTGCAAAAAATTCTGCAGTGCTTGTAAATTTTTGTACGTCGAAAGCCCGTTTTTCCGACAAAACGTAAGCCACAGCCGCTGCCATTCCGAAACATCCAGCACACATCATGCAAGAAGAAAGACCCTACATCCTTATTTCCAACGACGATGGTTACACTGCCCCGGGCATCAACTACCTCATCGACACGCTGATGCCCATGGCCGACATCATTGTTGTTGCCCCCGACTCCCCACGTTCGGGAGCCGGCTGTTGCATCACCCCCAACGTGCCCCTCACCTGCAAACTCATGCACCGCGAGCCGGGGCTTGAGGTGTATGCTTGTTCGGGCACGCCGGTCGACTGCGTAAAAGTGGCTCTGAACCGCTTTGTCCGCCGTCGCCCCGACCTCATCATCGGAGGCATCAACCACGGCGATAATTCCTCCGTCAACGCACACTATTCGGGCACTATGGGTGTGGCCACCGAAGGGGCGTTGCAGGGCTATCGTTCCATCGCTTTCTCGCTCTGCAACCATAGTTTGCGAGCCGACTTCACACCTTTGCACGACTATCTCCTGAAATTCACGGAATATGCACTCACCAACGAGTTACCCCCTTTCAGTTGTCTGAACATCAACTTCCCGCTCTGCGAAAGCTTCAAAGGAGTGCGCGTGTGCCGCATGGCGCACAGCCGATGGCAAAACGAGTTGGAGGAACGCGAACACCCTCACGGCCGACCCTACTTCTGGTTGGTGGGCGACTGTGCCGAACTCGAACCGGAGGCTACCGACACCGACCGCTGGGCTTTGGCCAACGGCTATGTGGCGGTTACGCCCGTCAACCTAGACCTTACGCACTACGGCTTACGCGATAAGTTGAACTTCGACGCACTCTGAACATCACCCGGCGAGACTCTGATTTTGCAACCACCGAAACCATTTACCACCAACGGGACTGTATGAAATACTTCCTCATTGCCGGCGAAGCCAGCGGCGACCTGCATGCCGCTCATCTCATGGCGGCTCTCCGCCGCAAAGACCCCGAAGCCTCATTTCGCTTCTACGGAGGCGACCACATGAGTGCCGTCGGTGGCATGCGCCTGCGCCACTACCGCCATTTGGCCTACATGGGTTTCATCCCCGTGTTGCTGCATCTGCCCCAAATCCTGAGAGGCATGGTACGCTGCAAGCACGACATCGAAGCCTGGCAACCGGATGTGGTGGTGCTTGTGGATTATCCGGGATTTAATTTAAACATTGCCAAGTTTGTCAGCCGCAAACGTCTCTGCCCCGTCTATTACTACATCTCGCCCAAAATATGGGCCTGGAAGGAGCACCGAATTCACAGCATACGTCGCTACGTTACGCGACTCTATTCCATACTTCCTTTCGAAGTGGACTTTTTCGAGCGAAAGCACGGCTATAAAATCTGCTATGTGGGCAACCCCACCGTGGACGAAGTCTGCGCATTCCGCCAAAACCATCACGAGACACGCGAAAGCTTCTCTCTGGCTGCCGGCATCGACCCCGACCGCCCCATCATAGCCCTGCTAGCAGGCAGTCGCAGGCAGGAAATCAAGGACAACCTGCTCCGTATGTGCCAAGCAGCTGCTCCGTTTGCAGAAAAGGGTTACCAACTCGTGCTGGCAGGAGCACCGTCCATCCCGAACGATTACTACGCAACGCTGCTCGCCCGTCTACCCGACGGAACGGCACGCCCCACCCTTGTGAACGGCATGACCTATCGTCTGTTGGCACAGGCCGAAGCCGCCCTTGTTACGAGCGGAACCGCCACACTGGAGACCGCACTTTTCGGTGTGCCGCAGGTGGTTTGCTACTACACTGCGTGCGGACGCTTGGTGTCTTGGCTGCGCCGCCGACTGCTCAAGGTGCGATACATCAGCCTTGTCAATCTGGTGTGCGACGCCCCCGTCGTTCCTGAACTCGTGGCCGATGGCATGACAGTGCCTGCCGTGCGCTCCGCCCTGGGTGGCATTTTGCACGGAGGCTCCGAGCGAGAAGCCATGCTCGAAGGATACCGACAAATGACGCAACGCCTCGGAACACCCGGTGCCCCCGAACGCGCCGCCGCCGACATGGTGCAGCACCTCCAAGACTCATAAATAATTCTCACAAGTCATCAAAATTCTCAACACTTAAATAACAATCTCATGAACACACTCGAAAAGATTTTCGCAGCAAAGTTGCTGAACGTGAAAGCCATCAAGTTGCAACCCGAAGCCCCCTTCACTTGGGCCAGCGGTTGGAAGTCGCCTTTCTATTGCGACAACCGTAAGACACTCGCCTTCCCCAATCTTCGCGGTTTCGTGAAGCTCGAACTGAGCCGCATCATTGCAGAGAAATATCCCGAGGCCGAAGCTGTGGCCGGCGTGGCCACCGGTGCCATCGCACAGGGCGCACTCGTAGCCGAGGAGTTGGGACTTCCCTTTGCCTATGTTCGCTCCAAGGCAAAGGATCACGGAATGACCAACCTCATTGAGGGAGATTTGCAACCCGGCATGAAAGTTGTGGTGGTGGAAGACCTGATTTCCACAGGCGGAAGCAGCCTGAAGGCCGTCGAGGCTCTGAGAGCTCACGGATGCGAGGTCATCGGCATGGTGGCCAGCTACACTTACGGCTTCCCCGTGGCCGAAGAGGCTTTCGCCGCTTCCAAAGTTGAACTCACCACGCTGACCAACTACGAAGCCGTGGTGGAAGTGGCACTCAGCACCGGTTACATCAAGGAAGAGCACGTGCCCATGCTGGCAGAGTGGCGCAAAGACCCTGCACACTGGGGATAAACGTCAGAAAGCATTTCACAGCCTCTCCATGGCACACCGGTGCGGTGGAGAGGCTTTTTTCATCATCGCACAACCCATTCACACCATCACCCGTCTCACCCACTGACATGCCTACCGCTTCAGCCAAATACGTCGACGTGCTTTTGCCGCTGGCCATGCCGGCCCCGCTCACCTATGTGCTGCCCTCATCGTTGGCCGCCGAGGTGGCCGTGGGCTGCCGTGTGGTGGTACCGTTGGGAAAGCGCAAGCAATATGCCGGTCTGGTGGTCAGACTGCACAACGAAGCACCTGCGGGAAGCTATGACGTGCGGCCCATCGTCGAGGTGGTCGACACAACACCGTTGCTCCTGCCCGAGCAATGGAAACTGTGGGAGTGGATTTCTTTATATTATATATGTACACCCGGCGAAGTGATGAAGGCTGCCCTGCCGGCAGGCTTGAAACTCGAAAGCGAGATGTGCGTATCGCGGGCTGCCGACTTCGACCCCTCCACCCCACTGACCAAGGCCGAGCAAAGCCTCCTCGATTTGTTGCCGCCCGATGGCGATATCGGGATGGCCGATTTGCAGCGAAAAGCCGGCATCGGCAACATTCTGCGCACGGTGCACCAATTGTTGGAAAAGGGATGCATCACCGTGAAAGAGCACATCGAACGCTCTTTCCGCCCACGCACCGAACAGCACGTGCGACTCACGGAAACTTATTTTGATGAAGAAAAGCTCAACACGCTTTTCGCCGAACTCAAACGAGCCCCCCGACAGGCAGAAATGCTGACGCTGTATCTCGACTTGGCTTCGGCAGCCACCGCCTTGCGACTCAAAAACGCCCGACTGCTGGCTGAGGTTTCGCAAAAGCAACTCACAACTGCCGGCGGCTCATCTGCCACCCTCGCAGCCTTAGTGAAACGCGGTGCACTGGAGTGTTACGCCTACGAAGTGGCTCGACTGCGCTCACGGCAAGCCGCTCCGCAGCTGCAACAGCACACACTGAACCCGGCACAGCAACAGGCACTCACAGAAATCCGCTCCGCATGGCGCGAAAAGGATGTCTGCCTGCTGCACGGTGTTACGTCGAGCGGCAAGACCGAAGTCTACATTCACCTCATCCGGGAAGCACTGTCGCGCGGCGAGCATGTGCTTTTCCTTGTGCCGGAGATAGCCCTCACCACCCAACTCACCACCCGTTTGGAACGTGTGTTCGGCAACAAGATGGGCGTCTACCACAGCAAGTTTCCCGATGCCGAGCGCGTGGAAATCTATCGCCGACAACTCACTCCCGAGGCCTATCCGCTGATGCTCGGCGTGCGCTCGTCGCTACTGCTTCCGCACCAACACCTGGGCCTCATCATCGTGGACGAGGAGCACGAAGCCTCCTACAAGCAGCAAGAGCCGGCCCCCCGATACAATGCCCGCGATGCCGCCATGATGCTGGCACGTTTCTGCGGCGCAAAAGTGCTGCTCGGCACCGCCACCCCCGGCATCGAGACCTATCACAATGCGCTCTGCGGCAAGTTCGGGTTGGTGCAATTGAACTCCCGACACGGCGATGTGCAGTTGCCGGAAATCTTCATCGAGGACGTGAAAGAGCTGAGGCGCAAGAAGTTAATGAAAACACCCTTTTCGCCCCGCCTCACCCGGGAGATACGCACCGCGCTGCAGGAGGGCGGACAGGTGATCCTCTTCCAGAACCGCCGCGGATATGCTCCGATGCTCGAATGCCGCGCCTGCGGATGGACACCGCGCTGCACAAAATGCGACGTGAGCCTCACCTATCACCACCGCCTGAACCGCATGGTGTGCCACTACTGCGGAGAGGCCTACGATGTGCCGAAACAATGTCCGGCTTGCGAAGAAACCCATCTCAGGGACATCGGCTATGGCACGGAAAAGATTGAAGCCGCCGTCCAGGCCTGTTTCCCCGAAGCCCGCACCGCACGCATGGACCTCGACACCACACGTTCGCGTTCGGCCTACGAGCGCATCATCGCCGACTTCCAAGGCGGAGAGACCAACCTGCTCATCGGCACACAGATGGTCACAAAGGGGCTCGACTTCGACCGCGTGCGCGTGGTGGGAGTGCTCAATGCCGACCAGCTGCTGAGCAAGCCCGACTTCAGAGCCTCGGAGCGCGCCTTTCAGATGCTCACCCAGGTGGCAGGACGCGCCGGACGGCGCGGACGGCGCGGCACGGTGATTCTTCAGACACGCCAACCCGAAAATCCCGTCATCCGGCAAGTGGTGAGCGGCGACTATCGCAGCATGTTCGATGACCAGGTGGAAGAACGCGAGATGTTTCGCTATCCGCCCTTCTGCCGCATGATTGAAATCCATCTGCGCCACCGCGATGAAGCCGTGGTGGAACAAGCGGCACGAACCTTGGCATCATTGCTCGCCCCCCACTTCCCCAACTCCCTGCTCGGCCCCGACCGCCCGGCCGTGGGACGCGTCCAACTGCGACACCTGCGCAAAATCGTCATCAAGGTCATGCCCAACCTCCCCACCGCAGGCGTGCGCCGCACCCTGCTGGCCGCTCGTGCCGCCCTGCTGTCGGAACCAAAGATGAAGAGTCTGGACGTCTTCTTCGATGCCGACCCCGTTTAATCACCCTCGTTCAGCCGCTTCTTCAGGCAGTCCTCAGAAACACACTCACCGCACACAAAACAAAGTGCCTCCGCTTCCAAAGTGATGCAGAGGCACTTTATTTTTGTTTATAGTGCTCAAAAAGTATATCCCAAGGCTTGCAATATATATTTCATGCCTTGCAATATTTATCTCATGACTTGCAATATATATTGCAAGCCTTGCAACATAGTTTTCAAGCACTGTCGAAGAAGTTTCGCAGCATTCCCGAAAAGTTGGCTGTGCCTCCCGATTTCTTTGCCAACCATCACCGTCCACAACCGTGCGCGCAGCGATTCGGCACATGCGTTTCACACTTTTTTGCTCCGAAAGCCAAGTCTTGTTTTGCCTATCCCACATTTTGCCGTAACTTTGAAGCCGCAAACAATAACACATTATAATATTATGGCTCAAGAAGACGTTTTCAAAAAAATTGTTTCCCATTGCAAAGAATACGGTTTCGTATTCCCCAGTAGCGACATCTACGACGGTCTCGGCGCAGTGTACGACTACGGACAGAATGGTGTGGAACTCAAAAACAACATCAAACAATACTGGTGGCAATCCATGGTGCTCCTCCACGAGAACATCGTGGGACTGGACAGCGCCGTGTTCATGCACCCCACCGTTTGGAAAGCCTCGGGCCACGTCGACGCATTCAACGACCCCCTCATCGACAACCGCGACTCGAAGAAGCGTTACCGCGCCGACGTTCTCATTGAAGACCAAATAGGCAAGTACGAAGAGAAAATCGAGAAAGAAATCGCCAAAGCACGCAAGCGTTTCGGCGAAGCCTTCGACGAAGCCCAATTCCGCAGCACCAACCCCCGCGTGTTGGAGAACGAAGCCAAGAAAAGCGCACTGCACGAACGCTTCGCAAAGGCAATGGGCGAGATGAACCTCGACGAACTCAAGCAAATCATCCTGGACGAAGAAATAGCCTGCCCCATCAGCGGCACACGCAACTGGACAGACGTGCGTCAGTTCAACCTCATGTTTAAGACCGAAGTGGGTTCCACCGCCGATGGCGCCTCCACCATCTACCTGCGCCCCGAAACCGCGCAAGGCATCTTCGTGAACTACCTCAACGTGCAGAAAACCGGCCGCATGAAGATTCCGTTCGGCATCGCCCAAATCGGAAAAGCCTTCCGCAACGAAATCGTAGCCCGACAGTTCATCTTCCGCATGCGAGAGTTCGAGCAGATGGAAATGCAATACTTCGTGAAACCCGGCACCGAGCTTCAGTGGTTCGAACAATGGAAGCAGACACGCATGGCTTGGCACCAGGCACTCGGCTTCGGCGCAGAGAACTATCGCTTCCACGACCACGAAAAGCTGGCGCACTATGCCAACGCCGCCAGCGACGTGGAATTCCGCATGCCCTTCGGTTTCAAAGAAGTGGAAGGCATCCACAGCCGCACAGACTTCGACCTGTCGCAACACGCCAAGTTCTCAGGACGCAAAATCGAGTATTTCGATCCCGACATCAACGAGAGCTACACTCCCTACGTTATCGAGACAAGTATCGGAGTGGACCGCATGTTCCTCAGCGTGCTCTGCCACGCCTACCAAGAGGAGAAGCTCGAAGGCGGCGACACCCGCGTGGTGCTCAAGCTGCCCGCAGCACTCGCCCCCACCAAGCTGGCCATCATGCCGCTCGTGAAGAAAGAAGGCCTGCCCGAGAAGGCACGCGAAATCATGGACGAACTGAAATTCCACTTCAACTGCAAGTATGACGAGAAGGACTCCATCGGCAAGCGCTATCGTCGTCAGGATGCCGTCGGCACACCCTTCTGCATCACCATCGACCACGAAACACTCAACGATGGCTGCGTAACCCTCCGCGACCGCGACACCATGCAGCAGGAACGCGTTCCCGTGAGTGAACTCCGCGCTCGTCTGGAAGACAAAGTGAGCATCACCTCCCTCCTGAAGAAGCTCTGTTAATCTGAATACGGCATGAAACATTTCCTCCTGCTTCTCTCCCTCCTCATGACGGGCCTCAGCCTGTTCACCGCGTGTGAAGAATATGAGGAAACAGACCCCGAATACGCCAACTGGCAGGCACGCAACGCCGCCTACTTTCAGCAGCAACTCTCCGAGGCCAAAGCCGCCATTGCCCAAGCACAAGCCACACATGGCGAAGCCTGGGAGGAGCATTGCCCGTGGCGCGTGTTCCGCAACTACTCGTCCTCGCCCAACCCCGACGTGGCGTTGAAATCCACCGACAGCATCTGCGTGAAAATCGTGGAGCGCAGCGGGAACGTGCAAGTGCCCATCGCCACCGACTCCGTGCGAGTGAACTTCCTGGGCCGGCTCATGCCGAAACTCTCCGGCGAGGATGGCACCATCTTCTCCCACTCCGGTGTGAGCAATCGTCCCGAGGACATCTTCTCCGACGCCCTCGGCGCGCCTGCCAAGTTTGCCGTGACGGGCACCGTAGCCGGTTTCGCCACCGCGCTGCAACACATGCCGCTCGGCGACCGCTGGCTCATCATCATCCCCCAAGAGTTGGGATACAAGGCACAAGCCATCGACAAGTGCCCCGCCTATTCCACCCTCATCTATGAGGTGCAGCTCAAGAGCATACACCCTGTGGGAACGAGCGTGGAGTAAGAAAAAGTAAACGCCTATACATATAATAATATAAAGACACCGGCAAGGCTAATCAACAGCCCTTGTCGGTGTCTGTGCATAAAGTCCTGCTATCGCGGAGGAGAGGCTAGCATATCCCATCTCCGACCTTAAGACCCATACATCCATCTTTAAAATCCTCAAAAGCACTCTTCCCAATCCCGGAAGAACAAAAAATCCCTTTAAGAGCGTTATATTGTCTAAAAAAACTATCTTTGCAACGTCCGCAAGCGATGCGGATCTTCAGAGAAGCGTTTTTGCTTATCCTTGAAACGAAATCGGCAAAATTTCATCAGCAAGAGGATAAAGACAATGTAACGCTCATTCTGCTTGTATGCATTAGGAATGGTTTCAGACCGTTTCTTTTTGTGCATATATGCCAGCGTGGGATGATTGTTCTTCTGTCCGCATCTTGCATAGGTGTTTGCCGATACCTGTTTCAGTGCGAACGAAACAACAAGCTCACGCTTTTTTTGTTTCTCCTCTGATCCTGGGATATCCAATCGCCAAACTGAAGTTTTTACTCATTTTCAAAAAACTTCAAAACTCATGGGAAACACCAATTACCTAAAAGTCTTATCATTTGCCTTTTGGCTGGCATTGATGATTGGAAGCTGCTATCTTACCGTGGAAAGCCTTGATTTATTAACCGGATGGCCTGTATTCATTTTGTGGATACTTTCATTGGCCTGTTTTACCTTGGCCTCCATCGGCACGAAACTCATTTGCGACAGCCTCAACACCGCACTCTTTATCACAGGGCGAGGAATGAAACTCACGCTCGGCATCATCTTCCTCCTTGTGTTCTGGCTTATCTTTTCCTTTCCCACCAATACGCACACACTCTTCTATGACTCTGCCATTAAAAACATTCTGACAGAAGACATTGCTGAGACCAAAGAAGCCTTAAGCAAATTAGCAAACACAGACAGCCGCGTAGAACAATTAGAGAACGAGAAATTAGCCAAAGCCACAGAGTTAAGTACTATTATCGAGAACTATGTAGCAGAGGTAAACAACCCACAAAACTTAGGGCATGGAAATAAAGCCGAAAAGCACTTGGCAGAATTCAATGCCAAGCTTGTGCCTCTTGGATGCAAAATAAAGGCTGAATCCCTGAAGCCTTACCCCACAAAGAAGAGTCAATTGCGAGATTACACAGAGCGCATGACCACAAAATTAGTCAGCATAGCAGGAACTGCCATTGCCAATTATTACAATCCCAAAATTGCAGCAACAAAAGACTCTAAGAAGACTAAACAATTCACTGACAATATCAACTTACTGAGCAGACTCGAAAAACATTTGGCAGACAATCCGGCCTGCGATGAACCGACACGTAAAACGGAGCAATTGCTATCCAAATGCTACAATCAGATTTACACAAATACCACACCCCCCGACAGCCGTTTTTATGGCGAAACAAAGACTGAGCGCGTGCGCAGTGTTATCCAACTTGTCAAAGATTTCTTTACCGGAAACATCCCCGGCAATCGCGACCTCACTTACTTTATCATCATTGCCCTCATCATTGACATCGCCGGATTTATCTTCTTTTTTTACGCAACCAAACAACCATAATCAAAACCGATACCACTATGTCTCCTAACACAAACACACAAAACATTCAGCAACAATCACAAATAACCATTGCTGATCAAGAAGCACCCATCGTCATCTTGTTTGGTGCTCCGGCTTCCGGAAAAACATGCATCTTAGTGCGTTTGCTTCGTTATCTCAACCAAGAAACCAACCTCCAATGGGAACCTGATGCAACATTCCGCTCTGTTACCATAGACCCTATTTACGGAACTGTATGCGAAAAGTTCAAAAGTGATGTAAACGCCAGCACTACACCGGTCGCAACTCCACCGGATTTTTATTTGTTGGCAAAAGTTCGCGATAACTATGGAAAAACTTTATTCCAAATCCTCGAAGCTCCGGGAGAACTTTATTTCCCTACAGACGACCTCAAGAACAATGCCCAAAACTTCAACCCTCATTCATTTTCCTATCCCTATGCTCACAGCATCATCAATGCGCCCAACAGAAAGATTTGGTGCTTCATGATAGAGCCAAATTGGGAAACACCTTCCATACGTGCCGCTTACGTTGACCGTATCAAAGCGATGAAGATGCACATGTCTCCCACAGACAAGGTTATTTTAATCTGCAACAAGTGCGACGAAATGCCGGCACTCATTTTGGGAAAAGGAGTCCCCAACACTTCATTGTTTCAACAGGAAATGCAAAATCAACACCCTGGTCTTTTCACTCCATTCATCAATCAACACCCCATTACTCGCCTCTTCCGCAAATACAATTGCAGTTTTGTTGCATTCTCATCAGGCACATTTTTTAACGATGGCACTTACACACAAAGTGCCTCAGAATATCCAAAAACATTGTTACAAACCCTTTTAAGAGCCGTACGAGGTTATTAACATGACAAACAGCATAAACATTGTTCTCTTTGGCAATCCGCATGGGATGGGTCAGATAGGGGGTGAGAATACATTGTATTATCAAAATACCTTCTACAAGACCTATACCAAGGAAATGCCACGTAAAAAATTCCTCATCAGTAGGCTGCCGGACAACACGGCAGTCTACACTTTGGTGGAGTACGACTTGATAGCAGGAAAGCGTCCCGGAGGTTTCTTCGGTATGGAACTGCGAGTGGAAGGGGCTTTTCACCAACAAACGGAAGAACTCATAAAATTCTTTGAAGAGGAGTATGTAAAACATGTCGAAGGGAACATCCTTCTGAACACAAAAGACAATGGTGGCCGATACTGCATCAACAACTTCTCAGAAAGAGAAGATGTTTGGCAAGCCTTGTTGAGAGATTTTCAAGTATATGTGGATACACACTTCACGCTTGATGATTCCGTATTGCGGCGGTTACTATATGGTAACAGCACTTGGGAAAAAGTAATAGAGCCGGGCGAAATCGTTCTAAATGTTCAGGAACAAGACTCAATAAGCAACTACAAAACACGCTTCAGTGACTTAAAAGAAGAAAGCGACAAACTCATTGCTCAGAGACAATCAGAGAAAGGCATAAGAACTCTTGCTGAAATCGACAACAAATTAAGAGGTATTACAGATCATCTTAACGAACTCCAAAACGAGCTTCAAAACAAAGATACAACTATTCCCGAAGTAAAAGTCCTCATCAGTAGTATCGAGTTTCAAGTAGGGATGATTTCTTCAGTCCTTAATACATCAAAAGGTAAGGATGAGGTAAAAGATTCCATGGTAGATGGGAAGGATGTAGTTTCAGGCCCTTCCTTAATAAAGCACTTTCCATCTCTTCCCATTCGTATCCCCTTAAATAATATATTGTGTGGAGTTCTCGGTTTTGCTATTGCATGGTTCCTCTTCGGGGTAATGGAACTCGGAAAAGGAGACAGCGAAAGTGGAAAATCTGGTCCTCACGATGAAATCCCCAAGTCTTTGTGTGAATACTATGACAGCACAAATTTAGTGCAATCTTTCAAAAACTTAAAGGAAAGAATTCAATCTGCCACAAAGAACTCAGAATATGATAAAATCCGTTCTATTATTATAGAAGTTGATACAACAACTGGATGGGCTTACTCCGCATCAGTTAAAAGTGCTCTCTATGAAGCTGCAGGCCGAGCATTAATACATGAAAAAAGCACGGATGACTCTACTACAGCAGACACAGAGACTCATGCCAGTTTTGAAGGCAGTGAAGGAGATACATATACTTCACCATACTCTTTATACAAAATCTCGAGAGTTTATTATAACAGTGAGGACAAGCGCATTTATGTTGAAATTAAAGACGATAAAGGCCAAACTACAAGTCCGATAGAAAATAAACTTTGGCTTCATGTTTACAAACCCAATAAAAATAATTACGAACCTTTTAACCATAGTAATCCCTCATCATGTGGTGCAAATCAAAATTACGGCACATACAAGTTTGAATTAGTCGATAAAACTAATGACACAATTATAGATTCTCTTACTTGTTATTACAGTAATTCATGGATAAATCTCGTTTCATATCAATCTTATTAGCAATCTTCCTAACATGGGGTTGCGAAAGCAAGCCTAACAAGCCGTTTGACCCGAATGCCGTTGACAGTTTGGCGGAAGCCGAGGAGGATTATCCGGATGAGGATATTACGCCTGATGAAGCGGACGATTGCTTCAAAATTCCCTATGTTGAAACTTCAGGAGGCTTAAAAATCATTCCTGTCAGGGTGAACGGCATGCCGCTGGATATGATTTACGATACCGGGGCCACAGAGACCATGCTTTCGCTCACCGAGGCGCAATATCTTTACAGCAAAGGCTTGCTCACAGAGGACGATTTCATCGAGACGCAAAGCATGCAGATGGCCGACGGAAGCATCACAGAAGGTTTGCGAATACGGATTAAGCGTTTGGAGGTGGGAACAGGTGAAAATAGTTTCTACATTGAAAACATCACTGCCACCGTTAGCGGAACTCATAATAGCATGTTATTATTGGGACAAAACGTCATGCAATACTTCCGTTCTATATCAATCGATACAGAAGAGGAAATCATAAAATTCTACGAAAAGTAACCATTTATGCTGTTCAACTTTTACGTCTTCACCTGTGCCGGTGAAAAGTTTGACATGTACCCCATAGATAGGTGCAAAGAGTTCCTTTCCGTCTATGCCCAAGAGACATCGACGGGGAGTGCCATCCGCATTCATCGTCATCAAGATTTGTGCTATCACATCTACACCCGAAAAATTCAGAAAACAGCCGATGCTCCCGTCATAGGCTTTGCCTTAGTGTTCAACAATGCTTATTGCAAGGACGACTATTCCCGGATATTTCATCTCTTTGAGGATATATATTCGTGGATGGCAACATGGAAACGTTTTATTCAATTGGACAACAATGGTCGATTAAATTTCACATTTCAAAAGTTGTCGGAGAAGCAGACGGAAATATCCCAAATTAAACAACGTTTGCAGGACACCATCGATCAAGCCTTTTCCAAAAGTTTCGCAACACTCCCTGCACCTACATACAACGGGAATATTTATCATCTGAATCTTTTGGAAAACACCGTTCAACCCCTCGGGACTCTGCTACAGTACTATGATAAGATCCGTATTACAGACAATCCTATACCCACCGAGTTGGAAGTTGCCGGTGAACTCCTAAGGTTAAAGACTGAAGAGTACAAGAAACTGACTGAAGCATACAAACAACTGCAGAAAGAAAAAACACAGCAAACTCGCGCTGCCTGGCTTCTGTTCTTGCTTATAATTTGTCTCATAGGTGGGGGCATTCTTTGGCAAAGAAACAAAAGAAACTCAGGAGAAATCCAGAGTCTAAACAGCACTTTGGTTCAAAGAGACAGTATCATTGCAAAAAGACGAGAAACTATCGGCGTGTTGCGAGATTCCGTGCAAGGGTGTTTGCAAAGCATTGAACATTTACGCAGTTCGCTAACCTCCATGACAAACATCAATTTCCCGTTGGGTGCTCCTAGTACAGATAATACAAGTAGCGACAATAGTTACATTATGTGGCTTTATGCCAACAATCCGGTGAAATTACAGTCTTTCAAAGTCAGACCTGCTAATTCCAATAGCTTTACGCTAAGTCTTTACAATAGTTCCGATGAACTGATAGCCTCTTCATCGGTTTCTGCAAGCGGCGGAAGTTGGTTGACCGTGGATGTAAGCAGTGCCGGTTGGATTTTGCAGTCCGGCTACTATTACATCCGTATTTCTTCTCCCAACGGAAACAGTCTTTGTTGGCATAGTTCAAACGATGAAGAGTTCAGGAGATATTCCCGTGGCCCATTACGCATCACGGGCTGCTGTTCTTACGATAGTCGAAACAATAGTGATGCCAAAAGCAAACACGGATATTATCAATACTTCTACGACATTCGTTATTCCCTCTACGCCGGCAACTGACTTCTGAGGCCGCTCAAGTGTTCGAAGCGCAAGGCGCGATGCTCTCCTTTCACGGAACATCGCGCCTTGTTGCATATAAGAACTTTTTCAGTGCTTTCCCATCACCATGCCTGCGATCCGCAAATGCCTCGCCGCAGTTGATCGGCTTGCACATAGGGCAGGCGGCGAGCAAAGTCGGACCACGAACGGACGGACTGCGGCGTCCAAGCCACTTCGGCCAGTGCCAAAGCGCGCGGATAGGCTTGATAGTGCACGCGCTCGGCGGAGTTGATGCATTCGCTCCACAGGGTGCCGGCCACACCGGCCAGGTTGGTTTTCTCAAAATCATTGCCCATTCCCCAAGCAGGGTCGAGCGAATAGGTGCGCTGCAAGGGGTTGATGGGCATGCCCCAGTTCACTTCGGGCATGTCGCCGGCAGCCATCGGATAGTCGAAGTAGCAGTATTCACCGGGGCACAGCATGATGCGTGCGCCGTTGCTCTGCGCGGCGCGGATGGCCGCCTCGGTGAGTCCGTGTCGCCAGGCAAAGGTGATACACCCGGGTTGGATTTCGCGGAAGTCGGTTTCGTACCAGAACATCGGCGTTTTTCCATGCACGGTGCGCAGGGTGTCGATGACGCGGTCGAAGAGGTATTTCTGCAAATGGTGGTTGTCGTCGCGCACATCGCGGTCGATGCCGAGGCTGCGCTTCAGGGCTTTGCACTTGTCGCACTCTGTCCATGCTGCCAAGGGAGGCATACCGGCTTCGTCGCCGCCCAGATGCACGTAGGGTGAAGGGAAGATGTCAGCCAATTCGGCAAAGACTTTTCCGAGAAACTCGTAAACAAACGGTTCGCCCGGACAGAGCAATTCGTTGGACACCCCGCAAGTGGTGCGAATGGGCACGTGCTTGCCGCCACAGGTGAGTTGCGGATAGCAGTGGATGGCCGCGACCTCGTGACCGGGCAGTTCGATTTCGGGAATCAGTTGCACGTGATAGCGGGCGGCAAAGGCCACCAGCTCGCGCATCTCTGCTTGTGTGTAATAGCCGCTGATGGGCATCTGCATGTCGTCCATGCCTACACGCGCCGTGCCCTGCTCCACAAGGCGTGGGAAGGCTTTTATCTCAATGCGCCACGCCTGGTCGTCCACCAGATGCAGGTGCAGGGCGTTGTACTTGTAGCGCGCCATCTCTGCGATGAATGCTTTCAGGTCGTCCACGGGGCGGAAGATGCGTGCGGGGTCAACCATAAGTTCGCGCAAGCCCAGGCGCGGCCCGTCGACCACAGCCATCTGCGGAATGGAGGCGCAACGCCCCACGGGCGTGGAGGCCATCACCTGGTCGAGAGTCATGAGCCCGTAGAACACTCCGGCGGCACTGCCTCCGCGAATGCAGATCTCGTCTGCGCTGACCGACAAGCGATATGCCTCGCTCTCCAGTCCGGACTGCAAGAGCAGGCGTATCCTTGCCCCCTTCGCTCCCGTCTGCACACGGGCCTCGGTGCGCTGCTCCAGGATGCGGAGGCAGTGGGTGCGTTCATTGTTCAGCTCGGGCGCAGCTTCGATGCTGATTTTCCGATCGAAGCAAAAACCCTCACCACCGGTGAGCGTGAGCAGTGCCGGTTGTGGAATGACCACCGGCATCACCACTTCGGGCAAGGTCTCCGTTCTGTCCCCGAAGAAACATTTCCAACCCTCGGCAGCGCGATAGGCACGTTCCGAGCCACGGGGCACTTCCAGACGGACGCGCCGCAGGTCTATCCCCTCAAACGCTGTCGGGGCACAAACCGGAGGAACGGCACTTCCCACACGGACACGCCGCAGAGAGGTGAGACGCGAAAAAGCAAAATCGCCGATGCGTTGCAGACTGTCTGCCGGCAGATTGATTTCCGTGAGACGCGCACATCCGGAGAATGCCGCCGTTCCCACTTCGCACACCGTGGGAGGAATGCGAAGCTCGCCTTGCAAACTGTCGCAGGCGAAGAATGCTTGCCGACCGATGCTCTTCAATTGTTCGGGTAGCACCACGGACTGCAGTCGATGCCGACTGTGCAAAGCGTTGTCGGGGATATGCGCCACACGAGCTGCCGAAAGGTCGAGCCGGGCGAGCTGCCAGCACAAGTCGCGCAACTGCCGGAAATCGGAATTGCCGCGCGTGGTCAATTGCCCCGTGAGCCGCACTTCGCGCACAGCGGCTTTGGCTTTGGGCGAACAGAGCGTGATATGAGTGGTGTCGATGCGTTGGGCCGAGAGTGGCAGGACCACACCGCCGAGACTTATCAGAAATAGAGCGGAAAGGAAGTTTGTTTTCATACGTCCTTGATTGATTTCTACTTACACTTTGTCAGAAAAACCTCCTCCGGGGAAGCAAAAATTTACAAGCACTGCAGATTTTTTTGCAGTGCTTGCAGAAAATTCTGCAAGGCGTGCGCAGAATCGGGAGAAGCCCACAGGGCTTTTCACGTTATGCCGAGCCGAAGCTGAATTTGGTAAAACAAAATTCTGCAGTGCTTGCAGATTTCCCCACAAAGGAGGCCGGATTTTTCATTGCATGGCATTCATGATGACCTGCTGCAGTTTGGGCTGCCACTGCACCACATAGGGTTGCAGTTCCTGCGTGCTGACCACTGAGAACTTCTTCATCTTCTTACCCACCGGGGTTTCATAAAAACGGTTGATGGCTTTCAAATCCTCCACGGTGAAGTATTTTTTGTAGACCGGCATCACGGACGGAATGAAATCCTCACGAAAACTTTTCGTCACGGCAGCCACCACCTTCTGCAATTGGGATTCGGGCAGTCCGCCCTGCATGCGGAGCGTTGATATCATCGTTCCGGAAAAGGTCTGTTCGACACCGGAATTTTCAAGAAACAGCTCCATCTCATGCTGATACTCCTTGGGGTTTTCAACTTGTGCTTGCACGGTGAGCGCAAAGGCTGCCAACAAAACGAACAATGCTTTTTTCATAATCGACAAAGGTTTTTAAGAGTTTACGAAAAGGTTAGCGCAGCCCCACTCCACCCCTACCGAAAACGGAAAATGCGGCCGGAGATGCAGGCTGACGGTTTCAAAGTTACGGTTTTCGCAGAGAAATAATTACTTTTGCACCATAAATATATTAATAATATACGCCCACGCGTGCGTATCCATCTCCTAAACACACAAAACGATGCAAGAAATTTTCTCATCGCTGCCCTACAAAGTGGCAGACATCTCACAAGCCGACTTCGGGCGCAAAGAAATTGAAATTGCCGAACACGAAATGCCGGGACTCATGGCCCTGCGCGAAAAATATGCCGCCGAACAACCGCTGCGCGGCGCACGCATCATGGGCTCCCTGCACATGACCATCCAGACGGCAGTGCTGATCGAGACCCTGCGAGCCCTGGGCGCCGAAGTGCGTTGGTGCTCATGCAACATCTATTCCACACAAGACCATGCCGCAGCCGCCATGGCCGCCGCAGGAGTGGGCGTTTTTGCCTGGAAGGGCGAAAGTCTGGAAGACTATTGGTGGTGCACACTGCAAGCCATGAACTTCCCCGGCGGACAACTCCCGAACCTCATCGTCGACGATGGAGGCGACGCCACACTGATGATACACCTCGGAGCACAGGCCGAAAAAGATGCCTCCGTGCTCGACACCCCCTCGGGTAGCGGAGACGAAGCCGCACTCAAAGACTTGTTGAAACAGGTCCTCGCGGCCGACAACACACGTTGGCAGCGCAGTGCCGCAGAACTGCGCGGCGTGAGTGAGGAAACCACCACCGGCGTTCACCGCTTGTATCAGATGATGGAGCGCGGCGAACTGCTTTTCCCCGCCTTCAATGTCAACGACTCCGTTACGAAGTCGAAATTCGACAACCTCTACGGCTGCCGCGAGAGCCTGGCCGACGGCATCAAGCGTGCCACCGATGTGATGATTGCCGGCAAGGTGTGCGTCGTGGCAGGCTATGGAGAAGTGGGCAAAGGCTGTGCACAGAGCATGCGCTCTTATGGTGCAAGAGTCATCGTTACGGAGATTGACCCCATCTGCGCTTTGCAAGCTGCCATGGAGGGCTTCGAGGTTCTCACAATGGAAGAGGCAGCACCGCTGGGCAATATCTTCGTCACCACAACCGGCAACATCGATGTCATCACCACCGAGCACATGGCTGCCATGCCCGACCAGGCAATTGTGTGCAACATCGGACATTTCGACAGTGAGATTCAGGTGGAAGCCCTCAAGCATTTGCCCGGCATCAAGTGCACCAACATCAAACCGCAAGTGGACAGTTACCAATTTGCCGACGGCCACCGCATCACGCTGCTCGCCGACGGCCGCCTTGTCAACTTGGGCTGCGCCACCGGCCACCCCTCGTTCGTGATGTCAAACTCCTTCACCAACCAGACGCTGGCGCAAATCGAACTTTTCACAAAGCCTTACGAAATCGGTGTATACCGTCTGCCGAAACACTTGGACGAGGAAGTGGCTCGCCTCCACCTTGCCCGAATCGGCGTGCACCTCACAAAACTTTCGCAAGCGCAGGCCGACTACATCGGTGTGCCCGTGGAAGGTCCTTACAAGCCCGAACATTATCGCTATTAGTATTCCGAAACCCACAAACACATGGAAAACGTTTCGCAAAACAAGCCTGCCCGTCTGCAGAGCCTGCTGAAAAAATGCCTCCCCGATGCCCTGGTGTTGCTCGTGTTCTTAGGCATCAGCTTCGCCTATTTCATGACACCCCTCTCGCAAGGCATGGTGTTGGGCGGGCACGACACAATCGCCTCCATCGGACAGGGACAAGAGCAACTGCAATACAGAGCCGAGCACGGTGAGACCACACGATGGACCAACGCCTTGTTCAGCGGCATGCCTACTTATCAGATTGCTCCCAGCTACGAGTCGACTTCTCTGCTCTCGTGGCTCGAAAAGGTGTATCGCCTCGGCACAGATGGACCTCTGAGCTACATTTTTCTGTACCTCTTGGGCTTCTACATCCTGATGCGTGCCTTTAATTTCAAACCCTATCTGGCTGCCTTGGGAGCCATTGTATGGGCCTTCTCATCCTACTTTTTCATCATCATCGCCGCAGGCCACATCTGGAAAGTGCTGACCCTGGCTTTCATCCCGCCGACCATCGCCGGCCTCGTGCTGTGTTACCGCGGCCGCCTGCTGTGGGGAGGTGTTACGACGGCACTCTTCACAGCCTTGCAAGTGCTCTCCAACCACGTGCAAATGACCTATTATTTCCTCTTCGTGATGCTCTTCATCGTGCTGGCTTATGGCGTGGATGCAGTGTTGAAGAAGAAATTTGCAGCCTTTGCCCGCGCCACCGGCGTGGCACTGCTGGCGGGTCTGATCGGCGTGGCAGCGAATCTGCCCAGCCTCTATCACACTTACCAATATAGCAAGGAATCCATGCGCGGTAAAGCCGAACTCACACCTCTGCCCTCGGAACGTCGGGGCGGCGCGGCCACCGACGGACTTGAGCGCGACTACATCACACAATGGAGCTATGGTGTCGGCGAAACAATGACGCTGATGATTCCCGGCTATTACGGCGGCGGCTCGGGCGAGCGCATGCTCGACAATCCCAAGGCCGAAAAATCAAGCACCTATCTGAGCGATGCCGGCAGCCTTGAAAGCCAAATCGGCCGCGGTTTCCCGGGTTGGGCGCAGTATTGGGGCGAACAGCCCATGACTGTGGGCCCCGTGTATGTGGGTGCGCTGGTTTGCTTCTTGTTTGTGCTGGGTTTGTTCTTCGTGCGCGGACCGCTGAAGTGGGCTTTGTTGCTTTCCACCATGCTCTCTCTGCTTTTTGCATGGGGCAAGAACACCATGGCCATCACGGATTTCTTCATCGACTTCCTGCCCATGTACAGCAAGTTCCGCACCGTGTCATCGGCCCTGGTCATTGCAGAATTCACCATGCCGTTGCTGGCCATGCTCTGCCTGGCTAAAATCGTGCAGAAGCCCGACGAATTGTGGCAAACGCGTCACGGACGCATCGGCTTGGGAGTGAGCACAGCCTGCACCGCAGGTCTGTGTTTGCTGTTGAGCCTTGTGCCGAGCCTGGCCGGCAGTTTCGTGGCTTCGGTCGAGGAGGAAGGTTTCACGTATCTGAGTCAGTATTTCCCCCACTTCCGCAGCGGTGTGGTGGAAGTGCGCCAAGCCATTCTCAGTGGCGATGCCCTGCGTTCGTTCTTCATCATAGCCCTTTCGCTGGTGCTGATATGGCTCTATGTGCGCCGTCGCATCAAGGCTTCAGTGCTTTGCGTTGCACTGACGGTGATTTGCCTTATCGACATGTGGGGCGTCAACAAACGCTACCTCAACGACGAGAGTTTCTCAGACCCCGTGGCACAACTTCAAGGCTTTGACAAGACCGCTGCCGATGAGCAAATTCTGCGAGACAAGGGTCTGTCGCATCGTGTGCTGAACCTGTCGCAAGGCAACCCCTTCAACGAAACTTCCAACCGCACTTCATACTGGCACAAGAGCATCGGCGGATATAATGCGGCCAAGTTGCATCGTTATCAAGACCTCATCGATCGCCACCTGAACCAAGAGGTGCAATCCCTGGCCCAAGCCATCAATGCCCATCAGGGAGACCTGAAAGCTGCCAACGCAGACAGCCTTTTGCCCTGCCTGAACATGCTCAACATGAAGTATGTCATCATCGGTGGCGGTGGTGAGACGGCAGCATTGCAAAACCCGGCAGCCAACGGCAACGGTTGGTTTGTTTCCGAACTCAAAATGGCGAAAAACGCCGATGAGGAGATGGCCGGTCTGACCGGGCTCGACACGAAGCGCACCGCCGTGGCCGATGTCCGCTTTGAGACGGCACTATCAGGAACAGCTCTCGACAGCGGCACAGTGGCACTGACAAAATATCTGCCCAATGAGTTGCACTACGACATTGCCTCTCCCAAAGGCGGCGTGGCCGTTTTCTCTGAAATCTACTACCCCGGCTGGACTGCCACCATCGACGGCAAGGAAGCAGAAGTGGCACGCGTGAATTATGTGTTGCGTGCACTGAAAATTCCGGCAGGAGCGCACAAGGTGGTCATGACTTTCCGCCCCTCCAGCATCACGACGACCGAAGCCATCGCCTACACAGCCATCGGCCTCATCATTCTCGGCATGCTGACAGTGCTGCTGAAAGAATGCGGAGTGTTCCGCCGCAAACAGACCAAGGAATAACATTCACGTGCCCTTTGGCAGCATATTCATAAACAGCAAGCGGGTCTCTCAACCATTGGGAGACCCGCTTGCTGCGTATAAGAGAAAAACTCCTGACACTTTGCTTGAAAATCGGCCGACGGGAGAGCAAAAATTTACTCGGCGTTTAGAGATTTCTGCAGTGCTTTTAGAAATTTCTAAACGCCGAGTAGATTTTCGCGGAAAGCCTTCGGACTATTTCCTACCAAAGTCTGCCGGCACTTCACCCCACTCCTTTGTTTCCCACTTCAGAAGCGGCGTGTCATAAGTGTGTGTGCGCAACCAATGCTCCGCACGCTCAATGAGTCGGAACAACTCTTCGGTTTTCGGTGTGCGTTCCAACTTGGTTTTACACTGTTTCTTCTTCACCCAAAGCAGGGCATTGCGGCTGTCGGAATAGATGGCCAATTTTGCCCCACGCTGTTCAATGAGTGCCAACGCATGAACGATGGCCAGAAACTCACCGATGTTGTTCGTGCCATGCACCGGTCCGTAATGAAAAATCTCTTGCCCCGTGGCCAGATAGACACCGCGATATTCCATCGGGCCGGGATTGCCCGAACAGGCAGCATCGACAGCCAAAGCATCGGCCCGCACGCAAAGCGGCAACGGCAGCACGGTGTCGTTGCGATAAGTGGGGGGTGCCTGCACCGCACCGGCAGTGGCAGCCGCGGCTTTCGCATCCGAGGCAGATGCTGCGCGACGCTTCACATAGAGGTGCGCCGGCGAATGATAGGCCTCCTCGGCTTCAGCGCGGCTGTCGAACGATTTATACACAGCCCCCTCGACACCTTTCACCTGACGCTCGCAATCGCGCCACGTCTCGTAAATGCCCGGCTCCACACCGTGCCACACCACGTAATACTTGTTCTTTTTCGCCATGACTCGTCGGAAAAAAGAAAGTCCTGCAGGACCAAGGTCCCACAGGACGCATATCATCGGGAAATGCGGTTTCGTCAGGTCCGAAACCTCTTTCGTTTCTTAACTCCTTACATGCGCTCGGGCATCTCGATACCGAGAAGTCCCATGCCGAGACGCACGATTTTTGCCACGTTCTTCGAAAGCACCAGACGGAAGGCGCGCTTGTCCTCATCCTCTTCGCGAAGAATGCTGAAGTCGTGGTAGAATTGGTTATACTCTTTCACGAGTTCGTAGCAGTAGTTGGCAATTCCGCTCGGCGAATAATCTACACCGGCCTGGCGCACCACGGCTGCGAAATCGGCCAGATGCTGCACGATTTCCTCTTCCTTGGTGCTCAGAGCCACGTCGGAAGGAAGTTCGGCAGGCACTTGGATACCTGCATCCTCAGCCTTGCGAAGGATGGAACGGATGCGTGCATACGTATACTGGATGAACGGGCCTGTATTTCCGTTGAAGTCGATGCTCTCTTCGGGGTTGAAAAGCATATTCTTGCGGGCGTCAACCTTCAACAGGAAGTACTTCAACGCACCAAGCCCGACGATGCGTGCCACCTCGGCTTTTTCTTCTTCGGACATGTCGTCAAATTTTCCGGACTCGTCCGCCGTTGTGCGAGCCTGGAGCACCATTTCTGCAATCAGCTCGTCGGCATCGACCACTGTACCCTCGCGGCTCTTCATCTTGCCGTTGGGGAGTTCCACCATACCATAAGAGAAGTGCACCAAGTCCTTGCCCCATGAGAAACCAAGCGCGTCAAGAAGTATGGACAGCACCTGGAAATGATAGTTCTGCTCGTTGCCGACCACGTACACCATCTTGTTGATGGGGAAATCCTGGAAGCGAAGTTTCGCAGTGCCTATGTCTTGCGTCATATACACGCTGGTGCCATCAGAACGCAGGAGCAATTTTTCGTCAAGGCCTTTCGACGTGAGGTCAGCCCACACGCTGCCATCCGGACGGCGATAGAAAAGTCCTTTCTGCAATCCCTCAACCACTTTCTCCTTTCCTTCGAGATAGGTGTCGCTTTCGTAATAAATCTTGTCGAAGCCCACGCCCAGCGCCTTGTATGTGGCATCAAAGCCCTCGTACACCCATTCGTTCATCTTGCGCCAGAGATTTCGCACTTCGGGGTCATTGTGTTCCCACTTCACGAGCATTTCGCGAGCCTCGCACATCAAGGGAGCCTCACGCTTGGCACGTTCTTCGGCTTCCTCTGCCAACATTCCTTCTTGCACGAATTGTGCTGCCAAGTCCTTTACCTGCGCACGGTAATGCTTGTCGAATTCCACGTAATAGTCTCCCACAAGATGGTCTCCCTTTTTGCCGGAACCGGCAGGCGTCTCTCCGTTTCCGTACTTGAGCCAAGCGAGCATGGACTTGCAGATGTGAATTCCGCGGTCGTTCACAATGTTTGTCTTAACGACTTTAGCACCATTGGCCTCGGCTATCTGCGAAACAGCCCAGCCCAGCAAATTGTTGCGAACGTGTCCGAGATGCAGCGGCTTGTTTGTGTTGGGCGATGAATACTCCACCATGACGAGCGGAGACTTTTCCGTAACGGGCACAAAGCCATAGCGCTCGTCTGCATCGATTTCGGCGAGCAGCTCCACCCATTTGGAAGGAGCTATCACGAGGTTCAAAAATCCTTTGACCACGTTGAAATCTGCCACAAGGCCTGTTTCTTTCAGATAAGCACCGATTTCAGCGGCCGTCTCCTCAGGTTTCTTTTTGGAGACGCGGAGCAGAGGGAACACCACCAAGGTGAGGTGGCCTTCAAACTCCTTTTTGGTTTTCTGGAGCTGGATTTGTGCCTCAGGCACTTCCTGTCCGTAGAGTTCTGCAAGTGCCGCAACCACGGCGGCAGTGAGTTGGTTTTCTATTTTCATACTGTTCTTATTTCTTTCTAAAGGAATGCAAAGTTAGTGCAAGGCTAGTGGAGAGCCAAGGAAAAGTTGGCTTTTTATCCCCGTTGGTTTTACGCTTCCACCACTTCGCCTTTGAGTGTTGCAGGTCCGGCTTCGGTGATGCGCACTCGCACGGTCTGTCCCGGGCGATGCGTGCCGCGGTCGATAATCACCACTTTGTTTTGTTCGGTACGCCCGAAGAGTTGTTCGCGCGAGCGTTTTGAAGTTCCTTCAAGCAACACATCGTATTCGCGACCCAAGCAGCGCTTTGCTGCCTCCGCGCTGAGTTCGTTTTGCAGGGCGATGAGTTCTTCCAGACGGCGCACTTTCACTTCCTCGGGCACATCGTCGGGCAGGTGCTGGGAGGCATAAGTTCCGGGACGCTCACTATACTTGAACATAAAGGACGAATCGTATCCGCACTCGCGCATCAACGAAAGCGAGAGGGCGTGATCTTCTTCCGTCTCCGAGCAATAGCCGGCAAAGATATCGGTGCTCAAACCGCAATCGGGCACGATGCGACGTATGGCAGCAACGCGGTCGAGATACCACTCGCGCGTGTATTTTCGGTTCATGAGTTTCAGAATGCGATCGGAGCCACTCTGCACCGGCAGGTGGATGTGGCGGCAAACGTTGGGTTCTTCGGCGATGACGCGCAGTGTTTCGTCGCTCATATCCTTGGGATGACTGGTGGTGAAGCGCACTCGCATGCCCGGCACCGCACGAGCCACAAGTCGCAGCAAGGCCGGGAAAGCCACTTCTTCGCCCTCGGCGTTTTCAGCCCCGGCATTCGGACGACGCAGATAGGAGTTCACGTTTTGCCCGAGCAGGGTTACTTCCTTGTATCCACGCGCTTCCAGGTCCTTCACTTCGGCCAAGATGCTTTCCACATCGCGACTGCGCTCACGTCCTCGGGTGTAAGGAACGATGCAATAGTGGCAGAAATTGTTGCAACCGCGCATGATGCTCACGAAACCCGACAGGCGGTTTCCATGAACGCGCTCGGGCACCACATCACGGTAAGTCTCCGTGGTCGACAATTCGGTGTTGATGGCCTTGTGTCCCAATTCGGCTTGCGCCACCAGGTCGGGCAGCGACAAGTAAGCATCGGGACCGGCCACAAGGTCGGCATGGTGCTCCGTGAGCAGGCGTTCCTTCACGCGCTCTGCCATGCAGCCCAACACACCTATGATAAAGCGACGCTTGCGGCGCATGGCGTGAAGTGCCTCAAGGCGATGCACGATTTTCTGTTCGGCATTGTCGCGCACGGAACAAGTGTTGAGAAACACGGCATCGGCTTCGTCCACACTTTCGCAAGGATCATAATCGGCCAAGCGCATCACCGACGCCACCACTTCGCTGTCGGCCACGTTCATCTGGCAGCCGTAAGTTTCTATATAGAGTTTCTTCATAATGGGCATTGTTTCTTTGCGAAGCAAAATTACGAAAAGATTTGCATTCTTCCCCCGAAAATCCTCGAATAAAGCCTTTGGCAAAAGCAGAATGCCTTTTTTCTTTTCCGACCGACGCAAGAGGAATTTCACCTCTGCAATGCAGGAAAATCTGCAAGCACTGCAGAAATTTCTACAAGCACTGCGGAAAATTCTGCAGTGCTTGCAGATTTTTGCACATCCCAAGCCATGATTTTCGCTCGCTTTGCGCTACCTTTGTCCCCAAATCTAAAAAAACAAAACATCGATGGAATACAATTTCAAAGAGATAGAGAAAAAATGGCGACAAGCCTGGGCCGAACGAGGCACCTACCGCGTGAAAGAAGATGCGGAGAAAGAAAAATTCTATGTGCTCAACATGTTTCCCTACCCCTCGGGAGCCGGTCTGCATGTGGGTCATCCGCTCGGATACATCGCTTCCGACATTTATGCTCGCTACAAGCGTCTTCGCGGATATAACGTATTGAACCCCATGGGCTATGACGCCTACGGATTGCCGGCAGAACAATATGCCATACAAACCGGACAGCATCCCGCCAAAACCACGGAGCAAAACATCGCACGCTATCGCGAACAGCTCGACAAGATTGGTTTTTGCTTCGACTGGAGTCGCGAAGTGCGCACCTGCGAACCAAATTATTACCATTGGACACAATGGGCTTTCCGCCGCATGTTCAATTCTTTCTATTGCAATTCCTGCCAACAGGCTCAACCCATCGAAAAATTGGTGGAAGCCTTCGAACAGAACGGCACCGCCGGGCTGGATGTGGCCGGAAGCGAAGAACTGAACTTCACAGCCGAGGAATGGAAAGCCATGAGCGATGTGCAACAGCAGGAAGTGCTGATGAACTATCGCATTGCCTACCTGGGCGAAACCATGGTGAACTGGTGTCCGCAGCTGGGCACCGTGCTGGCCAACGACGAGGTGGTGGACGGCGTGAGTGAGCGCGGCGGCTATCCCGTGGTGCAGAAAAAGATGAAGCAATGGTGCTTGCGCGTTTCTGCCTACGCCGGACGTCTGCTCACAGGCTTGGAGACCATCGACTGGACCGACTCCATCAAAGAGACACAACGCAACTGGATTGGTCGCTCCGAAGGAACGGAAATGCAATTCCGCGTGAAGGACAGCGACATCGAATTTACCATCTTCACCACCCGCGCCGACACCATCTTCGGTGTTACGTTCATGGTGCTTGCTCCCGAGAGCGAACTCGTGGCACAGCTTACCACTCCCGAACAAAAAGCCGACGTGGATGCCTATCTCGAAGCCACAAAGAAGCGCACCGAACGCGAACGCATTGCCGACCGAAAGGTAACAGGCGTGTTCACCGGTTCGTATGCCGTCAACCCCTTCACCGGCGAGGCCATTCCCATCTGGGTGAGCGATTATGTGCTGGCCGGATATGGCACAGGTGCTATCATGGCTGTGCCGGCGCACGACTCGCGCGACTACGCCTTTGCCCGTCATTTCAACCTGCCCATCATCCCCTTGGTGGAAGGCGCAGACGTTAGCGAAGAAAGCTTTGACGCCAAAGAGGGTACGGTGATGAACTCACCCGTGGCCGGCAAGGAAACGCTGCACGGCTTCTCGCTCAACGGCCTCAGCATCAAGGAAGCCATTGCCGCCACCAAGGAATTTGTTACGAAGCACGGAATGGGTCGCGTCAAAGTGAACTACCGTCTGCGCGATGCCATCTTTAGTCGCCAACGTTATTGGGGCGAACCTTTCCCCGTATATTATAAAAATGGTATGCCGCAGATGGTGCCGGAAGAGTGCTTGCCCATCGAGCTGCCCGAGGTGAGCAAATTCCTGCCTACCGAAACCGGCGAACCGCCATTGGGCAACGCCGATTATTGGGCTTGGGACACCGTGGCTTGCAAGGTGGTGGAAAATTCGCGCATCGACAACATCAGCGTATTCCCCTTGGAACTGAGCACCATGCCGGGCTTTGCCGGTTCATCGGCTTACTACCTACGCTACATGGACTCGCACAACGAAAAAGCGCTCTTGTCTGCCGAAGCAGCCGACTACTGGAAAGAAGTGGACCTCTACGTCGGCGGTTCGGAACACGCTACAGGCCACCTTATCTACTCGCGCTTCTGGAACAAGTTCCTCCACGACATAGGCGTGTCGAAAGTGGAAGAACCTTTCCGCAAGCTCGTGAACCAAGGCATGATTCAAGGCCGCAGCAACTTCGTGTACCGCCTGAAAGACACCAACACCTTTGTGAGCCTCGGCCTCAAGGACAATTATGACGTAACCCCCTTGCATGTTGACGTGAACATCGTGCAGAACGATGTGCTTGACATCGAAGCATTCAAGGCTTGGCGTCCCGAATATGCCGATGCCGAGTTTATTCTCGAAGACGACAAGTACATTTGCGGTTGGGCCGTTGAGAAAATGTCGAAATCCATGTACAATGTTGTCAACCCCGACATGATTGTCGAGAAATACGGTGCCGACACTTTGCGCCTCTACGAAATGTTCCTCGGTCCCATCAATCAGAGCAAACCTTGGGACAGCAACGGCATTGACGGCTGCGCCAGATTCTTGCGTAAGGCTTGGGGACTCTTCTTCGACAAGGAAAACCTTGCCGTAACCGATGTGGAACCGAGCAAGGAGAATCTGAAAACGCTGCACAAGCTCATCAAGAAAGTAACGGAGGACATCGAAGAGTTCTCCTACAACACCAGTATTTCCGCTTTCATGATTGCCGTGAGCGAACTCAGTTCACAAAAATGCCGTTCGCGCGAAGTGTTGCAACAACTCGTGGTGCTGCTCGCGCCGTTTGCTCCCCACATTTGTGAAGAGCTTTGGCACATCATGGGCAACGAAGGCAGCGTTTGCGACGCCCAATGGCCGGTGTTCGACGAGGCTCACCTGAAAGAGGACAACGTAACTCTGAGTGTGTCCTTCAATGGTAAAACTCGCTTCACGCTTGACTTCCCCACCACCGCTACTAAGGAAGAAATCGAAGCTGCCACCCTCGCTTCCGAGCAGACACAACGCTACCTTGAAGGAATGCAGGTGGTGAAAATCATCGTAGTGCCCGGAAGAATTGTGAACATCGTGCTGAAAAACAAATAAGGCTCAGGGGAGGTTCTGCCTCCCCTGCCGAAAAACATTTCAACTTCATAAAAAAACAACCATGCAATCCTTAAAACGTCAAGCGTTATTTCAAGAACTTCACGATTACGTGCTCATCACGCTCGGCTTGTTGTTCTATTCCATAGGTTTGGTGTGTTTCATCCTCCCCTACAACCTCGTTACCGGAGGTTTGGCGGGTGCCGGTGCCGTAATCTACTACGCAAGTGGCTTCCCCGTGGAAAACACCATACTCATCGTGAACGTGTTACTACTTGCCGCGGCCGTAAAAGTGCTCGGCTGGCGCTTTTGTCTGAAAACCATCTACGGAGTTTTCATGATGTCGTTCCTCATTCGCATGACCACGGAGGTAATGGTATACTTGGGACAGACAAATCCGGACCAGTTTTTTATAAATCCAACCAGCCACTTGCCACAAATCGTCAAAGACAACAGTTTCATGTCGTGCATTCTGGGAGCTTCCATCGAGGGCATAGGCATCGGCATGGTGTTCTTGAACAATGGTTCCTCGGGAGGTACAGATATCATCGCGGCTATTATAAATAAATACAAGGATGTTACGCTCGGCCAAACCATGATGCTGGTTGACATCATCATTATCACATCGAGCTTCCTCCTGCCCGATGGTTCTATCGACCGACTCCTGTATGGTTACTGCACACTTATCATTACGAACTTGCTGCTCGACTATGTGGTGGATCGCGGCCGTCAATCTGTGCAGTTCCTGATATTTTCTCAGAGATACGACGAGATTGCTTCAGCCATCAATGAAACGCATCGCGGAGTAACTGTATTGAACGGACAGGGTTGGTACACAAAACAGGAACGCAAGGTTTTGGTGGTCCTCGCCAAGAAAAGAGAAAGCACCAATATCTTCCGAATTATCCAGAACATCGATCCGAATGCCTTTGTCTCACAATCGAAAGTCATCGGTGTGTTTGGCGACGGTTTCGACAAGATTAAAGTAAAAGCCAAGAAGAAGGAGTAACCCGAAGAGCACTGCCTCATCTCACAACTCCGCTATCAAACAACGAAATCCCCAAGGACAGGCGGCAACACCCATTCGCGGAAGCCCCCTGTCCTTTCTTAATTCAAAACACATCATGAAGAAAAAACTCGTCTTCGCCACCAACAATGCACACAAGCTGTCGGAAATCCGCGCCATGCTGGGTGAGAAAATCGAACTGCTGAGCTTGGCAGACATAGATTGCCACGATGAAATTCCGGAAACCGCCGAAACACTCGAAGAAAACGCGCTGCAAAAAGCACGCTACATTCACGAACGTTACGGATTCGACTGCTTTGCCGATGACACGGGTCTGGAAGTGGAAGAATTGGGCGGCGGCCCCGGTGTTCACACTGCCCGATATGCTTACCCCGACCGCTGCGATCCTGTGGCCAACACACAACGCTTGTTGCGCGAATTAACAAAAAAAAGCAATCGACGCGCACAATTTCGCACTGCCATTGCGTTAATAGAAAATGGGGAGGAACATCTCTTCGAGGGAGTGGTGCGCGGCTACATCGCCACCGAAGAGCGCGGCACCGATGGTTTTGGCTACGACCCGGTGTTCTCGCCCGAAGAAACGGGACTCACATTTGCCGAGCTGGGAGTGGAAACAAAGAACAAGATTAGCCACCGCGCCCGTGCCGTAGAGAAACTTTGCCGGCATCTGTTGGGAGAATAGTCTCAAGCGTGGATGTTTTCTCACCCCACACATTTATTATTACACATAGCAGGAGGAAGCATTGCCGACCACCTGCCATACATCATCAATGCTCATGAAACATCTTGCCGGCCTTTTGCTTTTTCTTTCGTCTGTTATCGGTTTGTGTGCACAGACCAACGACGCATGGGAAGCCTATCTGGCCTACCACGAAACCACACGCAATGTGCCTGCCGGGGAACGCATTTATTCGCTCTTCCAAGGCAATCTGCTTGCACTCGATGCTGAAACATACGAAGTGCAATTGCTCGACCGGACAACAGGACTCAGCGATGTGCAAATAGCTGGCATCGCCTATTCGCACACAGAGAAGAAACTTGTGGTTGCCTACCAAAATGGCAACATTGACTTGATGGACGATGAGGGAAACGTGGCAAACATTCCGCAGCTCAAGAACAATCATCCCAACATCGTTATCAACTCCCTGAAAGTGGATGGCGGTGATGCCTACATCGGTACGGACCAAGGCGTGGCGCACATCAACATCGCCAAGGAGGAGTTGCGTTCTTACTACACGCTCAACACCAACGTCAGCTGTGCCGTGGGATATGCCGGGAACCTCTTCGCAGTTACCTCCGACGGACTTATCACTTGTGCCTTTACTGACAATCCGTTTGACCCCTCGGCTTGGAAAAACATGCTCACACTCCCTGTTCGCGACCTCGGTGTTTTCGCCGGTTCGCTCTACTACACACTGGGAGCCGGCACGCCTAACGTAGGTGCTGAATGGGGACTGTGGAGAGCAACCAAGGGAGAAAACAACGAGTTCTCCGCAACGCAAATCACTTGGGAGCCATACGAAACCATAGAACCCGGCCGCCGATATGCCACCTTCACCGGTTCGGGAAAAGTGGCCGGCATCACAGCTGACAATCCCGGCACACTGCTTTACGCCACAAGCATTCCCGAAGGAAGCCGTTGCATCACGCAAGCCGACAACGGCACATTGTGGAGCAGCAATGGCACTGCAGGACTTCAAGCCTACAAACTGAGCAACAGCACCCTGGCTCCCACAGGTTCGCCCATCGGGGGTTACGGACCTCGGCACGACCTTTGTTATTACATGCGCTACGTCGACGATCGTCTGCTCTTGGCCGGCGGACGTCTCGATCCCTACGGACGACTTCACTACGAGCCGATGCTCGCCATCTACGAGGACAACACGTGGAAGCACTTCGATGCCGACGAAGCCGTGAAAGCCGGCTGCCTTTACCGCGACCTCACCTGCATCATCCAAGACCCCAATGACGAGAACCACCACTATGCCACCGCTGCCGGTGGCGGGCTTTACGAATTTCGCAACCTCAAGTTTGTGAAGCACTATGGTCCCGACAACAGTCCGCTGCGTTCGGCAGCCGCTGACGGCAGCCCCAGATACGTGCGCACCGACGGCCTTATCTATGATGCTGCCGGCAACTTGTGGGTTGTCAACAACGGAGTGGAAAACATCCTCAACGTGCTGAAACCTGATGCGAAGTGGCAGAGCGTTTACGTCAGCGGCATTGATGGCGCACCTTTCTGCGAGAAAACACTTTTCGACCGCAACGGAAACCTCTGGGTAGCCTCACGCCGAACCGAGAGCAATCACACGGCAGGATTGCTGCGTCTGGACTACAACGGCACACTCGCCACTTCGGACGATGTTGCCACCTATCGCACAAAAATCAACAACCAAGACGGCGTTACCTACGACCTTTATGGCGGTGTCTATGCCATGGTGGAGGACATCGACGGAAGCATTTGGATCGGTACCGGAACGGGACTCTTTGTCATCACAGACCCCGACGGATGGGCCAAGAGTCCGCAGATCACACAAATAAAAGTGCCTCGCAACGATGGCACAAACTATGCCGACTATCTGCTCACCAACGTTGCGATAAGCGCCATAGCCATTGACGGAGGCAACCGAAAGTGGATAGGAACACAATACAGCGGTCTCTATCTTGTCAGCCACGATGGAACGGAAGTGCTCGCCCATTACACCACGGACAACTCACCGCTCCTTTCCAACTATATCTATTCCATCGCTCCCGAGCTCCACACCGGACGCATCATGATTGGCACCGAAAAGGGGCTGTGTGCCCTCATGAGCGATGCCACTGCCGGAGCCGAAACGCTGGACGGCAACAACATTAGCGTCTATCCCAACCCCGTGCGCCCCGAGCACCAAAGCTATGTTACCATCAGCGGCCTCACCACCGATGCCGACATCAAGATTTCCAATGCTGCCGGTCATGTGGTGGCTGCCGGCACGGCCACAGGTGGTAGTTTCCGATGGGATTTGCGCGGAAACGATGGCCAACGTGTCCCCACGGGAGTCTATTTCGTCATGGCTGCCACGGCCGACGGCAAGAAGGGTGCAACAGCACGCCTCGTCATTATCTGATTTTGCCCTCACTTTAGGCAAAAACCACCTCCCAAAGAACCATTATCCGCAAGGCGTTTAGAAACATCTGCAAGCACTGCAGGATTTTCTAAACGCCTTGCACATTTTGCCCCAAAGCCATTTTTCGGTTCACACCACCGCATGAAAAGCTTTGCACACGGCCGCAACGAATAAAGGTCCGTTTCCGCATCATCCCCACCGGCATTCAGCATTACTGGCAGGCCTTGCCACTTTTTTGGCAGGCCTTGCCAAAAAAGTGGCAAGGCCTGCCAGTTTTCAGGAAACGGGGTATCGAATACCACGATTGGGCAAACCATTTTTCAGCAGCACACAACAAAGCCTCATCCCGTTGCCGGAATGAGGCTTTGCCATGTTTATGTTTGCCTGATGCAGGCCGGATTATTTCACCTTGAGCAACTCAATCTTGAAAATCAGAGCTGAATAGGGCGGGATGCGTCCTTGTGCTCCGCGCTCGCCATAAGCAAGCTGCCAAGGCACGTAGATTTCCCACACAGAGCCTTCGGGCATCATCTTGAGGGCTTCTGTCCATCCCTTGATAACGTCGGTAGGACGGAAAGTGGCGGGCTTGTTGCGCTTGTATGAGGAGTCGAACACTGTGCCGTCGATGAGTTTTCCCTCATAGTGCACTTCCACGCTGCTGGTGTCGGTGGCCACGGCTCCCTTACCCTCGGTCAGGATGCGATATTGCAAACCGCTCGCTGTGGTCTTCACGCCGTTGAGGTGGCCGTTGGTCTGCATGAAGAGTTCGCTCTTCACACGAAAATCCTCGGCCATGTGACGTTCCTGACGCTTCATGATGCTGTCCACCTCGGCCGGAGTCATGGCTGCGGGATTGCGGAGCAGTGCATCCGAAACACCACGGGTGAATTCCTTGACGTCGGCATAAATCGTGTCCTCCTTGCCGGTGGCCATCTGGTTGATAGCCGGAATAAACTTCTCGTTCATGGCAGCAAGCTGAAGGCCGGCTGCATAAGCGATGGCACGTTGACGCTCGGCCTCGTTGAGCTGAGCATTCATGCCACGCACCACATCGGCCACGTAGGCTGTGTCCACGTTGAACTGACGCTGAAGATAGGGAGTCAACATGCGCCCCTGGAGCAAACCCTGGGCATAGCTGAACGTGTCGCCGGGAACGGCAGGCACGGTGTTGGCAATCACGGCTTTCACCTTGCGCTTGCGACTGCGGGCATCGGCAGACACCACGCACACAACGGCCAGCAGAAGAATAAGAATGGTTCTGAACTTCATGGCTGATGCTTACTTGATTTCAACAAGCGTAACCTTGAAAATCAGGGTTGAGAAGGGAGGAATGCCACCTTGGGGCTGACCTTGTTCGCCATAAGCCAAGTTCCAGGGGATGGTGATTTCCCATTCCGAACCTACGGGCATGTGAGTGAGAGCTGCAGCGAAACCGGGGATGACACGCTTCACGGGGAATGTGGCAACACCGCCCTCCTGATTGGCAGAAGTGTCGAAAACTGTGTCGTTGATGAGGCGACCTTCATACTTCACCACCACAGTGGCAGTGTCGGCGGGGATGCTTCCGGTTCCCTCTTTGAGCACCTTATAGAGCACACCGCTATCCAGCTTCTTGATGTCCTTTTGTTTGGCGAGCTTTGCGATGTAATCTTCGCTGGCTTTCTTTTCCTGGCCATACTGACGCTCCAAGTTTACTTTGGTCAGGCTGTCCATGGCAGCCATTGCGTATTTGTAGGCTTCCTCCACGGTGATGGGCTTACCGTCGATAACGATGGCTGCAGGCTCTCCCTTCACTCCGGCAACGAGTCCGGCGAGATAGTTCTTGCGGCTGAGTTCCTTGGTGCTGTCGTTAGCAAACACCTGACGCTCTATGCCTTGCAGCATCTGCTGGTTGGATTGCATTCCCATGAGTATACCCATGTAGTAAGCCACTTTCTTTTTGTCGTCGTCGGCCATAACACCGTCTTTCACGCCTTTCAAGAATTCGTCGATGTAGGCAGAATCCACCTGCATCTGCATCATTGTGCCTTTGACGTTTTCAGAAGATGCGAAACCGATTTCATAACTCAGTGTGTCCACTGTTGACTTCATTTGTGCGCCGGGCATGCTGTTGTTGCAGGCACTCAGGAGCGCAGTAGCGGCAACGGTGGCCGCCATCATAAACTTCTTCATATGCTTATTATTGTTTTTAGATTGTTTCCGATGGTTTTATACGTTTCGGCAGGCTTAGAGCACTTCGATGAGTTCAACATCGAAGACGAGAGCGGCATAGGGAGGGATGGATGCACCGGCTCCGCGTGTTCCGTAGGCCATGTTGTAGGGGATGAAGAGGCGATGTTTGGCTCCTTCGCCCATGAGCTGGAGTCCCTCAGTCCATCCGGCAATCACGCCATTCAGGGGGAAAGTGGCAGGTTCGCCACGGCGATAGCTGGAGTCGAACACGGTGCCGTCGATGAGGCGGCCTTCGTAATGGCACTTCACTTGGTCGGTGGCGGCAGGCTTCTTGCCGTTGCCTTCTTCCAACACGAGATATTGCAAACCGCTGGGGAGCACCACCACGCCCTCTTTCGTGGCGTTGTCGGCGAGGAAAGCTTCTCCGGCTTCGCGGGCTTCTTTTCCCTTTTCCTCTTCCTGTTTTTGCAAGAAGTCGGTTACGATTTTCTGTGCCTCAGCATCAGTGAGTGCCGTGGGGTTGCCGGCCAGCACATCGGCCACGGCCTGTGCAAAGTCGGCATTATTGATGTTCTGCACGCCCATTCCGTTCAGATTGTGGCCGATAACGAGGCCCAAAGCATAGCTTAATTTGTCCATAACTACTTATCTGTTTTTTGATTAGCGGCGACAAAGGTAGTGCAAGGCGAGCGGAAAGCGAAAAAAAGCGAGACGTTTTTTTCAAATCGCCGACCCGAGTCGCAGCTTGGTTGGTTAAAAATCAGTGCAAGGAGAGAGGGAACGCCCAGTTGTTTTGCGCAATTCCCTGCTGTCGCTTTATTTCTTCCAAGCCTTGTAGATGAGGAACACCACAACGAAGACAGCAATGCCCAGGATGACGTAACCGATTTCGTGGCTGTATTCCGTCGAAAGCTGATACACTTGCTCGGGTGTCTTAAGGTCTGTGTATTCGTAGATGGCCCATCCGATGGCTGCCAACACGCAGTTCCAAATGCCGGCTCCCAAGGTCGTGAAGAGCAGGAACTTGCCCACATTCATCTGTGCCAAACCTGCCGGAATGCTGATGAGCTGGCGAACTGCCGGGACCAGACGTCCGAAGAAGGTCGACACGGCTCCGTGTTGGGCAAAATAGTCTTCGGCCTTTCTCACCGCAGCCTCATCGATGAGACACATGTGTCCGAAACGGCTGTTGGCAAAGCGGTAAACGATGGGGCGACCCAGCCACTTGGCCAAGTAGTAATTGATGAGCGCACCCAAGTCTGCACCAATGGTGGCGAACACTATGACGAGCCAGATGCTCATCGAACCATCGGTCATCGCTTTCCACGCGGCCGGCGGCACCACCACTTCACTGGGGAAGGGAATAAACGAACTCTCGATGGCCATGAATATCATCACCACCCAATAGTCAAGGTTCTCCAGAACCCATCTGAAAATCTCTGTCGTATCCATTATATATATTATATGTATGTTCTTGCGCGGCGAAGGTAACACAAGACTTCCGAAAGGCAAAGCGCAAAACGGCATATCCAAGGCACTTCCCCCCTTGTCGCACCGAAAATGTTGTGTAGGCTTTTCAGAAACGGCAGCAAAGCTCGCATCTCCACCGGATGTTATTCTTAGAAAACGAAGAGGCGTTGCAGAAAAAGTGGCAGGCCTTGCCACAAAAGTGGTAAGCACTGCCACAAAAGTGGCAAGGCCTGCCACTTTTTGCTGGATTACTCCCCGAAAAGCGAAAAAGCCTTACCGAAGTTTAGAAGTGCGCCCACCTTGCCACACACACTTTACACATACGTGGGAGCTGCCGGCCGAAAAGGCTAAAAACTGCGGAAATGCTTTGCCGTGCGCCGGGCTTGCACTAACTTCGCCGGCCGAAAAAGACATCTTTAGACACGTAACATGATGAAAGGATTTCATTTTGCGCCGCGACTGCTGAAAGATTTGCGACGCTACGACAAGCAGAAGTTTACGGCCGACTTGATGGCCGGTCTCATCGTAGGCATCGTGGCCCTCCCGCTGGCCATCGCCTTCGGCATCGCATCGGGTGTTTCGCCCGAAAAGGGCATCATCACCGCCATCGTTGCCGGATTTATCATCTCCGCACTCGGAGGCAGCCGTGTGCAAATCGGAGGTCCCACCGGGGCTTTCATCGTCATCATCTACGGCATCATCCAGCAGTTCGGTCTGTCGGGGCTGATGGTGGCCACCATGCTGGCCGGCGTGTTCCTCATTCTGCTCGGTGTGTTCCGCCTCGGCACCATCATAAAGTTCATCCCCTATCCCATCGTCGTGGGCTTCACCAGCGGTATCGCCGTTACCATTTTCACCACCCAAATCAAAGACCTCTTCGGACTGACCACGGGCGAACTGCCGGCCGATTTCATTTCGAAATGGGGCACTTACTTCCGCTGTTTCAACACCATCGATTGGCCCTCGGCGGCAGTGGGAATTCTCAGCATTGTGGTGATAGCCTTAACGCCTAAGGTGTCAAAAAAGATACCCGGCTCTCTGGTGGCCATCCTCCTCATGACAGGAGCGGTGTGGATGCTGAAAGAGTTTTTCGGCATCGCAAGCATAAAAACCATCGGTGACTATTACCCCAACATCAAAGCACAAATCCCGGCACTCGAAATGCCTTCCATCACTTGGGAACAGGTGAAGATGCTCTTCCCCACAGCCATGACAATAGCCGTGCTGGGAGCCATCGAAAGTCTGCTCTCGGCAACAGTGGCCGACGGTGTGTGCGGCGATCATCACGACTCCAATCAGGAACTCATCGGACAGGGTATCGCCAACGTCTGCACACCGCTCTTCGGCGGTATTCCCGCCACCGGTGCCATTGCCCGCACCATGACCAACATCAACAACGGCGGTCGCACCCCCGTGGCCGGTATCATTCATGCTGCCGTGCTGCTTCTCATCTTCTTGGTGCTCATGCCGCTGGCAGCCTACATCCCGATGGCATGTTTGGCCGGTGTATTGGTGGTTGTGGCCTACAACATGAGCGGCTGGCGCACCTTCCGCGAATTGATGCGCAACCCCAAGAGCGATATCACGGTGCTCATCATCACATTCCTGCTTACCATCATCTTCGACCTTACCATCGCCATCGAAGTGGGCCTTGTGCTGGCATGTCTGCTCTTCATGAGACGCATGGCCGAGAGCACCCAAATCTCAGTTATCGCCGACGAAATCGACCCGGCCGAGGAAACCGATGCCGAAGTGCACGAAGAACACCTCATCATTCCCGAAGGCGTGGAGGTTTACGAAATCAATGGTCCCTACTTCTTCGGTATCGCCAACAAATTTGAAGAGTTGATGGCGCAGATGAACGACCACCCTCGTGTTCGCATCATCCGCATGCGCCGCGTTCCGTTCATCGACAGCACAGGCATCCACAACCTTCACAATCTCTGCGAAATGTCTCGCCGCGAAGGCACACACATCGTGCTCTCGGGCGTAACGGACGGAGTGTATGCCGTCCTCGCACGCAACGGTTTCTGCGAGCTGTTGGGCAAAGACCACATCTGCCCCAACATCAACACAGCCCTGGCACGCGCCACCGAACTTGCCAAGCAGCTCAACCTCCACTAAGCGAACACACATGAGCATCGCGGCAGAAAAAGCCAACAAGCCGGTGCTGGTCTTCGAAAACCTGACGACAGGCTACGGCACGCCCTCCCGACATCCGGTGGGACAAGGCTTGTGCGCCACGCTGCCCACCGCATCCATCACCGCCATAGTGGGACGCAACGGAGCTGGCAAGAGCACACTGCTGCGCACATTGGCCGGACTGCAACCGGCCCTGGCAGGCAGCATCAAGTGGGAGGGTGAGGAACTGAAAGCCTATTCGCCCAACCGACTGGCACGCACGCTTTCCGTGGTGCTCACCGACAAACCCGACACCGGTTGGCTCACAGCCGGCGAAGTGGTGGCTATGGGTCGCCAACCCTACACCAGTTTTTCCGGACGGCTCACCGAGGACGACAAGCGCATCTGCCAACAAGCACTCTGCGATGCCGGTGCCGAAGCCTTGGCCACACGCCCTCTCACCTCGCTGAGCGACGGCGAGCGACAGCGTGTGATGGTGGCCAAAGCCCTGGCTCAACAAACCCCCGTCATATTGCTGGACGAGCCGACGGCTTTCCTTGATTTCGCCGGCAAAATCGCATTATTACAACTGCTGCAGCGACTCAGCGAAGAACTGGGCAAAACCATACTGCTCTCGACGCACGACCTCGAGTTGTCCTTTCAGTTGTGCCACCACCTGTGGCTGCTTTCTCCCGACGGCATTGCGGCCGGCTCGCCACGTGCTTTGGCCGACGACGGCACACTGTCCGCCTTTTTCGACACGCCGGATGTGCAATTCGATGCCAAGGAGATGCGTTTCCGATACCCTTCGAGAAACAGTGCCTCCCATTGTTCGCTTATGTAAGCAGCCTTCCTATTTCCTCACAAGCACTCCCCCTTATTCATTCCACCATTTTCTGATTTCAAAGTCCCTATGATAGTTTGCATAGCCGAAAAGCCCAGCGTTGCACGCGACATCGCCAAAGTTTTGGGCGCCCACCAGGCGCACGATGGTTATATGGAAGGAAACGGTTATCAAGTTACGTGGACTTTCGGTCATTTGTGCGAATTGAAATATCCCGAGGACTATTTTCCCGAATGGAAGCGCTGGTCGCTGGGTGCACTGCCCATGCTTCCGCCACGTTTCGGCATCCGTCTGAAAGCCGACAAGGGCATCGAAAAACAATTTGCCATCATCCGCCGCCTGATGCAAGGTGCAGACGAAATCATCAACTGCGGTGATGCCGGGCAGGAAGGCGAACTCATCCAGCGCTGGGTGATGCAGAAAGCCGAGGTGAAATGCCCTGTGAAACGCCTTTGGATTTCCTCACTCACCGAGGACGCCATCCGCGAAGGCTTTGCCAACTTGCTGACACAGGAGGAGAAGCAACCGCTCTACGAAGCCGGACTCTGCCGCGCCATTGGCGACTGGTTGCTGGGCATGAACGCCACACGCCTATATACCTTGAAATATGGCACCGGAGAGCGCGGCGCACAACCGCTCTCCATCGGTCGTGTGCAGACACCCACCTTGGCACTCATCGTGCGGCGCGGCAAGGAAATCGAGAACTTTGTGCCACAACCCTACTGGGTGCTGACCACCATCTATCGCGACACCACATTCACCGCTCAGGGAGTGGCAAAGCGCAAGGAGGCTGCCCCATCTGCCACCGATGGCACAAAGGCGGAAGTAATTGCCGAAGAGAGCACCACACCGAGCAAGGGCGAAAATGCAAAGTTTGTTTTCGCCACTGAAGAAGAGGGACGGGCGGCACTGGAACGCATCAGCGGAGCACCGTTCACCGTAACCGCCGTTACGAAGAAGAACGGAACGGAAGCCCCACCCCGATTGTTCGACCTCACCTCCCTACAGGTGGAATGCAACAAGAAGTTCGGATATTCTGCCGACCAAACCCTGCAAATCATTCAGAGCCTTTACGAAAAGAAAGTTACGACCTATCCGCGTGTTGACACCACTTTCCTTTCCGACGACATCTATCCGAAGAGCAAAAACATCCTCAACGGCATCGCCTCACGCTATGCCGAACTGCTGGCTCCCCTGCGCGGCTCACAGCTCCGCAAGAGCAAAAAAGTATTCGACTCTTCCAAAGTTACCGACCACCACGCCATCATCCCCACCGGCGTTGCCCCCAATTCGCTGACGGACTTGGAGTGGAACGTCTTCGACCTTGTGGCACGCCGCTTCATAGCCGTGTTCTATCCCGACTGCCGTTTCGCCACCACCACTGTGGAGGGTGAGGCAGCCGATGTGCTTTTCCGCGTTTCGGGACGGCAGATACTCGAAGCCGGATGGCGTGCCGTTTTTGCCAAAGACCGTAAAAACGAAAGCGAAGACGAGGCCTCTTCAGACGAGGAACGCACCTTGCCGGCCTTTGTCCGAGGCGAAAGCGGTCCGCACCGCCCCGACCTGGCTCAGAAGTTCACTCAGCCACCCAAGCCCTACACCGAAGCCACATTGCTCCGCGCCATGGAAACTGCCGGTCGCATGGTGGAAGACGAGGAGCTGCGTGATGCCTTGAAGCAAAACGGCATCGGACGCCCCTCCACACGAGCCGCCATCATCGAGACCCTGTTCCGCCGAGGCTACGTGCGCAAGCAGCGCAAGGCCCTCTATGCCACAGCCACCGGCACTGAGCTGATAGACCTCATCAAGGAGGAACTGCTGAAAAGTGCAGAGCTGACAGGATTGTGGGAAAAGAAGTTGCGCGAAATCGAAAACCGCAACTACAGTGCCCCCGGCTTCATCGACGAGCTGAAAAGCATGGTGCAAGACATCGTGCGCCAAGTGCTTTCCGACAACGAGAACCGCCGTCTGAGCATAGCGCATCGCGAAACCGATGCTCCCAAAACAAAAACCGTCGCAAGCAAAGCTTCCGCTTCCGAGTCCGCTGCCACAAAACGAAAAGTGGTGCGCGTGGGAAGTCCCTGCCCCGAGTGTGGCGAAGGAAAGGTCATCAAAGGAAAAACAGCTTATGGCTGCTCACGATGGCGTGAGGGCTGCACATGGCGAAAGCCTTTCAAGAAATAAGCTCAACCGTCCACGATTGCCTGACACTTTGTCAGAAAAACGGGACTACAACACACAAAAATTTACAAGGCGTTTAGAATTTTCTGCAGTGCTTGCAGAATTTTCTAAACGCCTTGCAGATTTTTCGCCCTCAGAGGGGGAAAACGAGCCGATAAGTTCCCCCGTTTTGCTCATTCCGTTTGTCAGGCCGACGCCCCAACGACTGAAAAGTTTCGGTGGGTCAAAAAAAACGAAGAAAAAGTTGGCACGTGCAATAACACTTCGTATCTTTGTGCCGTTGAAGTGAGGGGCTTTTCGAAGTTCCTCACTTGTTTTTAACATCCATCAGCAGATGATAGACAAGCAAGTAGTAAAAAGTTTAGTCGAGGAATGGCTTGAAGGCAAGGAATACTTCATGACCGACCTCACCGTGAGTGCGGACGACCGCATCGTTGTGGAAATCGACCATGCCGACGGCGTATGGATTGAAGATTGTGTGGAACTCAGCAAGTTCATCGAGAGCCGCCTCGACCGCGAGGAAGAGGATTACGAACTCGAAGTGGGCAGTGCCGGCATCGGGCAACCATTCAAAGTGGTACGCCAATATGAAATTCATGTGGGCGAGCGCGTGGAAGTGCTCACCAAGGGCGGCATCAAACATGTGGGAACACTGAAAGAAGCCACGGCCGACAACTTCGTGCTCACCATCGAGGAAAAGGTGAAACGCGAAGGCGAAAAACGCCCGCACATGGAGGAACGCGACATCACCTTCGCCTACGACGAGGTGAAGCACACCAAATACATCATCGACTTCAAGTGATTTCCTCCCCTGCCTGCCCCACATCCTGCAGGCAGACAGCCTCTGCGGCTTCACGGTGCTGACACTCGGGAAAGCCGCCCCCAACAACGAAAATCAAAACAAAAAAACATAATGGCAAAGAAGAAGCAAGACATCATCAGTCTTATCGACACCTTCTCCGAATTTAAGGAGACCAAAAACATCGACCGCACCACCATGGTGGGCGTTCTGGAAGAAAGCTTCCGCAATGTGATAGCCAAAATCTATGGTTCGGACGACAATTTCACCGTTATCGTCAACCCCGACAAAGGCGACTGCGAAATTTATCGCAACCGCGAAGTGGTGGCCGACGGCGAAGTAACCGACCCCAACAAGCAGATTTCACTTTCCGAAGCCCGTGAAATCGAACCCGACTACGAAGTGGGAGAAGAAGCCACCGAGACGCTCGATTTCGCCAAGTTCGGCCGCCGCGCCATCCTCACCCTGCGCCAAACGCTGGCCAGCAAGATTTTGGAACTCGAACACGACTCTCTCTACAACAAATACAAAGAGCGTGAAGGCCAAATCATTGCCGCCGAGGTTTATCAGACTTGGAAAAACGAAACACTGCTTATCGACGACGAAGGAAACGAACTGCTGTTGCCCAAATCGCAACAAATTCCGCGCGACTTCTTCCACAAAGGCGACACCGTGCGTGCCGTCATCGACCGCGTGGACAACACCAACGGCAATCCCAAGATTTATCTGAGCCGCACCGCACCCGCATTCTTGCAGCGTCTGCTCGAAACCGAAATCCCCGAAATCGCCGAAGGTCTCATCCAATTGCGCCGCATTGCCCGCATCCCCGGCGAACGCGCCAAAATCGCTGTTGAAAGCTATGACGACCGCATTGACCCCGTAGGTGCCTGCGTGGGTGTCAAGGGAAGCCGCATCCACAACATCGTGCGCGAAATGCACAACGAAAACATCGACGTAATCAACTATACCAACAACATTCGTCTCTTTATCCAGCGTGCGCTCAATCCCGCCACGGTGTCAAGCATCGTGCTCAACGAAGAGGAACGCAAGGCCGAAGTGTTCCTGCGCCCCGAAGAAGTGTCGTTGGCCATCGGTAAAAATGGTACCAACATCAAGCTTGCCTCAATGCTGACCGAATACACCATCGACGTGTTCCGCGAAGTGGCTGACGGCGAAGAGACCGAAGACGTGAGCCTTGACGAATTCAAGGACGAAATTGACGAGTGGGTAATCGAAGCCATCAAGAGCCTCGGCTTCGACACAGCTAAGAAGGTGCTGGGTGCTCCTCGCGACATGCTCATCGAACGTGCCGACCTCGAAGAAGACACCGTGGACGAACTGCTCGCTGTGCTCAGAGCCGAATTTGAAGAAGAAGAGGAGGCTTCCCAAAGTTAAGTGCTAAAAGACCGGAGAACGACGGAGCACATCCACTCCACCGGTAACGAAAACAAAACCGCTTTTCTCAAAACTTTTAGCCCAACAACCAGACAACCCATTCAAGCATGAGCGTAAGATTAAACATCGTAATAAAAGAATGCAACGTAGGACTGCAAACCGTAGTTGATTTTCTGCACAAGAAAGGTGTAGATGTGCAACCCTCACCTTCAGCCAAAATCAGCGACGAGCAGTATGAACTCATCCGCAAGGAGTTCGGTGCCGACAAGGACCTGCGCAACAAAGCCGAAGAAATGCTTCAAAACCGCCAGAAGGAAAAGAAAGCTTCTTCGCAAGCCAAGAAAGCTCCCGTTGAGGAGATTAAAACCGTTGTGCCCGAGGAAGCACGTCCGCAAATCGTGGTGAAAGGACACATCGACCTGAATGCAAAACCGGCTCCTGCCCCCGAAAAAGCACCGGAACCGAAACCGGAGCCTCAACCCGAGGAAGCACAAAAGCCCGAACCTAAGAAGCCCGCACGCCCCTCTGTGGAAGAACGTGCCAAAGCTATCGGCTCGGAAGACGATGGAGTGTTCAAACTTCACAGCCAACCCACAGTGGCCGGTCCCAAAGTGCTCGGAACCATAGACCTCTCTGCCATCAATTCCAACACGCGTCCCAAAAAGAAAACCAAAGAGGAGAAGCGCAAGGAACGCGAGGAAAAGAACCGTCAGCAGGGTGCTACCGGACAAAACGGCGAGCGCAAAAAGCGCAACCGCATCGGTAAAGAGCGCGTTGACGTGAATGCAGCTGCCAACCAACAGGGAGGCAACAGCGGCCGCAATCGCAACAAGGAACAAGCACAGGCTGCCGGACAAAACGCACAAGGCAGCAAGCGCAGCAAGGAGCGCAACCGCAAGGCACAGCAAGTGCTCAAGCCCGAAATCAGTGATGAGGACGTGGCAAAGCAGGTAAAAGAAACCCTCGCACGCCTCACCAGCAAGACCAAAGCTGCCAAGGGTGCCAAATACCGCAAGGAAAAACGCGAACAAGTGCGTGCACAGCAGGAAGAAATGCTGCAAGAAGAACGCGCAGGCAGCAATGTGTTGAAGCTCACAGAGTTCGTTACAGCCAACGAACTGGCTTCAATGATGGACGTGCCGGTTACGAAAGTCATCGGTACTTGCATGAGTATCGGTATCATGGTGTCCATCAACCAACGTATGGATGCCGAAACCATCGACCTCGTTGCCGAGGAATTTGGATTTAAGACAGAATTCATCAGTGCCGACGTGCAAGAAGCCATCACCGTGGAAGAAGATAAGGAAGAAGACCTTGAAGAACGCGCTCCCATCGTAACCGTCATGGGACACGTTGACCACGGTAAGACCTCACTGCTTGACTATATCCGCAAAGCCAACGTAATTGCAGGCGAAGCCGGTGGAATTACGCAGCACATCGGTGCTTATAATGTAAAATTGGAGAACGGACGCCACATTACCTTCCTTGACACTCCCGGACACGAAGCGTTTACCGCCATGCGTGCCCGTGGTGCTCAGGTTACGGACATCGCGATTATCATCATCGCGGCCGACGACTCCATCATGCCGCAAACAAAGGAAGCCATCAACCACGCCGTAGCAGCCAATGTGCCTATCGTCTTTGCCATCAACAAGATTGATAAGCCCACTGCCAACCCCGATAAGATCAAGGAGAACTTGGCAGCCATGAACTTCTTGGTGGAAGAATGGGGCGGCAAGTATCAAAGTCAGGACATCAGTGCCAAGAAGGGCATCGGCGTTGAAGAATTGCTGGAAAAGGTGTTGCTCGAAGCTGAAATGCTTGAACTGAAAGCCAACCCCAACCGCAAAGCTGTCGGAACAGTCATTGAATCTTCGCTCGACAAAGGCCGTGGTTATGTGGCTACAGTGTTGGTGGGCAACGGTACGCTTCGCCAAGGCGATGTGGTGCTGGCAGGCACAAACTATGGCCGTGTGAAAGCCCTCTTCAACGAACGCGGACAACGCATTCAGGAAGTAGGTCCCTCCATGGCAGCCACCTTGCTCGGCTTCAACGGAGCTCCGCAAGCCGGCGACCAATTCCATGTGATGGAAACCGAACAGGAAGCTCGCGAAATTGCCAACAAGCGTGAACAATTGCAGCGCGAACAAGACTTGCGCACTCAGAAGATGCTCACCCTCGATGAAGTGGGCCGCCGCATCAAACTTGGTTCTTTCCAAGAGCTCAACATCATTGTTAAGGGTGATGTGGACGGTTCTGTGGAAGCACTTTCCGATTCTTTCATTCGCCTCTCAACAGAAACCATTGCCGTGAACGTAATTCACAAAGGCGTGGGCCAGATTTCAGAAAACGACGTAACACTCGCCGCTGCCTCTCAAGCCGTTATCGTGGGCTTCCAGGTGCGCCCCAGCCAGTCTGCCCGCAGATTGGCAGAGAAGGAAGGTGTGGAAATCCGTCAGTATTCGGTCATCTACGATGCTATCGAAGAAGTGAAGGAAGCCATGGAAGGCATGTTGCAACCCGTACTGAAAGAAGAGATGACCGCCACCGTCGAGGTGCGTCAGGTTTATCACATTTCCAAAGTGGGTTATGTGGCCGGCGCATACGTCATGGATGGAACGGTGCACCGCAGCGACAAAGCACGACTCATTCGCGACGGCATCGTCATCTATACCGGCGACATCAACGCCCTGAAGAGATTTAAGGACGATGTGAAGGAAGTGAACACCAACTTCGAGTGCGGTATCAGCATTACCAACTGCAATGATATAAAGGAAGGCGACATTATCGAAACTTTCCGTGAGATAGAAATCAAGCAGAAGTTGCAATAATCTGAATACAACGCAAAAAGGGCGGAAGACGGTTGACGCCTTCCGCCCTTGCATTTACAAAAGCACATCACGCATGAAAAATCTTGTAAAAAGCATATTGATAATTCTGCTCGCCGCTTGGATATTTCCCTCTTCGGTTTTGGCCGATCGAGAAACACGCTACGTTCCCGGCATCAGCACTTATGGCGAAAACAATAGTAGGAGCGTATGCAACCGTTGCGGAAAGGTTTATATGATTGGTACCGGCCATACTTGTGTGGTGGAGCGCCCCGACCGCGGAAGCAGTTCAAGCGGTGGCGGATACCAAGCCAGCGATGCCGAGGGCGACGCAGTCATTGCTTCCGACCCTTCGCTGCAAATCAACAACACTTATATGAAACCATGGACTCCGGTTGAGGAATACGAGCCTGAGTCTGAGAAAAGTTCTCTTCTGAAAATTCTTCTGGTGATGGCATTTGCCGGTTTTCTGGCCGTCGTGGCCGGTGGTGGCGTGGCGGCTTACATTTATTGGAAAAGAAAGAACAGATAACCTAAACACACACAAGACAAAACTATGATAGACTTATTTCTTATCGTTCTGCTGCTTTGGTCGCTCTTCAGTGGGTGGCGAAACGGCTTCATCAAAGAAGTGGTCAGCACCGTGGGATTTCTGGTCGGCTTGTTCGTAGCCGCCACTTGCTACACCACATTGGGCGAATATCTTGCTGTTAACGGAAGCGAGACCAACCAAGTTACGAGTATCATTGCCTTTTTCATCCTTTGGATTATCGTGCCCATTGCTTTGGGCTTTGCTGCCAACGTATTGACCCGTGCTATCAAAGGAATGCAACTGGGCATTCCCAACAGCTTGTTGGGAGCTGTGATCAGTTTCGTCAAATTCTTGATTCTCATCAGTTGCGTACTCAACGTAATGGAAGCACTCAACATTCTTGACGAGACCAAGAGAAAAGATTCAGCCCTATTCTCGCCCGTTTGCAACGTAGTCAGAACTCTTCTTCCCGAAAGTGAGCATCTCAAGCACTTCACCCCCGAAGATATCACCACCGAGAGCGACACTTTTTGGGTGGAAATGAACGTTTCTTCCGACACTTTAAAATAATGTAAACCTCATGAAGCCCTCAGAAAATACATCCCCCACACTTCCGAACGCTGCCCCCACAGAGGAGAAAAACAGTCTCGTGCGTGCGGTGGCCGAAAAGAAATATGAGTACGGCTTTACTACAGATGTGGAGACCGACATCATCGAAACCGGTCTGAACGAAGATATCATCCGACTCATCTCTCAGAAAAAGGAAGAGCCGGATTGGTTGTTGGACTTCCGTTTGCGAGCTTATCGCCATTGGCTCACGTTGGAACAACCTGACTGGGCGCATGTCAACCTGCCGGCCATCGACTATCAGGCCATATCCTATTACGCCGACCCCACCAAGAAGAAAAAAGGCGAAGGGAAGAAAGAAATCGACCCCGAGCTGATGAAAACTTTCGACAAGCTCGGCATTCCCCTTGAAGAGCGCATGGCATTGGCCGGCGTGGCGGTGGATGCAGTGATGGACTCGGTTTCGGTGAAGACCACCTTCAAGGAGCGTTTACAGGAAAAGGGCGTCATTTTTTGCAGCTTCAGTGAAGCCGTGCGCGAAAACCCCGAACTGGTGCGCAAATACCTCGGAAGCGTGGTACCCTACCGCGACAACTATTTTGCAGCCCTCAACTCTGCCGTCTTCTCCGATGGCTCGTTTGTCTACATCCCGAAGGGCGTTCGCTGCCCTATGGAGCTGTCCACTTATTTCCGCATCAATGCCCGCAACACAGGCCAGTTCGAACGTACCCTCATCGTTTGCGACGAAGCCGGCTACGTTTCCTATCTTGAAGGATGCACCGCACCAATGCGCGACGAGAACCAATTGCATGCCGCCATCGTGGAGATAATTGTTGAAAAGGATGCCGAAGTGAAATACAGCACCGTGCAGAACTGGTATCCCGGCGACAGCGAAGGTCGAGGCGGCGTTTACAATCTTGTTACCAAGCGCGGACAACTGCGCGGTGCCAATGCCAAACTCTCGTGGACGCAAGTGGAAACCGGCAGTGCCATCACATGGAAATATCCCTCGTGCGTATTGATGGGAGAAAACTCACAAGCCGAGTTCTACAGTGTGGCCGTAACCAACAACCACCAAGAGGCAGACACCGGCACCAAGATGATACACATCGGCAAGGGTACCCGCTCCACCATTGTCTCGAAGGGCATTTCGGCCGGTCTCAGTCAGAATTCTTATCGCGGCTTGGTAAAGATGGGAAGTAAGGCTGCCGGTGCTCGCAACTACTCTTCGTGCGATTCGCTCCTACTGGGCTCGAATTGCGGAGCGCACACTTTCCCTTACATAGATGTGAACCATCCGGATGCTACCGTGGAGCACGAAGCCACCACGTCCAAGATAAGCGAAGACCAACTCTTCTACTGCAATCAGCGCGGCATTCCCACAGAAGCGGCGGTCGATTTGATTGTTAACGGATACGCCAAAGAAGTCATCAACAAACTGCCCATGGAATTTGCCGTTGAAGCACAAAAACTGCTCAGCGTTTCGCTGGAAGGCAGCGTGGGATAAGCAAATTCCGGCATGAGACAGCCGGTTTCTATCACCCCCCAAAAAGGAAACAGCGAGGCTCTTCGGCTTCGCTGTTTCCTTTTTTTACCATTCGGATTTGATGTATCTCGCTCCTTTTCCCGAGCATATCACTCCCGAAGGTTTCCCTATTTATCTCCTTCCTTTCTTCCGTTGGAAACTCTTAGGCGAAGGATTGGGCTTTCTGAGGAAAGCATCATTGGTATCTTCTTCCACCAAAGCATAATCAAGTTGCTTTTTCTCCAGATTGGCTCTTTCAACACGAATCGTAACTTTATCGCCCAGGGCATACACCTTTCGGGTTCGTCTTCCCACGAGACAATAATTGCGCTCGTCAAATTCATAATAGTCGCCCAAGAGGGTGCGCAGCGGCACCATGCCCTCACATTTGCTCTCGGTTTCCTCCACATAGAGGCCGAACTCCGTAACACCGCTGATGATGCCCGAAAATTCCTGACCGATGCGTTCGCTCATGAATTCCACCTGCTTGTATTTGATGCTGGCACGCTCGGCAGCTGTGGCCAGTTGTTCCATTTGTGAGGAGTGCTCGCAGAGTTCTTCATATTTGTTGATGTTGCCTGAGCGTCCCCCTTCGGCATAATGCGTCAGCAAGCGGTGCACCATGGTGTCAGGATAGCGACGTATGGGTGAGGTGAAGTGCGTGTAATAGGGGAACATCAAGCCATAGTGTCCTATGTTGTGAACGCTGTAACGAGCTTTCATCATCGCACGCAGGGCCACCATTTCCACCATGTTCTCTTCCTTTTTTCCCTTTACATCGGCCAAAAGTTGGTTCAGGCTCTTGCTCACTTCGGTCTTGCTTCCCTCGGTGCGCACCTTGTATCCGAATTTTGCCACAAAGCCTTGCAAGCGTTCCAACTTCTCCGGGTCGGGCACATCGTGGATGCGATAAGGCAGCACCTTGGCTTTCTTGCCTTTGGGCACGCGTCCCACACTTTCGGCAACATATCGATTGGCCAACAGCATGAACTCTTCAACCAGTTTGTTGGCATCCTTGGCCACCTTCACATAAGTGGAAATCGGGCGACCGGTATCGTCGATTTCGAAACGCACTTCGGCACGGTCGAAACCTATGGCCCCGTCTGAAAAACGACGGCGGCGTATCTGTTTGGCCAAGCGGTTCAGTGTGATAAGTTCTTCGGCGAATTCTCCCACCGGCTTTCCGTCGGGCGAAGCCACCCGTTCCGGATGGTTGCCGGGCTGTGCCAAATCCTCGGGCGAGGCTTCTCCGTTTTGCTCGAAGATGTCCTGCACTTCTTCATAGGTGAAGCGTCGGTCGGAACATATCACCGTATGTGCCAAATGCCACTTCATCACTTCGCCCTGCGCATTGAGTTGGAATATGGCCGAGTAAGCCAATTTCTCCTCGTTAGGCCGCAAAGAGCAAATGAAATTGCAAAGTCGCTCGGGCAACATCGGGATGGTGCGATCCACCAGATAAACGCTGGTGGCGCGTCGCTGTGCTTCGCGGTCGATGATGTCGCCTTCTTTCACATAGTGCGACACGTCGGCAATGTGCACACCCACTTCCCAACCGCCTTCCATGCGGCGTATGGAGAGTGCATCGTCAAAGTCCTTGGCATCGCGTGGATCGATGGTGAATGTCAATACATTACGGAAGTCTTCGCGACGTGCAATTTCCTCAGGCGTGATGTCTGCACTGAGTTTTTCGGCTGCTCTTTCCACGCTTTTCGGATAACTATAAGGCAAACCGTATTCTGCCAATATGGCGTGCATTTCCGTGTTGTTCTCTCCTTTCTTTCCCAGGATATCCACCACTTTTCCGATGGGGCTTTTCGAGTGTTCGGGCCACTCGATGAGTTTCACCACGGCCTTATCACCGGTCTTTCCGCCGGCAAGATGTTCTTTCGGAATAAACACATCAGTGGCCAGCGCACGCCCCTCGGTGATGAGGAAGCCGTAACCGCGTTCCACTTGTAGCGTTCCCACAAACTGGTCGTGCGCTCGCTTGATGATTTCGGTTACTTGCGCCTCACGCGTGTGGCCCCGTCGGCGTGCCAAAAGGGTGATGCGCACACGGTCGCCGTCGAGGGCATGGAGTGAGTTGCGCTCACAAACCAGAATGCTCTTTCCTCCGTCATCGGGCAAGAAAGCATTGTGTCCGTTGCGCTTGCGACGAAACGTTCCTTCCATCACCTGCGAACGGATGGCCAATCGGTAAGCACCATATCCGTTGGTAGCCAGATGGTCATCGGCCACGAGATCGGTCAGCACATCCATTGTGAGCATTTTAGCCGGATGCGTCTTGGCACCCACGGCATCAAAGATTTGCTTCACGCCGATTTCTTCTCCACCACTTGCGTCAAAGAAATCAAGTATGCGACCCACGACCTCCTTCTTCGTGAGACGCTTCACCTTTTCCTGTTTTTTCTTTGCCATAATACTTTCTCCTTTTGGTTACGTGATGATTAAAACAACAAGACATCGTACGGCCACTTCGGAGGCTTTTCGCTCAGGCTCACCACTCCAACGTTCGCGACCCGTCGTCCTCCTCACAGATGCTCACGCGCACCGTGTCTGCCGGCAAGAGTTCTTCCACCAATTCCGGCCACTCGATGAAACAAGTCCGACCGCTGTACATATAATCCTCAAAGCCGAGGTCAAAAGCCTCTTCCACACGGTTGATGCGATAGAAGTCGAAGTGATAAACCACTTCGCTGTCGGCCGTGAGATACTCGTTGACGATGGAAAATGTCGGCGAATTCACACTGTCGGTGATGCCCATTTCTTCACACAAGGCCCGAACAAAAGTGGTTTTTCCGGCCCCCATCTTTCCGTAGAAAGCAATCACAGCCGGTTGTTCCAACACTTGTGCCACGAAACGGGCCGCCGCCGGCTGCAACTCCGACAAGTCTTTGATGCGTATTCTCATGTATCTTTTTTCTTGATGTACTGCAAAGTTAGTGCAAGGCGAGAGCAGAACAAAGGAAAACTTGTTTTTCTTTTGTTATGCCGAGCCGCAGCCTAACTTGGGCAAAGCCAAAATAGTGCAAGGCGAGAGCAGAACAAAGGAAAACTTGTTTTTTCTTCCACGCCCAAGCCGCCGAAATCTGCAGTGCTTGTAGAAATTTCCGGAAGCACTGCAAAAAAATCTACAAGCACTGCAGATTTTCCCGAAACGAGAGCAGCCTTAGCCTTGCTGTTTTCACGATTATGCCAAACCCGCTTTTCACATTCCACATCTGCCCACGGGGAACACCTCTCGCTTCCATTTTTCCGGCCACACAAATGCAGGAAACGAAAAAACAACAAATCGTTTTGTTTTTCACCTGTCTTTCATTACATTTGCATCCTCTAACATTTCCAACACAAGACAACAAATTCAATCAACTTAATCCCAAATTTATGAACAAATTTTTACTCTCCCTCATGGGCGGTGTAATGTTTTTTATGGCCACCTCTGTTTCGGCCCAAGAGAACACCTACACTGTCAACGTTTACAACTTTGCCAACTCCGGCGAAGAAGAAGCCCTGCTCGAGCTTTTCGATGGTACATACGGCTGTGCGCTGACCATGGCATCTGCCAATGGCGAATGGGCCGTGGGGTATGCTGAAGATGCAGAGCGCGGACTGATTTGGAGCCGTGCCACCGGAAAGTTCTGCCAAATCACCGGTTCTTTGGACGACAAGTGCTGGACCTATGGCGTGAGCAACGATGGAACTGTGTGTGGTGTTTATCGTGACGACAACAATGGTGCAGTTGCCTCCGGCGGCGTGGGCTACACCGTTCCCGGCCTTTGGAAAAACGGCGTGTGGACTCCCCTGGAGCTCGCTGTGCCCAAATCAGAAGGCGACGTCAATGGCGAAGCACGCTGGATTTCAGGCGACGGACGCATTGTTACCGGTTACATTCGCGATTATTTCATGCGCGACACAGACGGTAATGGTGTATTGAAAAAGAAAACGCCTTACCGCATCTGCGTGTGGATTGATGGAAAACTGCAACCCAAACCCGAAAACGCCCCCAATGGCGACGACTTCGGTCAAGGTTACTACACACTCTATCACTCTTCTGAAGACGGAAGCGTCATCGTGGGTTACTACGAACACCCCACCGGCACTCGTGCTCCGGCAGTTTGGGTGAACAACGACATGCGCCTCATCTACGGAGAAGAGGACATCGACATCAATCTCGAAGACCAATACTGGTTCGACGGACACACCACAAGCGTATCTCCCAATGGTAAATATGCTGCCGGTTACTTCTCTCCCACCGGCACTTATCGCGACAACTTGCGCTTCTTCTACGACATAGAAAACGACAAGCACAACGAGATTGCCATCGAAGGCGATCCCTCATACATGATGAACGACAGAACATTGTTCTATGTGGGCGGTGTGATGAATCCTGATGGCACAACCACTTCCATCGACGGTTGGTTGACTCAGCGTTATGGCTCTTATGGCGACGGTTCACAACTTCCCCAATACATCCTCTCTGTTTCACACGACGGAAAGACCCTTGCCGGATGGTATCCTTCCTACTTTGAAGGTGGCGCAGGCATGCTTCCTTGCGTTGTGAGCGTTGTGGGTGGTCCCGAAGGCATCAACAATGCCACCGACAATGGTCCCGGCGTTGTGATGCGCTATGGCGTGGCCATGGCCGATGGTGCTGAAAAGATTGAACTCTTCGATGCTGAAGGCCGTCGCTTGGCTTCTGCCAACACCAGTGCCATCACGCTGAACGGACGACACGGCACGGTTATTGCCAAAGCCACTTACAAAAACGGCGAGGTAAAGTCTGCCAAGTTCAACTTGAAATAAAAACCACTCAACTCCACGGGGGACGTTTCGGCTTCAGCCGAGGGCGTCCCCCTTTCGTGTTAAACATGCTCGGAACTCCCCTATGAGTTGATTCATACTCTTTGGGGTAGTTCATACCCCTCACCGCTTCGCGGAGCTCCCCTACCTTAGGGGAGCAGTTCCATCCGGATGACAAACCCATCCGGTTGAGAATATAAAAAATTGATGTCCTCGTCTGCTCATACCCCCTCCGCTTCGCTCGTCCCCCTACCTTAGGGGGACAGTCCCTGCGGCCTGAACTCCTCATTAGTTTCCAACCTGCGGACAGTCCGGATGGCAACTGCTCCCCTAAGGTAGGGGAGCTCCCGGAACGGGTGAGGGGTATGAACACATAAGGAGCTCTCGGCACGGGTGAGAGGTATGAAAACCCTCGGGGAGCTAGCACGAAGCGACTTAGGAACATAGATAAGCGAGAACTCCATGCAGCCGTGAGAGATACAGCAACGACAACATCCCGACTCCGACCGAACAAACAAATCCTACAACAACAGGAAACTTACCCATATATCTTCACCCACATGAAATGCCATCACCTGAGCATCCTTCTTCTGCTCCTCCTGAGTATGACGGCATCGGCACAGACCGACTCCATCAACCTGGGCAACTGCACAAAAAACGTGGTGCTTTACGAAACACTCGACTCGCCTACAGCTCCCGGCGGCTCGGCACTTTTCTACCCGGCAAGCACCATGCAGAAATTTGCAGGATGCAAAATCACCAACATCGTGCTCTTTCCCAGCAACTGGAGAAACATCACTTCGTTGCGAGTATTCATCTCGCGAAGTTTGAAAGAACCGTTCGATTATGAGCAGGAAGTAAAACTCGATCACGGCAATTGGGTGAACGTGCCACTCAGCACACCTTATGTTCCCGACGGAGGCGACCTCTATATCGGCTTCTTCGTCAAAGGAACTTCCAACCTTGTCTACACAAAACCCAAAGAGAAAGGAACAGAATATATCTGCCTCAGCCCGAGCAAAGGATGGCAGCTCAACGACAACGGATACAGCGCAGCACTCTATGCCGTGGTGCGCGATGGCGACAATGCCACATTGCCCGTTCACAACGCCCGACTGAAAAACGTTATTTATCCCCCCTGTGCCGTATTGGGCGAACCCCTGAACGTGCAGGCTACCATTGGCAACTTAGGACTGAGCACCATCGAAAATCTGTCGGTGCGCTACGATGTGGGCCATCGCAGTTATCATCAGGAAATAGACAATATGAACATCGCTGCAGCCGATGAAAAAACGCTGACACTCACTTGTCCGGCATGGGAAGAGGAAGGCGAACACGATTTCCGCATCACCCTGGCATCAGTCAACGGTAAAAGCGATGCCGACATAAGTGACAACACCTCATTCAAAAAGCAAATTATTTGTCGCGAACATTTCGAAACTCGCAACTTGCTGCTCGAAGTGTTCTCGACCGAACGTTGCACCGAATGTCCGCAAGCCCACAACATCTTGCACGAGGTTTGCAACGGCAACCAACGCATCATACAATTGGGACATCACGCCGGTTTCTACGACGATGCCTTCACCATTCGCGAAAGCAAGGATTACGAATGGTTCTACAAGCCCTCCGTGCTCTATGCTCCCGCAGTGATGATGGACCGTACCAACTTTCACGACACCTATCCGCAATTGTGCGATGCCGAAACACCAATGGGAAGCCCGGATGCCGATCGGCTCACCATGCTGATGGAATATGCACTTTCTGTTCCGGCCTGTGCAGACATTGACATACAGGCCGAAACCGACATCACACAACGCACAGCCGCCATCACGGTGAATTGTCAAGGCTTGCTCCCCTATCAAGGCGATGCCCGTCTTTTTGTGTTTGTCTGCGAAGATAGCGTATATAGCACCACACAAGCTGGTTCCGGCGGAAGTTTTTACCACAGTCACGTGGCACGACAGAGCCTCACCCCTACTTGGGGAACAGCTTTCGATTGGCAGAGCGGAATGACCACAACTTACGACATCGCCTTGCCCGACACATGGCAGACAAAGCATCTTCACGTTGTGGCTTTTGTGGCCGGATATGACGAGAACAATCGCAACAACTGCCAAGTGCTCAACACCACCATTGCATCGCTCGATCCCATGGTGCAAAGTGGCATTGTCCCCTTGGTTTCTGCCACTTCTGCCGTAAAACCCATACGCCTCGGAAATGGTTTTCTGCTGCCTGCCGGCACACACCTGAAAGCACTGCACACCATTGACGGCCGACACATACGCTCTTGCGAAAGCCAAGGCTATGTCAACATGAGCACCTTCCCCAAAGGCACATACCTGCTCACTTTCGGCCAAGGCAACACCCACTCCACCTGCAAAGTGGTCTACTGATTATTAAATCAATTATTAACAACTTCATAAACCTTTACACAATGAAATTAACCAAGTATTTGGCTTTTGCCGCGGCAGGTCTGCTCAGTTCTGCCCTGCTTGTTACTTCGTGCTCTGATGACCCTGAAATCACAGTGCCGACCGTAGCTCCCGGCGAGGCTTTCATGACCGACGGTGAAGCGCTCTTCGCTTGCGATTTCCAAAGCAAAGAAGTAGCTGAACAGCTCTTCACTCAGTACAACACAGGCAACCTTACGCCTTCCGACCCTTGGGCCATCGGCTTCACAAAGGAAAAGCCTTGGCACTACTTTATCAAAGACGACTACACCAGCCAAAACACATGGGCCGGCAGCTCGTCAAAGTATAACGAAAGCGGAAATCCCGGCCTTTGGCTCGTAACCATCGGTATCGATATCCCCGCCATGGGCGAAAGCACCCTGTTGTGGCAATCACAATCACTCGACCCCAAAAGTCTTGATGGACTGAAAGTACTTGTTTCCACCACCGGCAACACACCGGACGACTTCAACGATGCACCTATTTGGCAAACCGATGCCGAACCTGCCGGAAACTCTGAGACAATGGATGGCGAATGGAACGACCATGGCGTTTCACTCAAAGCATACGCAGGCAAGCGCATTTGGATTGCCTTTGTCAATGACACTTACAACGGTTGTGTGCTGGGTCTCGACAACATCTACGTCAGCTGTGTCCCGACTTTCAACCTCCATTCCGAAGTTGAGAAAATCAGCACTGAAGAAGCTGTTACCATCAAAGGATATATCCAAGCCGGTAAAGAAGCCATCAATAATTACACCGTTCACTACACTTGTGCCGACTCTGTGGTGCGCACTCGCACTTTCACCGGACTGAACATCGCTCCGGGAGCAACCCACCACTTTGAATTCGAAGAAAAAATGCCCATCGCACAAAACAAGGGTAAGTTTGTCCACTTCCGTCTGTGGGCCGGCATCGGCACTGATGAACGTGTGGGCGTGAACGACTCTGTGGCAGCTGCAGCCTTCATACCCCAAAAACGTGTGGTGCTTGAAGAAGGTACCGGCACTTGGTGCGGTTGGTGTCCGCTCGGCATCCTAGCTTTCGAACATATCGAAGAGGTGTATGGCGATCAAGTCATCAAAATTGCCGTTCACAATGACGATGTTTTCACCGTTGAAGAATACGACAGCAGTTTGAGTTTCCCTGCTTTCCCCTGCGGAACTGTGAACCGCATCACCTATTCTTATCCCTACGAATTGGTGGAGGGTAGCACTTATTCCTTTGACGGACAGTTCACATGGACAAGATACATTGATGAAGAATTGGCTGTCATCAGAACAAGCGAAATCCGTCTTGCAACAGCCACCATCAAAGACGATGTACTCGAAGTGAGCAGCAAACTGCGCTTTGCTCTCGATGCCACCAACCCCACTTACAACATCGCTTATGTGATTACAGAAAACCATGTAGAAGGAAAGGCTTATCAGTACAATTATTGTGCAGACTCCACCAACCCCTTCTTCGGACGCTTTGCTCACGGACAAGAATATGGCCAACAGCGCATCGTGGGCATGCCTTTCGAAGAAGTGGCTCGCGGCATCTACCCTGCCTATCGTGGCAGCAACGTGCGTTTGCCTAAAAACGTGAAAGCCGGTTACGAAACCATCGTTAATGGCTCATATAGTTTGGACGGAGCCACACTGAACAACCTCGACAATGTTTATGTTACGGCTCTCGTTATTGACAGCAGCGAAGGTTCAGGCGTAATCCTTGCAGCCGACCGCATCAAGTTGCAATAAGTCGAAAACACACAAGCCAAAGCCCCATGCCTTCAACGCATGGGGCTTTTTGTGTGTCAATGCAGTTGAAACATAAAGCCCAACAAAGGCTGCACACCTTTCACGGAATGCAGCCTTTGCGAGTCTGGTGTATGAGGAGCACTAAAGTTCCCCTAAATTTCTCAAGAGCGTTCCCAGATGCCACGGCGACGACGGCTCATCCAAGCATCGTCTCCTGTAACTTCATCAGAGATATTGACATCCTTATCAGAAGAGGGGCTGGAAGCTATCATGCCTTCCATTACCAAATTCTGCACATCGGCAGAAGGAATTACGTATGTTTTCTTTTTTGCCATAGTTCTATTCTTTGTTTTTCCAGGGAGAGGAAAGTGCTGCCTTAGCGCAACACTTTCTTTCCACCCATAATGTATACTCCTTTACCGGCATGGCGAACACGGCGACCTGTGAGATCGTAGATTTCGCCAGTCTCGCCTTGTTCCAAGAGCACATCGCGAATTTCAGTAGTGCCGTCTGCATCCACAAATCGCAAGCGCAACGTTCCGGCTGCGTTTTCGGGCACATTGAGATAGGCTTTGTGATTGTAAACCTTGAAAGCGGCGTCCTTTTTATAGAAGCCTGCAGCACCGTCCTTAACAGTCAGCACGTACGTATTGACATTGTCAAGCAACGAAACGGCTCTAAACTCTGCGGCACCGGCATAACCAACGAGCAAGTTTGCGTCTGTGTCGGCTGCACCGTCTTCTGCAGTGTAGAAGAAGTCGTATGTTCCGGCTTCACCACGGAGCACAACACCTGTTTTGGCAGGAATGATGTCGGTAACCTCAGCCATCGAAATTGTGCCTACAGCATTGCCTTGACCATCGGATTCATCCATCACGGGTTCTTCAAGGGCTACGTAAGCCTTGACACCTTCGGGAATGAATGTCGCAGCGTTGGCATAGAACGTACCGATGCCCTGCGCGCTGATAGTGCTTTCCACCTTCGCATTTGTAGCAGCGGTTGAAGCAATGGGCTTGAAGGGAGTTTCTTGTGTGAACTTGTACACTCCGTTACTTGCCCAGTCGAGTGAGAAGCGCACGAAGCGCATTACAAATGCGTTTGAAACACCATTTTCTTCGTAGTAAACGCCGAGCGTTCCGTCAGGAAGCACCACCGTTGCGCTGTAGCAAGAACCACGAGGACAGATGGTCTTGGGAGCACCAAAGGTTTCGCCTTCGTCTGTAGAAAGAGCGATGCTCACATTTTCACGACTGCTACTGTTGGGAAGTGTTTGGAGCGCGATGTTCCAAGGATTGCCTTCGAGCGTAGAGCACCAAACCATGTATTCACCATCACAAGCGTTGCCAGTGATACCTGTGTTGAAGCGTGTCTGTGAATCGTAGTGCCATGTTGCACCATCGTTAGAAGTTACATTATGATAGTTGTAACCAGTTGCACGTACGCTGATGGCAAGGTCGCCATTGTTGCGTTCCAACGACTTGGGTTCGTCTGCACTGGCAGTACCGCTTGTGCCACTTACGTACCAGTTTTTACCGCCATCCTTACTCATGAAGAAGTAGAAATGCTGACTATCGTCTGCTTGGCGATTGACGAAGTTTGAAACGAGTGTTCCGTCGCGCTTCTGGAGTGCTGCACCTGAACCGGAGAAACCGCTCTTCCATGTCTTCGTGTCGGGATTGTCGCAGTTCGCACCAAAGAGGTCGTCAGTGTGGTCAACGGGAGCTTCCCAAGTCTCACCACCGTCGTGACTGGTGATGGTCTTCCAGCGGGGAGGTTCAGCCGCAGTACCTTGGAAGAAACCGTGTCCATAAGTTCCCGCACTGGTAACAATACCAATAATATCGCCATTGTCGCGATTCGTTACGATTGAGGCATCTCCGTGACCGTAGTTACCACCTGTTTCAGCAGTACCCGCAACAGTTAAGGGGTCGCTCCAGGTCTTACCCATGTCGTCAGAGTATTGTGCCACCACGTAACAGTGGTTGGGAAGGTCGGCCTGACTTTGCTTACGGTCGTCGGTAAGTACTACGAGGCGCTTACCGTCCTTCGTTACAGTAATGGCGGGGATGCGATAGTGCAGCGAACCTTTGTCCATAGGCATCAACACAGAGCCTTCAGAGAGGAAGATGGTTACGCTGTGCTTAGGATTACCATTAGCTTCTGCAATTTCTGTGCCATCCACGGTGTAAGAAGTGATTTGAGCATCCACAAGGTTACCCTCCTTCGCTGTTTCTGCGATGTCATAAGCAATCCAGAGATAGTAATTGCCAGGGGTCATTTCCTTGGTGCCGGTGATGCTGAACGTACCGTCATCTGCCAAAGTAACAGTTGCGCCAAACTGCTCGCCGTTTTCTTCGCGCCAAGTCATCTTCTTCGCAGCATCCACAAAGAGTTCGCGGTCGTTCGTAGCGAAGTAAGCCTTCACGTTCTTAACGTCGGCCTTGTTCGTACCTGAGAATGCACCCTTAACGCCTTGGAAGTTTACTTTGCCTTGAAGACCAGACACACGGATAGTAGAGCGGATAATCGCCTGGTCCACATTACCGATACCTGTGCTTACCTTACCCTGCTGTACTACGGTGCTTGCCACGTTAGCGTTGGCATTCGTCACGTCAAGTTCTATAAATTTCCAAAGCGAAGCACCACCCTCAGCAGCAGGCCAACGTACAATAACCTTGTTGTCGTTTTGAGCGTGAAGTTCTGTTCCATCGTCCTTAATCACGAAGTAATCGTATGCTTCATTGATATTATAGATATAGTTGGGTTCGTTGACTACACCAAACGCAGTGCCATTGCCGGTGCCACTACCGGCAGTTCCGAAGTATTCACCGTTGTAGTTCTTAATCGCAAGTTTACCATTCTGTTCCCAGAAACTCCAGATGTAGTTACCGCTAAATGTCTTGTCGCCAAAGCGCAACTTTTGCGCTTCGCTATCGTAATAGATTACCTTGCCAGCACAGTAACTTTGTGTAGAAGCACTGGTAATGTAATACCAATGCTCATCACCATCAGTACTGATGATAGGAAGTTCTGCCACGTCGCGTTTTACCTTTACGACAAAGTTAGAGAGCACTACGCCCTTGCTATTAGGACCTTTAAGGTCAAAGTAAAGTGAAGTCAGGTACTGCTTCTGAGCGCTAACGGTCTTCGGAGTGGTTGACGTAGTATAAACATCACCATTGTCCATCACAATTTCCTGAGCGTTATCGTGACCATTGTTGGTGTATGTGAAACTGTATTCGTAAATCACATAACCCGCAGGCGCCGTAAGGGTATAGCGACAACTACTTCCACCCGTCATCAACTGCACATTGTTGCCTGCCCAGTTCATGTTGTTGGGACCACAACCAAACTGCAACACGGGTTCTTCGTTGCTCTTCCACACATGGTTCCAAGCTGCATTTTCTTCATCATTGTCGCGGAAGAGACTACCATTATTCTTATCGATGGTGTAGGTAATATCAGTGGGGGGAATCACTTCTTCTTCCTCATCATCCTCAACATCTTCTTTACCCACATTTGCTGGATCAACAAAAGTTACGGTGAAGTCTGTGAGTATAACACCTTTACCATTGGTTCCTGAGAGGACAAAAGACATTGAGTTCAACTCCTGATTCTTTGCACTGATGGTCTGCGCTGCGCGAGTGGTAGTGTATGTCGTACCACCTGTCATTGCCAAAGTGAGACCTGTGTCATGGTTATTGTTTGCAAATGTGAAACTATAGTTTCCGATAACATAACCTTCAGGAGCAGTAATGGTGTACGTTGCACTACCGGCTTGACCCGACATCATCTGTACATTGTTATCTACCCAGTTCATATTGTTGGCAGGACAACTGAATACTAACTGAGGTTCAGCATTGCTTCTCCAAGCGCTGTTCCAATTTTGGTTTGCCGACGTTCCGTTATCTTTATAAAGGTTACCATTTTCTTTATCGATAGTGTATGTCAAAGTAGGCAACACCTCTTTGTAATGAATCACCAACTTGGTAATCAAGATTCCTTTTTCACCGTCTGTGCCTTCGCCAACCTTCAAGGTAATACTTGAGGTAGAGAGTCCTGAAGCGCTCACGGTCTGCTCCGTGTCGTTTTGAGGTGCACTTGTGGCAGTCCCTTCTGCTGTGGTATAAGTAAAGGTTCCTCCAGTGAAAGACCACACTTGCTTCGTTGTGAGTTCATAACCTATAATCAGGTAATCCTCTGGCAACGAAAGATTGTAAGTATAACCTGTCTTAAGCCAAGGTTGATTGTTTGACCAACCAATATTGTTTGCTGCATTATCAGTACTTTCAACAGTAAGAGCGGGAGTTGTGCCTGTAACAAACTTACCATACCAACCGCCACTTGTAGTTGTGCCGTGATAAGTCCAAGTTGACTTTCCGTTCGCCTTTTGGAATTCAGTAGGCGTAAGAGTCAAAGTCTGTACTGAGGGGTCAGGCATCTCATCGGGTACTCCCTCTACGAGAGTAATCATATACTGTCCGCCAGCATCACCTCTGTCTGTTCCGGATTGTCCAGCACTCCAGTTGTACACTTTAAAATTGTGTGCGTCAGTTGTCTGATTAAGTTGCACCGTACCGCTACTAATGATGAAGAGTCCGGGCGTATTGGCATAGCTCAAAGTCCAACCGTTAGTGGGTTGAGTTGCAGAAGTTGTAATCTGGTTGTTGTATGCGGCTGTGGGAGCGAGATAAGAGTTATCGTTACGGTTAATGATGTCCACCTTGCCGTCTTGACGCGCTACGAACTTCCACATACCTGTAGCATAGTTGTGCTTATCATTACCTGTTACACCTGCACCTGCGCCGTTGCTTGTAAGGTATTTATTGCTGCGGTTAGGTGTATAAAGTTGATACCACACTTCATTGCCCTCTGTACTGTTAGTAGGCATAGAGAGGGCGCCGTTGAGAATCGTGTTGAGTTCTCCGGCAAATGCAGTTACTTCATCTTGTGTGATGTTCGTCTTTTCCAAAAGCGCGTTGGCATCAGCCACCTTTGTGTCAAACGCTGCCATCTTCGCTGCATTGTATTGACCGGCAGCATCACCGCGTTCTGCCACAAATCCGCGAGCAATGACTTGCGTCAACTGATTGCGAAGACCGGCCTGCGCGTAACGAGTTTCAGCGTCTGCTTCAGAAGTTACGTTGTAAGTGTCGCTGGGGAAGTCTGCAAGGAGCGCGTCTTTCATCAAATTCGCAATCTTTACATAAGCCAAGCCGCCAATGTAGTCGTTGGAGAAGACGTACTTTGAGTTTACAGCTTCGCCGTTGAGCATGGGAGTATACGTATCAACAAAGCGGATGTTGCCCGTTGCGATAGACTCCATGTAAGCATTCAATTCCGCAATGCGAGTGTTGTGATTGACATTGTTGCGGGGGCAAATCGCCATCAAGTAAATCTTTGACGAAGGAGCCTTTCCGGCAATCTTATCTACAAGCGCCTTGTAGTTAGTCTTTACAGTAGCAATATCTGTAGAACCTGTGCAGTCTGCAGTACCTGTGTAAAGGAAAATTGCCTTGGGCGCAGTCTTTTCTACACCTTCAATTGTAGCGAATGTAGCATCTACGATACCACTTGTGGTTGAGATTTCACCACTATTACCCCAACCTGTACCGCGATTCTTCACGTTACGATTGCCAAGGAATTCCTGCCATTCACCATTCTTAATAAATGAGTCGCCAAACACAAGCACGTCGTTACTCTTAATGGGGAGACAGCTAAAGTAAGTGGCGCGCATGCCATGAGACGCATTGCTTAAACCACCACGATTCTGAACGGTGAGTGTGTTTTCGGGATATACGGGAGACACTGTATAAGTTTCGCCCTCTGCAAGATGCTCGCAGATGGTTTCACACCACGCCTGGTAAGCACCGGCGGTGAGGTGCAGGTTGTCGTAACTCCAAGCGCCACCATTGGCCACATTGGCAAGTTTGTCGTAGAGGTCAATGTAAGTAACGTTCTCTGTATCCGAAGCATACGCCTTGGTGAGTTCATTCGCCTTGAGCCAAGTAGCTTCCACGCGGTTACCCGTCTTGTTCTTCAAGATGCTGTAGAGGTACACCTTAGTCTGCGGAGAACGTGCATGGATACGCTTCACGATGCTCTTCACGTAGGCAAGCACCTGCTCCGGACTGAAGTTCAGACCGCCCGAAGTAGCGATGTCGTTGGTGCCGATCATCATGAAAACCTTCTTGGGCTTTCCGTTGATGTAGGACTCGAGGTTATCACTCTGCTCTGTTGAGTAAGTGCCCGAGTTACCACGGTTTACGATGGGCAGATACTCACCCGTGGAGGTCTTGAAGGCCTCAGGCCAACAATGCATGTCCGTGATACTGTTACCGATGAACACGATGTTGTCGCCCGTTACGGACAGGACCTTAAACGAATCATAACGATGATTCCTGAAAGGCCCATCGGCAAGGACCGCCGTTACTGCAAAGAGCAGCAAGGCGATGAATGTCGAAAATCTTTTCATACGTTTGGTTGTTAATGATGTTAATGATTTGTTTTTCTCTGAATTCAAGGTCGGGCAGGCTGCTTCGGCATGTTCCAAGAGAAGAACCGCTTTCGGCACACGCGCTCCGCTGCAAAGATACGCAAAAGGTTGATAATCAGGGGAGGGTAGTAAACTTTTTTGAGCAAAAAAGTGCTTTTTCTTCAGGCCGTCGCATCCCCCTGAGTTCCACCGTTTTCCACACAAACCTTTTGCACGAAAATCTGCAGTGCTCGCAGAAAGTTCTGCGGTGCTTGCAGAAAAACCGGCAGTGCTCGCAGGAAAGCCGGCAAAGGCAGATGCCCCAAAAAGAGATACGGGATTTCATTGCAGGAGATAATCAACGGACAGCACGGTTTTCGCTTCATTCGGTCAATTCGTGTTCTAATTAAATCTCCGAACACGAATCGCACTAATTTATCGAATCTATTTGGTGATAATAACTCTAAGCGTAGATAAAAAGCTTCGTGCCATTCGTGGCATTCGTGTTCTAATCAAATCAGCGGATGGCAGATTGCAGATTACATAATTACCGTTTAATCCCTGTAATGTTCACAAAGAAAACGCCCCGCACACCACAAGGATGCACGGGGCGATTTGTTACGAGTTTCGACCGAAAGGCTTAGTTCTTCCAATTCTCAGCACTCCAGCCGCGCTTTTGGCTTTGGAATTCGCCATCATATTCGCCTTCACCCGGAGTAACCTCGGTACCTCCCACCATCGAACCGGCAAGTACTTCAGCAGTTTCCAAGTTGATGCTGCAAGTCTCGGGAATGATATATGTTTTCTTCATAATTCTTATTTCGTTTTGTGTTAGTTGTTATGTTGTTGAGGTTGTTCATACCCCTCCGCCCTATGGGCACCTCCCCTACCTTAGGGGAGGAGTTCCGTCCGGGCTGTCCGCAGGATGAACCCCAGTGGAACTCTCGTTCCGGACGGTGCTGTCTCCCTAAGGTAGGGGGACGAGCGAAGCGGAGGGGGTATGAGCAGAAGAGATGGGTTATTATTGCTTGCTCAGGTTATCCATACCCCTCACCCGAACCGGGAGCTCCCCTACCTTAGGGGAGCAGCTGCCGTCCGGATTATTTCTCCTCCGGATGGAACTTCTCCCCTGGAGCAGGGGAGATGTCCTTTAGGGCAGAGGGGTAGAACAATAAGGACAAGCGGAAGGGGTATGAGCAGAGCAGAAGAGAAAGACTCTTACTTCACCATCACCTTCTTGCCATTCACCACATAGACGCCGGGAGTGAGGCCCTCGAGCGAAGTGGCGGCAGTGCGAACGCGGATGCCCTGCAGGTTGTAGATGTCGAAGCTGCCGCTGAGCACCTGCACGCCATCGATGGAGGTTGCACCATTCTCGCCATCAAGGTTGATGCGCATCTGCTGCACGTTTTGGCTACCGAAATATTCGAAGTATGCACGTGTGCCCTTGATAGAAGCGGTGGCACCACCACGACGAAGGTATTGATGACCATCAATAGCAGTTGTTACACCATACTTACCCTCCATACCGGGAGCAGCAATACCCGTAAATGTTCCACAGAAGGTCCAATCACCATGCGTTTGTGAGCCATAGGGTTCGTAAACATTACAGTTCACAAAGAAGGGATTCACCTTTTCTGTTTCGAAATATACAAGATAAGGATAGTTTCCATCCAAAACATCTTCCGTATATTCAGCAAACAACAAAGCATCTTGAGTAACGCCATCGAACGTCATTACCCTTGTTGCACCGAGAGCCTCTTTGGTAACGTCATACTGCAGTGCCAAGGTGCTCCAACCTGGCTTAAAGGTACGGTTGAGCACAACGTTCACACCTTGGGCTTTAGCCAGGGGCGCGTTTTCATTGTTGACAAGCACACCGAAGTACACATTAATCACTTGTCCTAGCGTCTCTGTCATGTCGATATCAATATTGCACTTGAGCTTGCCGCCCTCAATAGTGGCAGTCAGTGCAATGGGCACATTGCCGAGCATCGGACCGTACCAATCTTCATCGCCAAGTCCATCCAACTCACCGGGTTGAATTTGAATAGTTTGATTAGCAGCAAAAGTAATTTTACCTGCGTTTTCAGTGGCTGTCATTCCCTCCAATACGATATTACCCACAGGGATCATATCTTCACCATCTACTAACATGAAATTCTTCAATGAAAGGGTGTATGTGCCATCGCTGTACTGCGCTACTGTAATGGTTGTTTCTTGCGGTGCTGTATTTTCACCATTGATTGTCACTACCAAGTAGTCGGTATAGTCGGTAGAAGAAACAAGTTCAGGAGCGGGCTGTCCAACAAAATGGACAGTATAGGTGTGGTAATTTGAAGAATTTATAGAAATATCATCCCCCTTTACTGTTAAAGTGATGGATTGATTAACTTCATCATAAGCCCCCAGAACGACTTCACCTCCGGTACAATTCTTTACAAAAGACAAACACCCAGGTGTATAGACTCCATCTACAGAATATACATAAGTATCCTTATTAAAACCATCAATACTGATACCATTATACTTCAAATCTGACAATTGAGAATAATAAAGAAATTCCAAATCATCAACAAACATGTAATCATTCTTATCTCCACTTCCTGGCGTATTTGATGTCGAAAAAGAAACCAAAGCTGCAGCTGGACGCCCTTCAGAGTGATAAGAGAACGGAATTATCAACTCTTGCCAAGCGTTGGTAGAAGCGATATTCATATTTTCAGCTTTGGCTATGACAGTGGCCGTAATGGTGTTGGCTTCTGGGTCTTGATAATAACCAGCCGTGTGAAGTATAGCATTGGCCTTCGCCTTATAACTCCCTGAAGTATTAAATTTCACCCACACTCGCATAGCGTCAGGTCGACCTGTAAAAGCTTGATATTTACTACCATTCGTATCTGAATAATTGTAATTACCACTTGCATCTGTAGCAGTCATGCTGCCCATATTAACGCAACCCGTGGTCAAGTTTCCCTGAGCAATAACACCCAATACGCTTCGAGCCGTAATCTTAGCAGAATAATTGCCTACAGACCCAGGACGCTTATCTGTGGCTTTATCAACCTGATCACGACCTGCAGTACTTTTCAAACTACCCGTACCGTCAAGAAACGAATTCCAAAAGACAGGTTCTTCACCAGTATATGTTGTCAACACATTTTTTTTATACGTAACCTCCTCCCACTGTTCAAAGTTGGCATTGGAAACCTGATACTGCGCCCCCGCCGTCAGCGTCAGTCCGCCCAAGAGCAGGAGGCTTAATAATTTCTTTTTCATTTTTATTAGTTGTTATTGTTTAGTTTTCTTATTCTTACAACTTGTGAGTTCGAATTTACTCTTGTTCATACTTTTCCGCCTTGTGGCTTCCGGAGTGGTTTTATTTCATACCCCCTCCGCTTCGCGGAACTCCCCTGGTTTATTCATACCCCTCACCCGTGCCGGGAGCTCCCCTACCTTAGGGGAGCAGTGCCGTCCGGATGAGACAGGTATGAAGAGAGATTTACTTCAGCACCTTCTTGCCACCTACCACGTAGATGCCACGGGGCAGACCGTTGAGAGCATCAGCGGCAGACACGTTGCTACGAACAATGCGGCCATCGATGCCATAAACGTTCACGCGAGCTGCATTGCCCTGAACGGCTGCGATGCCGGTAAGTTCTTCACCAAAGGTAACCTTGATGATCTGGCCGAGGCTTGTCATCATGTCGATGTCGATGGTGCAGTAGAGCTTGTCGGCAGTGAGCTGACCCTGCATGTCGATAGGCACATCGCCCAACATCGGACCAAACCATTCTTCAGGAGCACCGGTTTCGCCGGGCTGAATAGCAATAATCTGCTTGGTGGCAAATTCCTTGCAGCCCTGACCCTCAGTCAGCGTGATGCCAGGCAGGGTGATGTTGCCCACGGGGAGCACATCCTCACCGGCAGCCAGCATAAAGTTCTTCAGCGAGAGGGTGTAAGTGCCGTCGCTCATTTCGTCCAAAGTGATGTTGGCTTGCATGGGCTCAGTGCTTTCCTCGTTGATGGTAACGATGAGGTTGTCAGTGTAAGTCTTGGTGGAAACAACGGCTGCTTCGGCCTGCTTGTTCTCCATGTGGAAAGTCATGCTCACGCTTTCGCCATTGGCGGTAGCGGTTACGAGCACGCTGCGCACACCATATTCGCCTTCGTGAAACTCGGTGTCGAGGTTAAGGCGTGCAGTGGCACCGGCAGCCAAAGTGGTGGAACGTGTCTCGCTGGTGGAAGACATCGACTGACACTGTTGAGTGATGCCGCACCACTTGATTACAGAATATTCGCCATTGATGACTTTCACATTGACAGATACATTGACGCTACTGCCACCAATGTTCTTCACCTCAAGGGCACTGGGAGTGTTGGAATCGGCCATAAAGCCCATACCAAACTCGGTCCAGTCCACAGCCTGTGCCGTAACTTCAGCTCCTTCTTCCAGGACTTCTCCACCATAGGTGAAAACAACGTCTTGCGCTTGGGCAGTGGTGAACACAGCAGTCAGCGCACAAATCAGAGTAAAGATTTTCTTCATAAAGATAAAGTTTATTAGGTTATTAATGTTTGTTGTTCGGTTGGGTGTTGTTGGATGAAAGTATTACACTTTCTTATTTTTCGAGCGCATCATTTGCTTGCTGCAATCTGAAAATTGTTTTCTGACGCTCTATTTCATTGGTTAACTCTTCTTTTGTGGGAAGATATGTGAGATATTTGGCTTGAAACAATCGGTCATTATCTTTAAGCATCGAATATCTTGCCATGTCCTCACTTGTGCGAGAACAAAGAATAAGCCCAATCGTAGGATTATCGCCCTCGGTTCGTTTCAGCTCATCATACATTCTGATATACATATCCATTTGTCCTACATCCTGATGGCTTATCTGCTCTGTTTTCAAATCAACAAGCATAAAGCATTTGAGAATGTAGTTATAGAATACCAAGTCAATATAGAAATCGCCCATATCTGTACGCACATGTTGCTGGCGAGCAACAAAAGCGTAGCCTTTTCCCAACTCCATTATGAACTTCTGAAGATGAGTGATGATGGTAGTTTCTAATTCTGTCTCTGAAAATTTTGAATCTTGAGCCAAGCCTAAAAATTCCGCAACAACCGGATTTTTGATAAACTCCAATTTATCCCCCTGCATTGAAGCGGTTTTTTGCGTCATCTCATCATGAACCTCCTTCTTTGCTTGCGACTGCAAGAGACGATGATAATATTGAGATGATATATTGCGATGAAGCGTGCGAACACTCCACATTTCTCGAGCTGCCTCTTGCAAATACCATTGGCGAGCCACCTCATCGTTTACTGTTAGCAGCTCGCGATAATGCGTCCAAGTGAGATTTGGCACTCGCGAATGCCAAATCTCTATATCTTTGAAACAGAGATAGAATTGACGATAATCTTGCAACCGTCGAACGGAGTATGAATTACCATATATGGGCACCAATTCTGTTGCAAGTTTCTTTAATAAAGCTGCACCATACTCTGCTCTTGGAGCACCGCCTTGTTCTTCTTCAACAATACGTCTGCCCACCAACCAATTCGAACGAATCATCGTCGCATTGATTGAAGCATAGGCCTGCTTTCTTGCTTGCTCAATAATCAGTTTGATATCGGCAACAAGGTCTGCGCTATTATGTATTTGCAGCACTTGGTTCATTAATACAAACTATAGGTGATGCCCACCGTTCCATAGACGGGATACATGGGGAAGTCAACGGTCTCGAAACCGCTCTTAAAGACATCGGTCAATCCCCAATCAAGTTGTCCGAAGAGGCCGATGTTGGGAGTGGCTTTCCACTCGAAGCCGGCTTGCACACCGAATTGCAAGGTGCGCATATCGTCGCCGAAATCGTAGGTGGCAGGATTTTCGCGTGAGATTATGATTTTCTCACCGGTGGGATCGCCCACACGCAGATAGCCATCATAAACGCTACCGCTGAAATCGCCGTTGAAGAGCACATTCATGTAAGGGCCGAGGTTCACCGTCCAACGCGGATTGATGCGGAAAGTGGCGGTCAGAGGGATGGTGAGACCGCTCATCTTCACGTCGGTGATATCAACACCCGTGAACTGACCTTCGAGATAGTCCTCGCCCATGCTGATACCCATGTGATAATTCTTCACATCGGCACCGGTACTCATGCCTTCCATGAAGAAATGCACACCACCCATGATGCCCCAACGCTTGTCAAACTGCTTGTAGCCATCAACACCGAAAGAGAAGCCGCCATTGGGGCGAAAGCGATTGATGCTGCGAATCTCGGCGGGCAGAGGGATGGGCATGGTGCCACCGATGGCATAACCCACACGGGCTTTCAAGCCCCAACTGCGATCTCCGCGCGGTCCATACTTGGCATACGCATCCATTGCGTCGTTGGCTGTGGCACTGAACGCTGTGAGTGCCAACGCAAAGGCTGCGATGTATCTTGTCAGTTTGTTCATGTTCGTTGTTATATTTCTTATTTTGTATGTGTTTCTATTCAGAGCCTGTTTTTGTTTCATACCCCTCACCGCTATGCGGAGCTCCCCTACCTTAGGGGAGCAGTGCCATGCGGATGGTTCGCAGGACGACTCCATCGGGACACTCAGCCGGACGGAGCTTCGCCCCTGGCACAGGGGAGATGTCCTTCAGGACAGAGGGGTAGAAAATTTATTATCTACACTCGGCGGCTCATACCCCTCACCGCTACGCGGAGCTCCCCTACCTTAGGGGAGCAGTGCCATGCGGATGGCTCGCAGGACGACTCCATCGGGACACTCAACCGGACGGAACTCCTCCCCTAAGGTAGGGGAGGTGCCCTTCAGGGCGGAGGGGTATGAACAGAATGGGAGTGCAAAGAAGTTTAACTCCTCTTTCACATCTGCCCACTCTCCCACTTCTTCAAGTGTTGTTCAATATCATAGAGAATAAGAGCCGAATTATCAAACACCACATGGTTCTCGTATCGCAACACCGTGATGTTGAACTGCTCCTTTAGCAACTGCGCTCGGTCATAATCGCGATCTGCTGCGAAGAAACCTCTGTGAGGTTGACCGTCCAATTCAATACAGAGACGAACTTCAGGACAATAGAAATCCAATATGTATCGCTCTATGCTGTATTGTCTTCGAAAACGCAATCCGCTTGCTTGTTTGTTCTTGAGCAACGTCCAAAGTCTGCCTTCTGCCGGAGTTCCAAAAGTCCGCAACTTACGCCGCAGAAATTTCAGTCTCTTGCTATTATAAGGCTGCTCAGACTCACTCATTGTCTTTATATTCTACTCAACGGCTTGAAGCCACTTGTTCGTACTATTTGCTCATTGTTTCATACCCCTCACCGCTACGCGGAGCTCCCCTACCTTAGGGGAGCAGTGCCATGCGGATGGCTCGCAAGACGACTCCATTGGAACACTCAACCGGACGGAACTTCGCCCCTGGTACAGGGGAGATGCCCTTCAGGGCGGAGGGGTGAAAATTTGTTACCTACGCTCGTATGCTCATACCCCTCACCGCTACGCGGAGCTCCCCTACCTTAGGGGAGCAGTGCCATGCGGATGGCTCGCAGGACGACTCCATTGGGACACTCAACCGGACGGAACTCCTCCCCTAAGGTAGGGGAGGTGCCCTTCAGGGCGGAGGGGTATGCCAAGCCCCAATTTGTTTCAGGCCCCTCACCGCTGCGCGGAGCGCGTTCGCCGCCTTTACTCAAAAACAATCTCGGCCTCGTCCACCAGCAGCACGCTGCCGATGGCACCCTCGAACTCTGCACCTTTCACGCTGGATGAGAAGACCACGGTGAGATTGTAGCCGTAGTTGTAGAGCAGCTCGTAATCCTTTTCTTCCTTATATTCCAACTTCAGGTCGAAGTATTTCCAAGGGTCGCCCTGCTCCACGCCGGTGTGCAGGAAGTTTTCCACTCGGGCCATGGCCACGATGTTGGCATGCGTCAGCACATCATCACCTTGCAAAGTGATGCGGTTACCATTCTTGTCGGTATTGCGATAGAGCACAGCGTAGGCATCGGGAGCATCCACCTTTCCTTCCACAGCCTTACCCTGACGATCCTGAAACTTCTCACCGGGCTTGAACTTGTAATAACCACGGAAACGAACCGGGAAACGATTCACAGGAACACCGAAACGTGTCGCAGCCATGGCATCCTTGAGCGCATTCTCCGTATCAAAAGTGCCCAAAAACAGGTTGCCGGCGGCAAGACGCATGTTCACCATGGCGCCGAAGCTGCCGGTGTTGCACGTTTCGAGTTTCACAGCTTTGGTGGAACCCGAAACACCCTGCGCTTCGCCCACCACATCATCCCAAGGCACGGTGGGATATTCCATCGGCTTGGCCGAACTACGGCTCAGTGCAAAACCGGAGTTGCCGGTGGCCCAAAGGTCCTGGCGTGCTCCGCTGTTGTCAAAGGCAAACCATTGGAAGTATTTCTGCTTGGTAGGTTCCAACTCCACAGATTCGAAGTCGAACTTCGGATTGAGCGACTCCTTGGGCAAGAAACGCACAAGGTATCGACGCTTCCATTGGCCATCCTGGGAAGTAACGGTATAACGGACACCCTCACCGCTGAAGTCCTGCACAGAACCGTTTTCAGGAGAAACGGTTGCGCCCTCGGTCAGTTGCAGCTGCACGGCCACCGACTTCAGTAATTCACGTTTGACATCGCGAGTGTAGAAAGTAATCATAGTGTCCACCGAAATCACGGAACATTCCGCATCGGCTTCGGCATAAAACACCGCCATGGGGTCGTCCAACACCACGCGGCAGGCTTCGATATCACATTCTGAATTGAGTGGCTCTTCTTGAATGCAGGAGGTAAAAGCAGCGCAAGCCAAGAAGAATAAGAAAAGTTTTTTGCTCATGTGTATGTGTGCGTGTGATTTAATACGGCTGCAAAGGTACAAAAAAGCCCCCGACCTTGAAAATCATTCGGTAAAATCGGAAACGAGAGACCAAAAAAACGGTAATAACCCACACTTTACCTCTTTTTACAACCGATGGAAAAGGTTTTGCAAAGTGCATTTTGCAAAATTTAAGCACCTTTCAGCGCAGGTCTCCTTTCGAACGAAAAAAGCCGTAAAAACAGAGAATTTCTCCGATGAAATGGGGGATTTTGGCAGAACGATGAGAAAAACCGGAAAAGGATTTCATGGCATACCCCCTCCGCTTCGCTCGTCCCCCTACTTTAGGGGGACAGTTCCATCCGGTAGGGCAAGTGCTTGGTAGCACATAGTCTTGAGCACACGGACAAATTGCACGGCAGTTAAGAGAAACTTTCAGCGTTCGAACAGACCGCACGGTGCTGCTCCCCTAAGGTAGGGGAGCTCCCGGAACGGGTGAGGGGTATGAACAAAACACTCGACTTCATACCCCCTCCGCTACGCTCGTCCCCCTACTTTAGGGGGACAGCTCCGTCCGGCAGGGTTAGCATGTGGGAGTAACGACTTTCAGCGTTCGGACAGACCGCACGGCGCTCCTCCCCTAAAGTAGGGGAGGTGCCCTTTAGGGCGGAGGGGTATGAGCCCCCCTGCTATTCACATCCCTCATCGCTACGCTAAGCAGCCCCATGCCGAAGAGCGAAAATCTGCAAGCACTGCAGAATTTTCTAAACGCCTTGCAGAAAATTCCGGAAGCCTTGCAGAAAAATCCCCTACCGCAACAATCTTTAAGGCGCGGCAGCAGAAAGTTTTTTTGACCGAGGGGAAAATATATTTCGCGCCGGGAAAAAGTGGCGAAAACGAGGAAAAATAATTATTAAGCTTGTCGAGTTTGGTCTCATACCCCCTCCGCTTCGCTCGTCCCCCTACTTTAGGGGGACAGCTCCGTCCGGCAAGATTAGCATGTGGGAGTAACGACTTTCAGCGTTCGGACAAACCGCACGGTGCTCCTCCCCTATTCTTATGGTTTATGCAAGAGAAATGTTATAATTTTTATCGAACATTGTGTTATTTCTTACAACCGCAAACATAGCGTGAACAATTTTGGCTCTGATAGCGTTCAGAACGGACATTTTATTCTTTCCCTCTTCCACTTTTCTAATGTAATAGTCTTTGAATGGCCCCTGCTTCACGCTGATTGCAGCCAAGGCAGACATGTGTAGGAGTTCCTTGATA
>JAFYPU010000022.1 GCA_017547385.1 Bacteroidaceae bacterium
AAAACACTTGAATTGTTTTGAGATTTAAAAATAATGCATACCTTTGCACTCGCAATTCAAAGGAATGGCTCCTTAGCTCAACTGAATAGAGCATCTGACTACGGATCAGAAGGTTGCAGGTTTGAATCCTGCAGGAGTCACAAAGAAAGTGTAACAGAGAGTTCTGTTACACTTTCTTTTTTTATGCTTTTTTATTATTACCTTTGCCAAAAATTCCACACTATGATACTATCTATGACCGGCTACGGAAAAGCCGACAAACAATTCGCTACAAAGAAAATACACGCAGAGATCAAATCTCTCAACTCCAAAAATTTGGATCTCTCCACTCGTATCGCTCCTATTTACCGAGAAAAAGAAATGGAAATCCGCAACCTGATTGCTACTAATTTGGAACGCGGAAAGGTTGACTTCTGCATTTGGGTTGAAAAAGATACAACTACACTTACCACCCCCATCAATGCAGAGGTAGCCAGTGATTATTTGCGACAAATTCGCCAAATCAGTGAGCAAAACGGGTTGCCCCTTGATGCCACAGCTGCATGGACGGCTCTGGTTCGCATGCCCGACATCACAACTCCGGTTTCCGTTGAAGAACTCACCGAAGAAGAATGGGTTGTTGCCCGAGAAACCATCGAAGCTGCCATTGCCCAACTTATGGATTTTCGCCAACAAGAAGGTAATGCCCTGGCTCAAAAATTCACTCAGAACATTGAGCGAATTGGCGAGCTCTTATCTCAAATCGAGCCTTACGAAACAGCTCGTGTAGAAAAAATTCGCACACGCCTGGAAGAACGTTTGGCCGAGCTGAAGGGTGTGGATTATGACAAGAACCGCTTGGAGCAAGAACTCATTTACTATATTGAGAAATTGGACATCAGCGAAGAGAAACAACGCCTGACCAACCACCTTTCCTATTTTCGCGAAACCATGTTGAACGGACATGGCCAAGGAAAGAAATTAGGGTTTATCGCTCAAGAAATGGGACGTGAAATCAACACCACTGGCTCAAAGAGCAACCAAGCCGAAATGCAGAATATCGTGGTACGGATGAAGGATGAACTGGAACAAATCAAAGAGCAAGTACTCAACGTTTTGTAGCCCCACCCCACCCGAATAGCATTTCAAGAGACAAAGTTTCCAACACACCCCATAAAGGCAAACAAAATGAACTCACAAACTGCATCCCCAGAAACCCACCAGGCAAAATTACTGATATTCTCAGCGCCTTCAGGCTCCGGAAAAAGCACCATCATCAACTATTTAATGGAGCAAGGCCTCAACATTCACTTTTCCGTTTCAGCCACAAGTCGTCCCCCACGCGGAGCCGAGCAGCATGGTGTGGAATACTTCTTCCTAACACCTGAAGAGTTCAAAACACATATTGCAAACGGAGATTTCCTTGAATATGAAGAGGTCTATGAAAATCGCTTTTATGGCACGCTGAAAAGCGAAGTCGACAATCAATTGGCTCGCGGCGAAAATGTGGTGTGCGATGTAGATGTTCTCGGAGGGCAAAACATAAAGCGTGCTTACGGCCGACGCGCCTTGAGCATCTTCATCCAACCTCCCGGCATCGAAGCCCTGCGCCAACGTTTGGAAGGACGAGGAACTGACAGCCCCGAAGTTATTGAGAACCGCATTGCTCGTGCCGAGTTTGAGCTTTCACAAGCCTCACACTTTGACATAGTGATTGTCAACGACGATTTGGCTACAGCACAAGCCGAAGCCTTGAAGATTGTAACCGAATTTCTACAATCGTGATACGCACGGGCATCTTCGGAGGGTCGTTCAACCCCATTCACAAAGGGCACACCAATTTGGCCAAAGCCATTCTGCAGCAGGGGCTGACCGATGAGGTGTGGCTGATGGTTTCTCCCCAAAATCCGCTCAAGCAGCAACACGAACTGCTGCCCGAGCAAGCACGTCTGCACCTGGCCCGCTTGGCTGTGAAGGACATCCCCAATATCACCGCTTGCGACTTCGAATTCCAACTGCCCCGCCCCTCTTACACTTGGCAAACGCTGCGTGCACTTCGCGCCACATACCCCAATCGCGACTTCAGCCTGATTATCGGTGCTGACAATTGGCACATTTTTCCCCAATGGGCTCATCACGAAGAACTGCTTTCCTATAATATAATAATGTATCCGCGTGAGGGCTATCCGGTGGACTGCCATTTGTTGCCCTCCAATGTTCGAATGGTGAGTGCCCCTTTGTTTCCTTACAGCTCCACTCAAATTCGCCGAGCCATACAACAAAATGAGGATGTCCGTGAGATGATATGCCCCGATGTGTTGCTGGAAATTCGTGCAAAAGGATATTTCGCCATTCGCTAACTTGACAAATCTCTTTTGCAGGATAACAAATACAACTAAATTGCGGCATAAAGAACGGACGTACATTAAACAACTATAGAGGATAATCCTCAGAAATATAACCATCATGAAGAAGTACATTCTAACATTGTGGGTATGCTTTGGCTGCTTCTCTCTGAGCTTTGCCCAAACCTCCGATGAGAAAATTGCAGAGGCAATAAATAATTCTGATTGGTTTGCATTGGATTCCTTATACCGGACTGAACCTAAGGATTCAATAAGCCAACTTCTTGAAATCTTTTCTCGTTGTCTTATCGGCAACAGACTAAACCGCCCCGACGTCTCCATCCCTGCATTTACAGAGCTATTCAACACTCAGTCAGAGAGTATTGATCTTGGCAATCTGCTTAATTCGTCTATGATGTTTGCCATGGACTTAAGCAAGGTTGGAGATAATAAAGCAGCTGCTAAGATGTTGTCTTCAACCCTTGAAGCGATACGCCCCCATCTTGACAGCACGACCATAGCAGGTGTCCGGCAATATATTAATCAATACGAAGCACTATCTGAATACAATCCTTATAAGATTACATTTGAAAATTCGTTAGGCACTATTCCTTTTGAAATCGTTCCGGTTGGCCCACAAAAGGATAACTCTGTATTAATGCATCTCCGAAATACTTCGATTAATGGCATTGAAGCTGATGTCACTTTTGATACAGGCGCAGGAGTAAATATCATCTCAGAGTCTTTAGCTCTTAAGTATAATTTGGTGCCACTTGATGCCTCAAGTACAGTTGCCGGAGTTGGTATCCAAAATGGGAGCTATGCTATAGCCAAGGAATTAAAAATCGGAGATGTGATTGTCTCCGATGTACCTTTTTATGTCATAAATATAACCACCAATAATGATGAGGCAGACAAATATACCGATAGTTTCAGTATTGTTGTCGGTAGCGAACTGATGCTACAACTCAAGAACCTGACTATAGATTATGTTAATCATAAAATTACAGTTCCGTCGGTTGCCCCAAAACGAAGCCAAGTATCTCCAAATATGTGCTTTTCGGCTCACATGAATTTATTGGGGAAAGTGATTGTACAAGGACACCCTCTATCAATGATTATTGACACAGGAGATGCTTCTTATGGCTGGTTGGGCCATGAATTCTTTGAGAAGAACAAAGAATATATTACCACTCATTGTAAATCAGATACTATCCGCACAGCAGGCATTGGTGGTGTACAAATATCGGAATGCTATCGTGTTCCCGATGTATCGATTGGATTCGGGAAAGAACAGGTTGTTGTACCTGAAATCGCAGTTAAAACAGGAAAGGGAACCAATGCTATTGTTGAATACGAAGGTAATTTAGGATTAAAATCCTTGATGCTTTTTAGCAAAGTACATTTCAACTTGGTGGATTTCACACTAACGGCTTCTAAATAAGGTTTATAACAATTTCGGTTTAAGGAGTAGCAAATGGATGTTTGCTACTCCTTATTTTATAAAATACTTACACAATTATATACATAGCATCGAAAAATCTGCAAGGCGTTCTGAAAATTCTGCAGTGCTTGTAGAATTTTCAGAACGCCTTGCAGATTTCTCTCCTCACCGCTCTCCTCTCCCTTACCCCACTCCACATGCCATTTCTATAGGATTACATGGGCATGAAAGCAACATTTATCCCCACAAAGAGAGTGAAAAGAAAAAATATCCTTACCTTTGCGCTCTATAAACAATTGACAACATGATTAAAATTACATTCCCCGACGGATCGGTGCGCGAATATGAAAGCGGTGTTACCGGTCTTCAAATAGCGGAAAGCATTTCTTCACGTTTGGCACAGGACGTTCTGGCCTGCGGTGTGAATGGTGAAACGGTGGAACTCAATCGCCCCATCACCGAGGATGCCTCCATACAACTCTATAAATGGGAAGATGCCGAAGGAAAGCATGCCTTTTGGCACACTTCTGCCCACCTCATGGCCGAAGCCATGCAGGAACTTTGGCCCGGCACACAGTTTGGCATCGGTCCTGCCATCGAAAATGGTTTCTACTATGACGTGATGCCCCCTCAGGGCGTTACCATTCGCGAAGAAGACTTCGTGAAAATCGAAAAGAAAATGCAGGAACTCGTGCAAAAGAAAGAAGCCTTGGTGCGCCAAGACATCAGCAAAGCAGACGCCCTGCAGTTCTTCGGTGATCACGGACAGACCTACAAAAACGAGCTTATCGCCGAACTCGAAGACGGAAAAATCACCACCTACACCCAAGGTGCATACACCGACCTTTGTCGCGGTCCTCACCTCATGACCACCGCCCCCATCAAGGCAATGAAGGTGATGTCCGTAAGTTCGGCCTACTGGCGCGGCGACGAAAAGCGCCCCCAAATGACCCGCGTTTATGGCGTGGCATTCCCCAAGAAAAAATTGCTGGATGAATACTTGCAACTTTTGGAAGAAGCCAAACGCCGCGACCACCGCAAGATTGGCAAGGAAATGGAACTCTTCATGTTCTCCGACCTTGTGGGCAAAGGACTTCCCATGTGGATGCCCAAAGGCACAGCCTTGCGCCTCCGCCTTGAAGACTTCCTCAAAACCATTCAGAAGCGCTTTGGTTATCAACAGGTAATGACTCCGCACATCGGTTCGAAGAGTCTCTATGTTACCTCTGGCCACTATGCAAAATACGGAAAGGACTCGTTCCAACCCATCCATACTCCGGAAGAGGGCGAAGAATACATCCTCAAACCCATGAACTGTCCGCACCACTGCGCCATTTACTCATGGAAACCCCGTTCATACAAGGACCTGCCTCTCCGCATGGCAGAATTCGGTACCGTTTATCGCTACGAACAAAGCGGCGAACTCCACGGACTGACACGTGTGCGTGGCTTCACCCAAGATGATGCTCACATCTTCTGCCGCCCCGACCAGGTGAAAGACGAGTTCCTTAACGTGATGGACATCATCCTGATTATTTTCAGAGCCTTGAAGTTTGAAAACTTCGAAGCACAAATTTCTCTTCGCGACAAAGTGAATCGTGAGAAATACATCGGCTCTGAAGAAAACTGGGAACGCGCAGAACAAGCCATCATCGAAGCTTGCGAAGAGAAAGGACTCCCTGCTCGCATCGAATATGGCGAAGCTGCATTCTATGGCCCCAAACTTGACTTCATGGTGAAAGATGCTCTCGGTCGCCGTTGGCAATTGGGAACCATTCAGGTGGACTACAACCTGCCCGAACGCTTCAAGTTGGAATATACCGGTGCCGACAACCAAAAGCACCGTCCCGTGATGATTCACCGCGCCCCCTTCGGTTCGATGGAACGCTTTGTGGCCGTACTTATCGAACACACAGCCGGACACTTCCCCCTTTGGCTTACTCCCGACCAAGTGGCCATCCTGCCCATCTCCGACAAGTTCAACGACTATGCCGAACAGGTGCGTGCCGCTTTGGAAGAACAAGACGTACGCGCTTACGTGGATGATCGCTCCGAAAAAATCGGTCGCAAAATTCGCGATAACGAAATGAAACACACGCCTTACCTCCTTATCGTTGGCGAAAAGGAAGCAGAAGAAGGCACAGTTTCTGTGAGAAAACAGGGCAAGGGCGACCAAGGAACGATGAACATCGCAGATTTTGCAAAGAAAATCAACGATGAAGTCAACGAAATGACAAAAAACTATTAACTTTGCAGCCGATTTTTCGACTAACACCATAAAAATAACGCGCACGCATATATTTGCATGAAGAACGACAAAATGAAACTTCAGTACCGCGTCAACGAACAAATACGCTCGCGTGAGGTACGTATCGTCGGGGACGACATCGAAGCCACAGTAATGCCGACACACAAAGCCTTGCAATTGGCAGAGCAAAAAGGCCTTGACTTGGTGGAAATATCGCCCAATGCTGTACCGCCGGTGTGTCGCTTGATTGACTACTCCAAGTTCCTCTATCAGCAAAAGAAGCGACAGAAGGAACTGAAAGCCAAACAAGTTAAAATCGAAGTCAAGGAAATACGCTTCGGCCCGCAAACCGATGAGCACGACTACAACTTCAAACTCAAGCATGCCAAAGAATTCCTTTCTGAAGGCGACAAGGTGAAAGCATACGTGTTCTTCCGCGGACGTTCCATCCTTTTCAAAGAACAAGGAGAAGTGCTTCTGTTGCGCTTCGCCAATGATTTGGAAGAATACGGCAAAGTGGAACAAATGCCCGTGCTTGAAGGAAAGCGCATGATTATCTTCATCGCTCCCAAAAAGACAGACGGAAACAAGAAAGCCGAAGCCACAACCTCCAAAGTCGAAGCCGAAAAACAGGCACCCAAACCTGCAAAGGCCGCTCCCAAGCAAAAAGCACCGAAAGAATACACCGGTCCTAAAATCGAGGGAGAAGACTTCTAACGAAACAGCGAAAAGAAAGTTGCGCGCTGTGTTTGCTATCTCACGCAGCCGCACTATATTAACTAATTAAATACATAAAAAAATGCCAAAAGTAAAGACTAATTCCGGTGCAAAAAAAAGGTTTACCCTTACCGGAACAGGTAAGATCAAGAGAAAGCACGCTTACCACAGCCACATCTTGACGAAGAAGACCAAGAAGCAAAAGAGAAACCTCGTCCATGTGGGATTGGTTGACAGCACTAACGTAAAACAGGTAAAGGAACTCCTGAACCTCCGTTAATCCAACCATCGTAACGCGTAAACAAACAAAAGTTTAACAGGATGCCTAGCCCAAAGATCGTAACAGCAAAACGCGACGCTAACATCCAAAATGCATTAAAACTATGCCAAGATCAGTAAACCACGTAGCATCAAGAGCTAAGAGAAAAAGAATTCTGAAACTTACACGCGGCTACTACGGAGCTCGCAAAAACGTTTGGACCGTTGCCAAAAACACATGGGAAAAAGGTCTGACCTATGCTTTCCGCGACCGTCGCAACAAGAAGCGCAACTTCCGCGCCTTGTGGATTCAGCGTATCAACGCTGCCGCTCGCCTCGAAGGCCTTTCTTACTCTCAGCTCATGGGCAAACTTCACAAAGCCGGCATCGAAATCAACCGCAAGGTGCTTGCCGACCTCGCTGTGAACAATCCCCTGGCTTTCAAAGCCATCGTAGAAAAGGTAAAATAAATCCTCCCTACCACATTAAGCACAAAGCGCATCCCCACAAAGGATGCGCTTTTTTGTCTCGGGGGTGGTCGGCGTTGTCATCGTTTACATCGTTTCTCTACTTCTCAGCGGCTTCAAGCAGAAAGCACTATTCTCACATGAAGCATGCCGAAAGAAGTTTCTCATCAATAGCGTCGCTTGTTCTGTTTCGATACTGCTCTTTTGTCTACAGATTTATGCCATTGCCGAAAATCGAGGCGAAACCCTCTTCGATGGTGGCAGAACCATGGCTAAGATTTTTGTAATCGCAGCGGTACTGTTGGGACTTCTTTGGGGATTGTTCTACAAAGTCAACAAAGAACTCCCCAAATACTTCCGCAGGTAACCAAAACAAATATCCACGGCTTGCAATCTTGCTTCAAGCCGTGGATATTCTTTTGCAGTGCCTTCAAAAAGATTTATTGCACACCGATGGCAAAGTTCTCGGGATGCCGACCTTTGAAATCCTTGAAGTAAAGTTGTATTTCGCGTAGGTCGCCTTTTCTATCCTTGGAGGGCATCACATATTTCTCCATTCTGATTTCTTTCTTGGCGTAGTCCATACCCATCAGCACGATAGGCAGCTTCGCCTGCGAAGCGATTACATAAAATCCCAAGTGCCATTTGGGGTTTGCCTTGCGCGTTCCCTCGGGTGTGAGTGCGAGGCGGAATGTTTCGCTATTGTTGGCCGTTTCCACCAACTCGGTAATGAGAGCTGTGCCATTGCCTCTATCCACAGGAATCCCCCCCATCCACTCACGGAAGATATAGTCCAATGGTCCTTTGAACCATTCCTTTTTCATCACGAAGCCGGCCTTGCGTCCCACGGCTGTAATGAAAAGTTTGCCGATGATAAGGTCGAGGTTACTGGTGTGAGGAGCCACACAAATGATGCACTTATCAAAATAGGGCACATCGACGTAGGCTTTCCAGCCCATGAGTTTGTGAAAAATAAACTTGCAAATAGATTGTATCATAGTGCGTTTGGGATTTTATGTGCTCTTGGCACGTGTTTCTGCAAAGTTAGGAAATCTTTGCGAATTAGTGTCTAAAACTTCCGAATTAGTATTCCATCCTTTCAGAAAGAAAATCGGAACATGCCCTTTGCAGTTGGCATATTCCGACTCTGATATAGTTCACTAATAAGTACTATCCATTACTTGCAGCTACCTGCACAGCGCGGTTTGATTTGCTTGAAGAAGTCGTTACCCTTGTTGTCGACGAGGATAAACGCCGGGAAGTCCTCCACTTCAATCTTCCAAATAGCCTCCATGCCAAGTTCGGGATATTCCACACACTCGATGCTCTTGATGTTGTTCTGAGCCAAAATGGCAGCCGGTCCACCAATAGAACCGAGATAGAAGCCTCCGTGCTTGTGACAGGCATCCGTAACTTCCTGCGAGCGGTTACCTTTGGCCAACATCACCATCGCGCCACCATGACTTTGGAACAAATCAACATACGAGTCCATTCGGCCGGCTGTGGTGGGACCCATCGAACCACATGCCATGCCTTCCGGAGTTTTGGCAGGACCTGCGTAATAAATGGGATGGTTTTTCAGATATTCGGGCATGGGCTGACCGGCATCCAGACGCTCTTTGATTTTTGCGTGTGCAATATCGCGACCCACGATGATGGTTCCGTTGAGTGAAAGACGTGTGCTCACAGGATGCTTGTCCAACTCCTTAAGGATTTCGCTCATAGGTTGGTTCAAGTCGATGCGAACCACATCGCCTTCGCCGGCTTGACGCAAATGTTCGGGAATGAGGTTGCCGGGGCAGTCGTCCATCTTCTCAATCCAGATACCATCCTTGTTGATTTTACACTTGATATTGCGGTCAGCCGAGCAGCTCACACCGAGACCCACGGGGCAGCTGGCACCATGGCGAGGGAGACGCACCACGCGGATGTCGTGTGCAAAATATTTTCCACCGAACTGAGCACCCAATCCGATGCGGTGCGCTTCGTCAAGAAGTTGTTTTTCGAGTTCCACATCACGGAAGGCGCGTCCTGTTTCATCGCCGGTGGTGGGCAGTTCGTCATAGTAGTGAGTTGAAGCGAGTTTCACGGTGAGCAGGTTCTTCTCTGCCGAAGTTCCACCAATGACAAAGGCGATGTGATAAGGCGGACAAGCAGCCGTACCGAGTGTTTTCATCTTGCTCACAAGGAAGGGCACCAATGTGGCAGGGTTCAAAATGGCTTTTGTCTCCTGATAAAGATAAGTTTTGTTGGCCGAACCGCCACCCTTGGTAACACAAAGGAATTTATACTCCATATCCTCGGTAGCCTCGATGTCGATTTGCGCCGGCAGGTTGCACTTGGTGTTCACCTCGTTATACATGTCGAGCGGTGCATTCTGCGAGTAGCGAAGATTTTCTTCTGTATAGGTTTTGTAAACTCCCTTGGCGATGGCCTCTTCATCGCAATAGCCGGTCCAGACGTGCTGCCCCTTTTCTGCATGCACGATGGCAGTACCGGTGTCCTGACACAAGGGAAGTTGTCCCTTGGCTGCCACTTCTGCATTGCGCAGGAAGGTAAGTGCTACATACTTGTCATTGTCGCTGGCTTCAGGGTCTGAAAGGATTTTTGCCACTTGCTCGTTGTGCGCACGGCGCAACAGGAACGACACATCGCGGAAAGCCTGATTGATCATCTTTGTGATACCCTCGGCCTCCACTTTCAAGATGGGTTTCCCCTCAAATTCACTCACGCTCACGTGATCGTGCGTCAGCAGATAGTATTCCGTTTTGTCTTCACCGAGTTGAAACATCGGTGCATACTTGAATTCGGGTGCTTGTGCCATGTCGTATGATTTTTAATGGGTTAATGATATTGCAAAGTTAAGATTTCCTTATCAATCGGCCTCTCCCTCATCATTGTATTGTTGGAAAAGAAAATCGTTGTAAGGATATTTCTGCACGTGGAGTTCTTTCACACGCTTGTAAAGCAACTCCTTGAGTTCTTCGATGTGCATGCGTTCGCGCGCGGAGATGAAGATGCAATCTTCGCCGAGCCTTGCCATCCATGTGGCCATGAGTTGGTCCAACGAGATATTCTCTTTGGTGCACGGGGTCAGGTCGTCGGTTTCCTTTTCCGTCCAGCTGTAAGCATCCATCTTGTTGAAAACAAGCAGTCGCGGCTTGTCCTGACATCCCAAGTCCATCAGCGTTTTGTTCACCACGTCATACTGTTCCTCAAAGTCGGGATGCGAGACATCCACCACATGCACCAGCAAATCGGCCTCGCGCGTCTCGTCGAGCGTACTCTTGAAAGATTCCACCAAGTCGGTCGGCAGTTTTCGGATAAAGCCCACGGTATCGGCCAGCAGGAAAGGTAGATTTTCGATAATAACCTTGCGTACGGTGGTGTCGAGGGTGGCAAAAAGCTTGTTCTCGGCAAACACTTCGCTCTTGGCCAGCAGATTAATCAGGGTGCTTTTACCCACGTTGGTATATCCCACCAAGGCTACGCGGATGAGTCGGCCGCGATTTTTGCGCTGTGTGGTTTTCTGCTTGTCGATTTCCGCCAGTCGTTGTTTGAGCAGAGACATTCGGTTCAGGATGATGCGGCGGTCCATCTCGAGCTGTGTTTCACCCGGACCGCGCAAGCCCACCGAACCTTTGCCACCGCCACCGCCGGAACCGCCACCCTGACGTTCCAAGTGGGTCCACAATCGTTGCAGACGCGGCAACATGTATCGATATTGCGCCAGCTCCACCTGCGTCTTGGCATTGGCGGTCTGAGCACGCATGGCAAAGATGTCGAGAATCAAGCTGGTGCGATCCAGAATCTTTACCTTGAGTTCTTTCTCGATGTTGCGAAGTTGCTTGGCCGACAATTCGTCGTCAAAAATCACCATACCCACTTCGCGTTCGGCTTCTTCTTCCGCCACAATGTAGCTGCGGATTTCCTCCAGCTTTCCTTTTCCTACATAGGTTACGCTGCTGGGGCCGTCGAGTCTTTGTGTGAAACGCTTCACCGTAACGGCACCGGCCGTCTCGGCAAGAAATTCCAGTTCGTCCAGGTATTCCTGCGTCTTGCGTTCGTCTTGCGTCTTTGTGATGAGTGCCACGAGCACAGCGGTCTCGGTTTTGGCTTCGCTCTTTATGAATTCTTTCATTGGCTGTTGTCTGTGAATTTTCGATGATGGCAGCCCATTCGTACATAGGCCGACCGTCTCTGCAAAGATACGTCTATCCGCGCGAAGCACCAAATTTGCCCGACCATTTGCGCACCTCATGTTTTTCTGACACTTTGCTCGAAACAGACGCATTTGTTGTGCAAAAATTTACACGGCGTTTAGAAAATTCTACAAGCACTGCAGAATTTTCTAAACGCCGTGCAGATTTTCCTACAAAGCCTCCTCTGTTTTCCAAAGTCCCTGCGCGGGCATACGCGTACGCTCGCGCATCTATTTATAAAGTATACAGACGTTTTCAAAAACACGCTATACCAAGCCCAAAGGCTAACAAAAGAACTTTTTTCGCTGTCTGACGAAAAAAAATTGCCGATTTATTTTGTGGAGAAGCACAAGAGAATTACTTTTGCGGTGTACTATTAAACTATTACACCAATTAAAAAGATGATTGAAGCCAAAGAAATCATTTTCTCCTATGGGAGACACTGCCCCAACGTGTTGCAAAATCTGTCGATGCAACTCGAACCCGGCAGAATATACGGCCTGTTGGGTAAGAATGGCACGGGCAAGAGCACACTGCTCTATCTCATCGCCGGATTGCTCTTTCCGCAAAAAGGCACGCTGACTTTCGAGGGACGAAAAACACGCCTGCGCTCCATAGAGACCTTGCAGGATATTTTTCTTGTGCCCGAGGAATTCGAACTCCCCGACATCACGCTCAGCCAATACGTCAAACTGAACGCGCCGTTCTATCCTAAGTTCGACCATACCCTGCTCGCAGAATGTCTTCGTGAGTTCAACCTGCCCGAAGCTCTGCACCTGGGTCGCCTCTCCATGGGACAACGCAAGAAAGCGTTTCTGAGTTTTGCCCTTGCCACCGGCACACGCCTGTTGCTGATGGACGAACCCACCAACGGCTTAGACATTCCCTCGAAAAGCCAGTTTCGCAGCGTCGTGGCACGCAGCATGAGCGACGAACGAAGCATTGTCATCTCCACTCACCAAGTGCGCGATGTGGACATGCTCATCGACCACATCCTGATGCTTGACGGCAATGCTTTGCGCCTCGATGCCTCCACCGCTGACGTATGCCGAAATCTCAATTTCGAGATGCGCACACCGGGCGAAGCGGATGGCGTGATTTATGCCGAACCCACCCTTTCGGGTATGGCCTGCGTGTGCCGTAACACGCAAGGCAAAGACACGCAACTCAACTTGGAATTACTTTTCAATGCAATAATCAACCGACCGGATTTGGCAGAAATCATCTGCTCCGACGAGAATAGAAATACTCCTCACCTTACTTAAATCGTATCACAAATGAAGAATTTCAGCCTGCAACGATTCACACTCCTGTTGCGCCGCGACCTCTTTGAGAATTGGAAGAGTCATTTCAAATACATCGGTCTTTTCTACATCGCCATACTGATTTTGGAAATGTTCATCTTGTGGATTGACACTTCCGACTTCTTGGAATACTCCAACCGAAGCCACTTCGTAGACGCACAATTGAGACAAACTTGCGATATCACATCCTGCCTCTTCTACCTATGGGCTATCGTGGGCACAAGCTACACTTTCTGTTGTCTAAACACCCAAGCCAAACGCACCGGACACCTCATGCTACCGGCCACCAAGTGCGAAAAGTTTGTTTCGAACGTGCTTATCTATTCCATCATTTGGTGGGTAGGAAGCATCATTGCCATCTTTGCAGCCGACCTCACCCGTTACATTCTTTTGCTCCCCACAGAGGAACACTATCCGTTGATTGGAAAGCACATGTCCGAACATCTCGGCCGTTGCTGCTCCAATATCTACCAACTGTTTGCGCAGACCACATGGAACATAAAGGACTTAAGCAAAATTTTATTCCTTGTGTTGTTATTTCCATGGACGGGTTCCACTTTTCTTCTCGGCAGCAGCATTTTCCGCAAGCGACCACTCATTCTCACCGTGCTTTCGCTCTGCATTGCTTGGGGACTCTTCTTCTCACTCTCGGCCTTTATCGTGGATATTTGTGGCAACACCCTTTCCATTGAGTACAATTTGAACAAAGCAGAAGCACCGCTCTATATTTTTATTCTTATTTTCATATTCTTAATCTTGTGTTTTGTGAACATATTCTTGTCATATCGTATCTTTGGCCGCACACAGATCATCGGCCACCGCTGGTGGGAACTGCGCAAATCCAAGCGCTGAACACCTGACAAGCTCTACTTTCATACTGACACATCGCAAAAACATCCGTAAATGAATTTTAAAGACGGACAACCTATATACATACAGATTGCAGAACGTTTGGCGGACGAAATCTTGGCAGGGAAATATGGCACAGACGAGCGTATTCCCGGCGTGCGCGACTACTCGGGGCTGCTCGGCGTGAACGTAAACACAACGGTGCGTGCCTACGACCTGCTCTCTGCGCAAGGTATTATATATACCAAGCGTGGCATGGGATACTTCGTGGGAGCTGACGGCATCTGCCTCATCAAAGAGGGACGACGCACCGACTTTTTCGAACAACACCTGCCCACCATCGCACAACGCATGAAACAACTCGACATCAGCGAAGACGAACTTCTGAACAAACTACAAAACATCATGAAACAACTTCCCATCCTCATCATCGGCCTCTGCCTGATGCTATGCACCACAACCTCATGCGTAGGCTTCTTCAGTAAACAATTGGGACAGGTTTTGGACTACAACCAATGCATCGACACCACCGATTTCATCACCAAGGAACACACCCTATCGGCTTTTGAAAGTCTCGATCTGCGCGGCGTGGCGCACATCACCTTTCACATCGACAGCACAAGCACACCACACATTCGCCTGCGCAGTTTGTCCGACGTGCTGAACCGGCTGGAAATATCTGTGAACGACAGCACGCTCCGCCTGCACGACCCCATTGAAGAAGCATTGGGCGAAACCGACTTTATGTTTGTCGACATTTACGCACCGAGCATCAGAAACATTGCGGCAGAGGGTAGCGTAACGCTTGAAATGGACAGCCTCACATTGGCCAACGACCTGCACATCGCCGCAGCCGGTGGCAGTTGCCTCAAGAGCCGTTCGCTCAATTGCCCTTCCCTCTCCATCGCCGTGAGCGGTGCTGCCGACATCAACCTACACCAGATCACAACGCAGCAGTTCAATGTTGCAGTAGCCGGAGCAGCCAATGTGTTGGCTGTGGGCCAATGCCAAGATACCGAAATCAAGGTCTCGGGAGCCGGAAACGTAGACATCAAATCCTTGAAGGTAACCGGCAAAAAGAGCATCGAAGTTTCCGGAGTGGGCAACGTGGATCAATAATTCGGAAAAGCCATGCTACACCTGCAAAATCTGCATAAAACCTATCAAGGAGCAGCACCGCTGCACGTGCTTCGAGGTATCACACTCGACATCGCTCCGGGCGAATTTGTGAGCATCATGGGAGCCAGTGGTTCGGGCAAGAGCACCTTGCTGAACATCCTCGGCATTCTTGATAATTACGACGAAGGAGAATACATCCTCGACGGGCAACCCATCAAGAACCTAAGCGAAAGTCGGGCAGCCGATTTGCGCAACCGCATGATTGGTTTTATTTTTCAGAACTTCAATCTCATTCCTTACAAAAACGCTTTGGAAAATGTGGCACTGCCGCTCTATTATCAGGGAGTGAGCCGCAAAAAACGCAATGCCCTTGCGCTGGAACATCTGGAGCGTTTGGGATTGCGCGAATGGGCACACCATCTTCCCAACGAGCTTTCGGGCGGACAGAAGCAGCGTGTAGCCATCGCCCGAGCACTTATCACAAAACCGCGCATCATCCTGGCCGACGAACCAACCGGCGCACTCGACAGCCACACATCAGCAGAAGTGATGCAACTCCTCACCGAACTGAATGCTGAAGGCATGACGGTCATTATCGTAACACACGAAAGCGGTGTGGCCTACCGCACGAAGAAAATCGTACACCTCAAGGACGGAGTGATTGAGAGCATCGAGGAAAATTTACATCCCTCGGACAATCCTTTCGGCGACTTGATGAAATAGCCTATGTGGAGAGAGATTTTTGCAAGCCTCATGCGCAACAAACTGCGCACTGCGCTAACCGGACTTTCGGTGAGTGTAGGAATTTTCCTGCTCATCTTTCTGCTCGGTGCAGGCAACGGACTGATTCACGCCTTCGAGAAAAACTCCGGTCAGATGGCACTCAACGTGATGCAACTCTCACCCGGAATTACCTCCAAGCCTTTCGAGGGTTTGGAAGAGGGGCGCAGCATCCGCTTCGAGGCACGCGATATTCCCTTGTCGCGACAGGCAGGACGCAGCAGGGTCATGGCAGCCACCGGCTCGGCTTCGCAAACCATCACCATCAGCTACGGCGAAAACACAAGCACCGGCTCGCTTGTCGGGCACTATCCTGAAAACTTCAGCATCCGCAAGATGAAACTCGTGGCCGGTCGTTACATCAACGCCATCGATATGCAGGAACGCCGCCGAGTGCTTGTGCTGGGCGAAAGAGTGGCCACCGATCTTTGCGGAAGCCCGGCGCAAGCCATCGGAAAGATTGTCAGCGCCGACGGAGCGGCCTACAGAATTGTGGGAGTCTATGCCGACAAAGGCGAAATGGGAGAAATGCAAGCCCATACACCGTTCACCACGCTCCAAACCATATACAACCAAGGCAACAACGTACCGACCATTTTGCTTCAAACACACAACGCGGCGTCTGTCGAAGGCGACAGCATTCTGCGTTCGGACCTGCGACGTGCACTTGCCGCGCGCCACCGGTTTGACCCCACTGACGAAAAGGCACTATGGATGTGGAACAGTGCACGCGGTGCAGAGGAAACGGCCAAAGCCATGTCCATTCTCCGCAACGCCCTTTGGTTCATCGGCCTACTCACTTTGCTGAGCGGCGTGGTGGGAGTATCAAACATCATGCTCATCACCGTGAAAGAGCGGACACACGAATTCGGCATACGCAAAGCACTGGGCGCACGGCCATGGAGCATTCTGCGCAGCGTGATGGCTGAGAGCATCATCATCACCGCCTTTTTCGGATACATAGGCATGGTGGCCGGCATTGCTGCCACCGAATGGCTGAACGTGGTGGCCGGCACGAAAGCCATGGAAGTAGCGGACATGAAAATGGAAGTATTCCTCAACCCCACGGTGGATCTCGGCATAGCTGTGCAAGCACTCCTTGTGCTTGTGGTGGCCGGATTGGTGGCCGGATTTGTGCCGGCACGAAAAGCCGTGCGCGTCAAACCCGTGGAGGCTCTCAACGCCAGATAACACCGACGGCCTATACATTTATATATATACTATTCACCATCACGCAAACCGCATTCTGAGATATGTTCGACCTTGATAAATGGCAGGAAATACTGCAAACCATCACCCGCAACAAGTCGCGAAGTCTGCTCACGGCCTTCGGCATCTTTTGGGGTGTGTTCATGCTGGTGTTCCTCATGGGGGGCGGCGACGGGCTTCGCAAGCTGATGGCTTCCAACTTCGAGGGATTGGCGCAGAACTCGGGTTTTGTGATGAAAGGAAAGGCAGCGAAAGCCTACGGAGGCTTCAAGAGCGGCCGCGAATGGAACTTGCAAATCAGCGACGTGGATTTGCTGAAACGCCGTGTGCCTGCCCTGGAAACCGTAACGCCCATCATGGGAGCCTGGGGGCAGACAGCCACTCGCAACCACCATTCCACCAACGCCACACTCAAAGGCGTTTTGCCGGAATACGCCAACATCGAGGATCCACACATCACGCAGGGCCGTTTTCTCAACGACAGCGATGTACAGACCTATCGCAAAGTTTGCGTCATCGGCAAACGAATTTGGGAAACCCTTTTTCCCGACATCGATAACCCTTGCGGCCAATTTATCTGCGTCGGCGGCATCTATTATCAGGTGGTGGGTGTCAGCAAGATGTCGAGCAACATCGGCATCATGGGTTCGGCCGAAAGCACAGTGATTATACCCTATTCCACCTTTGCTCGGCTCTACAACAAAGGCACTACCATCGAGAGCATTGGCTTCACAGCTCGCCGAGGGCACACCATCACGGAGTTGACTCCCCTTGTGGAAGAGACGCTACGCAAAGCACACACCTTGGCTCCCGACGACAAGCGTGCCATACTGCTTATCAATATGGAAGCTATGTTTCAGATGATTGACAGTCTCTTTGCCGGCATCGACACATTGGTGTGGCTCATCGGTCTGGGCACATTGCTGAGCGGTGCCATCGGGGTGAGCAACATCATGATGGTAACGGTGCGCGAGCGAACGGCAGAAATAGGTATCCGCCGTGCCATCGGGGCACATCCGAGACACATTCTCACACAAATCATGGCCGAGAGCATGGTGCTCACGGTGCTGGCCGGCATGTCGGGCATCGTCTTTGCGGTTTTGCTGCTGCAAGGTGTCGAAACGGTTCTGCTTGCCCAGGGCATGGAAGCCTCGTTCCAAATGTCGTTCGGCACAGCCATCGGAGCCACGGCGGTTCTCTGCCTCTTGGGCAGTGCGGCCGGCATTGCGCCCTCGCTACGCGCTTTGGCCATCAAGCCGATTGAGGCCATCAGAGACGAATAACCATCATTCAGGAACAAACATAAAACATCACGGATATGAACACACATCCTTCAGAGAGCACACCGACTGCTCCCAAGCGTCAACGCAATTTCGGGAAGAGCCTTCGACGGTTTTTCAAAATCGTTTTGCTCATCCTTGGTGGCCTTGTGGTCATCGGTACCTTTGTTTTTCTTTACAAAAAATCGCAGCCCGAGGTGCAGACCTACGAACTGCTGAAAGCCGAACGGCGCAACCTGAGCCGCACCACCATCGTTACGGGCACCATCGAGCCGCGCGACGAGGTGCTCATCAAACCACAGATTTCGGGCATCATTGCCGAACTTCACAAACAAGCCGGCGACGTGGTGCGCTCGGGCGATGTGATTGCCAAAATCAAGGTAATCCCCGACATGGGGCAACTCAGTTCGGCCGAAGCCCGTGTGCGATTGGCACAACTCAACTTGCAACAACAGGAAACCGACTTCGGACGTATGCAGCAGCTCTACGAAGAGAAGCTGGTGAGTGCCGAAGAGTTTGAAAAGGCACAATTGGCCTACCAACAGGCACACGAGGAAAAGGCATCGGCCATTGAGGCACTGCAGATTGTGCGCGACGGTGTAGCCGCCGCGGGTGCCAACTTCAGCACCACATTGGTACGTTCGACCATCGACGGCTTGGTGCTCGATGTGCCGGTGAAGGTGGGTAACTCGGTCATCATGAGCAACACCTTCAACGACGGAACCACCGTTGCTTCGGTGGCAGATATGAGCCGGCTCATCTTCAAAGGCAGCATCGACGAAACAGAAGTGGCCCGCCTGCACGAAGGAATGAAGATGAAGGTGAGCATCGGTGCACTGACCGGCCACGAATTTGCCGCCACATTGGAGTATATCTCACCCAAGGTTTCGACCACGGCCGGACAAGCCAACCAATTCGAGATAAAGGGAGCACTCGCCCTGCCCTCGGGAGTGAATATCCGTGCAGGCTATAGTGCCAACGCCGAAATCGTTTTGGAAGAACGCCGAAACGTGCTTTCAGTGCCCGAAGGAGCCATCGAATTTGTGGGCGACAGTGCTTTCGTTCACGTGCTTACCTCTCCCACCCCACAGACCTTCAGCCGCCGCGCCGTAAAGACCGGTCTGTCCGACGGTATCCACATCGAGATTCTCTCAGGCTTGAAGGGAGGCGAACAGGTGCGCGGCAATCTCATCACGGTGCAATCTCCCAACAACAAGAAAGCAGTTTTCAAACATCCATAAGGCTTCTAAGAAACATCGAAACGGCTTTCAAGAGACATCGAAACGGCTTCTCACCGAATTATCATCCGCATGAAACAAACCTTTCATCTGCATGAAACGAAATTATCATCCGCATGAGAAGACATTATCATCCGCATGATAATTAAACAAGAAGCACTGCGGATGCCTCACAAACGGCTTTCCGACAACACCCGGAAGCACTTCAAATCAACAACCAAGCACGCTAAAGAACTGCATTGTGCTTTACTGAAAAATACAATCCATTCTCAGACACTCGCTTTTCACCATGAATAAGACACTGACAAGCCTGCTCATTTTTATCACCGCCGCCGGTGGACTTCAAGCACAAACGTCGATGACGCTGCGCCAATGCATCGAGCATGCCACGGCACGCAACGTGGACGTGAAATTGCAGGAAAACACAGTCCGCTCACAGGAGGTTTCACTCAACACATCCCGCAACGCATGGATGCCCAATGTGGATGCCGGTGTGAGCCAGAACTTCAACTTCGGACGCGCACTGTCGGCACAGAACGTGTATGTGGACCGCAACACCTACACCACAAGTTTGAGTGTCGGCGCTTCGATGCCGCTCTTCACGGGTGGCCGCATCACGGCACAGCGCAAACAAGCTGCGCTGAACCTCCAGGCTGCCACGGCAGACCTGGCACGGCTACGCGAAAACCTTTCGTTGCAAGTGGCACAGGCTTACTTGGAGGTGTTGTGCCAACAGGATTTTTGCACCAAGGCCGAAGAGCAATTGGTCCTGAGCCGCCACCAACTGGAACGCCTTGAATCACTCGCCCGACTGGGCAAAGCTGCCGGCGTGGAGCTGTCGCAGGCTCGCAGCGTGGTGGCACAAGATGAATTGGCACTGGTCGAAAATCGTAACGCGGCTCGCATGGCACAGCTCTCGCTGAGCCAACTCATCGAGATGCCATCGCCCGACAGCCTCAACATTATCAACACCACCCGACAAACCTCACACGACATTACGGGCACACCGCAAAGCATCTATGAGGAAGCCTTGTGTCTTCGCCCTGAGATTGAGGCCGACAGCCTGCGCATCCAGAGTGCCGAACAAGGCATCCGCGCAGCACGCAGCAGCTACTGGCCGAGCCTGAGTCTGAATGCCGGACTCGGAACGTCCTACTACAAAAGTCCGGGATTTGACAGCAATCCTTTCGGCCGACAGCTGAAAGACAACTTCAGCAAGTACGTGGGACTGAGCCTGAGCATCCCTCTCTTCGACCGCTTCAGCACTCGCAACAATGTGCGACAGGCACGCATCGAACGCGAGAGCCGTTTCTGGCAGTCGGAACAGACCAAGAAAAACTTGTTCAAGGAAATTCAGCAAGCGTGGTACAACGCACTCTCCGCTCGCGAGAAACTCACAGCATCCATCGCCGCCGAGCAAGCTGCCACCGATGCTCTGACACTCACCACTCGCAAGTTTGAAGCGGGCAAAGCCAACACCACCGAATTCGAGGAAGCACGCACCAAGAGCCTGGCGGCAGCTCACCAACGCATCACGGCGCATTATCAATACGTGTTCAGTCTGAAAGTGCTCGACTTCTATCGTGGCCGGCCCATTGAATAAGGCTGCCCCAGCGAGATGAGTTTCGCACAACGCGCTTCTTGATTTTCCGAAAAGCACAAGAAAGGCGGACAAACGCACTCAGCATTTGTCCGCCTTTCTTATGTTTTGTTTTCGCTCCTTTCGCTACATCTCTGCCTCCTTCAGGCGTTCAGCGTTTTCGGCCACAATGAGATGATCAAGGCAATCCTGAATATCGCCATCCATGAACGCGCCGAGGTTATAGATGGTGTAATTGATGCGATGGTCTGTGATGCGCCCCTGAGGGTAGTTGTAGGTGCGTATCTTGGCCGAACGGTCGCCCGTAGATACCAAGGATTTGCGGCGAGAGGCTATGTCGTCGGTATACTTCTGATGCTCGCGGTCGTAGATAAAGGTGCGAAGACGCGCCAAGGCTCGCTCCTTGTTCTTCGGTTGGTCACGAGTTTCGGTACACTCAATCAGAATTTCTTCCTCCTCACCCGTGTTCGGATTCTTCCAAGGATAACGCAAGCGCACGCCGCTCTCCACTTTGTTGACGTTTTGCCCACCAGCACCACTCGAGCGGAAAGTATCCCACTTGATGAGTCCTTCGTGTATCTCCACGTCGAAGGCTTCTGCCTCCGGCAACACGGCAACGGTGGCTGCCGAGGTGTGCACACGGCCTTGGGTTTCGGTGGCCGGAACACGCTGCACGCGGTGCACACCACTCTCATATTTCAACGTGCCATAGACGTCCGCTCCCGTAACCGAGCAGACGATTTCCTTGAATCCGCCGGCCGCACCTTCGTTGGCACTGCTCACTTCCAGCTTCCAACCCTTGGTTTCGCAATACTTGGTGTACATGCGGAACAAGTCGCCGGCAAAGATGGCAGCCTCATCGCCACCCGTTCCGCCACGGATTTCGAGAATGGCATTCTTGGCATCTTCGGGGTCTTTCGGCACAAGCATGAGTTTGATTTCCTCTTCCAATTCCGGGATGCGGCTTTCGCAGGCAGCTATCTCCTCTCTTGCCATTTCCTTCATGTCGGCATCGTCCTCGTTGTGGAGCACAAATTTTGCTTCGCCCAAGTTTGACAAAAGCGTTTCATACTCCTTGCGTGCCGCCATCAAGTCTTCCAAGTCCTTATACTCTTTGGTCAATCGCACATAACGCTGTTGGTCGGCAATGACATTGGGGTCGGTGATGAGCGTTCCCACTTCCTCAAAGCGCGACTGCAATCCCTCAAGTTTTGTCAGCAAGGTGTTGTTACCTTCTACCATATTCTGATTTTCTTTCTACCTTTTATAATTATTTAGATGCTTTTTTGCGCCACGCCCAAACACCGCCGGCCATCAGCAGACCGCCTCCGCCCAAGCCCAAAAGCCACGGAAGCGAATCTTCGCCGGAATAAGCCTTTCCCTCAAGTGCTCCAACAACGTTCAGGCTGTCAGTGGGAACGGCTGCACTGTCTGCCAAGACTACCGGACGCGCCGGAGCCACTTCGGGCTCGGCATACTCCACTTCGTAAATGTTCACAGCATTTCCGCCACGGCCTTTGCGACCTTGTGAAGTAACGATGACATAACGGCCATCCTCAGAAACATCCAATCCGACGGGATAAGAATCCACGGGAATGGTGGCTATCGTCTTCATGGTGCGGGTATCGACCACATAGAGGGTGCTCACGTTGTTGCAAGCCGCAAAGATGTATCTACCGCTGGGAGATGCTTCAATGGTGCGTGCTCCCTGACCCACCTTGCAGTTTTCCCAACCATGGAGCGTCGCAGTTTTACCCGTCATGTTGGTAGCTGCGTTGATGAAATCGGCGAGTTTTATACGCTGCACGTAGCCCCGGCTGTTCACACTCAAGTAGAGATAATCGCCCACGATGATGAGGTGTCGCACGCCGGACATCATGCCAAGCACGCGTCCGAGATAGGTTTTTGTCTGCATGTCGATGACAGCGATACCTCCACCGCCGCCCATGCAGCCCACCAGCAAGAAACGGTCATCGGGCGTGAAAACGGTGCCACGCAGAGCATAGCCGCTTCCGCTATCACGATCAACGGGCACAAACTTGCTATAGTTGAGCGGCAAGACATAGTCGACCACCAAGAGGTCGGTGTGCTTCCACTCCATAGGGTCGGGCGATTCGATGTTTACAATGCCCACGGTGTTGTTGCCCCAGTGCGAAATTGCGATGTGCTTTCCGTCGTTTGATGTCGCAATCATCTTGGGCAGCGGACCCGTTTCCATCATTCGGACAATCTCGTCGGTTTCCGTATCAATGACGGCCAACGCCGAGGGATCCTGTGCGTTGATGTCGTAACTGCGTCGGTAATACGGCACCCACAAGTAGCGACCGCCATGACTGAAAGTGCTCTCCACGGGCTTGCCCATGAAAGTATTGCTCTTGGGGTAGTGTGTGTAGGGATAGAGTGAAGAAGATTCGCCCCACAAGTGATCAGTGGCTTGACTGAAGCGATGGTTGATCACCTTCAGGCGACGGTTGGTGCCCATCTCGAACACAACTGTCGTACCGCCTTCCAAAGAATTGACGTAATACTTCTTATTGTCGGGATGCACGTTGGCAGACTTCGGAGAGTTGATGGCATCATCGCGAGTATCTCGTGTGCCGCCAAAGTTCTGACGCTTACCCACGAGGGTGAGTTTCAGCGAACCATCGGTGGCTTCGGCCGTCTTGCCCAAAGGAGGATGCACCACGGGCTGTGCTTGCACTTGAATCTGCTCTGCACCTACCAATGCTGCCACAGCAATCGAGAGTGCGAGAAAGGTTTTCTTAGCTTTCATCACTTGAGATAATATTATAAGCAAGGCTTTAATAATTAAATTCACCGAATTCACTCTTGATGGTCAGCGAACGCGGACCTTCCTCGATGCGTCCCACAATCTGAGCATCGATGTTGAAGCTGCGGCTGATGTCGATAACGGTTTGTGCATGTTCGGGGGCAAGATATACCTCCAGGCGGTGGCCCATGTTGAACACCTTGTACATTTCAGCCCAGTCGGTACCGCTTTCCTGCGCAATGGCCTTGAAGAGCGGGGGAACGGGGAACATGTTGTCTTTGATGACCTTGCAGTTCTCGCCCACGAAGTGCAACACCTTGGTCTGCGCTCCACCGGTGCAGTGCACCATACCATGAATTTCGGGACGCAACTCGTCGAGCAGGCGTTTCACCACCGGAGCATAAGTGCGCGTCGGCGAAAGCACCAGACGGCCGGCATCAATGGGCGAACCCTCAACAGCATCGGTCAGGCGGTAGCTGCCGCTATACACAAGCTCTTCGGGCACAGCTTTATCGTAGCTCTCGGGATATTTCTCCGCAAGATACTTGCTGAACACATCGTGGCGAGCAGAGGTCAGACCATTGCTGCCCATACCGCCATTGTAGCCGGTTTCGTAGGTGGCCTGTCCTGAAGACGAAAGTCCCACAATGACATCGCCCGGACGGATGTTGGCATTATCAATCACATCGCTGCGCTTCATGCGACAGGTAACGGTGCTGTCAACAATGATGGTGCGCACCAAATCGCCCACATCGGCGGTTTCGCCACCGGTGGCATAAATGCCCACACCCATGTCGCGCATTTGCTGCAGCAATTCGTCGGTGCCGTTGATGATGGCCGAAATCACTTCGCCGGGAATGAGCATTTTGTTACGCCCGATGGTGCTCGACACAAGGATGTTATCGACAGCACCCACACACAGCAGGTCATCGGTGTTCATAATGAGAGCATCTTGCGCAATGCCTTTCCATACGGACAGGTCGCCCGTTTCTTTCCAATACATGTATGCCAGACTCGACTTCGTGCCGGCGCCATCGGCATGCATGATGTTGCAATATTCCGGATCGCCCCCGAGAATGTCGGGAATGATTTTACAAAAAGCTTGTGGGAATATACCTTTATCTATGTTCTTGATGGCATTGTGCACATCCTCTTTCATAGCGCTCACACCGCGCATCATGTATCTCTGCTTAGGGTCCATAGTGATGTATGTTTGTTTGTAATTTTCTGATGGATTTAGAAGTTCGCCGGCACGCACAGACCGTTTGGTTGGTCGGAAAACGGAGTTTAAAACACGTTTTGCCTGTTGGCGCTTATGGTTTTCTCGCTCTGCCGACGGCCTTGTGTACAAAGATACGACATTCGGCAGACTTTCAGAAGTGCACCGGATGTTTTTTGATCTGTAGTGAGATTATGATGGGTTAGGAACGTAAAAATGCTGACACTTTGTCGAAAAAAAGAGGTTGCAGAAGGCAAAAATTTACAGTGCTTGCAAAAAAAATCTGCAGTGCTTGTAGAAAATTTTACAAGCACTGCAGATTTATCGGGAATAGGCATATATTTTCGAACCTTGCCCGACAACTTTCCCGAACGGCTTATGAGCTCACTCCTGCTGCCAGATGTCCCACGCTGCCAAGGCCTGCAAATGCAACATCTCAAGTCCGTTTTTCACCACCGCCCCTTGCTCGCGTCCCAAAGCGAGGAAGCGTGTTTCGAGCGGGTTGTAAACCAAATCGTAAAGCAAGTGGAGCGACGTGAGCAGGTGATAAGGAATGTCGGGGCACTTGTCCGTGTGAGGCGACATGCCCACAGGCGAGCAGTTGACGATGACCGTATTTTCGGCCATCACTTCAGGCGTGAGCTCGGCATAGGTCAGCATTCCTTCACCCGGTGTGCGACTCACATAAGTGGGATGAATGCCGAGACTGCGCAGGCCGTGAACAATGGCACGTGAGGCTCCGCCGGTGCCTAACACCAAAGCCCGGCAATGATGTTCGCACAACAAAGGGCGAAGCGAGTCAACAAAACCCACCACATCGCTGTTGTGGCCTTCGAGCACGGCATCCCCGGCCTCATCACGACGGATGCGTATCACATTCACGGCACCGATGGCACGTGCCTCGGCGCTCAACACATCGAGCAAAGGGATAACGGCTTGTTTGTGAGGGATAGTTACGTTCAGCCCACGCAACTTCACATCTTCATCCACCAAACGACGGAGCCCGTCCACAGTGGGCATTTCATAGTTATCATAACGAGCATCGATGCTCTCGTTACGGAACTTTTCGGAAAAGAACGAAGCTGAAAAACTATGCCCCAAGGGATAACCCACAAGCCCGTAGTGATCGGCCTCGGGCATGTGTGAATTTGAAAATATGGTTGATTTTTTTTCCATAAAGAAGAAAACACTAAAAAAAACACAGACGAAAAGTGCCACAGCACTTCCCGTCCATATAAAAACACCGCAAATTATGCGCCTCGCTTCGGTGCTGCAGCGGTATAGAGCGTACTCAATCCAAAAGTGAAACGACGAAATTCCACCTCGGCAAATCCCACACGTTGCAGCACTTCACGCATCACTTCTCCCTGCGGAAAGGCTTCCATCGTAGCCGGCAGATAACTGTAAGCTTTGCTATCGCAACTGATAAGGCGGCCCAACAAGGGCATCAACACATGGGAGTAGAGCCAAAACAGCTGTTTCATCGGAAAATGCACGGGCGAAGTGAGTTCGATAATCACAAGACGGCCCTCCGGGCGCAACACCCGAAGCATTTCGCGCAAGCCGTTTTCCAAATTCTCGAAGTTGCGCACTCCGTAAGCCACGGTTACGGCATCGAAAGAGGCATTAGGCAAGTTCAACGCCATACAGTCGTCTTTACAAAACTCAATGACAGCCTCCATTCCAGCCTCTTTCACTTTTTTTCGGCCCACAGCCAACATACCTTCAGAGATGTCGACCCCCAACAAATGCTCGGGCTGCAACTTGCGAGCCGAGAGCAAAGCAAAATCACCAGTTCCGGTGGCCACATCCAAGATGCGACGAGGTGCAAAAGGCTTCAGCGAACGAATGGCGGCATTGCGCCAATGCTTATCAACCCCGAAAGAGAGCCAATGATTCAATCGGTCGTAGCTGTGTGCAATGTTGTCGAACATACGAGCCACTTGCACCCCCTTGGATTCGTTGCCATCGTAAGGTTTGATGCTTTCCTGTTTGTATGCCATGATGCTTCTTTTTTCTTGATAAGGGTTTCTTTATCGCACAATCACCTTGGTTCCTCCCACAATGTAAAGGCCGGAGGGTAAACCTACCAAAGCCGTGGCTGCCGGCACGCCGCAACGCACCACACGCCCATCAAGAGTGCAGACATTCACTTTGTCGGTTTTCACGAAAGGAAGTGCCACTCCGCCGGTGGCATCGCTGCGAACATAGAGGCTGACGGGACGCTGCGCACTCTTGTAGCAAGCAAAGCGCGGTGAGGAGGCATTATACTGAATGCTGCGATCGCTCCGTGTGCTGTGCTTGATAAAAGTGCTGCCTGAAGTGATTGAAACGCTCCATTGAGCATCTGCTTCTGTGGGGTCGGTGGAGGTGTGCAGCTTGTTGTCGGAGGAAGTCAGAGACAGATAATAACCACCGATGGCATCGTAGAAAGTGTAATGACTTCCTTGTCGGCCAATGGTAAGTGCATAGGGCAAACCTTTTCCTCCCGTCTCGGTGGTGATACGTTTGTCTGAAATGTCTACCGATGCGTACGAACGAATGTTGTTGCCTTGTTCGGCCATGGCCACATTGTGGCTTTCGCAAACAATCAGGCATTTGGCACCTTCAACAAGCACATCAGATGTTTCGGCCAACACATACACGCCTTCACCGGTCTCAGTGTCGGGCATCAGATAGGTGGCAGAAACTTCTGCACTCTTCAAACCGCTCCGCTGAGCATAAGCGGTGATTTGGGTGCGGCCTGCAACAGTGATTTCCACCGGAGGATAATTCACTTGGTAGGCTTCATCGTTCACTTTGTAGTAGATGTATGCCCCCTCTGTGGGAGTGGTTATCGTTACCACCGTTCCGGGATTGACAACGCCGCCTGCAGGTGTGAACACAGGAGTTTCAGGAGCTTCGGCATCAATATCCGGATTACCCGAACCGCCTTCTTGATAATTGTCGGGGTCGAAAGCCACTGTCTTCTTATCACCCCAAACATATTGCTCCAAGCCGGGATAATCGATATAAGGATTTCTGTTTTTCTGAATGCCATAGACGGCATTGTTACGGTCGATTTCCTTTTGGCTGACCGGATCTTCGGCAGCCCAACGCAGCAACATCGTGATGGCCCATGAGGCATAAGCCGGGTATCTGTTGCCGGAAAGCATGTCGCTATCCCACCCTGCAATTTTATCTTCGTAGGCCGTCGCCATGTAGAAGTAGGTACGAGCCAAATCACCCTTATACTCATCGTTCGGCTCGAACACCGTACCCGTGTAACCGGGAGTCGAGGACGGACCGAGTCGGCTCCAACCATTCTTCGAAGTCCACGTGGGATTGGAAGTCTCACCATAAGGATAATTGCTACGGCGACCGTTCACATAACCATCGGTGGGATAAAGGTGAAACAAGTCTGTGTACATGGGTTTGGCATCGTCAAACCAACTCTTGGGGAAAGAATGTTCGCGGTTATAGACGTCGCCTTCGGTCTTATAGTTGCCGGCTTGGTCGGTGCCGAATGTGTAATTGGTTACAGCAGAATACATATCCCAAACCTTGCCGTCTGCACGCTTGTCGGTCTGCTTGAAATCATCCCACAAGTTATCATAACTGCGAGCCGTATGTTCGGCAATGATTCCATAAAGTGCAGTTTTCAACGCCGAACCTTTCTTGCCGGTAGCTGCACTATAGTATCCGGCCGGTGCTTGTGCCGATACGATTGAAACCAGGCACAACAGCCCCCAAAGGAGCAAAAATTTTCTTATTGACATAGGAAATATTTTTATCCACTTCCTCATCACCGGGCTGTGATGTGAAAACATGGTTGTTTAACTTCGTAACGTATATAACAAGTGCCCAATTGGCGTTGGTCCTCCAAAACTTCTGCCAACACCGATTTGAGTGTTACCCCCCACTCTTCGGGTTGTGCAGGTCCGTCCGGATCGCACACTCGCTCATATTTATTATAATTTATATCGAAAGTGGTACCATATTGATGGCAACTGTTTTCGGAGGCATTCACATTCTGAGTTCGCAAACGCTCAATATCCTTGCGTGTTCGCAACACAGACGAAACAACAATGCGATGAAAAGGCAAGCCTTTTGAAGCCAAAGAGTCAACAAAGGCACGCGAAATTTCTGTCAGCAATGTGGCAGCACGCGGAACGAGATAAGGAACTGAATGTGATAAATCCTCAACATAATAAAAAGGATTATCACCTATATACACCAACTCGTCTTTTCGCCGCGCAGCCTCTTCACGATCTTGAATTGAGGGGATGCCTATGCGCTGAGCAGTGGCAAGTTGCACATCATTGAGGTCGGGGAAGCACTCACTGAAGCTGCGCACACTCGTAACGCGGTTTTTAATTGGTTTCCCGTTTGCATCGATCAGCACAAGTGCTGGGCGAGGACGCAACAACAACGAATCGACATATAAGCTATGGCGCGTGATACTGTCCAAGGGCTTTGCAGTTTCTCTCTTCACAAGGCTGTCAACTTGAGACACAAGACGCGGAAGTGCCACCTTGGGATTGCCGCATTTCACCACAAAGAGAGAAAACACCACCAGGGAGAAAAATATCAGAAAATGCTTACGCTTGAACAAAGAAGAGGAAGGCATATCTTCGGAAAGTATAAATATATTATTGTATCAAATCTGGAGTTTTTAAGACGGCTTGCAGATAATCGAGAATTCCGTTTTCGTCCTCCGGATGGAACCAACGGACTTCCTCATCGCGCCGAAACCATGTCATCTGTTTTCGTGAATAAACGCGAGTGTTACGACGGATTTTTTCTAAGGCAAAATCAAGTTCCCACTCACCGTCCAAATACTTAAAAAGTTCTTTGTAGCCAACGGTGTTGAGCGAATTGCAATGACGAAAAGACAACACGCGTCGGGCTTCGTCCAACCAACCATCCTGCATCATGCTGTCAACGCGCCGATTGATGCGGTCGTAGAGTTCTTCACGCTCACGCTGAAGTCCGACTTTGATGATACGAAAAGGACGGTATGCTTTTCGACGCACACGGAAAGAGGTGTAAGTTCGGCCGGTCATATAACAGATTTCCAACGCATGGACCACACGTTTGGGATTGCGGATATCACACTCGGCATAATAGTCCGGATCAAGCAAACGTAACTCTTCGGCCAAAGGCTCCAAACCCTCACGTTCATAACGTTCGCGCATCATTTCACGCGTCTCGGCATCAATGGTGGGAATGTCGTCAATGCCTTTGCAAACGGCATCGACATACATCATCGAACCACCGGAAAGAATGGCCATGTCTTTTTGAGGAAACACTTCATCATTCAATAATTGCAAAACATCGCTTTCATACTGCGCCGCACTGTAATAGTCGTCCAATGCAAGCATTCCCACAAAATGATGAGGCACACGCTGTCTTTCGGCCTCGGTGGGAGCAGCTGTTCCAATGGGAATATCACGATAGACCTGCCGCGAATCTGCATTGAGGATACAGGTATCGAAAAACTCAGCCAAACGCAGGCTGAGTTCTGTCTTACCGACACCTGTCGGACCTTGTAGCGTGATGAGTGTCTTCACGATAAAGATTTCGGTTATTCGTCGTATAGATTTCCATCACTGATTTCAAAACCTTCGACATCAAATTCGTCGCTTTCGAAATCATCGTTTCCATAGAACGCACTCATCTCATCTTCATCCAAAGAGGAACCCGTTTTTTGCGGAGTTACGACAGGCGAAAGATCCATGTCTGTCAATTGCACAGGAGGCTCTCCTTGCGAACGCGACACCAATGGATCTGTCAGATTTTCCCCGGGGATAATTTCTTTCACGTTCAGATAGAACACACGCTCTGAGAACGGATCAAACACATACTCCAACTTTTGTCCCTCGTCCTCGATGAAATCACGCAGATGGCATTCGTCCATCACGTAAATATCCTCATCAACATCGCCTACGCCCATGTCTTCACGCGTGATTTGTTCGCGGTGCTCCCACTCTTCATCACAAAGAAAGAAAGAAGTCATTTGGTCATCGGGATAGCCACACGACTTGAGTATCGCCTTATTCAGGTCGAGGAAAGTGGCATCTCCGTCAATTTTGATCTCACGGAGAAAACCTTCCACTTCGTCTGAGATAAATTTAATTCTGTATAACATAATTATATCACAGGGTTGAGTCTTCCTCACCCTATTTGGATTTTCATGAAAGGGAATTTGATATTTCTTTATTTGATGATGCCACGCGTAGAAGCTTCAACAAATTTAAGTATATACTCGATTTCGGGACTCATCGGCACTTCACGACGAATATCTCCCAAACACTCAGCTCTCAACTTGCCGCGCTGATAAAGCAAGCGGTAGGTGTTGTGAATGTTCTCGATGAGTTCGGGTGCGAAACCGCGACGGCGAAGTCCCACAAGGTTCAGCCCACAATAGGCCACCGGTTCGCGAGCCGCCATCACAAAAGGAGGAATGTCCTGGCTGGTGCGTGTGCCACCACCCACCATGACATAACTACCGATGTGGCAGAACTGGTGAACGAGAACGCCTCCACTGATAATGGCAAAGTCGTCCACTTCCACTTCGCCGGCCAGCTTCGTGGAATTACCAATGATGCAGCCGTTTCCAACCACCACGTCGTGCGCCACGTGCATACCTTCCATCAACAAGTTGTTGCTACCAACGACGGTACGTCCCTTGGCGGCGGTTCCACGATTGATGGTAACATTTTCACGAATGGTGTTGTTGTCGCCCACTTCAGCAGTTGTTTCTTCGCCCTTGAACTTCAAATCTTGGGGAACGGCTCCAATCACGGCTCCGGGGAATATGGTATTTCCGCTTCCCATGCGAGTGCCTGAAAGCAGGGTTACACTGTTCATCAAACGGTTGTTGGCACCGATGACTACATTGCTATCGATATAACAAAAAGGACCGATTTCACATCCTTCGCCGATAACAGCTTCGGGATGCACGTAGGCCATTGGACTTATGTTGCTCATTTTTTTGAAATGTGTTTTACTTGTTTTTCTGTATTTGGGCCGTAAATGTAGCCTCGGTTACCACTGTTTCGCCCACAAAGGCAAATCCGCGCATCGTGGAGATGCCGTGTCGGATGGGGGCAATCAGTTCGACGCGGAAGACCAAGGTGTCTCCGGGTACCACTTTGCGTGAGAATTTCACATCGTCGATACGCAGGAAATAGGTGCTCCAACGTTCCGGTTCCTCTATGGAATTCAGCACAAGCAGTCCGCCACTTTGTGCCATGGCTTCGATTTGCAACACTCCGGGCATCACGGGTTCGCCGGGGAAGTGTCCTTGGAAAAACTCTTCATTGGAAGTTACGTTCTTCACAGCCACAATATAGTCTGCGCCCATTTCAACCACCTTATCCACAAGTTGCATCGGATAACGGTGCGGCAGAAGTTCCCGAATGCGACGTACATCCATCAACGGTGTGTCGTTGGGATCGTAGTGAGGAGCCTGGATTTTGTGCGCCCGAATTTCGCGACGCATCTGCCGAGCAAACTTATTGTTAATGGTGTGTCCGGGACGCGTTGCGATAATCCGGCCTTTGATAGGCTTACCTATAAGTGCCATATCGCCGATTATGTCAAGCAACTTGTGGCGGGCAGGTTCGTTGCGCCACACCAAAGGACGGTCGTTGATATAACCAAGTTGCGTGGCATCCTTTCGCTCCACATGCATGGTATCTGCCAACTTGTCAAGACTCTCCTGTGGTATTTGGTTCTCATAGATAACGATGGCATTGTCAAGGTCGCCTCCCTTGATAAGACCTGCTTTGAGCAGAGGTTCGATTTCGCGAACGAAAACGAAAGTGCGAGCCGAAGCTATCTCTTCGGCAAAGTTGTCCATATTATCAAGTGTCGCGAACTGGCTGTTCAGGATTTGCGAATCGAAAGCAATCATCGCCGTGATGCTGAAATCATCATCGGGCAGGATGACAATGCTCGATCCGGTGGCTTCGTCCTTAAACTCTACCTTTTTCTTAATAATGTAGTAGTCCTTCGGCGCACTTTGCTCAACAATTCCCACCTTTCGGATGTTCTCTACGTAAAGGATGGAGCTACCATCCAAAATGGGGAATTCGGGGCCGTTCACTGTGATGAGACAGTTATCGACTCCCATGGCATAGAGTGCAGCCATGCCGTGCTCAATGGTGCTGCAACGTGCCTCTCCCTTGGCCACCACTGTGCCACGCGATGTATCTATCACGTTTTCGGCAATGGCTTCGATGATGGGCTGCCCCTCAAGGTCGATACGCTGAATTTTATATCCGTGGTTTTCGGGTGCAGGCTGGAAAGTAACGGTGAGCGGAAGCCCCGTGTGCAATCCTTTGCCAAAGAGGGAGAAACTTCCCCCCAGGGTTTTCTGCTTAGACATGGTTTATTGTATTTTTTTCTTTAGTTCTTCAATTTCTTTCTTCATACGGTTGAACTCTGCATACATCTCCGGCAGATGCTTATAGACCACGCTGGAGCGTGCAAAGTTCTTATGTTCGATGGCAGGCGTTCCTTGCACAGAGATATTGCCTTTGGGCAGACTGCCGGCAATTCCGGCTTGTGCACCGCTGTAAGTGCGATCGCCGATAACTGCATGTCCGGCAATGCCCACCTGGCCACCAAACATGCACCAACGTCCGATTTTAGTGCTACCCGCCACACCCACTTGCGCCGACATCACGGTGTTCTCTCCCACCTCGCAATTGTGTGCAATTTGCACCAGGTTGTCGAGTTTCACGCCTCGACGCACAAAGGTGGAACCCATGGTCGAACGGTCAACACAAGCGTTGGCACCGATTTCAACATCGTCTTCAATGGTAACGATGCCTATTTGAGGAATTTTCTCATAGCCTTCAGCCGCAGGTGCAAAGCCAAAGCCATCGGCACCGATGACACAGCCGGAATGCAAGATGACACGGTTGCCGATGCGACAATCGTGATAGACAGATACTCCGGGATAGATGATACATCCCTCACCCACCTGCACACGTTCTTCAATAACTGCATGAGCATAAATCTGGGTGCCGGCTCCCACCACGGCGTTTTCACCGATATAGGCAAAAGGACCTACGTAACAGCCCTCGCCCACCGTCGCCGTGGGTGCGATACATGCCAACGGATGCACACCTTCGCGTTTGCCCATGGCGTGTTCATAAAGTTTCAGCAAGCGAGCAATGCACTCATAGGCATTGTCCACGCGCACCAATGTGGCAGAAACGGGACGCTGCAACTGCAGGTCGCGGTTGACCAGCACTATGCTGGATTTTGTCTCGTAAAGATAGTGTTCGTATTTGGCATTGGCAAGAAACGATATGGCACCGGGCACACCCTCCTCAATTTTAGCAAAGGTTTTCACTGCGGCATCGTCATTGCCTTCCACGGTTCCGCCAAGATAGGCAGCTATTTGTTTCGCTGTAAATTCCATATTCACATTTATTCTCTTCGGTTGAAAATTTCTCTTACCCTCATCAACGTTGAAACGCCCATCTTCACATCATCAAGGATGCTTCGGCTGCGTTATTCAATCATTTCAGGCTGAAAGAGCTTTCGGAATGATATTCCGGCCTCGCATGACCTAAGACACACAAAGCCGAAGCAAATATAGGAAATATATTTCTAAATGATAAAGCATATTTTACCATTTTTTCATAGAGATAACTTAAGACCGCTGCACAAAACGCGGTGATTCGCACATCCGGCACTGCCGTTCGTCGCTTTTTTGTCTGAAAACTTCACTGCGCCGGAAGGAGCATCTATCCGGAACCACGAATGCTCAGAAATCATTTTGCATCTGCGAACGCACATCAAATCAATGGGTTCTCGCTGTTCAGTGAAGTAGTTAAAGGATTGCAAGACCCGAAAAAGCACATCAAAAAAACGGCTTCTGCGAGTGGAGAAATCTGCAAGGCGTCTAGAAATTTCTGCAGTGCTTGCAAAATTTTCTGCAAGGCGTTTAGATTTTTGCCGCTCGCACTTTCATAGCAATTCCATAAGAAATGGATGATGAGCCGGCTGAATTTGATTCTTTTCTTCAGCCTTATGAGTTCCCAAATTCGATAGAGAAATGTAAAACCGGTGCGCAAAAAAAATAAATTCAGAAAAAACTTTCCACAACCTCTGACTCTCTGATTTCCGGAATGTTACGTGGAATTTTCAAACCGTTTTTTGCGCAACAAGCGTCAACAACGCATTCAAGAAAATTTGGAGTTCCTACTTTTGCATTGTGGTTAAGCCGATGGGACATCGTCCGGAAGATTTCCTTGAAGCTATGCGCGCAAACAATTCACCACACAGAACTCCTTACTGACAACCACCGGCTCCAAAACACGCCGAGAGCCGGCAGTACTAACCTTTCAAACAAAACAAAAAACCATGATTAAATTCAAAGCAATCGCTCGCAAGAGCCCCGTTGACAAGTCCGTGAGCTACTACCCCACCACCGAAACGCCCGAAGCACGTACGCTCAAGCTCATCACCGATGAGATAAGCCAGAACTGCACACTGACCCGCGCAGATGTGGTGGCATGCCTGGCGGCTCTGCAGCAAGTGATTATCAATCACCTGAAAGACGGACGCAGTGTGCGTATGGGCGACCTCGGCTCGTTCCGACTCTCGATGCGAGGCAAAGGAGCGGCTACCGCCGAAGAGGTGAAAAGCGACAACATCAAGTCCATTCGTGTGCTGTTCACACCCAGCGGAACACTGCAAAACACGTTCAAAGTGGGAGCTACAGACATTTCGTTCCAACGTGTGGCATCTGTTTATGACACCCCTAAGGGTGAAGGGCAAAATGCCGCATGAGAAAATCCATAAGGTAATCACGCACTTTTCTTAACCCGAAAGGATTAAAAGTTGCGGCATCACCGGACAGGGACTGCCGGCCGTAAAAGGGCTGACAGTCCCTGATTTTTCTTCACCTGCCACACATACAAACACATGAAGACTCCAAACACACAGCACACGGAACAGGCCTCGATGCAGCATTCACACACAACCGAGAGAAACGACCCTCTCACTCGTCTTCCGCTTCATGCAAAACCCGAAAAGCGACTGAAGCATTGGCAGACGGGCAGCGCCATTGGCATGCTGACAAGCGGCACATTGTTGTCCGTTGCCGGCTTTTGTGTTCCACCCTTGGGAGAAATCAGCGAAAGCGTGCTTTGGTTTTTCGGCCAATGCCTGCTTTATGCCGGAAGCATTTTGGGCGTGGGTGCTTATGTCAACTGCAAAATTCGCGAGATGGGGCATCGTTTCAACGGTTGACTTATTTACGCTGACCATTCTGCAAAAACTTTAAGATGCTTATGCATTCATCAACTAAAAAAGTCCGCGCCAAGTGCTTCTCACTTGGCGCGGACTGCGTTGTTTATGTTTCCTATCTGAATTAGGACTCAAGAATCAATAGATGGGAGACATGAGATACCAGTTGGTGGGATCGAGCAACAAGGTATAGATGCCATTATCCTTCACCTCAGGCTGTTCGTAAGGCTTCAGACCTAAGCCACGGCGAGAAATAATCCAAGCCAACCATTCGCTACCTGCATTGGCTGCAAGGCTGGTGTCATTGTTCTTGTGGCGAGCAATACGAGTGAGGTCATAGAAACGGAAACCTTCGAATGCCAATTCGTAAGCCATTTCCTCAGCAATGAGCGTTTCAACTGCATTGATTTCATCGATATTGGCAGCTTCAGGATCGGCAGCCGGCAGAATGGTGTAATCGCTGCGGTCGATTTCTGTTCCTTCGCCTTCACCTTCTCCCTCACCTTCGCCTTCAGAACCTTCTTCGGCAGCTTCATTCAACAGACGGCAATAAATGGCTTCCACATTACCGGAACCCTGAACACGAGCCTTTTCTTCAGCCACACGCTTCAACACTACGTTTTCGTAAGTATAGAGGCTGTCGATCTTGTTAGAGCTACCAAATCCACGTTCGTGAACACCATTCACTTTGTGGTTTTCCCAGTCAGTAGAAGCAAAGTTAAGCCATTCGATACCTTCTGCACGACGCACTTCGTCAACAGAGAGCTGTGCGTAACCTTCAGCTAATTCCTCAAGATAGGGGAAAATCTGCATAGTGCTGTCGACATCGTTCACATTCACGAAAGAGTCGGTCATCACACGAGGCATTTCGGTATCACCCTTAAGACCATCGCACAAAATGCTGAAAGCATAGCGGGGGAAGCCGGCACGGTTGATGGCTTCTGCATAACGGAGCAACACTTGTGTGTAACGATAAACAGGAATCTGATAAGTGAAAGCAGGATTATAAGCTTCACCATCGGTTGAAACAATACCGGGGATGCTGAACTTGCTGATGAAGCGCAATTTGCTATCCTCTGTTCTGTAATAAGGAGCAGCACCATGGAAACGGGCATCACCCACTTCGCCATAATGTACTTCAGTTGCAATGGCTGTACCTGTAGCATCTATGGCGCCACCAAACTCGTAGTGACGATAAGGATAAAGGAGACACATTGCCTCATAACCTGTTGAAGGTTGCAATTGGCGCAATTCTTCATCAGCAGTGAGAGAGATTGAACCTGAAGACTGTGTTGTACCCTCTTCACTTCCCTCAGAAGTACTAGTAGAAGAAGAAACCTTAAAGCCATAGATTTCGGGCAAACGAGTGAGTACCTTACCAAACGATGCATTAGCAGCGGAAGGCAAAATAGTACGCACATCCATAGTTTCGGTTGAGTGTGAAGCTTTGAATACATCTAACCACTTTGAGGGATTAGGCATATATGAGAAGTCATTGTCTCGCTCAAAGGTATTATAAGATGCCATAGCAGTAGTACCCATGTTTGTAGGATACTCTGAAAGATATTCATAATAATGCTGAGCTGCCTTTTCGTAATCACCGCTACGTCCACGCAACAAATAGAGGTCGCCCAAAACAAGGTCTGCAGGGAAGATGGTCTGACGATGTGAGAAGGTGGCAGCACCGGTATTGAACGAATAATAGTCGGGAAGACCATAAGTACGCTCGTAAGTGAGAGCCTGAAGCACACTGGCACCGAGCTTGTCGCTGTCAAGGATGTTGTCTGCATCAATCCAACCTTCAGCAGGATTGGTTTCCCAACCGGTGTTGGCATTATCAACAGGAACAGAGATGAAAGGTACACGACCATAGTTCTGCACCAACTGCATGTAAGTCCAAGCACGGATGAGTTCCACCTGAGCACATTCCTTACGCATGTAATAAATGTTGCGCTTCATGGCCATGGTGTCTACACGATCCAAATAGAAATTACATTGGTTGATTACCTTGTAGTAAGCCGCACGATTCAAGAGGGCATTCTCACCATCTTCCACTTTCTTAAAGTTGAAGAGATCAGAAATGGAGTCGCTGGTGTATTGGGTGGTGGCAACCAAGTCGCCACGCACCTCACCCAACAATACGTTTTGTTCGATCACTCCCTGCAAGTTACGGAGAATACCGAAGTAGAAGTTCACGGTATCACGGCCGGTGAAATTCTCGGCATAACGGTCCATATCGGGAGTCAGCATATCTTCACAAGAAGTGGTAGAAACACCAAATCCCATGAGGATGACAAAAAGACTGATGATTGATTTTCTTTTCATTGCTATTAACTTTTTACAGGTTAATGGTTACACCGAGGTTAAAGTTGCGGCTCTGCGGGAGGAAGCCGGCATCAATACCTTGATAGAGTACGCCGTTACCACAAGACACTTCGGGATCTGCGCCCAAATACTTGCTAACGGTGAAGAGGTTGTTGGCTTCACCCCATACAGTGAGGCCTTGCAGCCAACTGAGGCTCATCGGGATGCGATAAGTGAGGCGAACTTTCTTCAATTTGAGGTAAGAACCATCTTCAATCCAACGGTCAGAGAAGCGTTCGTTGTTTACCCAATAGTCGCTGGTAGCAGCCATTGAACGAGGCATGTCGGTATTCTGACCTTCGTAACGCCAACGATTAACAACAGCAGTGGTTTGGTTCCAAATGTTGTTAGCAGATTCAAGTTGTGAACGCTGATAGTTGAACACATCGTTACCCAAAGAGTACTTAAAGTTCACATCAAGTGTGAGTCTCTTCCAAGAAACAGAAGTGTAGATGTTACCATAGATAGTGGGATTGGGGTTACCAATCTCTACCATGTCGGCTTCTGAAATCCAACCGTCACCGTTCTGGTCAACAAAGTGAACATCACCGGCCTGGAAGTTGCGATAAGGCTGTTCAGTCAAACCTGTGGGGTAACGGAGATATCCATACTTACCGGCAGAAGCGGCTTCGGCATCAGTGGAGAACACTCCGGCTGTTTGATAACCATAGAATACACCGGCAGAGCTACCTACAGCAGTGAGAATGTTGTTGGTTCCGTAAACAGAAGTGGTATAACCCTGAATGGTCTTTTCGCTGGCCAAATCTCTCTGACCGTTTTCGAGAAGAGCATAAGTGGTAAGTTCGTTCAAGTTTGTCTCAGCCAAGTCGGTGATTTCGTTCTTGTAGTGCCCCATGCTGAAACCTGCTTGCCATTTCCAGTCGGCAGTATTGATAAGCACACCGTGAAGGTTCACTTCCACACCTGTGTTCTTGAGAGCACCATCGTTGGTCCACATGAAAGGAAGACCGGTGATGTCGCTCACAGTCTTGCGAGTGAGAAGGTCAGATGTCTTTGACCAGAAGTAGTCGATACCAAGTGCTAAACGGTTGTTGAAGAGTGCTGTCTGCAAACCGAGGTTGAAGCGGCGAGTGGTTTCCCATTGGATAGTGGGATTGGCGATATTGGCCAATTCGAGAGCTGTGGCCTTGTCCATGAACTTAACGTTCTCGAAGTATGTACGAGCAGCATAGTAGTCAACATTGTCGTTACCACTTTCGTCGTAACCGGCAGTCAGTTTCAAATAGTTGATGGCAGGAACATTGAACCATTCTTCAGAAGACATCAACCAACCGGCTTGCAATGAGGGGAAGAGTCCCCAACGTACACCGAAGAGACCGATACCTGAAGAGGCTTCCTTACCGAAGCGTGAAGAAGCATCCATGGAAACAGTGGCCTTCAAGAAGTAGAGGTTGCGATAATCGTAGTTGGCATCTACATAGTAAGAGATGTTTGTCCAACGGTCGTTGGTACCACCATAGCTCTTGTACTGGAGGTCAGAACGCATGTTAGGCATCTTATCGTTACTGTTATTGTAGCCCTTCATGTGGCTATCGCTGTAAGAATAAGAAGAAATGCGGAAACCACCGGTGAGGTCAATAGAATGTGCATTGTATTTGCGATCCCAGTTTACACGGAAGTCATTATAGATAGTGGTTCCCTTGCTGAACTGTGTGCTGATCACACTCTGAACGCCACCCAAACCTTCAACGCTCAACATAGGAGTACCGCTATAGGGCAAGTAGTACTTTTCGTTGGCACGAGTAAGGATGTAGCTGAAACGGTTAGAAACAGTGAGATACTTGTTGATTTCGTAACGCGGCTCAACATTGATAGTGAACTGAGTCTGTTCCTGGAAGTTCTTGTTGTCGCCTTGGCCATTTTGAAGTACCCAATAGGGGTTCACCAAACCGGCATAACCGAATTGTGTAGCAAAAGCCAAGGGGTTATTGGCGTCATCATAGTTCTTACCTGCATAGATGCCTTGGTTCATGGCATGTACGAGATCCAAACCTTGCTTAGCTTCGTCGTAGATAACATAATAGGCATAAGGACTGAGGAAAGGAGCCTGAATTTGTCCCAACACATTGGGTGAAGAGATGTTGCGAGTGCTGTAGTCCTCGCCCCAACCATTATCGCGCAAATTGTAGGCATTGCGAGAATAAGAAAGGTCGATGGCTGCAGTGAGACGATCGAACATCTTAACATCTGTGTTGAAACGGATGTTCAAGCGATTGAAGTCATTGGTCTTAGCAGTAGCGTCTGACTTGGTGTAACCCAAAGAGAGGTTATACATTGCCACTTCATCACCACCCTCTACGCTGACCTTGTAGTTCTGAGTGAAGGCTGCATTCTTGTAGAGATCTTCCTGCCAATCTGTGTTGTTGTGATACATATTGTAGAAAAGATAACTCTTGTCTTCATTCATGAAAGGCACAGAGGCTGCACCACTGATGTACTCGGCATTGGGAGTGGTTCCGAGGAACTCGGTAACATAACTGCGATACTGGTCGGCATTCATCATTTGGTTGAGCTCGGGACGTGTCTCGAATCCACCATAAATGCGAGCTGTAATGCGAGTTGCCATGCTTTGTCCGCGCTTGGTTTTGATAACAAGCACACCGTTGGCACCACGCGCACCGTAAAGAGCAGTTCCGTTGCGAATAAGTTCAACGCTGGCCACATCGTTGGGGTCAAGGATGTTGAAGACATTATTCACAAAGCCATCGTGCAAAGTGCCACGATCGTATTGCATGTCCCACATTACACCGTCAACAATCACAAGCGGCTGAGAGTTAGCATTGAGCGAATTGATACCATTGATGAACATGGCAGCACCCTGTGCAGGAAGACCACCACGATTCATGGTATGAACACTTCCACCCATATAGGTCTCGATGTCTTCTTCAATGGTTACAGCACTTGAATTGTCAACCTGCATGTTGCGGCTTACCAAGAGCTGTGTGCCATCAGTATAGAGCCCCTTCAGTTGTGCACTGTAAAGAGAGGCATCCTGACCGGTAGCACCCTTAATGGGCAACTGCACACCATTGTAATCGTCGGTTGAGAAATAGAGGCTGGTTACGTATTCAGGTACTTTAATGGTATAAGCACCCTTTTCATCTGTCATGGCCATATAGCGACCATTATTCAAAGCTTTCACACGCACACCTGCAAGCGGCTGCTTGGTAGCTGCATCGTAAGCGTGGCCGGAAATTTCCTTCATCACAACCTTGGATGCACCGGCAGAAGTTGTAACGGCCGCATTGTCGCTCTGAGCCTGCATGGACAGAGTGCAAGTGCCGGACAACATGAACAAGCACAAACCGGCGCGCAAAGCTCCTTGCTTGAATTTTATATTTTTAGTATTCATCATTTTCGAATATTAAAGGTTATCCAATTGGCTACTCTTACTTTTCGCGACAAGGTTCAAGAACAATCTTAACAATGTTAAGAGTCTTGCAGTTACCCTTCTTCATTTGATAGAGGAAAGGAAGATTGAAGCGCAAACGTGGGAATGAAGTGTAACCTGAAGGCAAGCCGGCATAGCACTTGTCGAAAGTGAACTCTTCGAAGAGAGTGTAGCGAGCCACCTCGTCTTGAGAGATTTCGATGTCTTCTGATTTCTTAAGCACTTTACCATTGTCATCCAATACTTCCGCATAGAACACACATTGCTCAGCCACACCGGCAAAAGCCAAGTCTGTGCGGCTGGGAGCCATGATAGCAGAAATCTTGTAGGTTCCACTATAAACACCATTAAGTGCCATATCAACAGTCATGTTGGAGTTACCGGACACTTCATAACGATAGTAATAGTCGAGGTCTTCGCTGCCGAGCACTGTGTCGTTACGAATTTCTTCAGTAAGATATACCATTTCACCGGTGGTGGCAGTAGATCCCTTCACGTAACATGCCGAAGCCGAGTTGATAATCTTTGACAAGAAGAAGTCAGCAGGATCAGCATTCAAAACATCCAACTCGAACACATAACCATTAGAGGCCTTGGTCGGAGTGATTCCTGCAAAGAGGGGGTTCACCTGACCGGGATTAGGATTGTACCATGTGGTAAAGTTGGTGCTGTTCAAAGAGTCGGCCTTGGTGGCATACTCTACGATTTGCGTGCTATCCTTACTGTCGGCAATGGTGAAATTGGTGGTTGTGAAATAAACATCGGTCATCAGGCGAGACTTCACATTGAGATCGGCCAATGAGTCGGTGTTGAACTTCAAACCGGAAGCTCCCTTGAAGTTGAAGTCGCCACGAGTGGAAGACCAGTCGTAGTTGTAGCTGCTTCCATAATTGTAATACTTCTTCAACTTACTCACTGCATCCTCCCAAGCGGAATTCTTGAAGAAGATGGCCACATACATACTGTCTTCATTGGCAACTGAAGCAAAGAAGCGACTGCGCAATGTGTTAGTGGTAAGGAAAGCTGAATCAACATATTCAATTTCACCGGTAGCAGGGTTCATGGCACCGGGAGTACTTGCTCCAGGGTAAAACTCTGTGCTTTCGAACACTGAATCGGAAAGGAATGCATACGACATAGAATAATCTTCATTATACTTCAAGAAGTCGTAAAGATTGTATGCATAAGGAGAAATGCCTTCCAACAGGTGCATAGAGCCATTCGAAGCATTGATATTGCCGGTGGCATTGTCCACTTGCACTGAATTGAATTCACCAAGGCCGGCATTGTATTCAAACTTCTTACCATTGAGCATGTTGATGGTTTGCTCGCCTTTGTTCGACTCATAATTGAAACGAGCCACGTGATTCAATACAAACTGATTACCTACACGGTATTCCAAATCGAGAGCGGCATCAAGATCTTCAGGATTGCCTGTGGCCTTGAGAGCTTCAGCCTCGTCGAGCATGGAAAGATAAGTTTGTACATCGTATGTTCCATCCTTCGGTGCCCATACGGTGTAAGACTGGGGCAAGTTCAAGAACTCAGCGTATGTTTGCACAGACTTGTTGTCGTAGTCATTCTTCATGACACGTGTGCGCTTCAATACGGCTGCGAAATCCTGCAATTGCTCATTTTCTGCGATGTTCTGCCAAATGGTACGGCTACCGGCCAAGTCGGTTTTCACATCGAAGTGGTCATCGGAGCAAGCAGCAAGACCTCCAATTACCATGAGGCCGAGGGCACTGCCCTTCAAACATTTCTTTATTATATTTTTCATTTTTGCTAAGATAACAAGTGTTATTACCAAATGTCTTCAGGATCGGTTCCGTTGTAAACCTGTGAAGGCACGATTTCAAAGTAATCCACGAAGAACTGAGCATTACGGTCCTCCAAAGCTGATTTGAAGCGGAGGTAGTAAGTTTTGCCCGGCTCCATTCGCTGTGTGGCAATAATGTGACGAACCGTAGGCCAAGAAGGAGCATTTACCCAATACTCACGGCAAGGATTCTGACCTTTAGTTCCACAAGTAGTGAAGTAATAAGGAGCTTTCATAAGACCTTGGTTGCGAAGGTTCTTATCATTTTCCATGTTCACAGCTTCGTCCTCAACGTCACGAATCAAGGGGATAGCCGGATTGTTGTTGGCACCTTGACGCATGTCAATGGGAAGACCTGCGGGAAGAAGGTTCTGAGGATTGTCACCGAAGTAAACCTGAGCCATTCCACGCCATTGGTTGTGAGCCACACCCATACGTACTTCATAAGTCTGGTCAACCGGAACAGGAGGCAACTTCAAAGTGAAGTCGTACATACCAGCAAACAAGAACTCATCACCTTGGTAGTCGTTCCAGTTGAAAGCTGAGTTACCCCATCCGCACTGCAGATAGAAGATACGTGTATCTACAGACTCGTTGAAAATGTTATCGAAGTAACCAGTGGGAAGATAACGATATTCGTTGGCACGAATGTTATTTGACAGCATTTCAGGAAGCATGGTAGTAACGTCGATACGCATACGCTCTGAACCGAGTTTTTCGCGAGCTGTATTTCCATAGAGGAGCACAGCATTGATGGGATAGTAGAAACCATTCTTGGCATCGTTGGTGTTCTCGCCATTGGTGGGAGAAATCAAGATGTTCAAACCTTCACCGGTAGCGTGAGAGATTTCTGCATAGTTCTCAGTGTCATGCTTAGAAACACGGTTGATGTAGATTCCGTTCTCTCCATCAGCAGTTTGAGTAATCTTGAGCAATCCACGTTGTTGACCCATGGTTGTGTAGTAGTCCCAAACGTTTACTGAAAGATTGCTGGTCTGAGGTTCTTTATAATCGGAACCCGGATCGTAGTTAAACTCATTCAAGTGGTGTACGAAACGGTTGTAAGCAATTTTGGCAGGAAGCACGTGATATGCCACAAAGCGATGAAGTGCATTCTTGGCATTTGTGTAATCGCCGGCCACTTCTGAACCATAGGTAGCGGTTGCCTTATCATACACAGCTTTCACGATTTCTGCTTCATTGGTAACTACCACTTCTTCATTGACAGTTTCAACAACCGGTGCAGGAATACCCCACTGCTGGAACACATCATCGGTTTCAACAAACACGGTATAACCATAGTAGCGGCTCTGTTGTACGGGGAAGTTGTCCCACACACCGGAGAAAGCTTCTTTCTCGTTGCGTTCCACTTCGTCATAAACCAAGTCGCGGTCTAAAGTCATGGAGTCGGCCCAATGAGTGGCCTTCAACAAAGCTGCCATGATGCGAGTGTTGTCGCCACGCAAAATCAAGTCGGCTACAGTTTCCTGGGAGGGAGCAATCACTGCATTCACTTGGTGAATCATACCATTGGTAGCTTCAATGTCTGCTTTCACCACGATGGCATTACCATTGATGATATATTCATCAGTTTCTTCGTCCCAGTCACAAGTGAGCAAGCGGTCGCTCAAGTTGGCGAGACCGAATGTACCTGCTTTGGGGAACTCGGGACTTTCGTAAGCTGCGTCATTAACATTATCGATAACGCAACTATAAGCAACGTGTTGCAAATCTTCAGCACTCAGCGTGTTGAAGTCTTCGCTACCTGTCAAGCTCATAACATAGGCACGTACAGCCTCATTGTTAGGAACGAAGACGGTATAATTACCACGTGCAGAAAGCACACTTGAGATGGAAGAGGCAAACTCCTTGTTACCCAACTTCACTTTATCAAAAATCGCTTTAATGTCTGAGAACTCAGGATTCTGCTCCAGATAGTCTGTAATGGTCAACTCTGTCTTAATGGCAAAGTTAGAATCGTCGATGTCCTCAGTACAGCTATTAAAGCCGATGAGTGCACCCATCATCAAGCAGAACGCAAAGACACTCGACAAGCGTCCATTGAAAAACTTATTCTTTTTCATAATGTCTCTGTTTTAATTTTTAGTGTATCTATCCCAAGTTTCGTTCTGCTTGAGATAACCTCCGTTTTCAACTCCATTTACCTTCATTTCTTCACTGTAAATGGGGCAATACATACCGCTAAGATTGCGCAGGCGAGTCTGAACTGCTTTCTTGGCACCCATCATGTCTGCCAACACAGCTTCTGTAGAGTTGGAAGCCTCGGCCTGACGAGTCAAGTCAAACCAACGTTTACCTTCTGCAAAGAATTCGCGCTGACGTTCTTGATAAACCAAGGAAAGAAGCGCAGAATAATTCTTGTCCTTATAATAAGTGGAATCCAAACGGGTGCAGATGTATTCGGGCTCAACCTCAGAAGTTCCGGTCTTAGCCAAAGCAGGATTCTGACGAGCAAACAATTCGTTCACAAGCATAAAACCTTCCTTCATATCAGCACTGTTGGTTGCAGGTTTCAGACGAGCAATGGCTTCAGCCTTAATCAACATCACATCTGCCAAACGATAAACAGGCCAGTTGGCATTCTTGGAAGTACGAGTTTCTGTTCTACCACCAAAAGTAACATCTGAGAAATCACTTACAGTGGAAGTTCTAATCATGTTCTTAAGAACAGGCCAAGATGTCTGCGACAACTTCTCGAACTTGATAGAGTTAAGGAAACGCAAATCTGTCTTACCAAATCCCTTGGTAGGATTAATGGTGGTGGCTGTAGTGAACAAAGCTGTGTTACCACCCATAAACTTCACTGTATTATCTCCACCGTAATCCATGAAATAGGTAGCCAAAGCCGTGTTGTTCAGAGAAGCACCGTCATACTGCAAGTCAAAAATGCTCTCAATAGAATTCTTAGAACCCCAAATGTCGTTGTAAACTTCATCGCTACCACCGGTGAAACGACCGGTCATACGAATCAAAGGATAAGGTTGTTCCTTCAGTTCCTTGTCTACATAGTAAGAATCTTCCTGGTTCTTACGATAAATGCTATCCATGTAGTTGATAACGTATGAAGAGTGTTCTACAGCCTTTTGGAAGCAACGCACAGCTTCTTGGTCAGAACCTGCACCACCCAACACTGTATCTACGGAATAACCGGCTGCTTTCTTGGCATTGTAATAACCGAGCATGCAACCACGCCACAAATACATATCAGCCAAAAGGGCACGTACACCCAACTTTGTCATACGACCTTTGTTCTCGGAAGTAGAACCAAAATTGGTGGCAGCTTTATCTTTCACTTCCTCCAAACCGGTAATCAAAGAGTCAAGAATAACAACACCGGGAGTGGCTGAATGACGAGCTGTGCGTGCTTCTGTGTCAGTATTCACACATTTTTCTACATAAGGCACATCGCGGAATGCACGTACCAAGTAGAAGTAGTTGAGAGCACGCATGGCCAAAACTTCAGCCTTGATGGGTTGCCATTCACCGGCAGTGAAACTGGGGTCAACCTTAGACTGCACCATGCGTTCACCGTTCTCAAGGATTTTGTTGCAATAGTTGATACCTTTATAGAAAGAAGACCAATCAAAGCTTCCATTCGTAGGCATCAAAATTGCATCTTGCAAATACAGATAGTCGGTCTTAGACATATCTGTCAACAACATGTTGTCTGAACGGAACTCACCCCAAGTGAGGATGCGCTCTGTTACACCGGCTGATGCCATTTGATAGTAAACAGCCGCACGCATGTTGTCTACGTCATTCTTATCCTTCCAGAAATCGGCTTCAACGATCTTGTCGGTCGGATAAATTGTCAAGTAGTCCTCACAAGAGGTGAAAGCACCCGCCATCACCAAAAGGCCACCTGCCAAACACAATTTCTTATATAATTTATTTGTTTTCATTGTTCATTCGGTATTAGAAACCAAAGTTCAAGCTAAACGTAAAGGAACGAGAACGCGGTGTCTGAGAAGAGTCAACACAAGGATTGTAACCAGATGCAGACTTTTCGGGATCTACACCTGTGTACTTAGACCAGAACACCAAGTTGTTTCCTGAAGCAGAGATACGGAGAGAAGAAAGACCATACTTCTTCAACTTCTCGGGATTCACGCTATAAGAGAGCTGCATGTATTGGAAACGCAAGAAGTTGCCATCTTCCACGTAGCGGTCGCTAACCAAGGCATTGTAAGAGGCACCGGCTGAAGCGTTCATGGCACGAGGAATTTCTGTAATCTGTCCATTCTTTCTCCAACGGTGGTTCACTGCTGCACTCTGGTTTTGGTTGGTACGCATATCTTCGGCCCACATACGTGCCATGTTGATGATTTTGTTTCCGATACGGAAGTTGAAGTTGGTTTTCAACTGCCAACGACCATAAGTGAAGTCGATACCGAAACCACCATTCACCTTTGGATTGGAGCTACCGAGATAAACAATATCAAGCTCGTCGATATTACCATCATGGTTGATGTCCTCATAAATAACATCACCACCTTGGAATTGATAGTTAATGTTACCATAGTTATACATCATGGGGAGAGGGTTACCATTCTTGTCGTAGATTACATTGCCACTGGCATCCATGGCTATAGGAGCTGTTTTGCCTGTAGCCTTAGCCGTATTAGGATTACCTTGGGCATCGGTGTACTGGTTCTTCTTATCATCAAGGAAATAACCATTGTGGTCATAATCGTAAGCATAAACACCTTTCCAACGGAAACCATAGATACCACCCAAAGCGTTACCGATTTGTACGCGTTTCATGATTGATTCATTGGCATAATCGAAGTCAGAGTTCATACTGTTAAGCACGTTGGCATCCATTTCTGTAACAGTGTTGATATTCTGTGCGATGTTGAAACGGAAGTTCATGTGGAACTTGCCCACCTTAAATACAGGCTTGGTGTTCACATAGAGTTCCCAACCTTCGTTCTCCATAGCGCCTACGTTGGCCCAAGAAAGAGAGCTGAAACCGGTAGAAGAAGGAATACGCACACCGGACATCAAAAGATCTGAAGTCTTACGATTATAAATGTTCAAATCGAACTGGAGAAGGTCTTCAAACAAGTTCAAGTTGAAACCGAGGTTCCAAGACTTGGTCTTTTCCCACTTGAGATCGTCCAATCTCAAATTCTGAGGATAAATTACCTGAGCACCATTGTAAGCACCACCGGCATTCACATAAGAATTATACATCAAGTATTCATCCCAAGGCTGGTTACCTGTGATACCCCAACCCGGACGGAAAGCCAACATGCTGACAACCTTGCGGAGAGGTTCAAAAAACTTTTCATCACTGATATTCCAACGACCGGAGATACCGGGGAAGAAACCCCACTTGCTTCCGGAACCAAACTTGGTGCTACCATCGGCACGCAGTGTGAAGTCAACAGAATACTTAGAACCATAAGAATAGTGGAACGAAGCAGTTCCGTTCATCCAATGTCCCTGACCTGTACCGGAAGAAGCCTGTCCGTCTCTCAAATAACCGGGCACTGTGGGGTCAGTAATACCACCACCGATACCGCTCGAACCGATAAACTGATTGGTGGTGCTGTTTGAACCTACTTCAAAGCGTGCCAAAACCTGCAAAGAGTGTTGGTCATTGAGGAAGTAAGGCTTATACACCAATTGATGACGAGTGGTGAAGTTCAAGCTCTTGAACTCCATGTTTGAAGTGGTGTTCACTTCGTTAATCCAACCGGTAGAAGAGAGGGAAGAAGGATAGTAGCTATTCTTGGTTTCAGTGTAAGCATTCATGTAAACTTCACCGGTATAGTCGAGGTGAGTTTCATCGTCTGATTTACCAAGAAGCTTGTATTCCAAAGAGAATTGCGGAGTGATGGTATAAGTTGACCACTTACGCCAAGCCTCATTGGCAATGGCTACAGGGTTACCATTATCAACCATGTCGCGGAGATGATAAGAAGTCAATCCGCTGTTGTTGCTCAACAGGCCCGCACCACTTGCTGCAGGAGGCATCAAATAGTATTCGTCTGTCTGATAGTATCTGCCTGTTACTTGGTCGTATTCATTACGATATACAGCCATGTTAGGCATAGCCTTATAAGCACGACCCATCAATCCATCATCAGAGTTTTTGTCCTGGCTGGTGTAAGTCAAAGCAAAGTTAGAAGAGAACTTGATGCGATCGGATACATAGTAGTCCAAAGCCAAACGAGAGGTAAAACGATCAAGAGTTTGCTTAATCACAGTACCTGTTTCATGGTCATAGCTGGCTGATACGCGGAAAGTAGCTTTGTCACCACCTCCTGAAACTGCCACACCATAGTTGTGTGTTTGACCAAACTGAGTAACTTCATCCAACCAATCGGTGTTCTTGTTGTAGTTACCATAGTAAGCAGGGTGGCTCTGAAGATACATCAACTCAACAATGCCTGAAGCCACATCACTCTGACTGGGATTGAAGTAAGCTTCTTTCAACATCATGGTATAACCATCACCATCCAGCATTTTCATGCCTTCGGGCTGCCAATAACCGGAGAAACGATAGCTGAAGTTCACCTTGGTCTTACCACGGCTACCGCGACGGGTCTTGATTTCAATTACACCATTTGAACCGCGAGAACCCCAAATGGCTGTTGCTGCAGCATCCTTCAGCACGTTGATGCTTTGGATGTCTTCGGGGTTTACCTGAAGCAAGGTAGCGAACTGCTCTTCGTTCTCCATGTTGTTCAGGTCGAGTTCATCGGTATTATAGTCTTCGAGGATGTATCCATCCACAACAATCAGAGGTTCTTGGTTACCATTGATTGAAGACACACCACGTAAACGCATGCTGGTTCCGGAACCAAGGTTACCTGAGTTGGCCACAATGTCAAGACCTGCAATTTGTCCTTGCAAGGCTTCACCTGCAGTTTCGAAAGAGAGACCCTGCATCTGGTCCATGTTCAAAGTCTGTTGTGCAGTAGAGATTTCTCTCTCAGGAATAGTCAGACCGTTTGATTTCACTTTACGAGTGGCACGAATCACTACTTCACCGGTTGTGGTCTTATCTTCCAACTTCACACGGAATGAAGAAGTTCCTCCAATGGCCAAACGCTGTGTTTTGTAACCGATGTATGAAATCTGCAACTTGTTGGCAGGATTCTTTACGGTCATGGAGAAGTTACCATTAACGTCAGTCTGAGTATTCATGATGACACGTCCAGTGTTGTCGATCTCACACACGTTTGCCATAATCACCGGACCATCTTTACTCCATACGTGTCCGGAGATTCTCTTTTGTGCAAATGCTATCGTGCAGCAAAAGCACAAGGCAAGAGTCAATAGATACTTTATGTTACTCATAATATTTTAATTATTTTCTAATTCTATACTTTGCCGCAAAAGCTTTTGCCTTTCCTGCAGTGGCCCATTCCTTGTCATAACGACCATCAGCACTGAGCTGAGTAAAGTTGAGCACATCAGGAATTTGGTGAATAGCAACGAAAGAGGAACTGGTAACGTGCTTACAGCTGGCATCACGTCCCTTGGCATTGAAGACCATATCGCGTGCCAAAACGTTGTAAGGTGCTACTACGTTTACTGATTTGCCTGTAACGTCTTTCACTACAAGAGCATCAGGTGATTGTTGCACATTCAAAGAAATGTACATGTTGGTTTCGTTGTTGATACAAGAAGTTTGATAGAGTTCCTCGGGTGAGTTCACATTGTCAACATAGAGAGACTGGTCTTGGAAGTGATACTTCAAGAAGTTGACAAGCATCGTGATCATGGCCTGAGCCTTATACTTGTTAGTGGGAGTGAGCACTCCATCTTCCTGATTGGCAGGATCATTAACAAATTTGTCAATATCCTCCCAAGTGGGAAGACCATTGGCATAAGCACGTTGCATAGCCTCATTGGTAGGAACATACAAGGTGTAACGATAGTTATTGAGGAAACGAACCAACATTTCACCGTTCTGTGCATTCATCATGTCTGTAAACACACGATACTTGTTGCACTCATTCTGCCATTGAGTGGCTGTGATGTCGTCCAACTCAAGGAAAGGCTTATGTTGGTCAACGTTTTCAATGTTCTTGTTCTGCTCTTCAATCTGTCTGTTAAGCATTTCAAGAAGAGATTCACGGAAACCGGCAGTTTCAAGAAGGTCTGCGCTATAGTATTCGCACTGCTTGAAGAACTCTGAATAGTTCTCAGCATTCTTCAATATATAATATACTGAACGCATAGTGGGCTGCATGGGACGGTCGAGCAAGTAAGTCATACCGTTACCATAACCATTCTTTTCAGGAGATTGGTCGTAGCTTTCCACCACCTGACAATTGTGGTCGTTCTCAGGATAAGCATCTGCCTTAAGCATGTCTTGGAAACCACCGTTCACCAACATACCAACACTATTTGTTTGTGAAGATTTGGCAACACGGATAATAGGAGCACCGCCACGTGAGATATAATAATTGCGAGTACCATTCATACCTTCGGTATCGTCGTTGTCATGCACCAAGATGTGTTGGTTGATCATTTCAATCAGCATGGTCTTCTTGGCAAAGGCATAACCGGAAGTGTTGTCCAATGCTTCATTTGAACGAGAGAGGTAAGTGGTGTTCACCTTGTCATTAGGATTGGTTCCTTGCTCTTCGCGGTAGTTGCAACCTACGGCATTGATGGCAATCTGACGACTGGTAGAACTTGTCGGAGTGAAGTTGTCATCCTTGGTGAAGCGCCAATAACGCTTGTAGTTGCCACCACGTGCCCAACCTGCGGGGTCAACATAACCCCAATCTTTCAGACCTGCATCTGTGGGAACGAAGAAGGAGAAGCGAGACTGCATGGCTTTCAACAACGTATTGAAATACTGTTGCAAAGGAGCATTCGCGAAGTTTGAACCCTGAATATAGTCGTCATCGGCACAAATCACTGTCTGCACCACCTTGGTATCTTCAGAGAAGAGCACCGGACCGGCTACTGAAGCATAGTCAGCAGGCGAAATCACAGTGTTCATCACATACACCAAACCATTGTTGGCCAACATACAAGTATCGATGGCAGCATAGAAGTCGCTTTCATTGGGGAAGTCAGCACCGCTGAACATACGGTCGCGGGCATCGTTCATGATAGTGCGATACTTACTGGGAACCGACTCATTGAAAGAAGCCTTCATCAAGTTGTTCACCAAAGCCTTAATGATACGAAGAGGAATTTGGTCCATGCGATATTCAAGGCTCTGGGTTGCATCCGGAGCATAACGTTCCAGCAACGCACGTCCACCACCATTGACAAAATACTCTTCCATAGCCTCGTCTGTGGGAACAAACATCACGGCCATGTCGGTTTCTTTGGGTGAAGTAGAGCTCAATGCGTATTCGTTCCAACCCGGGTCAAAAGTCAAGTATGAAGTTGACGCAGGAAGTTGCTTACGGAATTCAGGCCAGTAGTTCAACTGAGCACCGCCTTGCGAACGCATTGAGAAATAACGCTTCTCATAAACGCTGTCAACCGAATTGTCGTACAAAGCCTGGAACGACTGAGTGAGGTCGGCATTGTAATAAGGAGCGCTGAAGCGATCGAGCATGTGAGAGAACAGTTTTGTTTTGGGGTTCTTACGAATTTCCTCAGCCATATTTGAAGGAGCGAGAAGCACTTCGTCCAAAACGTGATAATAACCGTTCATACATGTGATGTCAGCTTCAACAATCTGACGATCGTAGATGTAGCTACGGTTTTCGCCACCATTCTCGGTTTCTGCCCAACTGTTGGGGTCGCCGGTCAAGATGAAGGCCACGTCAGAGTGTTTGATGTTCTTTTCACGCATCTGCCCATCAAGGAAGTGCGTAATCATAGGTGTGGTAGCATCAAGGGCCATGTAGATACCCTCTTTGCCCTGCAAGCTTTCCCAAGGCTTGATATCCATAGTTTCACCTTCGCCACCCATGTTATAGTTCACAGGCAGGTCTTGGTATTTCCAGAAAGGCACAGTGTCTGCCGCCGAAGCCGAAGAGCCTTGGCGCAAGCAAAGATTCTTACCGCCACCGGTGGTGTTAGACATCATCTCAAGCACATAAGCATTGTTCAGCATGCTGTTGTTCAGCAAATAACGCTTTTGTGCAATTGACAATTGGTCGTAAGAGCGAATAGGTGCACCGCTACCGTCCACCCAATCTGTTGATTGGAAAAAACGGGCATACGCCTCATCATCCGCTACGAACATGGTCTTACTACCTGTCTTGGAGAGCACATCTGCATAATCCAAGTCATCGATAAGACGAACCACTGTCGTGAATTTCCCAGTTGCTTTCAACTCGTCGTAAATACTCCCTTTCAGAAAACTCGGCATGGTTTCATCCAAGTCGTAGTCGTCTGAACAAGAATACGTAACGCCGCAAGTCGAGAGCAAACACACTGCTCCAAGCAATGTGGTTCCCATTCTACTAAAACGGTTTTTCATACGCATAGAATCAATTAATTATGTTTGTTTTTTGTATGTTTTCAAGTGATTACACTCCACTGGAATGAGGCAAATTTAATAGATTTTTATTATTCGCTTCTCTACTATTTATCGTAATCTGTATTGTATTAAGATTTTTTAAATATTGGGACTAAGGAAATGTTAAATGCGCCCCAAAATGTCAAAACGCACATCTTTTACAAAAAGAAAGCAAGCAAAAGTGCAAAAAGTGCTTATTTTTATCCACACAAGGGATGTACTGACAAATGCTCACCTTAGCGACATTTTCGAAAGCAGAATGCCACATCAGGCATCATTTTCATCACTTTCCAATAGCAACCACAACATCTTTAACAAGACACATACATTCCCCTGAAACGTTCTACAAAAAAAGCAACTCCAATCACACATGGACTACACCCCCACCAACCATCACAGTCAACCTTCGCACGAGACAATAAATATATACGCGTACACGCGTGCGCGCGGCATGGTTTTTCAAAGTGTTTTTATGTTTTCCGGCATATCAAGGACCCATTTTTCTAAAAAAGGAGGAACAACTCTTGACAGCTGCCTTCTTTTCACTGCCATTCTTCTGCCATTGCCACCATATTCTTGCCATTCTCTGCAACACTTCTCCTTAGCTGCTATCACTGAAGATAAACACATCACAACCAAACAACAAAAAAAGGGCGTGTCAAAAGTTTTTTTGACACGCCCTTGGCTTTCTTTTTTCTATAGACTATTCTTAGCGTTTACGCACGGCAACTGCTTCTACCTCTATCAGCCATTCCGGACGACACACACGCGCCTCCACAATAAGACAAGGCAGATCGGGATAATGCTGTTTCAGATATCGATCAATCACGTCGTAATCGGCCACATCGCGCAAATACACAATGGCATACTTCATATCGCCCAATTGCATCCCTCCATCGGCCAACAGTTTTTCGATATTGAGAAACAAACGGTCGGTTTGTGCCACCACATCACCACGATAAAGACATTCACCATGTTTATCGATGCTGGCCGTTCCAGAAACGAAAACCATATCTTCATTGGGCAAGCTCAAGCGCGTGGCACGTTCAAAAGCCACACCATATTCATGCGTCGGATTGAGATATTCCAAGGCTTGCAAATACGACACGCATTCTTGCGAAAGGCCTTGCACCGAAAGAAAATCAACAGCCACGATGGCATCTCGGTTATCCGTAAATCCACCGATACCCGTAGAAGCAATGAAATGCGTGTCAGGAGTAAGCCCCTCACGATCAAACACATCATTGCGGCCTTTCACCACACCGGCATAATGCACATCGACATCACGAACAAAGAGCCATGTGCGATGACAATGGTCTCGCAAATTCAGCCCCTTGGATGTGAGCCACGCAATGTGTCTTTCAAATGCCTCTTGGGTTTGCTGCTCAGCAGAAAGGCCTCGCACTTCTTCGGACGAGAAACGCACGGAATGAAAAAGCCATTTTACCTCGCCCACCTGCACCTCTTGACGTTGGGAATTTCCCTCCCGTTGCACGCATTCAGCCGTGGTTGCCCACAATTGCAATGCCACTTTCCTGCCATTGAGCAAAGGTTGTTCCACATACGACAAAGCACAATGCTGCAGCACTTCTGTCAGCAACGGATGCCGACTGACTTCTTCCCACTGGTTGGCAGCATCAGTCAAATAGATGCGGGCAAAAAGCAGCCCCTGACCACCGCTTGACAATGCCGAACAGTACGTTTGCACACGCTGTTGCAATTCCTCCAGCTGCAAGTTCAAAGAGCCTTGCACCTCAGGCACCAAAACACGATATATATATTCTGTTTGCATAACTTTGGTTTTCTTGTTCTTCAACGACTTACGTAAAGTCGCCCTTGATAGGTATTGCGTTGACGAAGACTTCGCTTCACCCATTCTGTAAACTCATGATTTTTCAGCCCCCAGGCCGGAGCAATGAGAAGGTCAGCCGGCGATTGCGAAGCAAAACGCTCCACCACAATGTCCGAACGCAAACGTTCCAGATAATCAACCACCAACTCGGCATATTCGCCGGCTTCATACAGATGGAAATCCGATGGCGACTCGGCGTACTCACGCGCCATGCGCGTACCTCTTATGAGTTGCAACTGATGAAGCTTGAGCGTATTGATTGGTAACTGAGACATCACATCAGCCTGTGCCACAATCTCTTCCCGACTTTCACCCGGCAATCCTAAAATCATGTGTGCCCCCACCGGAATGCCTGCATCTGCGGTTCGGCGAATGGCTTCTTCCGAGCAAGCAAACGTGTGGCCGCGACAAATGCGCTGTAAGGTTCGGTCGAGTGCGCTCTCAACGCCATACTCCACCAAAACAAAACTGCGACGATGCAATTCTGCCAAATAGTGCAACAACTCATCCGGCATGCAGTCCGGACGCGTCCCAATGACCAATCCCACCACATCAGGCACAGAGAGAGCCTCCTCATAAAGGTCGCGCAAGCGTTGCAACTCGGCATAAGTATTGGTGTATGCCTGAAAATAAGCCAAATACTTCATTTCCGGATATTTCCGAGCAAAGAAGATTTTTCCCTCCTCCAACTGACGCGTAACCGAAGGCATCTCACGACAGTAGCCGGGATTAAAGGTGCGATTGTTGCAATAAGTACAGCCCCCCACCCCCAACGTTCCATCACGATTGGGACAGGTAAAACCGGCATCCACCGAAATTTTCTGCACCTTAAACGCGAAATAACGGTTCAAAAAGGTGGAAAAAGGCGTATATCGCAAGTTGTCGGACATCATCTTCGTTTTCCGCAACAGCCAAACACACTGCTGCAGTTTGCAAAGATAGTGCAAGGCGAGAGCAGGACAAAGGAAAAGCTTGCTTTTTCTTTTCATGCAGAGCCGCAGCCTATCTTGGGCTACAGCCAAAGATAGTGAAAGGTGAGCGGAAAGTTTGAAAGAGAGCTTGCGAATTTTCAAAAACTTTCCCGAATGGTGATCAGACAAACAAGAAAAAGAAAGCAAAGTGGCACAAAAAAGAGATAACGGGCCACCACAAGAACACTGAAATTCCTCACAAACGAACAAAAACGCAAAAAATTGCATCTCGACTTGGGATTTTCAGTTCGAATACATACCTTTGCCACGTCTAACCCCTTAAAACGTTTACGCCTATCGACACAACATTACGCTTTCATCATTCATAAAAGACAGTAATGGACAATTTGAAAATGTGCACCGACGAGCAGTTGGTGGCACTTTACGTTCAAGGACAGGATGAAGCATTTGACATCCTTCTGCAACGACACAAAGATAGGCTCTACTCCTATATCCTTTTCATCGTCCGCAATGCGGACATGGCCGACGACCTTTTCCAAGAAACGTTCGTCAAGTGCATCGTAACCTTGCGCAATGGTCGCTACACCGAGAACGGCAAATTCTCGGCTTGGCTCACTCGCATCGCTCACAACCTCATCATCGACCAATTTCGCACAGAGAAAAGCGAAAACACCATCTCCAATGAGGAGGTGGAATGCGACCTTTTCAACAACGCTTCACTCTGCGACAGCAGCCTGGAAATCAAGATGGTGAACGAACAAACGCTGAAAGATGTGCGCCGGCTCATGAACAATCTGCCCGACAACCAGCGCGAGGTGGTGTATATGCGCTATTATCAAGACCTGAGTTTCAAAGAAATCTCTGACATCACAGGCGTGAGCATCAACACAGCCCTGGGACGCATGCGCTATGCCATCCTCAACATGCGCAGAATGGCGGCAGAGCACGACATCAACCTTTCACTCAACTGATTGGCATACACAACCCTACACGCCAATCACACCACACCAAACATCGCACAAGAGAAACTGCCCTGTGCAAGAGGAAAAACCTCGGCGCAGGCATCATAAATCTGCAGTGCTTGTAGAAATTTCTGCAAGCACTGCAGATTTTTCTACAAGGCGTGCAGAAAAAGCAGCCTCGCACACCATTCCTCCCGGCTTCGACTCAAAAAGATAAGAATATCGGGCACGTTATATAATAAACTGCCTGCTCATGCGTTCTATAAATGTCCAACTTCTTATCAACCGGTCATGCCTATGAATGATTCTACCCCCATTTCCACCTCGCCTCGCGAGGAAACTTTGCTTTTTTTGCGTAACTTTGCCCGTGCCTATCGTCCACAAGAGGACAAGCAGCAAGCCGATGCGCTGGCCATGGCTTTCTTCTCACGACACAAACAGGCATCTTGCTGAATCCTAACGGACCGCAACAGCGAGATTTTATCAACAAAAAAAGCACACTCACAGCAGCTTCTCTCATTGCAGAAACCATTCCGGCAAAGAAAAGATGCTGCATTAACCCTTTGAAAAACAATCTTTCACATGAAGAAAATCCTTCTCCTTGGCTCCGGCGAACTGGGCAAAGAATTTGTTATCGCCGCACAGCGTTTGGGACAACACGTCATTGCCTGCGATTCGTATGCCGGTGCTCCGGCCATGCAGGTAGCCGATGAGTGCGAAGTGTTCTCTATGCTCGACGGTGAAGCCCTTGAACGCGCCGTTCGCAAACACCGCCCGGACATCATCGTGCCCGAAATTGAAGCCATCCGCACCGAAAAACTTTATGACTTCGAAGCCGAGGGTATTCAGATAACCCCCTCGGCACGCGCCGTGAACTTCACCATGAACCGCAAAGCCATCCGCGATTTGGCTGCGCAAGAACTGGGACTGAAAACGGCAAAGTATTTCTATGCCAAAACCTACGAAGAGCTGGAAGCGGCAGCAGCACAAATCGGTTTCCCCTGCGTGGTGAAACCGCTCATGTCGTCGTCGGGCAAAGGTCAGTCGTTGGTGAAGACCGCTGATGAATTGCCACACGCATGGGAATACGGCATCAGCGGCAGTCGTGGTGATATTCAAGAACTTATCATTGAAGAGTTCATTCATTTCGACAGCGAAATCACACTGCTCACCGTAACACAGAAAAACGGCCCCACCCTCTTCTGTCCTCCCATCGGACACGTGCAAAAGGGTGGCGACTACCGCGAAAGTTTCCAACCGGCACACATCTCCGAAGAGCACTTGGCCGAAGCACAACGCATGGCTGCCAAGGTTACGGAAGCCCTCACCGGTGCCGGCATTTGGGGTGTGGAATTCTTCCTCAGCCACGAAGGCGGTGTCTACTTCTCCGAACTTTCTCCCCGTCCCCATGACACAGGCATGGTTACATTGGCAGGAACACAGAATTTCAATGAGTTCGAACTCCACCTGCGTGCAGCACTCGGCCTGCCTATCCCCTGCATCAAGCAAATGCGCATCGGAGCCAGTGCCGTCATCTTATCGACCATTGCAAGCGAAGCTACTCCACAATACAAGGGACTGGAACTCACTTGTGAGGAAGATGCCGATTTGCGCATCTTTGGCAAGCCCACCACACGCGTCAACCGCCGCATGGGAGTGGTGGTTTGCAATGCTCCCAACGATGGAAATTTGAACGAAGTGCGCGACAAAGCCAAGCGATTGGCTTCGTATGTCGAAGTGTTCTAAGCACAGAAAACATAATACACATCACAGAAGAGCCACTCGGTTGCCGAGTGGCTCTTCTGCTGTAAAAAGCAATACACAAGCCCTGCTAAAAACTATTTATCACATTTGCATTTGTCAAGATTTTATCAAAAACACACAACACACCACGAAAACAAATCGCTACAGCACAAAGTTTTAAGAAAACAAGCAAAAGGATATTTCGCCACACAGACCACTACAAAGATACTCCAAAAATAAAAAGCCGAGCACTTGTTCGAAAATAATACAACCACAAAAGGTAAAAAACAGCATCCGCTGCCGGTTGTTAAGAAAACCGACAGCGGATGCATATCTCCGACGAAAAACTTTATGCCTCACGAGAAGCCAAGTCTTCCAGTATCTGCCAACATTGGAAAAGGCCACGCGGAACGTGGAAACAGCCTTTCCACTTTCCACCCTTCAAGGGCAGCAACACTTCGCCGCGACGATTGAGGTAACCATACCACTCGGGATAATCCGGATCGGTGAAGTGCGACCAAGTGTACTCATGCACACGTTCGAACCAAGCAAGACAATCCTTGTTTCCCGTAAGCTGATAACCTTTCAACATCGTGATGAGAGTTTCGATATGCACCCACCAAAGTTTTTGATCCCACTCCAATTGTTGCACGGGATGTCCCAAACGGTCCATGAAGTAGAAAATTCCTCCGTGTTCCTTGTCCCAACCATATTCAGCCTCAGCCAGTGCGATTTGAACAGCCTTTTCAATCAAGTCCTGTCTGCCTAAGCGTTTGCCCAAGTCCATGATGAACCACATGGCCTCGATGGCGTGTCCCGGATTCAGCACGCGACCATCAAAGCAGTCCACCAACTGATTGTCTGTGCCCAAGTGTTCAACAATCAATCCCAACTCCGGACGATAGAAAACGTCCATCACTTCGTGCACACAGGTATCAATGGTTTTCTGCAAGAACTCCGGTTCGAGCAAACACTCGATTTCGAGTGCCACGTTGCAAAGAATCATTGGCAAAGCAAAGCTCTTGAGCGAACGCGCACCGGGAGAAGCCTTACTCCAACGGCCTTTGGGATTGTCCACCTTTGACAACACAATGTCAAAAGTGCGCTTGGCAATGTCGGCATACTCCTCATTGCCGGTGGCAATAGCCAATTGACCAAAAGCAATCACCGCGAAGGTATATGAGAAGATATTGTAAGGCTCTACCAACGGATGCCCCTCTTTGTCAAGAGCGAAGTACCAATTCAATGCCCCGTCATGACCATATTTTTTCAAGAACTCTGCACCTTGCACAGCACAATCGAGCCATTCCTGCTTGCGCTCCACCTTGTTGTAGAGTGTAGCGAACATCCACACCTCGCGACCTTGCAACCATATAAACTTGTCGGTGTCGAACACAGACCCGTCGCGGTTGAGACAGGTGAAGTAGCCACCGTTTTCCAAGTCCTGCGACTTTTCAAGCCAGAAAGGAATTACCTTTTCCAAAAGTTCCGCCTTATACTGTGCGGCCAGTGCTTTGAAATCTGCCATAAGTATTTATGATTTAAGTTATTTGATATACATTTTTGTTTTCACACTCGCCATACTTTTCTTCGCATTTTTGCTTTTTCGTTTCTCAAAGATGCTTTTTCAGGAATGCTTCCATGGCACGATAGAAGTCGAAACGATTTTCCTGATTGTGAAATCCGTGTCCTTCATCGTCCTTTACCATATATTCCACTTCAACGCCCCGACTTCGCAGAGCCTCCACCATTTGGTCGCTCTCAGCCTTGTTCACACGCGGATCGTTTGCACCTTGCGCCACAAACAAGGGAACTCTGATGCAATCGGCATGCAACGCAGGAGAGCAGGCCGCCAACATTTCTTTGTCGTGTTCGGGATGCCCCACCTGCTCATACATCATTTCGAGCATGGGACGCCAATAAGGCGGAATGGTGTTCATGAATGTAAAAAGGTTGGAAACACCGACGTAATCAATGGCGCAGCAATACAATTCGGGCGTGAAGCAAACACCGGCCAGCGTGGCATAACCTCCGTAACTGCCTCCGTAAATGGCCACACGCGACGGGTCAGCAATGCCCTGTGCTATCAGCCACTTCACACCATCGGTGATGTCATTCTGCATGGCCCGTCCCCATTGCTTGTAGCTCGCTTCCAAAAACTTACGTCCGTAGCCGGTGGAACCGCGGAAGTTCATCTGAAAAACGGCATAGCCTCGCGAACACAAGAACTGCACTTCCGACGAATAGCCCCAAGCATCGCGCGCCCAGGGTCCGCCATGCGGATTGACCACCACGGGCAATTGTCGGGCCGTTTCGAGTGTATAACCTTTCGGCAGGGAAAGATAAGCCTCGATGTCCCATCCATCGCGTGTGGTATAGTTCACCGGATGCATTTCCACCATTTCAGCTTCATCGAGCCAGGGTGCCAATTCCGCCACTTTGCGTGGAGCATCCTCGTTCACGTCATAATAATAATATGCACCGCGAGTGCGATCGCTGCCAACGTAGAGCAACATTCGCTGTTCGGCTTTGTCGCAATCGGCCATGCCCACGCGTTTACCGGGGAAGTGTGCACGAATGCGTTCACGCAACTCGCGTTCTTCTTCATCGAAGTAATGACGCACCGGTTCCTTATGTCCGCGACAATAAACAGCCAACAGTTTTTTCTGCAAGCGAGAAAAAGAGATGCTATCCACATCATATTTTTCGTGCTCATACAGCACCTCGATTTCTTCGCACGTTGAGGGGTCCATCAACACCAATGCCACCTTGTCGCGACCGATGTTGGTACCGGCGTAGACGTATCTATCGTCGGCTGTAAACTCCATGAAACTCACCGTCTCCTTGAAATTAGTGGTCAGCACGGGACGAAAATCTTCTTCCTCCGTGTCGCGATATAAGATTTGCGTATTCACCCCATCGACAATGGCCACCACCGAACGCAAGCGTCCCTTGTGGTCGGTCATCCATCCCTGCCAGTTGCCCGGATTCTCGGCGAGCATGGTCAGTTCTCCCGTTCGCAAATTCAGGCGATAAGGGTCGAACACTTCAGGATTGCGACGATTCATACCAATCATCACTTCGTCGGGCACCTCCTCCAAGTCATCGATAATGGAAGTGCGCACACCGGGAAAATCGGTATAAGCCCGTAGATCCGAACCGTCGATGCCGACACCGTAAAGGCGATAATTCTCATCGCCGCCCGTATCCTTCATGAAAAGAATGCGGTGCGCATCCGCCCACATGTAGCCGGCCACACTGCGTTCAGTTTCCGAGGTGAGACGCAAAGCCTCTCCTCCGTCCACCGACTGCACAAAGATGTTCATGCGGTCATGATAAGGAGCCATGAACGAGATGTGTTTTCCGTCGGGCGATATTTGGTAGCCTGTACGCTCGGAGTTGCGAAAGAAGTCCTCCATGGGAAGTTGCGAAGCTCCGAAATGCAAAGCTTCACACTGATGTCTTGATTTCATATAAACAATGCTTTCTTTTCTGAAAGGGCAAAATAACTTGAAAAAAGCGAAATTGACAAGTCCCCACCGCCTTTTTATCCGCCCCAACTGCATCGGCGACTGCAAAAAAGGCTTTATCTTTGCACACAACAAGACAAGCAACGTTGCGAAAGTGCACTCTGTGCGCCTGCAACAACTCTCTTTTCACTGACAACAACCCTCAAAAGCTGCGATACCTATGGCTATGGTTTCTCCCTCACTGCTCTCTGCCGACTTCGGCAACTTGGAGCGCGACATCGCGATGCTCAACCAGAGCGAGTGCGATTGGTTTCACCTCGATGTGATGGACGGTGTGTTCGTCCCCAACATTTCATTCGGTTTCCCGGTGATGGAAGCCATGAAGCAACATGCAAAAAAACCGCTCGACGTTCACCTGATGATTGTGGAACCTCAGAAGTTTGTGAAACAAGTGGCTGCCCTCGGGGCTAAGGTGATGAATGTTCACTATGAAGCTTGCAACCATCTGCATCGCGTGTTGCAACAAATCAAGGCCGAGGGCATGATGGCCGGTGTTACGCTCAACCCTCACACTCCCGTGAACGTGCTCGAAGATATTATCTGCGAAGCCGACCTCGTGATGCTGATGGGTGTGAATCCCGGTTTCGGCGGACAGAAGTTCATCGAACACACGGTGGACAAGACACGCCGCCTACGCGAACTGATTGACAAAAGCGGTTCGCGAGTGCTCATAGAGATCGACGGTGGCGTAAATCGCGAGACCGGCCGCCGCTTGGTGGAAGCCGGCGCGGATGTGCTCGTGGCAGGCAGTGCCGTCTTCGGAGCCGCCGATCCGCAAGAGGAAATACATGCCCTGCGCAGCTTGTAAGGCTTGTGCCTTTTTGCTCACGCATCGCTTGAAAATCCGCAAGGCGTTTAGAAAATTCTGCAGTGCTTGTAGAAATTTCTAAACGCCTTGCAGATTTTAGGCGAAAGCCTCGCCAGAGATGAAGACTCCGAAAAGTGCAAACACCTTTGGTCATTCAAAGAGACAGAGGGCTTCTGTAAATTTGGTTGTTCGCACTTCAAACATTACCTTTGTGGCATAATACACCGAAAAACAATCTCAAAATGTTGAAACCCCTATTGAGCGATAAAGACCTGTTTGCGCTGTTTCGTTTGCTGCAAGAAGCACGCCGCGTTGTGATTTGCGGCCACCGAGGCCCGGATGGCGATGCCATGGGCTCAGCCCTCGGATGGGCGGAATATCTGCGCAGCATCGGCAAGCACACCACCATTGTGATGCCCAACCCCTGTCCCGATTTTCTGAGATGGATGCCGGGCTGCAAGGATGTGCTTTTCTTCAGCGACCGCCGCGAACAGGCCACACAGGCCGTGGAGGCCGCCGACCTCATTTGCTGCCTTGATTTCAACGCTCTCAGCCGATTGCAGGATTTCGGCGAGGTGGTGAGTCGCAGCAAAGCACGCCGCCTCATGATTGACCACCACCTGGATCCCGACACCTCGATGGCCGAAATCTGCATCTCACATCCCGAGATGAGTTCCACCAGCGAACTCGTGTTCCGACTCATTCACCAACTTGGAGGATTCGATGCCATGACCCGTTCAGGCGCAGCCTGCATCTACACCGGCATGATGACCGACACCGGAGGCTTCACCTACGCTTCCAACAGTCCCGAAATTTATCTCATCATCAGCCTGCTGCTCACCAAAAACATCGACAAGGACAAGATTTACCGCAACGTTTTCAACAACTACTCCGCCAACCGCATCCGCTTCATGGGCTACGTTCTGGGAGAAAAGTTGCAATTTTTCCCGGGCAACCGTGCCTCCATCTTCACCATTACGCGCGAAGAGATGAAACGCTTTCGCTACATTCGCGGTGATGCCGAGGGATGGGTCAATATGCCCTTGCAAGTGCGCGGCATGCGTTTGAGCATTTCGCTGCGCGAGGACACCGAAAAGGACGTGGTGCGCGTGTCGCTCCGCTCTGTAGACGATTTCCCCTGCAACCGCATGGCCGAAGAATTCTTCAACGGTGGCGGTCATCTGAATGCTGCCGGAGGTGAGCTTCCCTTCCCGCTGGAAGAAGCCGTGCGCACTGCCGAACGTGCCGTCGAGGCCTACAAAGATTTGCTCGAACCGCCCACCGGCACACCCGTAGCAAAAAAATAAAGCAGAACACCGCACGCCACTTCATGGCAAAACCGTAAATTTGAACGCAAACACATTAAATATATATATTATGGAGAAAATCATCGGGCTCATCAATGCCCCGTTTACCCCGTTCCATGCCGACGGCAGTGTGAACCTTGCTCCCATTCCCGCTTATGCCGAACTCTTGGTCCGCAACGGCTTGAAAGGAGTTTTCATCAACGGTTCGAGCGGCGAAGGCTATATGCTCACCGAAGACGAACGCATGCAATTGGCCGAAGCTTGGATGCAAGCTGCCCCCGAAGGCTTCAAAGTGATTGTGCACGTGGGAAGCACTTGCGTGAAAAGCAGTCGTCGATTGGCCGAGCACGCACAGAAAATCGGTGCTTGGGGCATAGGAGCCATGGCCACCCCCTTCCCGAAAATCGGACGCATTGAAGAGTTGGTGAAATACTGCGAAGAAATTGCTGCCGGTGCTCCCAATCTGCCGTTCTACTATTACCACATTCCGGCTTTCAATGGCGCGTTCCTCTCCATGCTCGATTTTCTCAAGGAAGTTGACGGACGCATCCCCAACTTCGCCGGCATCAAATACACCTTCGAAAGCCTGTATGAATACAACCGCTGCCGCCGCTACAAGGACGGCAAGTTCGACATGCTGCATGGTCAGGACGAAACCATCCTGCCCTGTTTGGCCATGGGCGGAGCGCAAGGCGGTATCGGCGGAACCACCAACTACAACGGCCGTGTGCTCACCAACATTCTGGAAGCCTGGGCTGAAGGCGATTTGAACAAAGCACGCGAGTTGCAAAACTTTGCGCAAGATGTTATCGACGTGATATGCCACTACAGAGGCAACATCGTGGGAGGCAAACGCATCATGAAACTCATCGGACTCGATTTGGGACCCAACCGCACCCCGTTCCAAAACATGACAGATGCGGAAGAAGAAGCCATGAAAGCCGAACTCGAAGCTATCAACTTCTTTGAGCGTTGCAACAAATAAGATTACAATTTTCCTAACACCATCGGCGGCAGCGCAAACACGTTGCCGCCTTTAACTTTTCACCATGAAGAAACTGCTCAGTCTTATCTTTATCGCGTTGTGCTGCCTCACGGCTTTGCAGGCACAGGAGCATAAAACTCAGGACAACAAGTACAACAGCGTTACTTACCAATCACTGCCGCCACTCAGCATTGGCGGAACGCAGGGAGTGTCTGCACCCTATGCCGGCACCGTCGATGGGAAAATCATCGTGGCAGGCGGATGCAATTTTCCCGACACTCCGGCCGCCGAGGGAGGCACAAAGAAATTCTATGCCGACATTCACCTTTACGACGGAACGGGTTGGCAAAAAGTGGGAGAACTTCCCCAAGCCGCGGCCTACGGCGTGGGAGTTTCCGTGCCCGACGGACTTATCTGCATCGGCGGCACGGATGGCACCAGAAGCCTCTCTGAGGTTTGGCACATAAGCCTCGAAAACGGAAAAGCCAAAGTAAAACGACTCAACACCCTGCCCGCGCCTCTCGACAACATGGCCGGAGCTTACGGCAATGGATACATCTACGTGGCCGGCGGACAGACAGATGGCAAAGCCTCATCGGCAGCCTTCCGCATGAAGTATCCGGAAGAGAACACTTGGCAAAGACTGCCCGAAATGCCCGGTGCAGCACGCATCCAGCCGGTCGGCGTGGTGCAAACAGCCTCAACAGGTGCCTGCTTCTATCTCATGGGAGGCTACCAACCGGCCTCTGAAACCGAAAAGGGATTTGCACATACCGACGGACTTGTTTACAATCCACAAACCGGCACTTGGAAAAACACTGCTCCCATCCGGCCTTTCGGAAAAGGCGAACCCATAACACTGGTCGGCGCACAGGGAGTTCCGTCAGGCTGTGCTCACATCGTGTTCTTCGGTGGTGTTAATCGCCACATCTTCACAGAAGCGATTAACCGCCCGTTTGAAATTTCCCGAATCGAAAGCGAAACATCCGAAGACAAGCCCCGACTTTCCGAACTGCGCGAACAAATGTCGCTCTACATGACGCATCCTGCCGAGTGGTATCAGTTCAACGACGAACTCATCATTTATCACACCATCACCGACACATGGGTGCGTGAAAGCCGTTCGCCGCTTTTGGCACGCGCCGGAGCCGCCGTGGTGCCCTATGACGGAAGCTGGGTTGTCATCAACGGCGAAAGCAAACCCGGTGTTCGCGCCTCGGAAGTTACAGCCGTAACCATGGCAGCGCGCCCCGACTTCGGTTGGCTCAACTGGACAGTTTTGGCTTTGTATCTGTTGGGCATGCTGGCCCTTGGATTTTATTTCATGAAGCGTGAAGGAAATTCGGACGACTTCTTCAAAGGCGGCGGACGCATTCCCTGGTGGGCCGCAGGCATCAGCATTTACGCCACAATGCTTTCTGCCATCACATATATGGCTTATCCTGCCAAGGCATACGCCACAGATTGGACGTACTACCCCATGCTGATAACGATACTGCTTGTGAGTTTTCCCGTTATCCGCTACTATCTTCCTTTCTTCCGTCGGCTGAACGTTACGAGTGCTTACGAATATCTGGAACGCCGTTTCAATGCTTCCACACGCCTGATGGCCAGTGCACTCTTCATTGTGTTCATGGTGGCACGCATGGCGCTCGTTTTGTACCTGCCTTCGCTGGCTCTTACGGCCGTTACGGGCATTGACATCTACACTTGCATTATTCTTATGGGCATCATCACGATTGCTTACTGCACCATGGGCGGTGTGGAAGCCGTTGTATGGGGCGACGTGGTGCAAGGAATTATTCTTGTAGGCGGAGCGCTGCTGGCAGTGGGCTATTTGGCCATCGGCACAGAGGGTGGCGTAAGTTCGTTCTTCGACATAGCGATGACAGATGGCAAGTTCCGTCTTTTCGATTGGAGTTTGGATTATCGCAGTGCCACTTTCTGGGTGATTATCATCGGCGGCATGGCCAACAACCTCATCTCCTACACCTCGGACCAGACTGTCATTCAGCGTTACCTCACCACCAAAGATGAGGGAAGTGCTCGCCGAAGCATCATGATGAATGGTGTGATGAGCGTCTTCATATCTGTGGCATTCTTCGCCATAGGTGCAGGTCTCTACACGTTCTTCAAAACGCACCCCGCCGAGCTTGATTACACCATGGCCAAGGCTGACATTATTTTCCCGTTCTTCATGATGAGTCAGCTCCCGGCCGGCGTGGCCGGTCTGTTGATTGCCGCAATCTTTGCTGCGACAATGAGCACCATCAGTTCGAACATCAATTCCGTGGCTACGGCCTTCAGTGTTGACTTCTACAAACGCTGGCGTCCGCAGAGCACTGACCATTCTGTGCTCAAGGTTGCACGTTACGCCTGCTTTGTTTCCGGCATCATCGGTATGGGCATCGCTTTGTTGATGGCCACTTGGGAAATTCTTTCGTTGCTTGACTTCTTCCAAGAAATACTGGGTCTGCTTTCGAGCGGTCTTGGCGGATTGTTCCTCATGGGCATCTTCTTCCCACGCATCGGCGGAAAGGCTGCGTTGGTGGGCTTCTGCAGCGGTGTGCTGGCCGTTTTCCTCACGAAATACTACACCGAAACAAGTTTCTTGCTCTATGGCGCCATCGGCATGGTGGTATCTGTGATGGCGGGTTGGCTTTTCTCATTCATTTTGAAAGAAAGCACCGACTTGAAAGGACTCACTTGGAAAACTTTGGAACAAAAGTAAGAAAATGAAACACGCATTGTTTATCACTTCACTCGCCTTGCTGTTGTCGCACCTCACGGCTTGCGACAACATGCACGGTGAGACTAAACGCACCTTGAGTCATGCTGCACAAGCAGTGGTGGAGCAAGTGAAACAGGAAGTGGTTTCCGAAGTGGAAAATGCCTTAAGCGATGCTTTGGGCAACCAAGAAGATTTTTCGAAAGAGGGAAACCCGGCTTCCCCCAAGGCATCGGAACAACAGAAAGGGAATACACGCAAGGCCGAAATGCCCGGAAAAATGCGTGGTGTGCCCGAACGAATCATCGAACACACGGGCTACACTCTTTCCTTCAACCGGGAGCACAACAATCCCAATTGGGTGGCATGGGAACTCACGGCCGAAGAGGCTGAAGGCACTTTGCCACGTGCCGAGGAGTTTCTGCCCGACCCTGACGTGCCGGCGCCGCATCGCGTAACCACTGCCGATTATCGTGGTTCGGGTTACGACAGAGGCCACATGGCACCGGCTGCCGACATGAAGTGGAGCCAACGCGCCATGAACGAATGTTTCTACATGAGCAACATGTGTCCGCAAAACGGGAGCTTGAATTCCGGTCCTTGGAGCACCTTGGAAAAAGCCTGTCGTCGCTGGGCGAAAAACGAAGGGGCTGTTTATATTGTCTGTGGTCCCGTATATAAAACCACAAAGCCAAAAACCATAGGCCGGGACCTGCGCATCAGCATTCCCGACGGCTTCTTCAAAGTGGTGCTGTCATTGCAGAAAGGCAAGGAAAAGGCCATCGGTTTTTATTACGGGAACCACGATGGCAAGCAGCCCATGCACGAAACCGCCACAACGGTGGATGCCATCGAAGAACTCACCGGAATTGATTTCTTTGTCAACATCCCCGACCGCTTGGAACAACGCATCGAAGCCGAGTGTGCACTGAAAAAATGGCAATAAGCACACCGCACATCTGCCATCACCTACCAAAAAATCATCAAAACAATGATACACGCATCTCTGCAACATTCCGAAAGATACGAAAGCCTGCATCCACTCTTCAAGCAGCTTTTCGATTATCTGAAACAGCACGACCTCACCGCCGTGCCCACCGGCCGCATCACGCTCAGCGGTGAAGATTTGTTTATCAACGTGGTGGACGCTACGCTTGTGCCTGCCGAAGCGCAAAAGTTGGAAGTGCACCGCGCCTACATCGACGTGCACTTCCCCCTGAGCGGTGCAGAAACCATAGGGTGGCACGCACTGGAGTGCCTTACGGCCGAAGCCGATGCGCCCTTCGATACTGAAAACGACTTTGCCGTATACACCGCACCGGCCGCCACATACAGCACGGTGCAGCCCGGCGAGTTCGTGATAATCTACCCCGAGGATGCACACGCACCGGCCATCGGCAGCGGCACACTTCGCAAGGCCATAGCCAAGGTGCGCATCTGAGCCAACAGCCGCGCAAGGCAGCCCCATCAGCCCGGCGTTCGAAACATACTGCAGTGCTTGCAGCATGTTTCGAACGCCTTTTTTCGTATCCCGAAAGCGCACGCACCTTTCGGGGGAAGGGAGGCCCGGAATTTCTCACGGCCTGACACTGCAGTATCACGGCTTGACACTCGAGTGTCAAGCACTTGATACGCGCGTATCAAGGCGTTGATACAAAAGTGTCAGGCGCATGAGAAAAAAGTATCATGCCGATTGATACGCGCCAGACCGCCTTGGCAATAATTTGCAAAGCCGTAAGGAACAAGTTTAGGGCTTTCGGCACAAAAAAACGGCCGGCAGAAAGGCCGACCGTGGTCTGTTAACGAAGTATTAACGGATTGTTAATTGTCCAAATAAGCTGCAGCCGCTTCGGCACACCGCTCACCATCAACAGCGGCCGACACGATGCCACCGGCATAGCCTGCTCCTTCGCCACAAGGGAAGAGGCCGGGCACGCTCACGTGCTGCAACGTCTCGGGGTGGCGCACAATGCGCACCGGCGACGAGGTGCGTGTTTCGGCCGCGATAACCACGGCTTCGTCCGTCAGGAAGCCATGACTGCGTTTGCCAAACTGCAAAAATCCCTCCTTGAGACGCTGACTTACAAACCGAGGCATCCAGAAGTGAAGCGGCGAGGCCAAAAGTCCGGGCGTATAGCTCGACTTTGGCAAATCAATGCTCAAGCGATTGTTCACAAAGTCGGCCATGCGCTGTGCCGGAGCCGTTTGTCGTCGACCACCTTGTATCCAACACGCACGCTCCAAGGCTTCTTGAAAATACATCATGCGCAACGGGTTGTCGGTTGCAAGGATGTCTGTATGCGCTGCGGCGAAAGCATCGTCCTGCATGGCTTCGGCCAAGAAGGGAGCGAGTTCGCCTTCCAAGTCGTCCACACGTGTTTCGACCACCATGCCCGAATTGCTCCAGGCCGACGAGCGTCCGCCGGGACTCATACCATTCACCACCACTTGCTCAGGACCGCTGGCTGCCGGCACCACGAAACCACCGGGGCACATGCAGAAGCTATACACTCCGCGGCCACCGCATTGTGCCGTGTAAGCATATTCCGCCGCCGGCAAGAAGCGACCGCGGCCATTGCGATTGTGATATTGAATCTGGTCGATGCGATGGCTCGCATGCTCCAAACGCACGCCCACAGCGATGCCCTTCATCTCCAACGCCACACCGGCAGCATGCAGATAGCGATAGACATCACGGGCCGAGTGTCCCGTGGCTAAAATTACCGGACCGCGAAATTCCTCACCACCGGCCGTGCGCACGCCTTCCACACCGTGCTTACCGAAAAGCAACGCATCCACACGTTTCTCGAAGTGTACCTCTCCCCCACTGCGGCGTATCTGTTCGCGCATAGCTTCGATGATGCGCGGCAAACGGTCGGTGCCGATGTGCGGATGAGCATCGCAAAGTATGTCGGTGCTGGCACCGTGCTGGCAGAACACACGCAAAATTTTCTCAACGTTACCACGCTTTTTCGAACGGGTGTAGAGTTTTCCGTCAGAATATGCCCCCGCACCGCCTTCGCCAAACGAGTAATTGCTCTCGGCATCCACCACATGTTCGCGGGAGATGCGAGCAATGTCCTTGCGGCGCGAATGCACATCACGCCCTCGCTCCAAAACGATGGGGCGTTTGCCCAATTCTATCAGGCGTAAAGCAGCAAACAAACCGCCGGGACCGGCTCCCACAACAATGACCGGAGCGGCATCGTGCACTTCACGATAAGCCACAGGCTCGAAAGCTGCACAGGGCTCCTCACCCACATAAACCATGAGGGAAAGATTGACATAAACCGTGCGCTGACGAGCATCAATGCTGCGACGACGCACCTGAACGGCACTGATGGAACGCACATCAAGGCCCAACTCACGAGCCACATGCTGTTTGAGTTCCTTGGCTTGGTAGGCCACTTCGGGCACTACGCGTATGTTGATTTCTTTCTGCATATCAAAAATATCTGAACAATTGTTTCATGCTTCTCCACGGCTTTTCCGAAAAGCTCAGGGCCGTCAAGGTGCAAAAAAGGCAGACAGCCACACAGCCATCCGCCCTATGGAATTTCTTAACCAAAAAGTTCGCGCAACGCATGCTCCACCCGAGCCACGGACACCAACTCTATGCCAAACGCCTTGGCATCCAGCCCCTTCATATTGGCTTCCGGAACAAGCATACGGGCGAAGCCCAACTTCTGCGCCTCACCAATGCGTTGCGCAATGCGGGTTACGGGACGAATCTCACCACTCAGTCCCACCTCACCGGCCATCGCAACATTCCGCTCTATGGCTGTATCCACGTTGCTCGAGAGCACAGCTGCAATCACCGAGAGATCGATAGCCGGGTCAGTAACCTTGATGCCTCCGGCAATATTTAAGAATACATCCTTCGCTGCCAGTTTGAAACCTACGCGTTTTTCCAAAACTGCCAACAGCATGTTGAGACGGCGCAAATCGAAGCCTGTGGCCGAACGCTGGGGCGTGCCATAAGCTGCAGTGCTCACAAGAGCTTGTGTCTCGATGAGAAAAGGACGCACTCCCTCGATGGCTGCCGATATGGCGATGCCGCTAAGATCTTCACCGCTTTGCGAAAGCAGCAAGCCCGACGGATTGTCCACCGGACGCAAACCATCGGCACGCATCTCGTAGATACCAAGCTCGGAAGTGGAGCCAAAACGGTTCTTAATGCTTCGCAAAATGCGATAGAAGTAGTGGCGATCGCCCTCAAACTGAAGCACCGTGTCGACAATATGTTCCAAAACTTTCGGACCGGCAATACTGCCCTCCTTCGTGATATGCCCGATGAGCACTACGGGAGTCCCACTTTCCTTGGCATACTTCAGAATGGCCGCAGCACACTCTCGCACCTGCGTAATGCTGCCGGGAGCACTTTCAATGGTTTCGCTCGAAATGGTTTGCACCGAGTCGATGACTACCAAATCGGGTTGTGTATTCTTGATGTGCGTGAAGATTTGCTCCAAACGCGTTTCGCAAACCAGCAAACAGTCGGCCGAAGGGTCTATGCGGTCAGCCCGAAGTTTGATCTGCTTCTCGCTTTCTTCTCCGCTGACATACAACACTCGACGGTCGCTCATACGAAGCACGGTTTGCAGCAACAATGTGCTCTTGCCAATACCTGGTTCTCCGCCCAACAAGATAAGAGAACCGGGAACCAATCCGCCGCCCAGCACACGGTTCAGCTCGGCATCGTGCATGTCGATGCGTGGTTCTTCCTCCGCTTTTATTTCCGACAAAGCCATCGGCCGAACTTCGCGCTCAGGCAAACCAACCAATGCACGGCGCGCCCGATTTTCGGCTGCCGTAGGCGAACCTTGCCGAATGGTCATTTCCTTATAGGTATTCCACTCCCCACAAGCCGGACAGCGACCCACCCACTTGGCAGACTCCTGTCCGCATTGGCTGCATACATATACGGTTTTCTCTTTTGCCACGGATAAATATATTATATGTATAGGGAAATTCTTAAAACAAAAATGGAGAATTCCTCATCCTCCATTCAAAAATGCAAATGCATCGTCAATCCAACTCACCCAACTCCCGACGAATGCTCTGCAACTCTGCTTTAATGGCCCGAAGTTTTTCGATGACTTCGGTCTGTTGCGCCACACCCGATTTGTTCTTTTTCAATGCCTCGCGTGCCGCGGCGATTTTCAGACCGCGCACCTTCACGAGGTTATACACCAGTCGGATTTGTTCTATGTCCTCTTTGGTGTATTGGCGAATGTTTCGGTTGGCTTTCTTCGGGGCAATCTGAGGAAACTCCTTCTCCCAGAAACGCAGCAGCGTCTCTTTCACGTCAAACATCTCGGCCACTTCGCCGATGGAATAGAAGAGTTTGAGTTCTTTATTGGTATTGAGAGCCATAGCTTTGCTTGTTGGATGATTTGGTAGCAAATTTACAAAATTATTGCATTCTCACTCGTCTTTGTATAAGAAATCACAACGAACACATCATTTAACACAAAAATCGAGCAAGCACCGACCGATGCTTCTATCTTTGCTTTCGACCGCAGAAGCGGCATGAGAAAAATCTATTTATCCAACCTAAAACTCTTCAACTATGACTAAACTTTTTCATTTCCTGTTTCCGGTGCGACAACATGCTCGCCCTATGTCCTTTCTGCTGTTGGCACTTCGTTGGGTGTTCGGTTCGTTTTTCCTGTGGCACGGCCTGCAAAAATGGGCAGCTTTTGACATTCTGCAACAGCAATTCCCTGACCCACTCGGTGTAGGCACAACTTTCTCGTTGCTACTGGCCATTTCGGCTGAGGTGTTGGGTTCATTGGCCATCATGTTCGGATTTCTCCACAGGCTTGCGCTGCTTCCCATGATGTTTACCATGTGCGTTGCCATCTTTAGCATCCATGCCGGACAGCCCTTTGCCGAAAAAGAACTTGCCGTACTTTATCTTTCCGTGTTTGTTTTGCTTTTCATCAGCGGCCCGGGCAGATATTCCATCGACCGCCTGATTGCTGAAAGACAAGAGGATTGACAGGAGCATCGCATGCCGAAATCTCTCATTCCCCGACCGACATTCATTGACGCGTCGGGGATTTTTCGAGAGGCACTCTCAAAGATTTAAAGCCGGCATCAGAAAAGCGTGCCGCGTTTTTTTGATTTATAGAGGTTTATTTCTACATTTGTCGGCAGAAACTAAACCTTTTTACACACCAAGCACTATGAACAAACTCTACCTTCTCACGTCCCTGTGTGCCGGTTCGCTATTTCTGACGGCTTGCACCAATGATTCGGACGAGCTTATTGAAAACTACCAACCCGTTGTAGAAACCCAGGCTGAGCCTCAAACAAATCTGTTTCCCGAGCCGGACAATGCTAAACAACTGAGCGGGAAAGCACATATCATCTTGTCAAAACTGCTTTACGCAACAGGTCCTGATATCATCAAATCCTTGGGTAATGTCAACATAACCGAGAAAGAGTATAACGAGATTAAGGATTTTGCAGACGAACTCACTGCCGGTATCGATAGTGAAACAGAAAAATATCGCACATTGTTCAGATGGGTATGTTCCAACGTAAAATACGAACATAGCGACAACGACCCCTACCCTGTGTTTATCAACCGAAAGGCCGTGTGTCAAGGATATTCCAATCTGCTTCACGTGATGTGCCACAGCCAAGGCATTCGCACATTCCTTGTCAACGGAATTGTTGAACCCGCATACGGACATGCTTGGCTCTATGCCTATGTCGAAGGAGTTTGGACCGTGAGCGATCCGACGAACAGTGGAAGTTTCGACATGGACAAGACAGACAGTTATTCCCACTTGCAGCCACAAGTTGCCGATGTTGATTTGTTTGAAGACGAAGTAGCCATTTACAACTTCGCAGACCAACGTCTCAACATCAAGCAAATCAAATCAACCAACGCGCTACTCACGATTCCTTATAGTGCCGGCGGATATGTGGTTACGTCGCTTAATCCTTCAGTGGACCTTCCGAAAGAAGTTACCGAACTCTACATCGGCAAGAACATCACTTCGCTTGGTGAAACACCCGTTGGACTAAGTGTGCATGGAAAGAAGATTGAAGCCATCCACATTGCCGAAGCTAACCGCACGCTTCGTAGCCACTGTGGCGTTGTTTATAAGAAAAACGGCACAAAGCCTTCTCTCTACTATATTCCGGAAGCTATGAAGCGCATCGAGTTGTTGCCTTTGGAGGTGATACAGAAAAACACTATCTACAATCACTCGAATGTGGAAGAGATTGTTTTCGTTGATGGCACCAAGACTATAGAATCGTATGCCATCGAAAACTGTCCGAAGCTCAAGCGTGTGTATGTTCCCGAGGGAACAGAGATGGCCAAAGATGCTCTCTACCAAGTCCCGTCCAATGTTGAAATCATCCGCGGCTCGGTGAGCGGCATCACACATGTAAAGATGTAAAACACAACCAGCCGTTTCTCACAAAGCATAAGCCGGTCATCGCATGTCGATGGCCGGCTTATTTTATGCACAAGCACAAAAGAAAGCGAGAACCTGCCTTGGCAAGTTCTCGCTTCTTTTCTTAAGATTTCTGACTTGATTAAGCCTCAGCTTGCGGCTCAACGCTCACAACGCTACGGTCGCGGTTGCCACGCTTGAAGCTCACTACACCGTCAACAAGAGCGAAGAGGGTGTGGTCTTTACCCATGCCCACGTTCTTACCGGGATAGTGCACTGTTCCGCGCTGACGAACGATGATGTTACCTGCGATGCAGGACTGTCCGCCCCAAATCTTAACGCCTAATCTCTGTGAAGCCGATTCACGGCCGTTCTTTGAACTACCTACACCTTTCTTGTGTGCCATTTTTCTTCGATTTTAGGATTAAGCAATTACTTGTTTGATGGACAACTCTGTGTACTGGTGGCGATAGCCATTCAGCTTGCGATAGCCCTTGCGGCGCTTCTTGTGGAAGATGAGCACCTTGTCGCCCTTCACGAGCGGACTGAGAACTTCGCATACTACTTTTGCTCCTTCAACAGTGGGAGCGCCGACAGTGATGGTGCCATTGTCCACGAGCAACACCTTGTCGAATTCAACAGCCTGGCCGCTTTCTGCGCCCTGAATGTGGTTCACGAAGAGCTTCTTGCCTTCTTCCACCTTGAACTGCTGACCGTTAATCTCTACGATTGCGTACATTTTGTTATTGATGTGTTAAACGGTTTTTTCCGCGAGGCGGGCTGCCAACCGGCAAACCACTTGTTCTTGCCCCAATCGGACTCTAAATCGGCGCAAAGGTAGCACTATTTTTCAAACCGGCAACGCGCTACACTTGTTTATTTGCAGAAAATCAGGGTATGCGAAGCTGTTTTTTCGTTTCGCACCCCTGATTTTTTCAGTTTCGGATGCCGGGTTGGGCGTCACGAATGTTGGATGGAGGCTTTCTCACTGCTGCAAACGTGGATCGGGCAGAGAGTTGAGCAGGTCGAGTTTGCCTTTGTCGATGAGTTGCAGAACGAGTTCGCCGAAAAGCGTATTGGCCCATGCAAACCAAGAACGGGTGTAGCGAGTAGCGTCTTCGCAATGAAATGACTCGTGCATGAAGCCTGTGCCGGCATCGGTGCGCATCAGGGTTTCGAGACAGGTGCGTATCTCGGCATCGTCGTCAGAGGTCAAGGCTCGCATGATGAGACTCATGGGCCAGGCGTAACCGATGCCTACGTGCGGCCCACCGATGCCCTGCCCTGCTGCTCCGCTGAAGAAGTAGGGATTGTCTTTGCTCCACACCATGCGACGTGTGTTGCGGTAGATGCGATTGCCGGCCGGCACGTCCGAGATGTAGGGCAGTGCGAGCAATGACGGCACATTGGCATCGTCCATCAGGATGGTGCTGCCGTGTGCATCCACTTCGTAAGCATAAACCTTGCCATGCTTCGGGTGCTTCACCACGGCATATTGCTGCAAGGCTTGCTCCACCTCATCGGCCAGCGCGAGGCATTCGGTGCGCAAGTCTTTGTTTCCGCCCACCTGCTGCAACACTTCGGCTGCCTTGCGCAGGCTGCTCACTGCCATGAAATTGGATGGCACGAGATAAGGCAACAGGGTGCAATCGTCAGAAGGGCGGAAGCTGCTCACGATGAGGCCGCAGGGCTTGGCCGGATGGCCCAGGCCGTAGTTGCTCTGCGTGTCGTGCATGGCATGGGTGGAACGCATGAATTTATAAGGTGTTGTGCCATCCTTGCGTTGCTGTTCGCGCATGGTTCGGAGCACGGTGCGCAACGTTTCTTCCCAAAGGTTATCAAACACGGAAGCATCACCCGAAGTCTTCCAATAGCCATGCGCCAAGCGCAACACGTAGCAGTGCGAATCGAGTTCGTATTTGCGTTCGAACACGCCGGGACGCATCTGCGTATAGTCCTTGCTCCATGAGGGGCTCATGCTGTCGGGCGAAAAGGTAAAGGCATTGGCATAGGGGTCGATGAGGATGCAGCGAAACTGCCGGCGCAACAGACCGCGCACCATGCCGCGCAGCTTTGCGTCGGTGCCAACAAAACGCAGATAGGGCCACACCTGTGCACCCGAGTCGCGCAACCACATGGCCGGAATGTCGCCGGTGATGATGAAGGTGTCGTCGCCGCCATCACAGAACTCTACGGTGGTGTCCAGCGTGTTGGGCAAGCAGTTTTCGAAGAGCCAAGCCAAATATGGATTAGTGAGCTGACACTTCACAGCTGCTATGCAACTGTCGACGGCTACGGAGCGGAAAGCCCTGTCGGCCTCAGCCGGACGTTGCGAAACGAGAGGTGGGAAATGACCATTGTCTGCCAAAACGGGCAACGTTGCAGACACAAATACCAAGAGGCACACAAGATGTTTCAGTATGGATTTCATAGCTTTCAGATTTGAGATACGCGACAAATGTAGCCTTTTTAGCGCAAGGAAACAAGCCCAACGGGAAACGGGAAGCGACTGAAGGCTTTTCAACAGGCGAAAAGTTGAAAGTCTGAAAGCCCCGAAAGCCGCTTCCGGAAGCACTCTGTTGTGTACTAAATAAGTTGACACAATTAAAAAAAGTTATGTCACGCTTAATTAGTAATTCATTGCGATTGGAAATCGTGAGGGCCTGCTACTATGGTCATCTAAAGAAGACGGAAATTTGTAAGAAATATGGTGTGTC
>JAFYPU010000023.1 GCA_017547385.1 Bacteroidaceae bacterium
AGGGAAAGAATAAAATGTCCGTTCTGAACGCTATCAGAGCCAAAATTGTTCACGCTATGTTTGCGGTTGTAAGAAATAACACCATGTTCGATAAAAATTATAACATTTCTCTTGCATAAACCATAAGAATAGGGGAGCAGTGCCATCCGGATGGCCCGTTGGCTGAGGGAAACGGAATAAGTTTGCAGGTAACTAAACGCAGCGGGCGAACTGATCGCAGATATATATAAGTCTGCAAACACAGCGTACGAACAAACCGAATGGGAATATAAGCAAGCTAACGCCGCGGGCGAACAAGCCGGATGGAGCTGTCCCCCTAAGGTAGGGGGACGAGCGAAGCGGAGGGGGTATGAGACAAAAGCTAAACAACATGTAAAGCTGCGGAAGTTCATACCCCTCACCGCTACGCGGAGCTCCCCTGCCTCAGGGGAGCAGCGCCGTCCGGATGGCCCGCAGGCTGAAATGTTGGCTTTTCGCTCGCCTTGCACACTTTTGCTGCGCCAAAGTAGGCGGCGGCTCGGCAAGAAAAACAAAAAACTCTGCATTTTGTTTTGTCCTGCGCTCGCCTTGCACACTTTTGCTGCGCCAAAGTAGGCGGCGGCTCGGCAAGAAAAACAAAAAACTCTGCATTTTGTTTTGTCCTGCGCTCGCCTTGCACTACTTTTGCAAAGAAATCTTAACATAGCAGTTCAGACGCATGAAACTCATCTTAATGACCACTCCCTATTTCTTCGTGGAAGAGCACCAAATCCTGACGGCGCTTTTTGACGAAGGGTTGGAACTCTTGCATCTGCGTAAACCGAACACCGAACCGGTGTATTCGGAACGCCTGCTCTCTCTCATTCCCGAAAACTATCGTCGACGCATCATCGTGCATGACCATTTCTACCTGAAGAACGAATATAAGTTGAAAGGCATACACCTGAATAGTCGCAACCCGGAATTGCCCAACAATTACAAAGGACACATATCATGCAGTTGCCACACAGCAGAAGAGGTGATGGCACGCAAAAAGATGTGCGATTATGTTATCTTCTCGCCCATCAACAATGATGCTTCCCCCAACGGATACACCACCCCCTTCACCCCTGCCATGCTGAAGAGCCTGGCCGGTCGCAAAGTGATTGACCGCAAGGTGATGGCACTGGGAGGCATCGACCTTGACAACATCCGCGCCGTTGAGGAAGCCGGGTTTGGAGGTGCCATTCTGCTCGGCGCCATCTGGAACCGCTTCAACATTCACACCACTCAGGACTTCAAGGAACTCATCAACCACTTCCGAAAGATAAAGAAGTCCATCGGATAAGTAAATTCATAAAACCCCAATAAAGCATTCAAGAAATGAGCAACAATTCTTTCATGGTGTTCTCCGGCACTAACAGCCGCTATCTTGCAGAGAAGATCTGCGCCGAGTTGAATTGCCCGTTAGGCAATCTCGTTGTTACGAAATTTGCCGATGGCGAATTTGAAGTAAGTTACGAAGAAAGCATCCGCGGTCGCGACGTGTTCCTCGTACAAAGCACATTCCCCAACTCCGACAATCTGATGGAGCTCCTCCTGATGATCGATGCTGCCAAGCGTGCTTCTGCCCGCAGCATTTGCGCCGTGGTTCCCTATTTCGGCTGGGCGCGTCAGGACCGCAAGAGCAAGCCGCGTGTGTCAATCGGTGCCAAACTCGTGGCAGACCTGTTGAGCGTGGCCGGCATCGACCGCCTCATCACCATGGACCTTCACGCCGACCAGGAACAGGGTTTCTTTGATGTTCCCGTCGACCATCTGTATGCTTCCACCATCATGCTGCCTTACATCAAGAACCTGGGACTTCCCAACCTCTGCATCGCCACTCCCGACGTGGGAGGCTCGAAGCGTGCCTCTTCTTATGCAAAATACCTGGATTGCCCCATGGTGCTTTGCAACAAGACACGCAAGAAAGCCAACGAGGTGGACAGCATGCAAATCATCGGCGACGTGAAAGGCATGGACGTGATTCTCGTTGATGACATTGTTGACACAGCCGGCACCATCTGCAAGGCCGCAGACATCATCATGGAGAACGGAGCCAACAGCGTACGCGCCATTGCCAGCCACTGCATTATGTCCGGTCCTGCCAACGAGCGTGTTGCAGCTTCTTCACTGAAAGAAATGCTCTTCACCGACAGCATCCCCTACAAAGGCAACTGCGAAAAGGTGAAACAAATCTCTGTGGCCGGTCTTTTGGCTGAAACCATCCGCCGTGTGATGGACAACGAAAGCATCAGCTCACAATATCTCATTTAAATACTTCCGAAGAACTCTTCGAAGCGAAAACAAAAAAGTGCCAGTGTCTGCATGACATTGGCACTTTTATTATAAAGTCTCTTTTGAGGCTCTCGCAGTTTTGCTTGAACTTACAATACACGGAAGCGAGCAAATTTCAGAAGCAACTGCTTGGTTCCAGCATTTTCAAACTCCACACATGCTTTTGCACTTTCACCGGAACCTTCCAAACTCAGCACCCGACCTCTGCCAAATCGTTCGTGCTCGATGCAACTGCCCACGTTGAGCGTTCCCCCTTTGGAAGGAAGACTCTCCTGATGGGAAACGGAAGATGCTTTGGGCGAAGTTTCCACTTTGCGCCAAGTCCCGATGGGTTTGTATCCTCCACCGGAAACAAAAGATTTGGTTTCCCGACTTTGTTGTGAAACTTCACGAGCCACCGACGGACGAGGCATGTTTCTCTGCACCGGTGATGCCGGCCATTCGGACTTTCGCTCCGGTTCTCTCATGAAATAATCATCACCAAACGAGCGTTGTGAAGTTACTCTCGGCCATGACAGAGTGTCTGCATCGCGTTGCAAAAACTTTTCATCAATTTCTCGAATGAAGTTACTCTCATTGGCAAATTCCAACTTGCCATATCTATAACGGCTCTTGGCAAACGTGAGATAGCAACGACGCTCGGCACGCGTTACAGCCACATAGAACAAACGACGTTCCTCCTCCATTTCGCGCGGAAAGACGCGAGCCTGAGCATTGGGGAACAAGTCTTCTTCGAGTCCCGTCACAAACACCGTATCGTATTCCAAACCTTTGGCAGCATGCACGGTCATCAGCGTAACCTTGGGCGTGCCGTCATCGCGCTCGTCGGCATCGGTGAGCAGAGAGACTTGAGAGAGAAACTCGGTCAAAGGCACTTGTTCGCGCCCCTCTGTTTCGCGCACATCCTCTTCATAGCTCTTGATGCTGTTGAGCAACTCCTGCACATTCTCCTGCCGCGACAGGTTTTCGGGACTATGGTCCACACTGATGTCTGCCCATATCCCACTGGCCTTCACCATGTGGCGCGCCACTTCATAAGCACTTTCGGTGGCAGCCATCTCCATGCCGGAAACAATCAGCGCCTTGAAGCCATCCAAACGCACCAGGGCTGCTTTTCCGAGCGCAACGCCGAAGCGTTCGGGGCTGCAAAGCACTTGCCACGGACTGACGCCCTGCTCTGAGGCGGCCATCGTTATTTTTGAAAGCGTGGTGTTGCCGATGCCACGTGCCGGGGTGTTGATGACACGCTTGAAAGCCTCTTCGTCATCCGGGTTTCCGAGCAATCGCAAATAAGAAATCACATCCTTGATCTCCTTGCGTTGGTAAAAGGAAAGGCCTCCCCAGATGCGATAAGGGATGGAATGATTGCGAAAAGTCTCCTCGAACACACGGCTCTGCGCATTGGTGCGATAGAGCAGTGCGATGTCTTCGTAGTCCACTCCCTCACGGCGCACCAGGCGGCGTATTTCGCCTGCCACCTTCTCGGCCTCATCCTTGTCGCTCTGCGTGGAGAAAACACGGAGCTTCTCCCCCACTTCTTTCTCCGAGTATATGGTTTTTTCAATTTGGTTGGCGTTGCCACGGATAATGCAGTTGGCAGCATTCACAATGTTCTGCGTCGAACGATAGTTGCGCTCCAACTTGATGAGCTTCGCCGTGGGATATTGTGCGGTAAACTGCAAGATGTTATCGATGTTGGCGCCACGAAATCCGTAGATGCTCTGCGCATCGTCGCCCACCACACAGATGGAGGAGTCCGGGCGGGTGAGTTGCCGGATGATGGCATGCTGTGCCGAGTTGGTGTCTTGATACTCATCCACCAAGATATATTGAAAGCGTTGGCAATAATGTTCACACACCTCCGGCTGCTGACGAAACAGGAGATAGGTGTTGAGCAGCAAATCATCGAAGTCCATGGCGTTGGCCTTGTGGCAACGCTTGCGATAGGCTGCATAGATGTCGCGCACCTTGGGGATGTTGTTGATGCTGTCGCGCTTGTAGAGCGATGCATCTGCTGCATATTGTTCCGGCAGGATGAGCAGATTCTTCGCCTCCGAAATGCGGTTTTGCACCACCGAAGCCTTATAAACCTTGTCGTCGAGCTGCATCTCTTTCACCAGAGTCTTGATGAGCGAACGGCTATCGGAAGTGTCGTAGATGGTAAAGTCCGGTTTATACCCCAAGTGTTCGCACTCTCGACGCAGGATGCGCGAAAAGATGGAGTGAAATGTTCCCGACCAAAGATTGCGCGTAGCTTCTACCCCCACAATCTCCGCAATGCGGTGGTTCATCTCACGTGCCGCCTTGTTGGTAAAAGTCAATGCCAAGACGTTCCACGGCATCACTCCCTGCTGCAGAAGATAGGCTATCTTGTAAGTAAGCACACGCGTTTTGCCCGAACCGGCACCGGCAATGACCAGCGAAGGACCGCTGACGTGTTGCACCGCTTCGAGCTGAGACGGATTGAGTTGGGAAGAGAAGTCAAACATAAATACTAAGGCTATACGTTCATTTAGGTAAGAAACGGCGAAGGCTCCGCGCCGTCGGAAAATGTCGAACCGGCTTGCAAAGATTTTCTCACGCCTTGACACTCCGGTATCACGCCTTGATACTGCAGTGTCAAGCACTTGAGACAAGAGTATCAAGCACAAGATACTGTTGTGTCAAGCGCATGACACTCGCGTATCAAGTGCTTGACACTGCGGCGTCGTGCGCCACAGGTTTCAATCCAAGGCTTTCGGCTTTTTGCAGGATGTATGCGAGCGCGGCTTCTCGCTCATTGGGAATATCGCCATTGAGCACAGCATCTTTGAGCGAGGACTTGAGTTGTCCCACAACGGGCGAAGGCGTCAGCCCGAACATCTGCATGATTTCCAAACCATCGACAGGCGGTTGGAAATTGCGTATGTGGTCTTTCTCCTCGATGTCGTGCAACTTGGTACGCACCAATTTGAAATTCTGAAGGAAGTTACGCTTGCGCACCTCGTTCTTGCTGGTAACATCGGCCTCACAGAGCAACATCAAGTCTTCGATGTCATCACCGGCCTCAAAGAGCAAGCGACGCACGGCACTGTCCGTAACAATATCGTCGGCAATGGCAATGGGACGCATGTGCAGCCCCACCAATTTCTTCACATATTTCATTCGCTCATCCAGCGGCAGCTTCATTCGGCGAAAGAGAGGCGCAATCATCTTCTCGCCCAAGAAATTGTGGTTGTGGAAGGTCCATCCCACCGTCGGCTCCCAGCGCTTGCTGCGCGGCTTGCCGATGTCGTGCAACAGGGCAGCCCATCGCAAATAGAGCTTATCACTTTGCGCCGCCACATTGTCGAGCACTTCAAGCGTGTGATAAAAATTGTTCTTATGGGCACGTCCATTGCGGGTTTCCACGTTGTCGAGCGCAGCCAGTTCGGGCAAAATCAGCTCCAGCAAGCCGCATCTGTGCAGATGGTCAAAACCAATCGAGGGCATGGGCGAGGCCATGATTTTGTTGAGTTCGTCAATCACCCTTTCGGCACTGATGATTTTGATGCGCTCTTTGTTTCGGCAAAGCGCCTCAAACGTTTCGTCGGCAATGTAGAAACGCAACTGTGTGGCAAAACGCACGCACCGCATCATGCGAAGCGGATCATCGCTGAAGGTGATGTCAGGATCCAACGGCGTGCGGATGTATCCCTCCTCCAAATCGAGCAAACCATCGAAGGGGTCGACCAATTCGCCAAAGCGCACCTTGTTCAGACACACCGCCATGGCGTTGATGGTGAAGTCGCGTCTGTTCTGATCGTCCTCCAGCGTTCCGTCCTCCACAATAGGCTTGCGCGAATTGCGCTGGTAGCTCTCGCGACGTGCTCCCACAAACTCCACTTCCGTATCACGCCATTTCACTTGCGCCGTCCCAAAGTTGCGAAACACCGACAGATGGCAACGCTTGCGCCCCACATGGTCGGCAAAAGCCTCTGCCATGGCCACACCACTGCCCACCACAACAACATCGATGTCGCCCGTCGGACGTTGCAGAAACAAGTCGCGCACAAAACCACCGACCACATAGCATTCCATGCCTATGGCGTCGGCCGTCTCGCTCAGCATTCTGAACACCGGTTTGTCCAGACAGGCCACAATTTCCTCTTGCGTCAATTTTACCATAATAAATCTTTGAAGAGGCAAAGTTACGCAATAAATTCGTAATTTTGACGCGAAAATCAATGACGATGAAGACAAAACATTTACTTCTTTTCCTGCTGTTGGCACTCACTGCCTGCAAAAAGCAAAACGACGAAACCGCACACTTCTCAGAAGCACGTGCCGAGATGGAAGCACAAGGCAGCAAAAGCCTCAGCACTGCACGCGCCCTCTTGGCCGAAGGAAATTTCACCGCCGCAAGGGACACACTCCTGCAAATGAGAGAGAATTATCCGCTGGCACTCAACGCTCGTGAAGAAGGCATCCTGCTGATGGATTCCATCGAATTGGGAGAATCGCAAATGCTTCTGAGCAATATCGACAAGCAACTGCACACCACCGGACTGCCGGCCGCAGTGCACGACAGCCTGCAGAACAACTTTGAAGAGTTGCACCAAAAAGTGAAATTCTATCAACGCAAACTGCGACACGACAAAGAGAACACACGCAAGCACTAAGCGACAACCAACAAGCACTCTGACGCTTTCTCTCATAGCAAACAGAAAAAACAAAGAAGCCGCAAGCAACTTCCAAGCTGCTTGCGGCTTCTTTGTTATCCTTATTTATTATGTTGCTCAAAGCACGCCTTGCGCCATCATGGCACGCGCCACTTTCATAAATCCGGCGATGTTCGCTCCCTTCACATAGTTCACGTAACCATCGTCCTGTTTTCCGTATTTGCAACACTGCTCGTGAATGTTCTCCATGATTTGGTGCAAACGCGCATCCACTTCCTCGGCACTCCAGCCCAGATGTTCGGCATTCTGCGTCATTTCGAGACCGCTCACCGACACACCTCCGGCATTCGAAGCCTTACCGGGAGCATAAAGGATGCGAGCCTTCAAGAATGCTGCTACGGCTTCGGGAGTTGAAGGCATGTTTGCTCCTTCACTCACGGCAATACATCCATTTTCAAGCAACATCTTTGCATCATCGCCATCCAGTTCGTTTTGTGTGGCACAAGGGCAAGCGATGTCGCACTTCTCTGCCCAAGGACGTCCGCCGGCCACATATTTCACACCATATTCCTCTGCATATTCGCGAATACGACCGCGATAGAGATTCTTGAGTTCCATGATGTAGTCGAGCTTTTCGCGAGTAATTCCGTCAGGGTCGTAGATATATCCGTCTGAGTCGCTCATCGTTACCACCTTGGCACCCAATTGCAAAAGCTTCTCGGCCGTGTATTGCGCCACATTGCCCGAACCACTCACACACACCGTCTTACCCTTGATGTCGATATTGCGTGTTTTCAACATCTCCATGAGGAAGTAAACATTACCGTAACCGGTTGCCTCAGGACGAATGAGTGAGCCGCCGAAGTCAATACCTTTTCCGGTGAAAGTACCTGTGTTTTCGCGGGCCAGTTTCTTATACATGCCATACATATAGCCCACTTCGCGACCACCCACACCGATATCTCCTGCCGGCACGTCGGTATCAGGACCGATGTGTCGCCACAATTCCGTTACAAAGGCCTGACAGAAGCGCATCACTTCAGCATTGGATTTGCCGCGCGGCGAAAAATCCGAACCGCCTTTCGCACCTCCCATGGGGAGTGTGGTGAGAGAATTCTTGAAAGTCTGTTCGAAGGCAAGGAACTTCAAAATACCGGGTTTCACAGAAGAGTGAAAGCGAATGCCGCCTTTGTAAGGGCCGATGGCATTGCAATGCTGCACACGGTAACCCATGTTGGTCTGCACGCGGCCGCTATCGTCTGTCCATGTTACGCGGAAAGTGAACATGCGTTCAGGAATGCAAAGACGTTCCACCAGATTGGCAGCTTCGAACTCCGGATGTTCGTTATACACTTCTTCAATGCTTTCAAGCACTTCTTGCACAGCTTGATAGTATTCGGGTTCGCCGGGGAAGCGGCGTTTCAGTTCATTGATTACTTCAACGGTTTTCATATCTTTTGTTTTTAATTTTGTCTTTCGTTTTTGTTAAAATCGAGCACAAAGGTAAGCGTTTTGAAAGGAAAACAAAACTTTTTGTAAGATATTTTTGATTTTTAGAGTAAAATTGTTCGTATCTCGGCACGCTTTTCAAACAAATGCGCAAGCACGCTGTCTGCACGTCCTCTGCCTCTCGCAAAAAGACAAAGGCCTGTCGAAACACCGATAGGCCTTGACAATGAAAATGCGTGGTTTTTGCTATTTTCTCAACCAATGATCAATGAGCCTACGTGCCAGGCTCACTTTTCCGGGGATGGGGGGCAATTGTTCGGCAGCAAACCATCCACCTTTGCGCAGCTCGGAGCGTTGCAAAGACAGTTCTCCGCCGGCATATTCTGCCGTGAAGCCAACCATCAGTCCGCTGGGATAAGGCCATGGTTGCGAATCAAAATAGCGGATGTTGCAGATGGAAATGCCTGTCTCCTCTTTCACTTCGCGCCGCACGCAATCTTCCAAAGTTTCGCCCGTCTCCACAAATCCTGCCACCAATCCATAATAATCCCCCTTGAAGTTACGACTCTGCACCATCAGCATTTCGCGACCCTCGTTCCGCGTAACGGCCACAATGATGGCAACGGCCAACTGCGGCCATACCTCTTTTCCACAATTCGTGCAGCGTTTGGAAATGTCGGTATGCCGTTTCATGGGCGCACCACACACACCGCAAAATCGGGTACTGGCATCCCAATAAAGTATCTCGGCTGCTTTACCCGCCATATTGTAGAAAGCTTCGGGCAATCGGTCGAAAGCTTCACGCAATCCCATCATGCAAAGCCCCGGTTGCACCACGGGAGCATCCAATCGCACCGCCCGACATTCGCGCCCGTTCATCCGTGGCAGACGGTGCTGCGTATGCCAGGCTTCAAGCGGCACAGGCGGCACGTCGCCCTCCGGAATTTCGTGACTATCGGTCAGCAAAATGTCGCCTTGGCAAAACATGAACCAATACATAGTACCTATATTAAATAAAAGGCGAGATACAGGCAGAAACTGTGCTTAAGCATTGTTCCACCCGTATCTCGCTTATGAGAAATTATGTTTTAGCGATTAAATGCCAAGGCTTTTCATCACCTCGTCCACCTTTTGCATCGCAGCCTCGCGAGCACCGGCGTAACATTTGGCACAACCCATTTCGCCCTTCACCTCAACGTAGAACTTAATCTTGGGTTCTGTTCCTGAAGGACGCACACTCACTTTCGTACCATCGGCGGTGTACCACTGAAGCACATTGCTCGTTTCGGGCATCGGCAGTTCAGAAGCATTGCCTTCGGCATCATATTGCTTAAGCACGGCATAATCCTTGGTGCAAACCACTTGCGAGCCGGCCAACTCTGTGGGACGATTGGCACGGAAACCTTCCATCATGGCTTTGATTTCGTCAGCGCCGCTCTTACCGGGCTTCACCACATTGATGGTCTTGTTGAGCGAAAGTCCGTATTCCACATAGATTTCCATCAACACATCATAGAGTGTCTTGCCTTGGTCTTTGGCCCATGCGCAAATCTCTGCCAGCAAGGTGCAAGCCGACACGGCATCTTTGTCGCGCACGAAGTCTTCAGCCATAAAGCCGTAGCTCTCTTCGCCACCGCCGATATATTGCTCTTTACCCTCGGCAAGGCGCACTTCACGCGCAATCCACTTGAAGCCGGTATACACATCCAGCATTTTGATGTTGTTCTTGGCTGCAATTTCCTTGATGAGTTCGGTTGTTACGATGGTCTTCACCACAAACTCATTGCCTTGCATCTTTCCTTGCGCCTTACGGTTCATGATGATGTAGTAAAGGAAAATCATGCAGGTTTGGTTACCATCAATGAGTACCCATTCACCCTTGTCGTCCTTGCATGCCATACCCACACGGTCGGCATCGGGGTCGCTGGCCATCACGATGTCAGCATCGAGCTGCTTGGCCAGGTTGAGTGCCATGGTGAGTGCTTCACCATTTTCGGGATTCGGACTTTGCACGGTGGGGAAGTCTCCACTCTTCACCATCTGTTCGGGAACGGTGTGAACGTTTTCAAAGCCCCACATCTTCAGTGCCTGCGGAATGAGCATCATGCCCGTGCCGTGCAACGGAGTATAAACAATTTTGAGGTCCTTCTGGCGAGCGATGCAGGCAGGGTCGATAGAGAGTTCCTTCACCTTTGCCAGATAAATATCATCGATTTCTTTACCAATCACCTCGATGAGGGCGGGATTGCCTTCAAACTTGATGTCAGCCACACTCACTTTGTTCACTTCTTCGATGATGCCCTTGTCATGCGGAGCCAACACCTGTGCGCCGTCGTCCCAATAAGCCTTGTATCCGTTATATTCCTTCGGGTTGTGGCTGGCAGTGAGGATGATACCGCTCTGACAACCGAGATGACGGATGGCAAATGACATTTCGGGTGTGGGACGCATGTCATCGAACAAGTAGACCTTGATGCCGTTGGCCGAGAAGATGTTGGCCGAAGTCTCAGCGAAGAGACGGCTGTTGTTGCGGCAGTCGTGTCCCACCACCACAGAGATTTGCTCCAGGTCCTTGAAGTTTTTGTTGAGATAGTTGGAGAGACCTTGCGTGGCGGCTCCCACGGTGTAGATGTTCATGCGGTTGGTTCCGGCTCCCATGATGCCGCGCAGACCTCCCGTACCGAATTCCAGGGTGCGATAGAAAGAATCGATGAGGGGCGTTTTGTCATCAGCCTCAATCATTGCTTTCACTTCGGCCTGTGTTTCTTTGTCATACAGCGGAGAGTCCACCCACTGCTGTGCCACTTCGGTGCACTTCTTGATGAGTTCTTGATTTTCCATAATGGTATGTTGTTTAATGTTTATTCTTTCGTTCACCTTTCAGCATTGGTGCTTCATTCTTTGGGAAGCACTTCAATCCAATAGCCGTCGGGGTCATTGATGAAGTAAAGCCCCATGTCATGATTTTCGTAGCACACGCAACCCATTTCCTTGTGATAAGCACGTGTGGTGTCATAATCACCTGGCACACGCACGCAGAGATGGAATTCGCATTCGCCCAAATCATAAGGTTGGGGATGATCTTTCAACCATGTAAGTTCCAAGCGAAATCCCGTTTCGGCATCCGCCAAATACACAATCACAAAGGCACCTTCCGGTCCTTCAATCTTTCCACACGGACGAAGCCCCAGGGCTTTATCATAAAAGTCGATGCTGCGCTGCAGATCGGTTACGTTAATGTTGAAATGGTCAAAACAGGCCTTTACTTCCATAGCTTATAATATATATAATGTATACCCCCACGCGGTACCTCCGCTTCTCCTCGCTCCGGAAAGCAACAAAGCAGATAAGCGCCCATGAGGCTTAACTTTCGCAAATGTAGGGATTTTTTTGCATGCGCCAACAAATAAAAGTGGTATTTTTGCCGCAAGTGGACAAGCGAAAACCATTATCGCACGCCACACACTCACCTTTTGAGAACTCACATGAAACATCCGGCCATCATCTTCGACCTCGACGGCACCCTGCTCGACTCCCTTGCCGACCTGGCAGCATCTGTCAACCACGCGCTGCAAACGCATGGCATGCCCACACGCTCCATCGACGAGGTGCGCACCTTTGTGGGCAACGGGGTGCGCCATCTGATGTCTGAAGCCGTAATGCCCGGCACAGCCTCGTCATTGTTCGAACAAGTGTTTGCCACCTTTCGCCACCACTATGCCGAGCACTGCATGGACACCACAGCCCCCTACCTCGGCATCCGCGAAATGCTCACAGCCTTGCAACAACGCAACATCCGCACCGCCATTGTCAGCAACAAAATCCACTCGGCCGTCGAAGCCCTGCACCAACGTTTCTTCGCCGAGACCATCGACACAGCCATAGGCGAAAGTTCCACCATACGCCGCAAGCCGCACCCCGACGGATTGCAAGAAGCCATGCGACGCTTGGGAAGCACTCCCGAAACAAGCCTCTATGTGGGCGATTCGGAAGTCGACATTCTCACGGCGCAACGGTGCGGCATCAGGTGCATCACCGTTTTGTGGGGATTTCGCGACGAAATGTTTCTGCGCCAACAAGGGGCCGAGACTTGCATCCGAGAACCACAAGAACTCTTGTCGCTGATTTAACAAAACCTCTCTCATTGCCCCGAAACCACACCCGATTTTTTGCACGGGCAATGCCAACATTTCTGCAGTGCTTGCAGAATTTTCCGCAGTGCTTGTAGAAAATTCTGCAAGCACTGCAGATTTTCATCCCTCGCGCCTATGCATTTTCATAAACCGGAAGCCATGTTTCCCAAGGACTTCTGCAAAGGATGCTCGCGGTGGAAAAACTCCTTTCTTTGGCAAGATATTTCAAGTCTCTCGTCTGTTCTCACCCGACTTCATGCAAAAAGACTATCTTTGCGGTGAAAAATCACCTAAAATCACACAAACTATGAAGACAAAGCTTTTCATGCTTTTATCAACGCTCTCCATCGCCCTGGCTTCGATGGCAGACAACCCACCCCTCATGGGCTGGAGTTCATGGAACACTTACGGTTTCCTCATCAACGATTCGGTCATTAAGGTACAGGCCGATGCAATGGTAAAACTGGGTTTTCTGGAAAAGGGATACAATCACATCAACATCGATGACGGCTTCTTCGGCGGCCGCGACAAAGAGGGGAAGCTACTCATTCACCCCAAACGTTTCCCCAACGGACTGAGACCACTGGTGGACTACATCCATTCAAAAGGACTGAAAGCCGGTATCTACTCTGATGCCGGAGCCAACACTTGCGCTTCATACTGGGGAAAGCCCAAAGACACCATCGGCATCGGTGTAGGCCTGTATCAACACGATGAGGAGGACCTCAACCTCTATTTCAACGAGCTCGATTTCGACTTTATCAAGGTGGATTATTGCGGTGCCGATGGCGGCAACAACGCTGACGGGCTGGACCTTGACGTAGAGCAGCGATACAAAGAAATTGCGGCAGCCATCAAGAGCACAGGCCAAGAAGATGTTACGTGGAACATCTGCCGATGGGCGTTCCCGGGTACGTGGGTTTGCAACATCGCCGACTCCTGGCGTACCACCGAGGACATTTATCTGGGATGGGAGTCCGTCAAAAGCATCATCGGACAAAGTCTCTACTTATCGGCTTACGCCAGCTACGGACACTACAACGATATGGACATGCTGGAAGTGGGCCGCGGACTCACCGAAGAAGAAGACAAGACACACTTCGGCATGTGGTGCATCATGAGCTCGCCCTTGCTTATCGGCTGCGATCTGAACGACATCAAGGGAAATGCACTTACGCTCATGCAGAACGAAGAACTCATTGCCCTCAACCAAAACAATCTGGGATTGCAAGCTTATGTCGCAGACAAGGTGAATGGTTGCTACATCCTCGTTAAAGACATTGAAACACTCTATGGAAACAAAAGAGCCATTGCCATCTACAACCCCAACAACCAGAAAAAGACTGTAGACGTGAACTTCTCGAAATTGGATTTGGCCGGCAACATCATGGTACGCGACCTCTTTGAACATCAAGACATCGGTGTGCACAGTGAGACCATGCGCGTCAGCGTTCCCGCACACGGCACCCGCATTTACAGTCTGGCAGCCGACAAGCGCACTGAGCGCACCATCTATGAAGCTGAAACCGCATGGCTCTCTTGCTATCAGGAATTGAAAAACAACGAAGCATTGGGAACAGCCGTATATACAGAAAGCGGATCATGTTCCGGCGGTGCTTATGTGGGTTGGTTGGGCAACAAATCAGAGAACGACCTGCAATGGCGCAACGTTTACAGCGTGGAAGGTGGCGACTATGACATGGCACTATCATTCATCTGCAACGAAAATCGCAATGTGAAGATCAGTGTCAACGATGGAGCACCCATCGAATTCGTTGCCAACTCCGGAAGTTGGTCACAACCGGGCAGCAAAAGCTTCTCCATACACCTGAACAAGGGTAACAACGTTATCCGTCTCTATTCCGACAGCGGATGGATGCCGGACATCGACCGCATGACGCTCACGCGACACGAAGAAACCGGACTCCCGGCCATCGACAACAACCAAGACCTACAAATTCAAATCAGAGGGAACCAACTTACCGTCAAGCCCTCTTCCCCCTCCCGCATACAAATTTGCGATACCAACGGACGCTATTTGTTCAACGACATCGTAACGGGAACTTTATCACTGACACTTCCACAAGGAAGCTATGTAATCAATGGTCAGAAAGTGGTTATCAGATAAGTCCATCAACCATTCTGCGCAAAATACTGACATTGCAAAATCCGCACATTCCACGAAAGGAATGTGGGGATTTGAACGATAAAAAATTATTTACTCCCTTCACAAAAAGACAAAAACTTTTTGCACTCATTCTGTTGTTTGTCTGAAAAAATATATACCTTTGCACGAAATATGCAGAAACCTCTATGAAACCTCTGAGCCGAGCCCATCATTTTGAAAATCCTCTGCCGGAACCTTGGTACGTTCCTCGGCAGTATGCGATTTGTTCTCAGAATAAAAGCTTCGGTTTCCGCAACAAGGTTGACGGTTGCTCGCATTTCCCTTTTTCGCAATTATCACACAATGACCACTACCGGCACTCGCGGCCGCTGTAGTGGTTTTTTTGTACTTGCCCGAAAGCACTCCTCGCAAACAAAACAAAATCAAAAAAATATATTCATAGAATATGCGAAACGTAACATTGGTTCTTGAAGACGGCTCCAAATTCCACGGAAAGTCGTTTGGTTATGAAAAGCCCGTACAGGGCGAAGTGGTGTTCAATTCTGCCATGACAGGATACCCCGAAGCGCTGACCGATCCGGTCTTCGCCGGTCAAATCATGGTGATGACATATCCGCAAGTGGGCAACTACGGTGTACCCTCGCTTGACGAAAAGACCGACGGACTGGCCAACTTCACAGAGAGCGATCGCATACAACCCGCCTGTCTCATCGTGAGCGATTACAGCGAAACCTATTGCCACTGGAACGCAAAAGAAAGTTTGGGCGAATGGCTCGTGCGCGAACAAGTGCCGGCCATCACAGGTATCGACACCCGCGAAATTACCAAAACTCTGCGTGAGAACGGAGTGATGCGCGGTCGCATCGTGTTCGAAGGCTTGGCAGAAGAGGCAGAGGCCGCTCCCGTTTATGACGAAGTGAACTACGCTGCTCAAGTTTGCTGCAAGGAAGTGATACGTTACAACGAAGGTGCTCCCAAGAAAGTGGTGGCAGTGGACTGCGGCATCAAAAACAACACCCTGCGCAGCCTCATCCGCAGAGGCGTTGAGGTAATTCGTGTGCCTTGGGACTATGACTTCAACACATTGGAATTTGACGGCCTGCTCCTCGGTAGCGGTCCGGGCAATCCCGACACCTGCGAAGCCACAGTGGCCAACATCGTTCGCTTCCTGCAAAATGACAAAATGCGTCCTTGCTTAGGTATCGGTATGGGCAACCTGTTGCTCGCCAAAGCTGCCGGTGCAAAGACCTACAAGCTGAAGTATGGCCACCGCACCCACAACCAACCCGTGCGCAAGGTAGGCACCAACACCTGCTTCATCACCACACAAACCCATGGTTATGCCGTGGATGCTGCCACACTGCCCGAAGAATGGACAACCTCATACGTCAATATGAACGATGGCACCAACGAAGGCATAAGCCACATTCACAAACCTTGGGCTGCTGTTCAGTTCCAACCCGAAGCTTGCCACAACCCCGTGGCAGCCGACCCCATTTTCGATGAATTCGTAACGCTTTTATAATTTCCTAAGACAATCATCATGAAAGAGATAAAAAAAGTTCTGCTGTTGGGTTCCGGTGCCCTTAAAATCGGAGAAGCCGGCGAATTTGACTATTCCGGTTCACAAGCGCTCAAGGCACTGAAAGAAGAAAACATCGAGACCATTCTCATCAACCCCAACATTGCGACCGTGCAAACCAGTGAGGGAGTGGCCGATCGCACCTACTTCCTGCCCGTTACACCGTTCTTCGTTGAAAAGGTGATTCAAAAGGAACGCCCCCAAGGCATCATGTTGGCCTTTGGCGGACAGACGGCATTGAACTGCGGTGTAGAGTTATACAAAAGCGGTATTCTTGACAAATACGACCTGCAAGTGCTTGGCACCCCCGTACAAGCCATCATGGACACCGAGGACAGAGATTTGTTCGTACAGAAACTGAACGAAATCGATGTTAAGACCATCAAGAGCGAAGCATGCGAGGACATCGAAAGTGCTCGCCGCGCAGCCAAAGAGCTGGGCTACCCCGTCATCCTGCGTGCCGCATACGCACTCGGAGGATTAGGTTCCGGCTTCTGCGACAATGAAGAAGAACTCAACAAGTTGGCAGAAAAGGCCTTCTCGTTCTCTCCGCAGGTGTTGGTGGAAAAGAGTTTGAAGGGCTGGAAGGAAATCGAGTTCGAAGTGGTGCGCGACCGTTTTGACAACTGCATCACTGTGTGTAACATGGAAAACTTCGACCCGCTCGGCATCCACACTGGTGAAAGTATCGTTATCGCTCCCTGCCAAACACTCAACAACAACGAAGTGCTGAAGTTGCGCGAACTGGCCATCCGCATTGTGCGCCACGTCGGCATTGTGGGTGAATGTAACGTGCAATATGCTTTTGACCCCTTCTCTGAAGACTATCGCGTCATCGAAGTTAACGCTCGTTTGAGCCGTTCGTCTGCACTTGCCTCCAAGGCAACCGGTTACCCCCTTGCCTTTATCGCAGCCAAGTTGGGTCTCGGTTACGGCCTCTTCGACTTGAAGAACACAGTAACAAAAACCACAACTGCGTACTTCGAACCGACACTTGACTACATCGTTGGTAAATTCCCGCGTTGGGACCTCGGAAAATTCCGTGGCGTGGACCGCGAAATCGGTTCCTCCATGAAATCCGTGGGAGAAGTGATGTCCATCGGTCGCACCTTCGAGGAAGTTATCCAAAAGGGATTGCGCATGATCGGACAAGGCATGCACGGTTTTGTGGATAACAAGGAACTGAAAATCGATGACGTCGATGCAGCCTTGCGCGAGCCGACCGACAAGCGTATCTTTGTTATCGAAAAAGCCTTCGACCAAGGTTATACCGTCGATCAGATTTACGAACTTACGAAAATCGACAAATGGTTCTTGGAAAAGCTGAAAGGCATTCATGACACCGACCAAGAAATCCACGCTGTGGGCAACATCAACTTGCTGGACAACGAATTGCTGAAGAAAGCCAAGATACAAGGATTTACCGACTTCCAGATTGCCCGTGCTTTGGGATTGGAGAAAGAAATGGAGCCCGAAAAGGCTGCGCTCATCGTGCGCCAACGCCGCAAACAAGCCGGTATCATCCCTTATGTCAAGCAAATCGACACCTTGGCTGCCGAATATCCCGCACAAGCCAACTATCTGTATCTCACATATCTGGGTCAGGCACATGACATCACTTTCGAAAACGACAAGCGCAGCGTTGTGGTATTAGGATCCGGTGCTTACAGAATTGGTTCTTCGGTTGAATTTGACTGGTGCGGTGTGCAAGCACTTAACACCATCCGCAAGGAGGGTTATCGCTCCATTATGATTAACTACAACCCCGAAACGGTATCGACCGACTACGACATGTGCGATCGTCTCTACTTTGACGAACTCACATTTGAGCGCGTGATGGACGTACTCGACCTTGAATGCCCCTACGGAGTGGTTGTATCGACCGGTGGACAAATACCTAATAACTTGGCCATCCGTTTGGATGAACAACACATCCCCCTGCTTGGAACACAAGCCAAATACATCGACAATGCCGAGGACCGCGACAAGTTCTCTGCCCTGCTCGACCGCATCGGTGTGGACCAGCCCGAATGGAGTGCCCTGACTTCGATGGACGACATCAACTCTTTCATTGAAAAAGTGGGCTTCCCCGTATTGGTACGTCCCAGCTACGTGCTTTCAGGTGCTGCCATGAATGTTTGCTCCAACCAGGAAGAACTTGAACGCTTCCTGAAACTTGCTGCCAACGTGAGCAAGAAACACCCTGTGGTGGTGAGCCGTTTCTTGCAACATGCCAAGGAGGTGGAAATGGACGCTGTGGCTCGCGACGGCGAAATCATTGCCTATGCCATTAGTGAACACGTGGAATATGCCGGTGTGCACTCCGGAGATGCCACCATTCAGTTCCCGCCCCAGAAACTCTATGTGGAAACAGCCCGTCGCATCAAGAAAATCTCAAAGCAGATTGCCAAAGAATTGCACATCAGCGGACCGTTCAACATTCAGTTCCTGGCCAAAGAAAACGACATCAAAGTGATCGAATGTAATCTTCGTGCCAGCCGCTCCTTCCCCTTCGTGAGCAAGGTTTTGAAGATTAACCTCATTGAACTGGCTACTCGCATCATGCTGGGCCTGCCCGTTGAAAAGCCCTCCAGCAACTTGTTCGATCTCGACTATGTGGGCGTGAAAGCCTCTATGTTCTCCTTCAACCGACTGCAGAAGGCTGACCCCGTGCTCGGCGTCGACATGGCCTCAACAGGCGAAGTGGGATGCTTGGGCGAAGATTCACGCGCAGCCCTTCTGAAGAGCATGCTCTCCGTGGGCCATCGCATCCCCGAAAAGAACATTCTTCTTTCAACCGGCGACGGCAAACAAAAAGCAGAAATGCTTGAAGCTGCACAGATGCTCAAGGATAACGGATACAACCTGTATGCCACAGGTGGAACAAGCCGCTATCTTACTGAAAACGGCATTGAAAACACGTTGGTATACTGGCCTAGCGAAAGCGGACAACCGCAAGCTCTCGACCTCTTGCACAACAAAGAAATCGACATGGTGGTTAACATCCCGAAAAACCTGTCGACCGGCGAACTGACCAATGGTTACAAAATCCGCCGTGCCGCCATCGACCTCAATATCCCGCTTATCACCAATGCCCGATTGGCTTCGGCATTCATCGGCGCGTTCTGCACAATGACGATGGACGACCTCGAAATCAAGAGTTGGCAGGAGTATTAAACCGAACATTTCGACACACTCTCATAACTACCGCAGCGGAGCAGGAACACCTGCTTCGCTGCGGTGTTTTTTGTTTGGTAAATCGAACAAGCATGATGTGCATCCGGAGAGTGATAGCAGAGTGTATCTGTCACTCATCCGTCACCCTATCTATCACAGGTTAACACACTGACTACCCGTATTTACCCATAAAAAGTGACAGTGGTGAAACAGAAAAGGCAAAAATGCCGGATGCGCGTACGCGTACACACGCGAGCACATATCATAAATATATGTATGACATAGGTATGTTTGTCGCCTCCGTTTTTTGCTTTCGCTAAAACAATGAAAACCATTTTGCAATTTCATTTGTCATCGACCGCCCCATTTGGTTAAAATCCAAGGAAGACTTTGAAGATTTCTACCATTATAGTAAATTAGCCACGTTTATGGGGTAACATCAACATACACCATGGAAACAAAAACCCGAACATTTTATACAAATCACTAACTCAATAAATCTTTCTCCATGAAACATTTATCAAAATTGTTGTTGGTTGCCGGACTTGCTTTCCCCGCTTTGTTATCGGCACAACAAAGGGTTACGGATGTAGATCGGACGAAATACCCCGACTACTCCACCACTTTTAATCCGGACGAGTCGCTAAGGGCTAAACCCTTCCGCGCCACCAAAGGTAAAACAAAGGCTGCGGATGCACTCCCCGACCATGTGAATAATGCTGAAAACATGTATTTCCCTCCGGTGTTCAACCAAGACGGTGGCTCATGCGGATCAGCCTCACGCATTTCCTATATGTTCAGCTACGAACTGGCCGCTTATCGCAACCTTGATGGTTCGAAACCCGAGAACTATTATCCCTCACACTTCGTATGGCTACATACGTATGCACCCAACGGACAAGGCAAAGACGAATTTGTGCAGTTTGTGGGTGTTCCCTCTGCTGCCACTTATGGCGGACAGACCTATTCTTCCTTGTTTGGTAATCAGGACACAGAACAAGATGATTTTGGATGGATGCAAGGCTATGACAAATGGTTTGAAGCCATGCACAACCGTATGCTCAAACCTCAAAACTTTCCGCAAAGCATAGCCACAGAAGAAGGCCGCAATGCCGTGAAACGCTGGCTCTACAACCACAATGGAGACAACGATTTTCACGCCGGCGGAATCTGCGGTATCGGTGTGGCATCGGGCGGTGTATGGAAAAACATTCCGAAGACTGCCACGAACGACGCCATTGGTGTAACAGGCAAATACTACGTGAAAGAATGGGGTACGCAAGTGGACCACGCTCTGACCATCGTCGGATATGACGACCGCATTGAGTTTGACCTTGACGGTGATGGTGTTTATGGAGAGGCAGCCGCAGACGAGCGTGGAGCTTGGATCATTGTCAATTCGTGGGGCAACACCTGGTGTAACAAAGGTTTCATCTATTGTCCGTATGCCTTTGGCGGAAGTGCTTTCAAGAATGACGGAACAGCCGGAAACCGCACTTTCAACGGCGACTTCTGGTGGCCGGAAATCTATCACGTGCGCAAAAACTATCGCCCCCTGCGTACCATCAAACTCGAGATGGAATACTCTCGCCGAAGCGAAATCGCATTAAGCGCCGGTGTGTCAAGCGACTTGTCAGCCGAGAAGCCGCAAAAGTCTGTTCCGTTCATCCACTTTATCTACTCGGGTGATGGTAACTATGGCAACACCAATCCGGCTCCTGAAATTCCGATGCTGGGACGCTGGGCTGATGGTAAACTGCACACAGAACCGATGGAATTTGGCTACGACCTGACCGACCTCTCTGCCACTTTCGACAAGAACATGCCGCTCAAGTATTTCTTTATTGTTGACACCAAAACATGGGCACAAGGCAAGGGTAAAATTCACAAAGCCTCCATTATCGATTACGAACACGATCCGGCAGGCATAGAAACACCGTTCGACCTCAGTGGTGAGGGAGTTGAAATCAAGAATGCCGGTGAACAAACCATCATCTCGGTGGTGGTATACGGACAAGGCTACTTTGCACCTCAGAACCCCTCATTTGATGGAGCCACACTCAGTTGGCAAACTCCTATGCGCTCGAGCCACATCATTCAGTCGTATAACATTTATGCAGATGATGTGCTGATTGAAAACGTAGGAAAGGATGTGCAGTCTTATCAAATTGACAATGCCACAGCCGGTAATTATAGCATCACTGCCGTATATGAAGATGGCACAGAATCTGCAAAAGCCACAGTGAACGCACCGATAGCGAATGCTACCACCAACACGGCCATCAATTTGAAGCAATCCGGATTTACCATCCCCAATATCTTCAGCACCAAGTTTGAACAAGCCACCATTGAATTCTACATCAACCCGACCACCTTGGCAAACTGGAACCAAAGCGGCGGACCCGGTTGGGGAACTTTCATGTTCCATGCCAATGCAGACGGACGCTACACTGCAGGATGGGATACCGGCAACCGTGTTAACTCAAGCACAACACTTAGCACGAGCACATGGAAGCACGTGGCCATGGTCATCGACCGCAGCACGCTTACACTATATATTAATGGTAAGAAGAGTGGTTCGGTCAATTCATCCACTTATAGTGGTGTTGGCGGCTTTGGCGATCTCACATTCTCTGCCAACGGAACTCAGAATGCACAGAATGCCAGATACGATGAAATCCGCATTTGGAACTATGCTCGTTCGGCCACAGAAGTGCAGAAAAGCTACAATGTGGAATACACCGGAAGCATTCTTCCCCAGGGACTGATTGCCTACTACAAGGGAGATACCTTGCATACTGCTGACGGAACTGTGAAACTGCGCGATTGCGTAGGCGGAAACCACGCCACAATCCTCAACAGCAGTTTCCAGATGCTCAACATCTCGAAGAGTAATCCTCCTCGCCTTGTTTCCCCGACGGACGAACTCGCAGTAAGCATTGACGAGCCTGCAGAACCTGTTTATGCCGGTATTCCGACAACTTTCACTGCCACCCACAGCCAATCAACCAATGCGTTGAAGTGGACCGCTGCCGGGGCAGGTGTAGAAAATTTGGCAGTAGCAAGTCCCACTCTCACATTCAGCGAGGCTGGCCAATACACCATTTCGGTGGAAGCCGCCAATGCCAAGGGCGAAACAGTAACAGCCACTCGCGACATCACCGTTAACGAAATTCCTGACATTGACGCAGGATTTAAGGCCACAAAGACCAACGTTCCTGCCGGCGAGCGCGTTACTTTCTTGGTAAACAAACCCGTGTTGGGTTACCTCTACGAATGGTCTATGCCCGGTGCAGATGTTGAAAAAGTTACGACCATGAACGCTGCGGCTTCATATCAAGCCAAAGGCGATTACACCGTAACGCTCACCGTTACAGCTCCTGATGGGCAAAGCAAATCTTCCAGTGTCAACATCTCAGTGGTGGAAGTGGCACCCGTCGCAGCTTTCACCATTGCCCCCGGAGTTATTCTCAAAGGCGAAAACACTTTCCTCCGCGACCAATCAAAGTTTGCGCCCAACAAGTGGCTGTGGCATATCTGCGGCCCCACCGGCGACTACATCATCAACGGACAAAACTCTTCGTTCTCGCCCGACAAACCCGGTATTTACGATGTTACACTCACAGCCTCCAACAACACCGGCAGCCACAAGGCAACGCGTGAACGCGGTCTCATTGTTTGCAATGCCGACAGTAAGAATGGTCTGAACTTCGGAACTGGCGGAGCCAGACTCACCGCAACGAAAGTTCCCTTCACCACAGACCAAAACACTTTCTCCATTGAATGGTGGATGAACTCCGGACGCCTTGCCACCTATTGCAATGGCATTGGCGACAGCGAAGCAAGTTTGATGCTGAAGACCAACGCCACCGGTGCAATGGAGCTTCACATCAACAGCAAATCTGTTTCTTCGGGTGACGACTTCATCATTCCCGGCGAATGGCATCATTATGCTGTTACCTTCAACAACAGAAGCACCATCTTCTATCGCGACGGCATTCAGTTCAGCAAAAAGTCGATAATGCAAGCCAAGTTGCCCGCCATTGCCAACTTCAGCATCGGCACAGCAACCGCTCCGCAGACCGGACAGATGGACGAATTCCGCGTATGGAACAAGGCACTCAGTCTGGAACAGCTCAAGGAAGTGGCCAATGCCCCAATCACCGACATCGCAGCTGCCGAAGCCAATGGTTTGGTTGTATATTACTCATTCAACCAGAGCGGTGGTGATGTGCAGGATGGCACGACCAACAGCAACCATGGCATTCGCAGTGGGTTCGGTCCTGATGGCGATGCATGGGGACTCTCAAAAGGTGTGTTCAGCCTCAACTTCGAAGCGAATGAAACGAAAGCCGACATTTCTGCCGACTATCTGAAGAACTACAAGAAAGCCTTCAGCAGCGATGCCAGCAAGTGCGTCAACCCGCAGCTCAGCAGCCGCACTTTTGCCATCAAAGATTGGACACTCGAAAACACCATCGTCAATGGCAGCATCACCACCGGTGCTCACGTTGACAAGGCTAAGAACAACTGCTTCACCGTTACCACCGGTTGGGACAATTTTGCCTCCGCGCTGACCGACCACAAGGTGTATCAGACCATCACACTGCCGGAAGGCTCTTACACATTCACAGCCACTTATGACGACACATACGAAGGACAAAGCGGAAGCAGCTACATCGTGGCAGCTACAGGCAAGGGACTGCCCAACACAGACGAACTTAACGCCGAAAGCCTGGCACACCAGCTGATGCTCCCGAAGAGCGGCTCATGCGCCGGCAACAGCATCACATTCGTGCTGACTGAGGAAACCGAGGTGAGCCTTGGCCTCGTGGTCAACATGAACGGTCAGCTGTGTATGACCATTCAGAACTTCACACTGACACGCAGCAACGTAACTTCTCTCGAGGCTGATGGTGCCAATGGTTACGACCTGGAAGTTGACGCAACAGGTTATAGCTCGCTCTACCTGCCCTACCCCGTTGAAATACCGGAGGGAGTGGTGGCCTATTGTGTGACGAATGTTGATGAAACCACAGCTGCCGTTACGCTCGAAGCCATTGGCGACGGAGTGATTCCGGCACGCACGGGTGTGATTATTGAAACCACGGCCGGCACGCACCACTTCAACCCGGCTTCACAAAGCGGAACAGCCACCAGCCTCATGGTGGGCCACACCGAAGATACCAACGCTGACACCGGCAAGAGCTATTATGCATTTACCAACATGAATGGTGAAAAGCAATTCAGTCTCCACACCGGTTCACTCCTGCCCGCCCACCGTGCATTCCTGGAAGTGGAAAGCGGCAGCCTCCCCGAAGTTCTCAGCATCAACATCGTGGAGACCGGCATCGGTCAGCTCATCACCCCGGGACAAGGTCAGGCAAAGGTGTATGACCTCAGCGGTCGCCGTGTGAAGCAAAGCTCCGGCGGCATCTACATCATCAACGGACAAAAGGTGGTGGCAGAATAATCCTTCGCCCACACTCATTATAATATATGTATATGGAGAGGCTCCACACGGGCCTCTCCATTTTTTGTATCTCGCCCACCCTTACGAGCCGGGCAGCCTCCCGATTGGGCAGTGAGCACACAGCCTTCAATGCCTGCTCGAAAGCACACCGGCATCCTTCGAAAAGCACTCTCGGTGAATTATCATGCGCATGAAACGTTCTTCTCATGCGGATGATAAGTTCTTCTCATGCGGATGATAATTTCTTATCATGCGCATGATAATCCAACGAAACGCCGATTTTCCACCTACCGAAAGCCCTCTGCCCCGGTGCGAAAGCCCCGGAAGCAAGCACTATGACCGACAGAAAGAGCCCGGACAAGCCGCAAGAGCAGGGAAAAGCCGGGCTTTCACTGCCCATCTTCACCATGCAGCATCCGAAGACTGAGGCTGAAAATCAGGCTGCGGCTCGCGAAAGGATAAGAAAAGCATACATTCATTTTGCCCTTCACGCACCTTGCACTATATTTGTCGGGCATGAATTTGAAATACGTAAAACAAAATACCATGAGTAAAGAATTAACCATGAGCCCCAACAAGGTGGTGGCCTACCTCGGAAAACCTAACACAGCGCTCACAAAAGCCGACATCATCCGCTTTATCAAAGAAAACGAAGTGCGGATGGTCAACTTCATGTATCCGGCCGGAGATGGTCGCCTCAAGACGCTCAATTTTGTCATCAACAACGAAGCCTATCTTGAAGCCATCCTCACCTGCGGCGAGCGCGTTGACGGCTCCAGCCTGTTCCCCTTTATCCAAGCCGGAAGCAGCGACTTGTATGTGCTGCCACGCTTCAGCACGGCCTTTCTCGATCCTTTTGCCGAAATCCCCACTTTGTCAATGCTTTGTTCCTATTTCAACAAAGACGGAGAGCCCCTCGAAAGTTCTCCGGAGCACACACTGCACAAAGCATGCAAAGCCTTCAAGGAGGTTACGGGGATGGACTTTGAGGCCATGGGCGAATTGGAATACTATGTCATCGCCCCCGACACCGGAATGTTTGCCGCCACCGACCAGAAAGGATACCACGAGTCTGCTCCTTATGCCAAGTTCAACGAATTCCGCACACAGTGCATGGCCTACATCGCACAAGCCGGCGGACAAATCAAATACGGCCACTCCGAAGTGGGCAACTTCACCATAGACGGAAAGGTGTACGAACAAAACGAAATTGAATTCCTCCCCGTCAAAGCAGAGAATGCTGCCGACCAATTGGTCATCGCCAAATGGATGATTCGCAACTTAGCCTTCCAAAAAGGATATGACATCACCTTTGCACCGAAAATAACAGTCGGCAAGGCCGGATCAGGACTGCACATCCACATGCGCATCACCAAAGACGGCAAAAACCAAATGCTCGAGAACGGCAGCCTTTCGGCCACAGCGCGCACAGCCATTGCCGGCATGATGAAATTGGCACCCTCCATCACAGCTTTCGGCAACACCAACCCCACCTCCTATTTCCGCCTTGTGCCTCATCAGGAAGCACCCACCAACATCTGCTGGGGCGACCGCAACCGCTCTGTGCTGGTGCGCGTACCCCTGGGATGGGCAGCCAAAGCCGACATGTGCCAATTGGCCAACCCATTGGAAGACCTCAGCCACTATGACACCACACAAAAACAAACGGTAGAAATGCGTTCGCCCGATGGCTCAGCCGATGTCTATCAGCTCATTGCCGGATTGGCCGTGGCATGCAGACACGGATTTGAAATGGAGAACGCCCTCGACGTGGCAGAGCGCACTTATGTGAACGTAAACATCCACCAAAAGGAAAACGCCGACAAGCTGAAAGACCTGGCACAACTGCCCGACAGTTGCGCAGCCTCAGCCGATTGCCTGCAAGAGCAACGTGCCATCTTCGAAAAGCACAACGTGTTCAGTCCGGCCATGATTGACGGCATCATCAAGCAATTGCGTGCCTTCAACGACAAGACCTTGCGCAGCGAGATTGAGAACAACCAAGAAGAAATGCTGCGACTGGTGCAACGCCACTTCCACTGCGGATAAACAACAGACAACTTCCCCAAAACCATCCTTATGAAACACATCAAGACATTTGCCCTCGCTCTGGGCGCAGCATGCTGCATCTTCACCGCATGCAACAACACAAACAACACTACTCCCACGCCTTCCGACCAAGACAGCACCACCGTGGCCGACACCACGGTTGCAACAGAGGAAGAGCCTGCAGCCGAAGTGCCGGCCTACACCTCCGATGACAGAAAAGCATTCTCGCTCAAGGGAAACGTGAAGAGCGTTACTCCTTATGCCACGGCAGAACTGCACATCCTTGAGAACATACGCTTCGACGAAAATGGCAAATGGAAGAAGCCCGGAGGCACAACCATTGCACGCAACGATGAGGGTTTCTTGAAAAGCCTGAAGACCTCAACCGGCGATCAGGAAATCAACATCACCTGCAACGAACACGATGAAAACGGCCTTCCCACCTCACTCACCGTAAAGACCGAAGACCAGTTTGGTGAAACAACGTACAAGGAAACATACACTTACACCGAATTCGACGCACAAGGCAATTGGACAAAGTGCACCGTTAAGTTCACCAAAACATACGCCAATTGGGACACTGACTACGAGGAGAAAACCAAAGGCTCAGCCACCCTCAAGCGAAGCATCACTTATTTCTAACATAACCGTAACAACCAAAAGGGGCGAAGAGTATGGCAGACATACATTCTTCGCCCCTTTTTGGCTTCGTCCACTTATTTACAAGGCATAAGGCGAATATCGCGGAGCAACACTTCACATTCTCGAAGATAAATTGTACTTTCGCAGTCGAAAACTTAACATTGCTTATACAATAATAAATATATAACTATGTACAGAAGTAAAAACTGCGGCGAGCTTCGCATTGCCAATGTTGGAGAAACCGTAACGTTGGCCGGATGGGTGCAGCGCAGTCGCAAAATGGGAGGCATGACTTTCATTGACCTGCGCGACCGTTATGGCATCACACAATTGGTGTTCAACGAAGAGACCAATGCAGACCTCTGCGCTGCTGCCAACAAGCTGGGACGTGAATACGTAATCCAAGTGGTAGGAACAGTGAATGAGCGTTATGCCAAGAACGACAAAATGCCTACCGGCGACATCGAAATCATCGTGAACGAACTGCGCGTGCTGAATGCCAGTGAGGTGCCTCCCTTCACCATCGAAGAGAACACCGACGGTGGCGACGACATCCGCATGAAATATCGTTATCTCGACCTGCGCCGTTCCAATGTTCGCGCCAACATTGAGTTGCGCCACAAGTTCTGCCTGGCCGTGCGCCACTTCCTCGATAGCAAAGGCTTCATCGAAGTGGAGACCCCAGTACTCGTTGGAAGCACCCCCGAAGGAGCACGCGACTTCATTGTGCCCTCACGTATGAACCCGGGACAATTCTATGCCCTTCCCCAAAGTCCGCAAACTCTGAAGCAACTCTTGATGGTAGCCGGCATGGACCGCTATTTCCAAATAGTGAAGTGCTTCCGTGATGAAGACCTTCGTGCTGACCGTCAACCGGAATTCACGCAAATCGACTGCGAAATGAGCTTCGTCAACCAAGACGACATCATCAGCACCTTCGAAGAAATGACCAAACACCTCTTCAAGGAAGTGCGCGGTGTGGACCTCGGCGAGCAACCCTTCCTTCGTCTTCCCTGGAGCGAAGCCATGCGTCGTTTCGGTTCTGACAAACCCGACATGCGCTTCGGCATGGAGTTTGTGGAACTGATGGACGTGCTCAAAGGCACAGGAGAATTTGCCGTATTCAACGACGCAGCTTACATCGGCGGTATCTGTGCAGAAGGCTGTGCCGTTTACACCCGCAAACAACTCGACGAACTCACCAACTTCGTCAAGAGCCAACAAATCGGAGCCAAAGGTATGGTTTATGCCCGTGTGAGCGAAGACGGCAGCGTCAAGAGCAGCGTCGACAAATTCTACAGCCCCGAAGTGCTCAACCAACTCAAGGAGGCCATGAACGCCAAGCCCGGCGACCTCATCCTCATCCTCAGTGGCGACGATGCCATGAAGACACGCCGTCAGCTCTGCGAACTTCGTCTCGAAATGGGTAACCGCCTTGGCTTGCGCGACAAGAACAAGTTCTCATTGCTTTGGGTGGTCGACTTCCCCATGTTCGAATGGAGCGAAGAAGATGGACGCTTCATGGCCATGCACCACCCCTTCACCTCACCCAAACCCTCAGACATTGCAAAACTCGACACCGACCCGGGCAGCGTATTGGCCGATGCCTACGACATGGTTTGCAACGGTGTGGAAGTGGGTGGCGGCAGCATCCGTATTCACGACGCAGAGCTACAAGCAAAGATATTTAAGACCTTGGGCTTTACCCCCGAAAAGGCACAAGAACAGTTTGGTTTCCTCATGAATGCCTTCAAATATGGCGCACCTCCTCACGGTGGTTTGGCCTACGGACTCGACCGCTGGGTGAGCCTCTTTGCCGGCCTCGACAGCATCCGCGACTGCATCGCCTTCCCCAAGAATAACTCCGGACGCGATGTGATGCTCGATGCACCCTCGTTTGTGGACCAAGCACAACTCGACGAACTTCAATTGGCACTCAACCCCATTGAGAAAAACTAATCACCATTCATATCACGCAAGGACGGTCTTACACGAGGCCGTCCTTGTTTGTTTTGCATAAGTTCCCACACCGGGTTCCGGCTTCCTTTTTAACTTCAAACCACCAAGCTATCACTGACTAACAAGAAAGGCAGCATCAATATTGCCGAACTTATATCAAATTTGGAAATCGCTTTCCAAAAACATAAGAAAATCAGATTTTTATTTTGTTTTACCTTAATTAACTCATAAATTTGTTACGTAATATGCATGTAGTGTAAATTGTGCTCACGTCAAAGCACAAATTGAAGCTACTTCCACTTTCTGAAATTATAAAATCTAAATACAAAATCTTATGAGAAAATTTTTCTTGTTATCACTCCTACTCACCTTGTGGGGAACAGCCACAAGTAAAGATATCACGGGTGATGGAAGCGAAGGTACATTCAACATTTCTGAAATCAACTCACAAGGTTGGACTTCGGTATCTGCAGGAACCGGTTGGACAATTTCCATGGATGTAGAAAACCCCAATGGAGCATCTTTCAATGAATGGGGTAGCAGCATCTTTGCGATTGGCAGCGATGGCACACCCACAATCAATGTCTACAAAGGCATTCAATTATATCTACAAAGCTCTACCAATGGCGGCGGCAAATTGGATGCAGTGTTTGATGGTGGCGACCACTTGATAGATAACGTAACTTACACGGGCAACTTCAGCGCTACGATCTCATACAATGGCAAGAATCAGTTGCAAATAAAGACAACAAATGCTTCGGGCACTGTTGCCGTGAATGATTACACATTAACCAACACACTGACAGAGTTTTCGCAACTCTCATACGCTTTGCCCACAGGTATCAATGTAAAGAACTTGCAACTCACACCGTTGAGCAAGAGTGTGGATTACCCCACTGCAGCAACGGTGTCTAACGGCAAGTACACTTTCACTTCTAACAAGATTTTGTACGACGGCAATTGCAACAAGATCCGCTTTACGCTTACCGAATCAGCTGCTTTCTACAAGAATGGAAAGAACCGTATGAGCTTTGACTCATTCGTTTTGCGCGATGCCGGTGGAAATGAAGTTGAGTTGAAAGACACTTACTTCACTGGCAACAACACTGGTAAAGTTTTCGCGAATATGTTGGATGGAGAAAACGCCACTTATTGTTCAGGAACTTGGGAAACAGGTACAGAAGACGACTGGTTCGAAATCACCCTGCCCAACAGCATTGACCTTGGTGGTGCATTCTCATTCTCATTCGTAACAGAGAATACCACAATGAATGCGAAGGCTTTTAATATCGCGATGTCTTACGAAGCACAGACCGGTTATACTTTCAGCATTTCCGGTAATGGTGAAAACGAAGTTATTGTAAAACACGGCGAAGAGGAACTCATTGCCGGCAGCAAAATGGATATTACCGACTTCAATGCTGACAACGTAACTGCTACTGAAATTCCCGGTTACACTTGGAACATCGTTGTGGATCACGAGAACAAGACCATCACACTTGTTTATACTGAAGCAGCTGTTGTTGAAAATCCCGACGCTGTTGTAGCACTCATCACCCGTATCGGCGGTGCTGCCATCGCTGACAAGTTCAAGTTCAAGCTCGAACCTTCTCTCAACTCAAAGCAAGAAGTATTCGTACTTGGCAATGAAGATGGCAAGATTTTGATCAAGGGTACTACCATCAGTGCCATCACCACAGGTCTCGGTTGGTATCTCAACAACGTGGCAAAAGTGAACATTGCATGGAACGCATTGAACGAAACCACATTGGCAGACAACAACAGCGGCAAAGGACTTGAAATAAAAGAAGGCGAAGTGGACACTTCTGTTGAAGGAAAGCAACTCAGCAAACGTCGCAGAAAGGCAAGTCGCAATGCAGAACCTGCCGCAAAGCCTTACTTTGACTTCACAGGTATTAACCTCCCCCTTCCCTCTGACAAAGAAGTGCACGTATCAGACGCGAAGTACCGCTACTATCTGAACACTTGTACCTTCGGTTACTCTATGACCTCATGGACATGGACACGTTGGCAACAGGAAATCGACTGGATGGCACTCCACGGTATCAATATGCCTCTCCAGCTCGTAGGTATGGAAGAAGTATGGCGCAAGTTCTTGACCATGGAAGATGCTAATGGTAATCGCAAGTATGGTTACACTGATGAAGAAGCCAAGGCTTTCGTTGCTGGTCCTGCCTTTATCGCATGGTGGGCAATGAACAACCTTGAAGGTTGGGGTGGTACTGCTGCTGGTTCAAAGAGCGGTTATAATAACTTGCCCGGTGCCGGTGGTGTGCAGGACGATGCTTGGTATGCTCGTCAGAAGAAACTCGCTAAGCAGATTGTTGATGCACAACGTGCGCTCGGCATGCAGCCCGTATTGCCCGGTTGGTCGGGTATGGTGCCCACTAACTTTGCTTCAAAGTCTGGTTACGCGACTCGTGGTAATGGAGGCAACTGGGCTGGTGATTTCGTACGTCCCTTGCTTTTGAATGTAAATATTGGTGCTGATAAATATGCTGAAATTGCAGCAGACTACTACGCATGTTTGAAAGAAGTGATGGGCGAAAGCCAATATTATTCTATGGACCCCTTCCACGAAGGTGGTGGTGCTGGTACTATGGAAGACTATAAAGCACTCTACGCTGCTATGGAGGCAGCCCAACCTGTTTCACAGTGGGTAATCCAGCAATGGCAGTGGAGCGAAACACAGAAATATTCGCTCACAGCAGTTCCCGCAGGAAAACTTATCGTACTTGACCTCTTCTCTGACGGTTCTCCCGCATTCGATGGCTACAATGGTTATGCTCCTCAAGACGCTGTATTCTGCGCTATCCCCAACTTCGGCGGTCGCTCAGGTTTGATGGGTCGTTTGCAGAATGTAACGGACAACTACTTCAAGTTCAAGGGTAAGTATGCAAGCATCAAGGGTATCGGTACGGCTCCTGAAGCGATTGAGCAGACGCCCGTAACTTATGATTTGATTTATCAACTCCCCTGGATGAACGGTGTGAAGCCTGATGTAGCAGCGTGGGTGGACAATTATGCAGAGGCTCGTTATGGACAAGACAATAAGGTCGTCAAAGAAGCGTGGAGTTTGCTCCGCCAAGGTCCTCTCAACTACGGTGCCGATGGTATCCAAGGTCCTGTGGAAGATGTTTGGGCAGCTCGTCCTAACCTCGATGCCAACAAGGCAAGTTCATGGGGTAAGACGCTCGCTGATGCAGGTAACACCTATACACCAGCACGTCGTCAGATGTTGATTGATGCAGTTTACAAGCTCATCGACCAAGAAGATGAACTCGCTTTGGTAGATGGTTCTATCTATAAGAGCAACTACAACTACGACCTCGTAGAGTTTGGTGGTGGTGTAATGGCTGACTATGCTTACGACCTCTTGCTCGGTATTAGAGCTGCCAAGAATGCAGAAGGCACAAATGGCGCCACTTACAAGGCTCGTCGCGATGCCTTCCTCCAACTCATCTTGGATATGGATGCGTTCAGAGGCACGAACCTCAACTTCCGTCTCGGTAAGTGGACACAGGAAGCTCGTGCTGCTGCAGGTGAGGTAGAAGGTGCTACTACTGCCACCCCCGACTGGTATGAATACAACAATGCGCGCACTATCTTGACAACATGGTCTTCACCCGGCACAAACTTGAACGATTATTCGTACCGCTCATGGCAGGGTCTCTTGAAGGACTATTACTACAAGCGTTGGAAGTATTACTTCGACAACAACTGTAATGGTGGTCAGTATGAATACTTCGAATGGAACTGGGCGCATGGTAAGGAACACTATGTTGGTCAGACTGGCTTTAGTGATGTAGACCTTACAGAAGAACAAGATGAACATACTTCTAAGTACACTCGTGAGCCGGTAGGCAACACTGTGGAAGAAGCGAAGTCTATGCTCGGCAAATACATCATCCCCGTTACAGTAAACGGCAGAACGCACTATGCTTACCGTTACCTTGACAACGACGTTTCGAGCATGGCAACAATTCCGGCGAAAGCAGGTGAGACCATCGACTTGACACCCTACTTCGGTGCATTGACCGGTATCAGCAGCATCACTTCAGAGGCAGTGAGCGACAACATCACCGACCTCAGCAAGGTAACCATCAAGGCAGATGCAGCAGACGGTGCACACAGCGCAACCATCACTTTGAGTGATGGCACGAAGTTGACTTTCTACTTCTCCATCAATCCTAGATTCAACGGAGTTTATACCATCAACTACAAGAACGGCAACGCAGATGCTCCCGTTTTTATAGCATATAACACTGAGGCTTATGACAATAGTGTAGCTGGTTATAAGTTGATAGCAGAAAGTAACGTCTACAAAGCGAGTGCTGCGGGTGATTTGTATTTTACTATACTACCTTCAGCAGTAGGATTCACAATATCTGCACAAGGAAAGCACTTACAAGCACCTGACCTTGGCAATTGGAGACATTTGCAATTTTCCGACAACAAAGGCGATGCCGGCGTCTACCTTTTTGAAGAAGTAGATTTAAATACAAATATCTTCTATATGCGTAACCCTATAGAAGATACTGATAAGAATAAATATATTAAATATGTCAACGACTACAACAACCTCGTCTTTGGTAATGACAAATCTAGCAAGGAAAACCTTGCTAGATTTACCTTAACAAAAGCAGAGAGTTACCCATTCACTGTTACTTCAGCCGGCATGGCAACTCTTTGTCTTCCTTTCAATGTAGTGATGGCAGACGGCATGTATGCCTACGACCTTGCCCTCGAAGGTATTGACCCAGAAAGCAATAGTGAAGTCTATAACTGCACCATGAGAGCCATCGCAGGTCCCGGAAGAACATTGAAGGCCGGCACTCCTGCAATTATTGCTGCAGAGCCGAAGACTTACAACCTTACCATCACGATGAGCGACGACAAGGCAGGCACTTCGCTGAACGGATCATTGCTCAAAGGAAACTTCTTACAGCAAGACCTCACGCAAAGCGGTGATAAGGTAAAGTTCATCTTCACCAAGAAGAATGGTGTTGTTGGTTTCTACCGCCTATCAAGCAGCGGCACAAACAGCCCCCTCGGTGCCAACAAATGCTGGTTGGAATGGGATGTACCTACCATGGGAGATCCTGCGCAGAGCATCCGTCTCCGCTTTGAAGACGTTACTGATATCACAAGCGTTATCCAGACAACAAAAGCCCAAGGCATTTATGACCTCACCGGCAGACGCCTCGCTACACCACAAAAAGGGGTAAATATCATCAATGGTAAAAAGGTAATTCTCTAACTCCCATGCACATCCATAGGTTCACATATAAACAAGATTAATATGAGAAAGACATATAGCCACCCCCAAAGCAAAACAATTGATTTCGCACTCGAACAACACATTTTGCTATCGTCGAACGAAGACACCATCATCGACAACAATACCGAAGCAGGAGCAGGTGAATCACTTTCTAAAAAGAGAAACCCCATCTGGAACGCATCTGAAAAGTAGTTAACCATCGCACCTTGCAAACACCATTGCAAGGTGCGTTCATTTTTGTAGCTCTACCTGACTTAGCAATCACAGACAAACCAACTTTCACAAAATAATAAAGGCAGCCATTCTCCGAATTAGAATGGCTGCCTTTATATTTAACTCAGAAGAAAGAGAGAAAACAAGAGGAAGCATATTTGCACCCACCCTGTAAAATAGCACTTTCAGCGAAAGGGCACTTCATTGCCATAGATAGTGCGCATCGTTGATGAAGATAGTGCGCATCGCTGGCAAAGAAATACCGCATCTCCAAAAGCCCCCAAAATGGAGCATTCCAAGTATGCCGAATGAGAGCATCAAAGGAAATAAGTAGAGCTTTATAGAGCTAAGTATATTAACGTACCGTTAAGGAAAAAGGTAAGTACTTCAAAGCAGCATATACCAATCGTCCAAGCACACGCAAGAAGCCTGCTTGGAAGTTTACTCACTACATCATTTTAAAAGACAATGAGAGCTGAAATGTGCTGCAAAGGAGGTAGGTATTGAAGCTGCTCTGAGTATTTACCAAACGTCCGTTCTCACCCACCCGATGCACAAAAACACGCGGTGCTCGGAGATATTCGCGCAGTGCTTGCGCAAATTTCTCCGAGCACCGCGCAATCGCACTTATTTTTCGTCTCCACATATAAAACTTCATACGCCACTTAACTCTTGGCAGCAGAAGCTACTTTATGCTTTTAAATTTACTGCATTTATGATGTAGAAACACAAAAAAAGTTCCTCATCAACACTGTGCTGATGAGGAACTCTCAAAAAAATGGCGGCGACCTACTCTCCCGCGGGTGTGCAGTACCATCGGCGCGGCCGGGCTTAACTTCTCTGTTCGGGATGGGAAGAGGTGGAACCCCGG
>JAFYPU010000011.1 GCA_017547385.1 Bacteroidaceae bacterium
CAAGATTACGTAGTGCATATCTTAGTCTTAGACGCAACATGGCTTTATTATGGACGTTCTACGACCATCCCGAAACAGGGCTACCTAACACAAACAATGGCATCGAAGGTGTGTTCTCGGATTTAAAGGGTAAATTAAGGGTGCATCGAGGAATAAGTAAGGATAATCGAAAAAAGTTGTTAGACGAGTACATTCTGAGACATTATTAAAGGCCAAATCCCTTGACTAAGCGCGCTCAGTCAAGGGATTCTATCCTACTTTTTGTCCAATAAGAGTTTCTTAGAGTAAAACCATCCTACTTTTTGTCCACCCTGCCCAAAAAACTCGAGCAGCAAGCCACCGAGCTGCGCACCAAGATGGACGCAGCCTTCACCGCAAGCGACACCAAGCAACACAAAAAGCTCGAACAGCAACTCAAGCAAGTGGAGAAGCAAACCGAACGCGTGGCCGGACAACACCGCAGACTCAACCAAACGCTCAACAACCTCTCCACAGCCAAGCCCAAAGAGCTGAGAGCCGCCATGAAGCGGCTCAACGAAGAACTCGGCAACCCCGCCGTGAAGCGCGGAAGCAAGAAATTAATGGCGTATTCTTTTGACATAGACAAAAAAAGCCCGTATATTGCGAACGAATTAGCAATAACGGAAGAAAACAACCAAAAGACCCCACCTTCTTGTTGCTTCCCACATTGCCCCACACCTTTAACCTAACAAAACCTCACAACTATGGAATTACCCTTTGCCGAATCTTGGAAAATCAAAATGGTGGAGCCTATCCGCAAAAGCACACGCGAAGAACGCGAACAATGGATGAAGGAAGCCGATTACAACCTGTTTCAGTTAAAATCCGAACAAGTGTACATCGACTGCCTGACAGACTCGGGTACCGGAGCCATGAGCGACCGCCAATGGGCTGCCATGATGATGGGCGATGAGAGCTACGCAGGCTCTTCCTCTTTCTTCCAACTGAAAGACACCATCGAACGCCTTACCGGATTTTCTTACGTCATCCCCACACACCAGGGCCGCGCTGCCGAGAACGTACTGTTCAGCCACCTTGTTACAGCCGGCACAGTAATTCCTGGCAACTCCCACTTTGATACCACCAAAGGCCACATCGAAAGTCGCAAGGCCACAGCATTGGATTGCACCATCGACGAGGCCAAGGACACGCAGCTTGAAATCCCATTCAAAGGCAATGTCGACCCGAAGAAACTGGAAGAAGCCTTACAAAAGTATAACGACAAGATTCCCTTTATCATTGTTACCATCACCAATAACACAGCCGGAGGACAACCGGTGTCCATGCAAAATTTGCGCGAAGTGCGCGCCCTGGCCGACAAATACGGCAAACGCGTAATTTTCGACTCTGCTCGCTTTGTGGAAAACGCATACTTCATCAAGACACGCGAAGAGGGCTATGCCAACAAGAGCATCAAAGAAATTGTGAAGGAAACATTCTCACTGGCCGACGGCATGACCATGTCGTCAAAGAAAGACGGGCTTGTGAATATGGGAGGTTTCATCGCCACGCGCCATGAGGATTGGTACGAAGGTGCCAAGAAGTATTGCATACCGTTTGAAGGTTATCTCACCTACGGAGGAATGAACGGCCGCGACATGGCAGCACTGGCTGTAGGCCTGGAAGAGAACACCGAACTCGACAACATCGAAACGCGCATTCGGCAAGTGCAATATCTGGCAGCGCGATTAGATGAATATGGAATACCTTACCAACGACCGGTGGGCGGACACGCATTGTTCATAGATGCCGACCGAGTGCTGTCAAACGTACCCAAAGAAGAATTTCCGGCACAGACATTGGCCATAGAGTTATACCTTGAAGCCGGCATTCGCGGTTGCGAAATCGGCTACATCCTGGCAGACCGCGACCCCGTAACTCGCGAAAACCGTTTCGGCGGACTTGACCTTTTGCGACTCTGCATAGCGCGTCGTGTTTACACCAACAACCACATGGATGTCATTGCCGTTGCTCTGAAAAACGTGTACGACCGCCGCGACAGCATCAAGCATGGCGTAAAGATTGTTTGGGAAACCGAATTGATGCGCCACTTTACCGTGAAACTCGCACGCATCGAAGACTAATTCAGACACCAACCAACAGGGATGCCTTATTTTGCCTGAGGCATCCCTATTCCAATTTCACAAACGCACACCCGGAAGTTTTTATGAAGAAATAGCTATTTCTTTTTCCTTATTATAATTTACACACATGAACATTGGAGACCGCATTCCCGAAGTTCTTGGCATTAACCAAGACGGTAAAGAAATGAAGAGCAGCGATTACCGCGGACGCAAACTCATATTGTATAGTTACCCTAAAGCTAACACACCCGGATGCACAGCTGAAGCATGCTCACTCCAAGCACACAAATCCGAGCTCGAAGCTGCAGGCTATGCCATCATCGGTGTGAGCAAAGACAAACCGGCACTTCAAAAGAAATTTGCCGAAGCGCACAACTTAGACTTCCCCCTCATCGCCGATACCGACACCACGCTGCTGCAGCAATTAGGTTGTTGGGGAGAAAAAGTGGCTTGCGGCCGACGCACCATCGGCACGCTCCGCACCACTTATTTGGTGAACGAGGACGGAGTTATAGAAAAGATTTTCACACCCAAGGAAATCAAAACCAAAATTCACGCCGAACAAATTCTGAAACACATTGCTGAAGAATCAAGATAACACTTGAAAAAACTTCACTACCTCATCAGCGGCCGCTTGCATCACTTCTGCAAACGGTCGCTGATTATCTCTGCCTTCCACCTCCCACCAGCAACGCCTCACATCCGCAAAAGAAATGTCTGTTCGCAATTTTCACAAACAAAACGCACATATTGCTTGCACAAACACAAAGTTACGCTTTGCCAATCGCACCGCTTGACGTATCTTTGCCAAGCAAAATCAAGCCAACCTCTCCGACAAAAGCCGACCATTCGGCTTTGTTTCGTTCATATCGGAGATACATCCATCTTCTCTCTTTACACTTTAAGACATCATCACTCAATGGCCAAGAAAACCACCGCCCCACATAAAACACAAAAGCCGACAAGCAAAAAAGCCGGTAAGCCATCATTGCTGAACACATTGACCAATGTCAGCAGTCTGAAAGAGTACTTACAAGGAGACACCTTGCGTTTTGTATGCGGATTGTTGTTGCTTATCTCCGCCTTATTCATGTTGTTGGCATTCACGTCCAACTTCTTCACCGGACACGTGGACCAATCCGGTTGCGAAAGCGGTTCTTTGGAGAATGCAGCCAACTACGGTGGAAACCTTGGCGCACATGTGGCCTACTATTTCATGCACGATTGTTTTGGCGTATGTTCATTCTTCATCCCCATTTTCTTTATCTTTGCCAGCATGAAACTGATGCGTGCCTACAAGGTGCGCTTATGGAAATGGTTTCTCAACTGCAGCATCTTGATGGTTTGGGGGTCGTTGACACTGAGTCTTATTCAGAACACGCTTTTCAGCAACTCCATCGACCAACCCTTCCCCCTCGGTGGCGGACATGGCGATTACATCTATGCCTATCTGAAAGAAGCCATCGGCATCCCCATGATTTACATCATCGTGATAGCCTCAGCCATCTGCTACCTCATTTATCTCAGCCGCGAGACCATCAATGTGGTGCGCAAGTTGCTCAATCCGCAAGAGGTTATCAAGAAGCATTTGCCGCAACGCAACAAAAAGGATAGCACTCCTGAAATAGCAGAAGACTACAGCGAAAGTGAGGAAGAAACGCACGAAGCTCCCACTCCCAATGACGACATTCCCGTAACCGTTGAGCTTAGCACCGAGACAGGCAACGAAGCCGATACTGCCTTGCTGCTTGAGACCAACGACACTCCGGATACAGACACCCCGCAAGCCACTTCCTCAAACACCTCGGCCCAACAACCCGACTTCGACATCGAGCAGGTGAAGACCGAGGAAGAAGCCGGAAGTAAAACCGTGGAAGACGTGAGCAAACTCGAGCCCTACGACCCACGAAAGGATTTGGAATTCTACAAGTTCCCCCATCTTGATTTATTGAAGAAGTATGGCGAGGATGCACCGGCAGTCGACATGGCCGAACAGAATGCCAACCGCGACCGCATCATCTCCATTCTTCGCAGCTTCGGTGTGGAAATCGCCAGCATTCGTGCCACACTCGGACCCACCATCACACTTTACGAAATCACCCCTGCCAGCGGTGTACGCATCAGCAAGATACGTAACCTCGAGGACGACATCGCCTTGAGCCTCTCAGCCCTGGGCATCCGCATCATCGCTCCCATTCCGGGCAAAGGAACCATCGGTATTGAAGTGCCCAACAAGAAGCCGCGCATCGTGTCGATGGAAAGCATCCTCAACTCCAAAAAATTCCAGGAAACCACTTTCGACCTGCCTATCGCTCTCGGAAAAACCATTACCAACGAAGTGTTCATGGTCGACTTGGCCAAAATGCCTCACCTGCTTGTGGCCGGTGCCACAGGTCAAGGTAAGTCTGTCGGCCTCAACGCCATCATTTCCTCCTTGCTCTACAAGAAACACCCTGCCGAGCTCAAGTTCGTGATGGTGGACCCCAAGAAGGTGGAATTCAGCATGTACTCTCCCCTGCTCCACCACTTCTTGGCCAAGATACCGGGCAACGACGACGCCATCATTACCGACGTAACCAAGGTGGTGCAAACACTCAAGAGTCTCTGTCAATTGATGGACACTCGATACGACCTGCTCAAAGCAGCTCGCGCCAAGAACATCAAGGAATATAACGCCAAATTCAAAGCACGCCAGCTCAACCCCGAGAAAGGCCACGAATTCATGCCTTACATCGTGGTGATTATCGACGAGTTCGGCGACCTCATCATGACAGCCGGCAAGGAAATTGAGCTACCCATTGCCCGCATCGCCCAGTTGGCACGTGCCGTTGGTATTCACATGGTCATTGCCACCCAGCGTCCTACTACAAACATCATCACCGGAACCATTAAGGCCAACTTCCCGGCCCGAATGGCCTTCCGTGTCAGTGCATCCGTCGACAGTAAGACCATCCTCGACCGCCCCGGAGCGCATCAGCTCATCGGACGAGGCGACATGCTTTTCTTGGCAGGCAGCGACCCCGTGCGTGTGCAATGTGCATTTGTCGACACGCCCGAGATTGAAGACATCAACGCTTTCATCGGCACGCAGCAAGGATACCTCGCTCCTTACGAATTGCCTGAAGTGATGGCAGAAGGAGAGGCTGACGGTGGAGGAAAGGACATCGACATGAACAACCTCGACCCGATGTTTGCCGAAGCTGCACGCCTCATTGTGGTGCACCAACAAGGAAGCACCTCACTCATTCAGCGCAAATTCTCAATCGGCTACAATCGTGCCGGCCGCTTGATGGACCAACTCGAAAGAGCCGGCGTGGTAGGTCCGGCACAAGGCAGCAAACCGCGCGAAGTGCTCTGTGCCGATGAGTTGGCACTTGAGAACCTGCTCAGCGGACTGATGTAAAAAAAGAAATCAATAATAACATCTCTTCAACCTTTTAATCTTTATAGGTCATCCCTATTATGAATATAGACAGATTATTATCTATACATCAATCCCATTCATTAATGGCTGTTAGTGCAATTAACAAACAAATACTAATTGCACAATATGCCCAATGCACGCAAATAACTGCTCTTCAGAAAGAAATTGCTACTGCTAATAGTATATCAAGGAAAATACTTGAGAATCAACTTAAAGAAATAAAGCACCTAGAGACTCTAAAGTATTATAAGAGTTTAGCATTTTCAATGAGAAGAGCTACCAATTATATCTTAAATGAAGATGATTGCAATTTCAAGTATTTCTTGTTTGAACTTTATTCTAACACTATACTTTCCCATACATCTGAAGCTAAAAGTTTTTTAGAAGACATTACGGAAAAGGAATACTGTCAAACCATTGAAGAAGACATTAGATACATCCAAAGTGATTACAACAATCATATCGATCAATACAATCAAAGTGATTTTTCAAAATTACTCAAGGAGTTACCCATATATACTGAACTTACCAATACGCTAAATAAGAAACAAAGTATTTTCAACAAACGGCAAAAACTGTTATTGAATGAATTAAATCAGCTACATATACTTCCTTTCAATTATCAGGAGCACAAAAGTTGCTATCGAATTTTGAGGGGAGGTATGTGCATAGGAGGTACTTTTATATTAATAGCCGCATTTACTGAGCCACTTGCAATTCTTGGGCTTTTCTTATTATTATTCTTACCATTTTTTCTTCCTTGGCTCTATCTTAGGAACAAGAACAATAAATGGAAACAAAATTATGCAACATATTGTTCCAACATTGAGCAAGAAAAACAGACAATAAACAGTAAATTAAGATGTTTAGAAGATTGTTTCAACAAAGAAAAACAACTCGTCGAGAATTCTTTATACAACGTATACAAGAAACGTATATATAAAATACGCCCCAATTGGAAAGAACAATTAAAAAACATCCTAACTTTGTTACCAAACGGCCTAGAGTTTGAAAATTATGCCGACAGCGGAAGCAAGGACATCGACATGAACAACCTCGACCCGATGTTTGCCGAAGCTGCACGCCTCATTGTGGTGCACCAACAAGGAAGCACCTCACTCATTCAGCGCAAGTTCTCAATCGGCTACAATCGTGCCGGCCGCTTGATGGACCAACTCGAAAGAGCCGGCGTGGTAGGTCCGGCACAAGGCAGCAAACCGCGCGAAGTGCTCTGTGCCGATGAATTGGCACTTGAGAACCTGCTCAGCGGACTGATGTAAAAACACAAACACCTTAAAACTATAAACTACACGCTTATGAAAACAAAATTCTGGTTGATGGCATTTCTCTGCATAGGACTCTGCACGCAAGGCATCTCTGCACAAAATGCCAAAAGTATTCTTGACAAAACGGCTGCCAAACTCAACAAAGGCGGAATGCAGGCAAGTTTCGAACTTACCACATTCAAGGGAACGGCACAACAAGGCACCGTGAACGGAAAAATCAATGTGCAGGGAAACAAACTGCTTATCGACGCGCCCGAGATGGGAATTTGGTACGACGGAAAGACACAATGGACCCTCATGAAAGCCAACAACGAGGTAAACATCAGCACCCCCGAAGGCGAAGAGGCACAACCCATGAACCCGTACGTCTTTGTCAACCTTTACAAAAAGGGCTACAACCTTTCTCTGAAGGATGCCACCTACCAAGGAAACGTTTGCCACGAAGTGCGCATGCTGGCACAAAATGCCCAGGCTCCCATACAAGAGATGCTCATCACAATCAGCAAAACCACATATTTGCCGCAAAGCATTCGCATCCGTCAGGGGAAAAATGCATGGACACGCATTCGCATCAGCAACCTCAGCATCGGCAAACACTGGAAGGATGAGCACTTCCGCTTCAATGAGCAAGAACATCCCGAAGCAGAAGTTATCGACTTGCGTTAAGTACTCCCCCATCACCAAACGCAGCAAACAATCACACATATAATATATATAAAGCATTATGGAAACTATCAGATGCCTCATTCTCGGTTCCGGTCCTGCCGGCTACACCGCAGGAATATATGCCGGCCGCGCCGGTCTTTCCCCTGTGATTTACGAAGGACTGCAGCCCGGAGGTCAACTCACCACAACCACTGAAATCGAAAACTTCCCCGGCTATCCCGAAGGCATAGACGGCAACCAGATGATGGACGATTTGCGTCAGCAGGCCGAACGCTTTGGCGCAGAAATCCGTGCAGCCATTGCCGTGAAGGCCGACTTGGAAACAGCCCCCTACACACTCACCTTCGATGACGGCTCAGTGGTGCAGTGCCACACACTCATCATTGCCACAGGTGCCACAGCGAAGTATTTGGGACTGACAGACGAAGAGAAATACAAGGGACAAGGCGTGAGTGCTTGCGCCACCTGCGACGGCTTCTTCTATCGCAAGAAGCAAGTGGCCGTGGTGGGCGGTGGCGACACTGCTTGCGAAGAAGCCACTTATCTGGCAGGCCTTGCGTCCAAGGTTTACCTCATCGTGCGCAAGAACTATCTGCGTGCCTCACAAGCCATGCAGGACCGCGTGTTCGAAAATCCCAAGATCGAAGTGCTCTTCGAGACCAATACCGTAGGCCTCTTTGGTGAAGATGGAGTGCAAGGCGCACACCTCGTTCGCAAGAAAGGCACGCCCGAGGAGGAAAACCTCGACATTGCCATCGACGGCTTCTTCCTGGCCATCGGTCATAAGCCCAACAGCGACCTGTTCCGCCCATGGGTCAAGACCGACGAAACCGGCTACATCATCACCGAAGGCATGACACCCCGCACCGGCGTGCCGGGCGTGTTTGCAGCCGGCGACGTGGCCGATCCTCTCTATCGTCAGGCCATCACAGCCGCTGCCAGCGGATGCAAAGCAGCCATCGAAGCCGAACGCTACCTCTCGGAAAAAGGATTGTAACCCCACCGCACACACTCACAAGAGTCGGCAGGTTCAACATATATCGTATGTATCAACGGACCGGCCGACTCTTTTTCATTTCTCACCCACAAGCATTTCATGAAGTTCCACACGCTCACCACAAGCCTTCTCCTGCTGCTCACACTCATCGCCTTGGCCTCGTGCCGCACAAAGCAGCAAGCCGCCTACATTGACTACAGAGCCTTGGTGCGTGCCGCCGACAAGTTAGGCTTCGACATTGAGGAGCACGACAATCACGCCCTAATGCTCGAAGCCGCCTCGTGGGTGGGTACGCCTTACAAATACGGCGGCAACAGTCGCTCGGGCGTGGATTGTTCGGGGCTGACCTGCGCCATCTATAAGAACGTCTTTCACCTCTCATTGCCGCGCCGCAGCACAGAGCAACACAGCACTTCTCTCTGCACACCGGTCCGCAAAGAAGAGCTTCGGCAGGGCGACCTCCTGTTCTTCTCCTCCCCCAACAGCCGCGGCCGCTGCGGCCATGTGGGCATACATCTCAAGAACCGCATGTTCATTCACGCCAGCAGCACCCGCGGTGTGGTCATCGACAACGTTGACGGCCGCTATTGGCAAAAGCACTTCCTGGGAGCCGGCCGCAAGCAGTGAGAGGGCAGAAATGGCATGCCAAATCCCTCCCGGCACGCGCAAATTCACAAATTCACGCCCCGAAAAGGCAGTTTTTTGCAGCAAATGTTTGGAGCGTAAAAAAATATTACTACTTTTGCACCGCGTTCAAGGGAGAACGCACGGAAAGGAAGTGTGGGTGAGTGGCTGAAACCACCAGTTTGCTAAACTGACGTACGGGTTACCGTACCGGGGGTTCGAATCCCCCCGCTTCCGCTTAGAACAAGGAGGCGCTTTCGTCTATCGGCTAGGACACATGCCTCTCACGCATGGAAGACGGGTTCGATTCCCGTAGGCGCTACAACAAACAAAAACTCCGAGCATTCGCTTCGGAGTTTTTTGTTTTTATATCCGTGAGAACACGAGGGCTTTCCCCAAGTTCGGAAGTCAAACAGAAAGCGTTCCGCCCAAGATGTCGGGCGGAACGCTTTCTGTTTGAATCCGAGCAGAGTGCTTTATGATTTTTTGGCGCGCGGCCTGCCTCCTTGTCGGGTCGGCAGGCCGAGTGCTTTCTGGCGTTCTTCGTTCGCCTTTTTTCGCTTAGAAGGTCTTCATTGTAAACTGGGGAGGGCGAGGCGCAGCCCGTAGTAGGACCCGTCGGGGTCGTAGTTGAAGCGGAACGAGAGGCGGCAGAACCGCGCAACATTGAGCCAACTGCCCCCACGCAACACACGACCTGTACCGGTGGCAGGGCCTTGCGGATTCGTCTGAGAAGTGCTGCTGTAATCGCCCTTCCAATCCTGACACCATTCCCATACGTTGCCCGACATATCGTATAGACCCAATTCGTTGGCACGCTTCAGGCCCACAGGGTGCGTGGTCTCGTTGCTGTTTTCCTTATACCACGCCACATTGCCGATGTCGCTGCCGCCGGCGTATTTCGCACCATAGCTGCGCTTGCCGCCACGGGCGGCATATTCCCACTCCGCTTCCGTGGGCAGGCGGAACTCTTTGCCCGTCAGCTCATTCAGCTTGCGGATAAACTCCTGGCAGTCGAACCAATTCACATTCTCAACGGGCAGATTGTCGCCCTTAAAGCGGGAAGGGTTCGTGCCCATCACGGCTTGCCATTCCGCCTGCGTAACTTCATACTTACCGATGTAGTAAGTGCTCAGCGTTACTTGGTGCGTGGGCTTCTCCCAGTCTACAGCATCGCTGCCCTGCTCTGACGTGGCACCCATGGTGAAAGTACCGCCTTCGACGCGGACCATGTTGGCAACGAGCTGCTGAATGACGGGAGGAAGTGCTTCGTATCTTTCACGTTCACGTCGCTCCGCTTCCTCCAAACGCATGTTACAACTATCTATCCATGGTTGCACCTCCAATTGCTTGGCAGGAAACTTGGCAAGAGCGGCTTGAAAAGTGGCCAAAGCAGCTTTATAATCTTTTTTGCTGTATTGGTCCTTGCCCTTATCCATCATCTGCTTGAACGCATCCACCTTCGCAGGCCGAGGCTTCGGCTTGGGTTTGGGTTTCGGTTTGGGCTTCATGGGTATCGGCACGAGGATGTCCTGCTGCGCCAGCACCGGAGCAGCGGCAGCACCCAGCAGGAAGAACGAAAGGGTGAGAAGCAAGATGCGAAGTCTCATAACTACAAGTTTTTAATCAAGGTTATGCCGCAAATATAGGCATTTCGGCAAGAAACGCCAAGCATTCCGCACGCCACAAAGCGAATTTCTGAAGAAACCACAAGCACCGGAGCATGCCACCAAAGGCACTGCAAGGGGCAGCGAAACGCCTTCCGGATTTGTTATCATGCGCATGAAACGTTCTTCTCACCACGATGATAAGTTCTTCTCATGCGCATGATAATAAAACAAAAGTGCTCGTTGGAAGCTGTTTTGGTGCTTACGGAAAGGGGCGTAAGGGGGTGTGGAAGATTAAAAGTTCATACCCCTCACCGCTACGCGGAGCTCCCCTACCTCAGGGGAGCAGCGCCGTCCGGATGGCCCGTGGACTGAGGGAAACGGAATAAGTTTGCTGATAACTAAACACTGCGAGCGAACAGACCGAATGGGAATATGAGCAAGCAAACGCAGCGAGCAAACAAGCCGGATGGAGCTGTCCCCCTAAGGTAGGGGGACGAGCGAAGCGGAGGGGGTATGAAAGAAACTTGTAACAACGCTCTAAGCTACGAAAACTCATACCCCTCACCGCTACGCGGAGCTCCCCTACCTCACCTTAGCTTTGCAGTCAGTAAAAAAGATGTAAATTTCGAACGAATAATAAAGAAAGGAAGCGGAGAGAAAACCATCCCTAGCTGTAAGGATAAAAACTTATTCCTCTATTAGGTC
>JAFYPU010000002.1 GCA_017547385.1 Bacteroidaceae bacterium
GAGGGAAAGAATAAAATGTCCGTTCTGAACGCTATCAGAGCCAAAATTGTTCACGCTATGTTTGCGGTTGTAAGAAATAACACCATGTTCGATAAAAATTATAACATTTCTCTTGCATAAACCATAAGAATAGGGGAGCAGCGCCATGCGGAATGCCCGAACACCGGAAAGCCTTTGTTAAGCACCATGCGGACTGCCCGAACGCTGAGAATCCATGCACCTTCGCTCGCTGAACAGACCGCAGGGACTGTCCCCCTAAGGTAGGGGGACGAGCGAAGCGGAGGGGGTATTACACAAAAAACGTTGCTTTTTCCATCAACAAGAAGCAGCAGATGAGGCAGTTGGAGGTTCATACCCCTCCGCCCTAAAGGGCACCTCCCCTACCTTAGGGGAGGAGTCCCTGCGGTCTGCTTTCCCTCCGGATGGAACTGCTCCCCTGAGGCAGGGGAGCTCCGCGAAGCGGTGAGGGGTATGAATAAATAATAGGAGAGAATTGACCATCCGGCCAATCCGAACGTTGAAAAATCTCTCTATCCTCGTCCGATTTGCCTCACAGCTGTCCGCTCTCCACCATACGCACCACGCGTTCGGTGAAACGGTCGTCGCCCTCCGGGTCGTAACGTTTGTTGAGACTCTGACCGAAACAAAAGGCCACAGCCTGATAGAGATTGGCCTTGAAGGCCCCGATAAATGCTTTTGCGATGTTGTAGCCCGTCTGATTGCACTCGCGGTCGATGAGCTTCACCAAGAGTTTTCCCTGCGAGCGCGACAGTTTTTTCAGTTGCGGTGTGTACTGCTTTTTCAGTCCCTCTTCCACACGCTCAAGATGCTCCTCGCGGGCTTTCTTGTCGGGCAAAGTTTCCAGATAATCGTAGGTCTCGATGATGGTATACTTTGCCAACTTCGCCAGCGGCAGCACCTTTTTTACATTGGCCACCAGACGATTGTAGTTGTTACGTTCGCGCTCGGAAGAAAAGGTGGGCGAGGGATACTTGTAGAGCGTGGGAGTGATGACGTGCGGAATGCTGTCGCCTTGATACGCTGCGCGCACCACACGAAACTCCAGCGGCGTGGCGGCCGGCATTTCGCCTTCCTCGGGTTGCTGCGCAGAAAGCGGCGCAAACAAGCCGGCGAGGCAAACAAGCAATATGTATTTATGCCAATGCTTCATACGTGGGCGAAGATAAGAAGAAAAAACGGGCAACTGCCACATTTAAGCCTTTTTATAGCGAAGAAAAGCACTGCAAACTATTTTTTCCGAACACTGAGTACACACGCGCCATCTTCCATCCGGATTGTCCAAACGCTGAAAGTTTCCTCCTTCAATTGGCCGGCATTCCGCAGGGACTGTCCCCCTAAGGTAGGGGGACGAGCGAAGCGGAGGGGGTATGAAACAACAATACGCTGAGTTTGCCTTCAACGAGATTACACGGATTAAACGGTGGGATTTCATACCCCTCCGCCCTAAAGGGCACCTCCCCTACCTTAGGGGAGGAGGCCCTGCGGCCGTCCCGAACGCTGAAAGTCCTTCCTCCCTTAGTTTTTCGCCCGTTTCCCCACGACAAAACGAGGTTTGCCAAAAACATCGGACACAGTTTGCACTTCCACCAGTCCCGAGTGAGAGAACAGAGCAGCGGTTTCGACACCGTAAGCCTCATTGATTTCGACCGCCAACAGCCCTCCGGGATTCAGGCAGCGACAGGCCAAAGCGGCCAAAGCGCGATAGAAACGCAACGGGTCGTCATCCGGCACAAAAAGAGCAAGGGCCGGCTCGTGATCCAGCACTTGGGGTGTCATGGCAAGGCGTTCGCGCTCACACACATAGGGAGGATTGCTTACCACAACATCGAAATGCTCATCGGGAACGGCAGTCAGCATGTCGCACAAACGAAAATCGACCGCAGTCCCCCACCGCTCGGCATTGCTTCGAGCCACGGAAAGTGCTTCGGGCGAAACATCCCAGGCCTGCACCTCGGCTTCGGGCAATGCCAAAGCTAAGCTCACAGCAATGCAACCGCTGCCGGTACCGGCATCCAGGATGCGACATCGGCCCGAAACGGCCCGTCCGACCAAGGCCACCAGTTCCTCCGTCTCGGGACGCGGAATGAGCACTCCGGGAGCCACTCCGAAAGAACGACCGCAAAACTCGGCTTCGCCCAGCACGTACTGCAAGGGTTCGCCCGCACAAAGCCGATTGGCAATATGCTGCCAACGCTGTTCTTCTTCCGATGAAAATTTTCTAACTTTGTCGGCATAAACATCCGTGCGCGACACGCCGAAAGCATCTTCCAACACACGCAAGGCCACAGCATGCGCCTCACGTTCCGGATAGCACGTGGCAAGTTGCTGACGCAAGGAGGTGAATTTTCGGTCCATAGGGTGATTTTCTTAATACACTGAAAAAATAGCCATACGGCGCAAGCACACGCAGACAATCGCTGCTGCCGCTGCGCAAAGATAGTGAAAGGTGAGTGGAAAGTTTAGACATGAGCTTGCGAAATTTCCAAGAACTTTTCCGAGCCGCATCCTATCTTATCTAAAAGTACGAAATAAACAGATGAACAACCTCCAAGAAGACAAAAAATGGATGCGTCGCTGCCTGACGTTGGCCCGCTGCGGTCGCTATGGTGCGCCGCCCAACCCGATGGTGGGCTCGGTGGTAGTGCACAACGGACGCATCATCGGCGAGGGCTATCACATACGTTGTGGCACGGCACATGCCGAAGTGAATGCCATCGGTGCGGTGAAAGAAGCCGACCGCGCGTTGCTCAAAGAGAGTACGCTCTACGTAAACCTTGAACCCTGTTCACACCACGGGCGCACACCGCCTTGCGCCGAACTGATTATCCGCACCGGCATACCCCGCGTGGTGGTGGGATGTGTGGACCCTTTTGCCAAGGTCGAAGGGAGAGGCATCCGCATGCTGCGCGAAGCCGGCATCGACGTAACGGTGGGAGTGCTCGAAGCGGAATGCAAACACCTGAACCGCCGTTTCATTACGTTTCACACCCATCATCGTCCTTTCATCACCCTGAAATGGGCGCGAAGTTCCGACGGCTTCATCGACAAATGGCGAGACGATTCGACAGAAGAGCCGGCCCACCTCTCCACACCGCACACTCTGATGCGTGTGCACCGTCTGCGCTCACAGCACCGCGCCATTCTGGTGGGACATGGCACACTGCGATTGGATCGACCCACCCTCACTGTGCGCCATTGGACCGGTGAAAATCCGTTACCCATTGTCCTGGGACGCGTGGCCGAAGGAGAACTGCCGGCAGGCTTCGAAGCCTTTTGCGACATCGACACCATGCTTGAAGAACTCTATCGGAGAGGCATTCAAACACTGCTGGTGGAAGGCGGTGAACAGACGCTGCAAACGTTCATCAACCGCGGACTGTGGGACGAAGCGTGGGAGGAACAATCGCTCGTGAGACTCGAAAGCGGCGTGCCCGCACCACGTATGCCCATCGGGACAGAGCACAGCACAGAAACCCTATTCGGTGTGAACATCAGCCACTGGCGCAACCGATAACCGACCTACAAAAACATCCATCCCCCAAAGCTTTCATCGAGAGCTTTGGGGGATGGATGTTTATATAAGGAGGGTTTCGCTCACCGAAACCCCGATTTTGAGTTTTTTAGAAAGAAGAAAGCACAATGAGCATGGCGTATCCTAAAGTGATACCCACGATGCCTACAATCAAGCCGACGCGCACCATGTACTTCTGCTCAACAAGCCCTGTGGAGTGAGCCAAAGCATTGGGAGGCGTGGAGATGGGCAAACACATGGCGAACGAAGCGGCCATCGCAACACCGATGAGCAAAGTGCGCACACCACCGATGGCTGCCAGAGAGGGTGAAGCCTCACCCACCACTGCCAAAATGGGAATAAGCAGGGCGGCAGTGGCTGTGTTGCTGATGAAATTGGAAAGTGCCCAGCAAAGGAGTCCACCCACAACGAGCAAAGCAATGGCAGGAAGTTGGTCGAACGGAATGTTATCAATCAGCACTTTGGCCAAACCGGTTTTCTGCAAGGCCAATCCGAGTGCAAAACCTCCGGCTACCATCCAAAGCACCGACCAGTTGATTTCTTCCAAATCGCGACGCTTGATGATGCCTGTCATACAGAATACGCAAATGGGCAACATGGCCACAGCGTTGGCACTGATGCCGGTGTTGTCTTTACCCAAACACCACAAAATGATGGTGGCAAGGAATGTGATGTTCACAATCCAAGAGTGAAGACCCGTCTGTGTTTCGCCCTCAATCTTCAAATCGATTTCTTTTTGCTTGAACGGGAACATGAAACGCAGCAACAGCCAGCACAGGAACAGAATAACGAAGACGAAAGGCACCATGAACATCATCCACTCGTTGAAGTCGATATTCAGATATCCCATAGCGATGGCGTTGGGAGGTGTACCGATGGGAGTACCCATACCACCGATATTGGCACCGATGGGAATGGCCAAAGCCAAAGCGATGCGGCCTTTTCCGCTATCGGGAAGGGCTTTCAGTACCGGTGTGAGGAATGCCAGCATCATGGCTGCTGTAGCTGTGTTGCTGACAAACATGGAGAAGAAACCTGTGATCAGCAGGAAGCCCAACATCACATTCTCGCTCTTACGGCCGAAAGGTTTGAGCAAAATGCGAGCAAGGCGCACGTCAAGGCCGGTCTTAGTGGCAGCAATTGCCAACATGAATCCGCCCAAGAAAAGCATGATAACAGGATCGGCAAAGGTTGCCATCACTTCTTTAGAACTCAGCAGCGTGCCAAGTTTCTCGGGAGCGATACCCTCTGTAAAGGTGAAGAAAGCATCGTTAGACATGGTGAAAATACACGTCGAGATGATGGCCACCGATGTGCACCATGAGGGAACGACCTCGAGCAACCACATCAATGTGGCAAAGGCGAAGAGGGCAATGGTGCGTTGTTGCACAACGGTCAGTTCGGGAATACCGAATTTCTCGATGGGCATATTCCAAAGCACAAGTGTTACGACCAGCGAGAGAATCAGGCCGGTAAGATGTTTAGGCAGTTTCTCGTTACGTCGAGTCTGCTTGTGGTGTTGCAGTCTTTCAACAAAGTGAAAGCCTTGAAAGATTTTAAACATAATTATAATTAGATTTGTGATTTTCAGATTTAAGGCTGCAAAAGTACGCATAAATTTGGAATATCCCATCAGAGCAGGCAAATACATTCTTTTCCTCCACCAAAATCTCAGGTTGGGGAACAAATCTTTCTTAACCGCCTTCTCAAGATGTTCGGTTTTCGTCTGAAGACATGGGTATTGGGAGGAGGAAAATCTAAACGCCTTGCAGAAAATTCTACTCGGCGTTTAGAAAATTCTACTCGGCGTTTAGAAAAATCTGCAAGGCGTTTAGATTTTCCTGCATCGGCCTCCCCTTTTCAGGCTTCGTCTTTCCGTTTTCAGAGACCGAATTCCAGAGCACATTATGGCATCTCATAACCCCAAATTCACTATTTTTTCATAAGATAGGATGCGGCTCGGGAAACTTCCGAACAATTTCGCAAGCTCATTGTCTCACTTTCCGCTCGCCTTTCACTATCTTTGCACGGTTAAATCCTTACCCGTGTTTTTTGAGTGCGATAGCTGCATTTGTCTTCACAACGGTAAGGCAGATATTTCCCATTCATGAATTTAACAGACAAGCACATACTCATCACCGGAGCCAGCGGATTTATCGGTAGTTTCATCGTCGAACGCGCCTTGGCTCTCGGAGCCACTGTGTGGGCAGCTGTGCGCCGCACGAGCAGCCGCCGCTATTTGCAGGATGCACGTATCCGTTTCATCGAATTGGATTTGGGAAACGAGTTCCGCTTGCGAGAACAGTTGGAAGCACACAAAAAAACTGTGGGCGCATGGCACTTTGTGGTACATGCCGCCGGTGCCACCAAGTGTCGCAAGGCCGATGATTTCTTCCGTATCAACACGGACGGAACAGAACGATTGGCACGTTTGCTCCTATCCACGAACACTTTGCAAGGACGTTTCGTCTTTATCAGTTCGCTCAGTGTTTATGGAGCTGTGCGCGAGAAATACGTGAGCACCTCGGGCAAAAACGGGCTCAACTACGCTCCCATTCTGGAAAGCGACACACCACGTCCCAATACGGCTTACGGCCGCTCCAAATTGGAAGCTGAAGAACGATTGGCGCATATTCCCGATTTGAACTACGTCGTGCTGCGCCCCACCGGCGTTTACGGACCGCGCGAACGCGACTATTTTCTCATGGCCAAGAGCATTGCTTCACACATCGACTTTTCCGTGGGTTACAAACCGCAGGAGCTGACTTTCATCTACGTTCACGACCTTGTGGAAGCTGTGATGCTGGCACTGAAACGCGGTGGCGTGGGTCGCTCCTACTTCCTGACCGACGGGGGTGTGTATTCCAGTCGCACTTTCTCCGATTTGCTGCAAAGCGAAATGCAGGTGCGTCATGTGCTGCATCTGAAGGCACCCCTCTGCGTGTTGCGTCTGATTTGCGCCATTGCCGGATGGGGAGCCGGCCTGTGCGGACGCACCTCTACCCTCAATATGGACAAATTTCACATCATGCGCCAACGCAATTGGCAGTGCGACATCGAACCGGCACGCCGAGAGTTGGGTTACGCCCCACAATATCCGCTCGATCGGGGTGTGGCAGAAACCGTCGCGTGGTATAAACAAGAAAAATGGATTTAGAATTACTCGAACAGAAACCGCGTTTGCGCGGATGGCTGGCCATTGAATGGGCCACTTTTGCCTATACTGCTTTCACAGCAGTGCTCATCGGATGTATGTGGAACACACTGAAAAATCCGGTTGACATGCTCATCGGTCGCGCATTCGTTATGGGTGGCATGGCATTGACTTTCGGTTTGTACAAAGCGTTTCCCGGTTCGGCCACACGCTTTTTGCGCAATCTCTTCCCCCTCACCCTGCTGGCTTATTGGTATCCCGACACTTATGAATTCTGTCAGTGCTTCGGCAACCTCGACCCCATCTTCGCCCAAGCCGATGCCACACTCTTCGGCTGCCAACCCTCGTTGGAATTCAGCCGATGGGCAGACAGCAAGTTTTGGAGCGAAACTTTCCACATGGGTTATTTTGCCTACTACCCCCTGATTTTCCTCACCGCGCTCGCGCCCTTGTTCACCGACAAGCATCGTTTCGAACCCACGGCCTTTGTCATATTGGCGAGTTTCCTGTGCTATTATCTCATCTATCTGTTCCTGCCCGTGGCCGGCCCACAATACTATTTCCAAGCCACCGGTACAGATATCATCGAGGCCGGAACGTTCCCCGAAGTGGGCGACTGGTTCCGCCACAACACCGAGATGCGTCCTTCACCGGGGCAAGAGGGATTGTTCCGCACACTGGTGGAAGGTTCGCAAGCCTCAGGCGAACGCCCCACTGCGGCTTTCCCAAGTTCGCACGTCGGCATCAGCACCGTCCTGCTCCTTTTGTTGTGGAAGAACAATCGTTGGCTGTTTTTCTGCGTGCTTCCCTTCTATTTCGCCCTTTGTGGTGCTACCGTTTACATCGAAGCCCACTATCTCATCGATGTGTTTGGCGGATGGATTTCGGCACTTCTTTTCTACAAACTCACCACCTGCATTTATCGCCGATGGGGACAACCGCGCGAAATCGCCGTTGCGACAACGCAATAAGCCGGCAGATTTTTTCAAGGCACACAATATATAAATATAATAAGCACTATGAAACATTTTCTTCTCACTCTGATGATGGCCGTTCCCTTCTGCGGCATCACGGCTCAAAGCAACGATGGCGGCATTTCGCCTCAAATGCTTGAAAACATCCGCGGCTCACACGCAAACTCAGCTGCCGACCGTGCCCTCCGCAACGCTTTGGCCGCCAACAGCATCAACGAATTGGCCGCCGTACAGGGTAACCCGGCTTCCACCGACACCTATTTCTCGCACCGCGTCGACTCTCGTGGCATCACCGACCAGAAGTCTTCAGGCCGCTGCTGGCTCTTCACCGGCATGAACGTGATGCGTGCCAAAGCCATTGCATGTTTCGGTCTGGGCGAATTCCAATTTTCTCAAAGCTATTCGTTCTTCTACGACCAGTTGGAAAAGAGCAACCTCTTCCTGCAAAGCATCATCGAAACCGCCAACCGCCCCATGGACGACCGTCTGGTGGAATGGCTCTTCAAGAACCCGCTTTCCGACGGAGGCCAGTTTACCGGTGTGCAGGACATTATCACAAAATACGGACTCGTTCCGGCCGAAGTGATGCCCGAAAGCCACGCTGCCAACAACACTTCGCGCATGGCTGAAATCATTTCCACAAAACTCCGCGAGTATGGACTCACTTTGCGCAATGCTGCCGAAAAAGGCGAGAAGCGCAAGCAGTTGTTGCAACGCAAAACAGAAATGCTCAGCACCGTTTACCACATCCTCAGCCTCTGCCTGGGCGAACCTCCCACCGAATTCGAATGGACACGTCGCACCCCCGATGGTCGTCCCGTGGAGACCAAGAAATATACTCCCCTCTCTTTCTATCAGGAATATGTGGGTGCTGATCTCAAAGGTGGATATGTGATGCTGATGAACGACCCCACACGTCCCTACCACAAGACTTACACCATTGACCTCGACCGCCACATGTACGATGGTGCCAACTGGACTTACATCAACCTGCCCATGGACGAAATCAAGGCCATGGCCATCGCCAGCATCAAGGACAGCGTGATGATGTATTTCTCCTGTGATGTAGGAAAATGCTACACAAAATCGGGCATCCTGAGCCTTGACAACTACGACTATGCCTCACTCATGGGCACCGATTTCCCGATGAACAAAGCCGACCGCATACGCACCTATGCCTCAGCTTCAAGCCACGCCATGACACTGATGGCAGTGGACCTCAACAGCCAAGGAAATCCCACCAAATGGATGGTGGAAAACTCTTGGGGTCCGACTTCCGGCCACAAGGGCCACATCATCATGACCGACGATTGGTTTGACGAATACATGTTCCGCCTTGTGGTGGAACGCAAGTATGTTCCTGCCGAAACATTGGAACTGCTCAAACAGAAACCTGTGAAACTCCCGGCTTGGGACCCCCTCTTTGCGCCCGAGCAGTAAGCCGTTGCGCACAGTTTTCAAACATAACAAAAACAGCCTGCCGAATTTGTTCATCGGCAGGCTGTTTTTGTTGGCATGATATTTCGTTTTCCGTAAAGTCTTACAGGGTTATTTGCTCCACGGTTACATCCTCGTGCATAAAGAGAGCGGCACTCTCCTGGAACTTCGGCACGCTCTCGGTGGTGAGGTAATGACACGAAGCGCCTTTGGTGCAACGCGCCTCCATCTCCGGATGACGCTGCAGATAGTCGACCAGACTGGCTGCCACATATTCACCCTGCGCCATGATGCGTACACCAGCCGGAGTGTATTTCACAATTTTGTTCATCAACAGCGGATAGTGCGTACAAGCCAGCACAAGCGTGTCGATATCGGGGTCGAGACGCATAATGCGGTCAATGCGTTTCTTCACGAAATAGTCGGCACCCGGAGAGTCGAACTCATAATTTTCCACCAGAGGCACCCACATGGGGCAAGCCTGTCCGGTGAGAATGATGTCGGGGTCTTGTTTGCGCACCTCCATGCCGTAAGAACCAGAATTGATGGTGCCTTCGGTGGCCAGCACTCCTACGTGGCGCGACTTTGTGAGCGAACCGATGGCTTCCACCGTGGGACGGATAATGCCCAACACGCGACGATTCGGGTCCATCTTGGGAAGGTCGCGTTGCTGAATGGTTCGCAATGCCTTGGCCGATGCCGTGTTGCAAGCCAATATCACCAGATGACAACCGCGATTGAAGAGTGCCTCGACGGCTTGCAGGGTGTACTGATAGACCACTTCAAACGAGTGACCGCCGTAAGGAGCACGCGCATTGTCGCCCAGATAAATGTAATCGTAGTCGGGCATATACTGGCGTATCTGACGCAAAATGGTGAGTCCGCCGTAACCGGAATCGAATACACCGATGGGACCTGGAGCTTGCGACAAAGCGGAAGCGATTTCGGGATTAAGTTTTTCTGTCATGCTTTCAGGGTTTTGTGGCCGTTAGTTTTTCAAGAATGAAAGGCGTGGCATCTTCTGCCACCTGGGGGTGGAGGAACAGGTAAGTGCGTTCATCGGTGTTCACCACATATCCGTAGCCACGCTCCAAGCCTACGGCACTCACCGCACTGTCGAGACGGGCACGCAGCGGAGCCATGAGGTCGCGCTCGGCTGCCCGAAGCAGACTGTCGGCTGCCTGACGGAAAGCCAACCCTTTCTCCATTGCATCCTGCAGGTCGCGCTGACGTTTCAGCAAAATGTTTTGAGGAAAATCCTTCTGTCCTTGCAAAAATTCGGCGAACATGCGCTTGAATGAAGTCTCGTTATAGCGAGCTTCGGCCTCGTATTTCGTTTTCAATTCGTTCATCTGAACTTGCACTTCGCTGTATTCAGGCATCAGCTGAAGCAGTCCGTTGTAACTGGCATAGCCAAAGCGAACATGGCCCTGCGCCATAGCAGAAAAAACACCGCAGGCAGCCATTATCAAACACAATGTGAACAGACGTTTCATCATTTCTCGTTGGTTTTTGATGCGTTTAAAACTTATTGAACGCTGCAAAATTACGACTTTATTCCCAACCGCATACTTGTGTTTTGCCTAAAATTAAAGAAAACCACCCTTTTAGAAACTTCAAAACGCAAGGAACAAATGTCCCAACACAATGCATCTCCCCCACTCCGCAACGGCCACAAATCCGCAAGCACTGCAGAATTTTCTGCAAGGCGTTTAGAAAATTCTGCAGTGCTTGTAAAAAAATCAAGGCTCGACGAGGCGGCCTTCCTGCCTCCACACCAAGATACCTCCCTTGAGGTTGACAACCTTGAAACCCTCTTTCTGCAAGAGTTCCGCCGCACGAAGACTGCGCCGACCGCTCCGACAATAAACGGCAATGGTCTTGCCGCGTGGGAGCAAACGTCGCACGGCTGTTTGAAAGGTGTCAGAATTCACGTCGATGAGAAGTGCGCCTCGCAGGTGTGCCTCGGCATACTCACCGGCTGTACGCACATCCAACAAAAGCGTGTTTTCACCGTTGGAAAGTACCTCGGCAAACTCCTCTACACCGACATCGGAGAGTGAACCTGTCTTCGGAACGCTGTGTGATGCACAGGCAGATAAGCCCATCAAAAGCGAGAAAAAGGCAAGGGCGAACGTGTTTTTCTTCATTAACATTTTCTTTATATTGCTATGATGCACTGATTTCTCCACCGATATATCATCATCGGGGACAGCCTATCCACTCCTGCCGGAACGTGCTGCAAGGCAGGCCTGCGGCATTTACCAAATTGGCACGGGTGAACGGTTGCCAGCCATAGCGAACAGCTTCGGGGGTGTTCACTTCCCGGCTCCACACCACAAGGGTGTTGCCCTGCACACGCACTTCGGCCGCATGATAGATACCATCTGCACCGGCCACCTCAAAGCCTACCCATTGGTCGCCGGTGGCAGGACGCAATCCCTCGGCATTTCGGAAAGTGAGGATAAGACAATCGCCCTGCCGCGCTGCTCCGGAAAATTCAGGACCGGAAGGTGTGAGATGGCGCAAGCCATACGTGTTTCTCAAAGCCTGAAGCGCCAAACGTTCACCCACAGGTTGCTTGCGGCGAGGATGCACATCAAGAGAGTCGCCCACATCGGACGAAACGGTCATCCATGTGTGAGGAACGGAAGCAGCCAAGCGGCGTTGGCTGTCGCGGAAGAGCGGCCACGAAGTGCGAGGACCGATGCTTGAGAGTTGCACAAAGTGAATGGGGAGTTCGGGGTTGCGGAACGCCGTACGCCAGCTGCGACACAGCATGGAGAAGAGGCGTTCGTGCAACTCGATGTTGTGAGCGTTGCTCTCGCCTTGATACCAAATCACACCGCACACATCATAATCGGCAATGGGACGGATGCCGCTCTCGAAGAGATAGCAGGGTTCGTAAGGATGACGCTGCAAATTGTGAGCGGCTTGCTTGGTATTGATTTGCCCACGACTGCGCACCCAAGGTTGAATGTGATCGTTCTGTTTCCAGTCGTAAAGAATTTGCGGATATTCGCGCTCCACGGTGGTGCGATCGATCCACGCTTCGATGCCAGAACCACCCACCGCATTGAGGATCAGCCCCACGTGGCAGCCCAGACTATCGGACAGCATGCGACCGAAATGGAAAGCCACCGCCGAGAAATCGGCCGCCGTCGCTGCGGAACAACGTTCCCAACGAGCGGGATGATAGTGAAGCAGCTTGTTCATCGAGTCGAGCACGGCCGGCGACCATTCGTAAGCATCGGTACGGGCAATTTCGCGCATATTGTAGAAATGAAGACGCGAAAGCGTATCGGCAGCGGCAATGCTTTGTTTTGCTTCAAGCGTTTTGCGCAATTTCCATTCCATGTTGGATTGTCCGGAACACACCCACACTTCACCCAACCAGATGTCCTTCAGACGTATTTCGCGGCGAGAAGTTTTCACCACCATCTCATAAGGACCGCCGGCCTGTGCCGCCGGCAGAGAAATGCTCCAACGGCCGGCAGCATCGGCTGTAGCTTCCGCTTTCTGCGACAGGAATTCCACCTTGACGCGTTCGCCAGAATCAGCTGTGCCATGCAAACGGATGGGACGGTTTCGCTGAATGACCATACCGTCGCTGTAAGTAGGCGGAAGGCTCAAGCCGCCATAACGACCCGTGATGGCAGAACAGACGGTGGAAGCCAGAATACCGGCTCCCTCTGCGTTGGGATGCAGCGCGTCGGGGAAAAGATCCGGACGGCAGTGCAAAGGTTCATGAAGGTCGATGAGGCCCACACCGGCGGTAGCTGCAATCTGCTCGATGCGCTGCTGAATTTGCTCGTGCCAATCGCGCGTCCCGCTCTGGAAGCGGCGGTGTGTGTGGAAGATAGGCGTCATTTTGCAAATCCATATCTTGGCTTTGGGATTGGCCACGCGGAACGAGTCTATCAAGGCGCGATAATCACCAATGAACTCATCGGCATAATTAGGCCAATTGCGCGGATCCGTATCATTGAGTCCGAGATGTATCACCACAATATCAGCTTTGAAATCGAGGGCTTGGCGAAATTCGGGCAGCAAGTGATAAGGACGATGCCCCTTGCGCAACAATGTGGCACCGCTATGGCCGAAGTTGCCCACTTCATAGCCGGAACCTAACATCTGTTGCAATTGTGCCGGATAGGCTTTTTGCTCACGATCCGCCAAGAGGTAGCCATACGTAACACTGTTGCCGACGCAAGCCACGCGGATTTGTTTTTTTGCCAAGCCGCCCACAAACATCAGACAGCAGAGGCAGAAGAGCCATGTACGTTTCATTGTTTTATTTTTCGGTCAGGTGAATTTTCGGTTACTGATGTTCGCTCAAGCCGCGCCACATTCGCAAAGCATACCATGCGATATGACCTAAGCCCACGATAAGAGCAACAGCGAACATTGTTTTGTCCTCCGTCCAGCCCAAGGTTTGTTGGTGCCAGAAGCCACTCACAATGCACAAAGCCGACAGGGCAAGAATGAGGATGGTGAGCACAGTCTGCCCATGGCGCGTGCCGTTGGTCGAAGGTTCGATGACACTGTGGCGAACACCATATGCGCCATAAATATCAAGGCCGATGAGCATCCAAATCACCAAGCGCAACCATGTGTCGGCCGGCAGGAAGAGCATCAAACTCACACAGGTGAGAATGCCCAACACAGGTACCAACGGCACGAGAGGCGTGCGGAAAGCACGCGGTGCATGGGGCATGGTGCGACGCAGCACCAGGATGCCACCACACACCAAGGTGAAGGCGAACAATGTGCCGATGCTGGTCATTTCGCCCGCGATGTGTGCCGGAACAAAGGCTGCCAACACGCTGATAACAATCATGAAAATAAGGTTATTGGCCACCGGCGTGCGCAACTTGGGATGCACTTTGGCAAAAATGGGTGGCAACAATCCGTCGCGGCTCATCGACATGAACACACGGCTTTGTGCCATCAGCAGAACGATGATAACGGAACAATAACCGAAGAGTATTGCCAGCAGCACGGCCTTTCCCAGCCAAGGTACTGCCGACTGCATCACGCCATCGCTGCCCATCGTTCCCATGTGCTCAATGGCCACAGCCACAGGAGCGATGCCCTCTTGTCCGGCAAACTCGGTGTAGTGTGCCACTCCCGTCATCACATGGCCGAATGCCATATAGAGAATGGTGCACACCAGCAATGAGCCAAGAATGCCGATGGGCATATCGCGCTTCGGGTTTTTGGTTTCCTGAGCGGCCGTGCTCACGGCATCGAAACCGATGAAAGCAAAAAACACAACGGCTGCACCGCGCAGCACACCCGACCAACCAAAATGCCCCATTTCACCGGTATTTTCGGGAACATAAGGGGTAAAGTTTGCGGTGTCGATGTATTGCCATCCGAGCAGCACAAAAACAAGGATAACTCCCACTTTAAGGAACACAATCAGGTTGTTGAAAAGCGAACTCTCACGCGTTCCTTTCATCAAAAGCAGACTCAACATTATAACAATGAGGGCCGCCGGCAAATTGACCACTCCGCCATCCCACGGACAGGCCGTGAGGGCATGGGGAAGCACAATGCCGATATCTGCCAGCACATGCACCAAATATTGACTCCATGAAATACTCACCGCCACGGCGGCCACGGTGTATTCGAGCACCAAGTCCCACCCAATGATCCAAGCCACGAGTTCGCCCATGGTGGCGTACGAATAAGTGTAAGCACTGCCCGAGACCGGAATCATCGAGGCAAATTCGGCATAACACAAGCCGGCAAAACAGCAGCCCAAAGCTGCAATCGCAAACGAGATGGTGATAGCCGGTCCGGTGTGTTCGGCGGCCACGATGCCGGTGATGGAAAACAGACCCGCACCGATGATAACTCCCACGCCAAAGGCTATCAGCCCCAACGGCCCGAGCACACGCCGCAGCGTGCCGCCGCCATCGCGTTCGGCCTCAGCCAGCAACACGGGCAAAGGTTTCTTTATAAATAATCCCATATTTCAAAATCTTTTCTGGGGGACAAAGGTAGTGCAAGGTGAGTGGAGAACAAAACGAAAACCATATTTTCAACTTTTTATCCCGAGCCGAAAGCCTGCCTTGGGCGAAGCCAAATGCCCGAAGACTTCATAGAAAAACCGGTAAGGCTTGCCAAAAAAGTGGCAGGCCTTGCCAAAAAAACGGCAAGCACTGCCAAAATACTGGCAAGGCCTGCCAGTATTTCTGCAACGGCTTCAAGATTTCACACAAAAGGCGGAGAAACTCCCGAGAGCTTCTCCGCCTTTTGCTTTAAGTCTGCTGATGCTGCCGTATGGCTCGGAAACGTTTCTCCCTACATATTGGCATCGACAGCACAATTGATGCTTCCTGACACATAGGTGTACGAACCGTCCACACTGATGGCCTTTGCCTTGGCTCCCGTAGCAGCAATATCGATGGTGCCGCCGTTGAATGTAAAGTTGCCTTTCACCTTGATACCGCGGCATTTCGATTCGAGGTCCGCATCACCCGGCATATAGGTCGTGCCGGTTACGCTCATGCGCACCAAGGTGGGAGTGCTACCCGTCTGACTGATAACAAGGTCGGTACCGGTGCTGATGCCCTTCGTGCCGAGGCCGCTCACCAAAGCAGTGATGGTGCCGCCCGTGATGGTCATGGCATTGTCGCACTTTATGCCCTTGACATCGTCGGCCGCCACTTGCAAATCAATGCTTCCGGCTTCGATGAAGATGTATCCGTTGTCCTCGTCCGCAGGGTCGTTGGTGAGTTTCACATCTATGCCGTCGCCTTGCACATTGCTGATGCTGATGCTGCCGCCCTGCATGCGGAAGTATTGTTCGATGTTCATGCCGTCGCCCACTGCCTTTTTCACGGTGATAGAGCCGAAGTCGGGTTCGAGCAGCGTGTACTCATCGGAAGCAAAAGCGTGCTTGGTGTTGCCAGTGAGCACCAGCGCACCACCGCCGCAGAACTCAGGATGTCCGTTCACGAAGAAGCAGGCCTTGTGCGTACCGCCCACACCATCGGCCAGCGTAGTAGTGGTGCCGGTCGGCAATTGCACCTTGATGCGCTTGCCGTTCTGAATATCGATGGCAGCACCGCGCATATTGGTCAGGGCGAGGTTGTCGAGCAAAAGGGTGGCCTTGTATTCGCCATCCATGAAGAAAGAACCGTCGGATGAAGTGCCGGAAAGTTCGTAGACCACCTCCGATTGCAACAAAGCATCAGCCACAACCGAAACATCGGCTCCTGACACGGTGATGGCCATGTGGGGAGCTACATCGCCCGAAATGGTTACGTATGCCGTGTTGCCGGCATAACGCACTTGCATGGTGGCAGTCTTGTACTCGCTACGGGCAACGGTGATACTGTCAATTTCATTCACCGCAAAGGTGTTGCCCATAATCGTGAGCGCCGTTCCGCCATCACTATAAACCATATTGCCGGCCTCTGATGCCGGAATGGTGGTTATCACTTGGCCGCAATGCACTTTCAGCGTCTGTGCTGAAAGATGGGCAACAAGACTGAAAACAGCCCAAAGGAGTATCGCTTTCTTCATCGCACTGTCAGTTTTGTTGTTACACCATTCACATTTACGATATACACGCCGCGCAACAAAGTGAGAGGCATTTGCTCCATTCCGTCGGCCTGTTTCACATGCTGCGATACCAAGCGGCCATCGGCACCATAGATGCAGACTTTTCGACCTTGGGGGGCATTCACACGGAGCAGTGCACCGTCAAAGGACAAGTGCACGGCCTCGGCGGCCACTCCCTTGATAGCTGTCGGAGTTTCGGTAAAGAACATCTGCGAAAGGCCGGCCAATGATGTGCTGAAGCTCTCGGAATTGTTCACTGCCAGCATTTGGCCATCGGCAAAGGTGATGCGAAGTCCGTCGATGCTCATGCTACGCTCCGTCCCGTCTGCAGCGCGAAACGTGAGGTAGTCGAAACTTTGTGCCTGGGCAGAAAGGCAGGCCAAAAGCACTGCTATGCTGAATAGAACTCTTTTCATGATTCTCTTCGTTTGGTTTTGGTTTTCCAACTGTTCGTATAGCCTTTTGCAGAGGCTCAGAACTTAAATTTATAACCCAAGCTCACAGCGTGCATATTGCCGCTGTCGTCATCGGCCCCGTTCTCGTGAATGTAAGCCAGGGAGAGGGTGTGCTTCTTCTTAATCTTATAGTCTGCCCCTACCGTGAGACGCTGCTTGTCAAGGTGAAAGCCATCAGAAAGATTGTTGCTGAATTCGTAAGAAGCATAGGGCGTGAGCGGCAATCCCTTTATATCGTATTCCACTTGCAAACGCGAACGCAGATAGTGCTTTCCCTTCTTCGGCTTGGCATCCATCACAGTTTCGTCATAAGCGTAATACATTCCATCCTCGTTGGGTTCGGGCCAATAACCGCCGGCATAACTTTCGGTAACGAGTCCGCGATATTTGTCGCGCACACAACTATCAGCCATGTAGTGCGTGTATTGATAGCGTTCGCGCAACGAGAAAGTGAAACGGCCTACGTCCAATTTTCCGGTAACTTCGGCAAAAAGGCGATGCTTGTTACGCCAATAAGCATGGTCGTGGTTGATTCCGTTGATGCTTCCGTTCTTTTTGTAGTCCACTTTTGTTTCTGCGGCACTGCGGTCGTACATAAACATATAACCGGCTCCGAGTTTCAAGAACTTGGTCAATTTATAGTCAGCTCCCACGTTCACGGCATAGCGTGCGGCGCGCGTAACATTTTGTTCGGTGCGAAAATCAAAGCCTCCACTCACGGAAAATTTCTTGTTGAAGGATTTTTCCACACTTAGTTCCGTCCAAATTCCGAAATCGTCGTCGGCCTTTGCACCGACACCAATCATAAACACCAATGCCAGCACCATGAGGCGTTGCCCCATTTTGAAAGTTCGTTGTAAAGTTTTCATGTTTTTTGTTTGTTAATGGATTTATGCAGACGCTTCGCCGCACTTTTTCGGGAGGATGGCGACGAAGCCACGGGACGGGTTCATCAGAATACGTTGTCTTGAGGAATTTTCAGAATGCGGTCCACCGATTTTATCTGGGCTTCCGGATCTTCATAATACACACGGAGCATCGCCATATCCACCAGAAAATCAACAGCGCCCACTTCCACACGATTGACCTTCACACCCAAACGTTTCTCGAGGTCGGCTTTCAATTCCTCATACTTGTCGGGGGAAATCAAATCTATGTTGTCGTATTTCACAAACTTGCAGCCCTCTTTTTTGCGCAGCAGGTAGCTTTCGCACAACCACACCACAGCCAGCAGGATGAGGTTTGCAACAATGTGCTCCACGAAGCTCAGACTTGCCGTGGTGCCGTTGAGCACCGACAAAGCCACAAGGAAGAAAAGATAAGTCATCTCGCGGATGGGCACACTCTCGGTGCGATAACGTATGATGCCGAACACAGCAAAAAGGCCAAGCGCTGCACCGATTTCCATCTTCGATCCGTCCATCAGATAGATGAGCATGAAGATGCTGACCGATAGGAGCATGAAAGTGAAGTAGTAGTCGCGACGACGCCCCTTGGGATAATAGAAAAAGTGCACGATGACCCACACCATCACGATGTTGAGGAGGAAATGCATACACATCTCGAGCAATCCTTGGGGATTGAAGAATGTCTTGTTGAAAATGCTTGTGAAAGCTTGCAGATTGTCTACTAAAGCCGGTATCATCTTTCTGGATTTTTAGGTTTCGGATGTTATTTTATTTATTTTGCGTAAGCGTAGTTTCAGCTTGTTTTGCTTGATTTCGGGATGGGTTACGGCGGTTCCGATGCAGTATTTGCTGAAACCGGCGGGTTTGATACGCAATTCGCGCAGCATGGCGAGCACCGGCGAAGGCACTCTGCCGTCGCGCTTCAGCTCGATGATGACGATGTTATCCATCGCGGCATCGATGCCGGTCTCGTAGTTGTGAAACTGCAGGTCGAAGTCGATGGTCAGACGCTCGGTGTGCGCATTGTTGACCAGTGTGATACGATTAAAACGATTGCCAACGGTGGGTTTGAGTTGGGAGAACGAATAACCGGTGCGCTCACGCAGAAACTCCTCTCCCACACCGGTTTCCATCACGGCTTCGATGGAAGGCACGGGCACACGTTTCTTTTTCGTCTTGTTGTGATTGTTTTTCTTTTTCACTTCAAGAAAAGTGTCGTTCGAGTCGAGGTAAGTTCGTACTCGCACCTTGGTGCGTGGCCGATGCCCACAGATATGTGTGCGGAACATTTCGTGATTTTCGGGAACGTCCCAATAAACCGTGCGATAGGCTGCAATGCGACCGGAGGAGGTTTCTTGCGAATAGTAACTGCCTTGTGCCATTTCGAGCAGGCGTGCCAGGGTGTCTTTGTTGGTCAGAAATTTTTTGTCCGTCCGATTCATCAGACGAACGCCCGCCATTTCTTCCAGGGAAATGGGCGGCAAATGATTAACCAACGTTTCTATAACGTTTTTCCTGCTTTTCATAGTTTGAGGCATGTGTTCTCAGAAGTCCGTAAGCGAAAATCGTATTTCGTCTGGCTTCGGAAATCGCATATCGGGGCAAATATATCATAATTCTATGGTTTACGCCCTCATGGCATACTATTTTTCACTCTGCCGACCTTATTTTAAGTTCTTTTTGTCGACTAATTCACGAAAACCGTTGCCGGACAGCTTTTCGCCGAAAGCATCAGGGAGGGGCAGTCAGGCAACATAAATCAAACGGAGCGCACCCCCAAGGGCACGCTCCGTTTGTAGTTTCTCAAAGACCGAGAGTTTTATTTTCCGAAAACCACTTTCCAGTCTCCGGCTTCGTCTTTCTTCAATTTCATCTTGCTGTCATCGGTGGTTCCGTCGCCATAAGTGGTTTTAATCTTCACTACAGCGGTGCCGGCTTCCTCGTCCACTTCTTCGCTCAGTACTTCATAGCTGCTGATACCGCCTTTTGTTTCGACCAGCTGCTGATACTTGCCTTGCAGAAGCTCCACAAGTGCTTGTTTCTCCTCTTGATACTTTTCGGTGTCCTTTTTGTCGGCTTCCACATAGAGCATATCCACGAAGCCCTCGAAATTTTGCGATTTCAGACATTCCGAAGCCTTTTCGGCTGCGCCGGAAGGAGTGTTGCTGCTACCACAGGCTGCGAGCATCATCACGCATACGATTGCGAACAAACGAATTACATTTTTCATAATACTTTGATTTTAGGGGTTAATAGATTAGAAAGTTTTCACAATTCTCAAGTCGGGAGACCGAAACACATCGGAGGGGAAGATGCATCGGCTGTGCAGTCCCGGCAGTTGCACTTCGTGCCGCTGCTGTCCCACCAAGGAGAGGCCGGCCGCTTTGTAGGCATGTTCCACCAGTTCCGTGCAATACATCTGCACCGTGTCGGTGTCGTCATAAGCATGATCGAACAAAGTGCCACGCTGATAAACCTGCCAGGCCGCCCGTGCGGCTTTGGCGGCAACCACGCTGTCATTGCACCGTGCCACGGCACCGACGGATGCTCGCATGCCGCCGAAAAACACTTCGGGCACATCGGCTTTCACACGGTCGGGTTCGTCTTCAGACATCCGTTCGCCGGGAACAGCGTGCACCACCAGCAGATGTCCGGCCGAGTCGACCACGATGCCCGTGTGCGAATAGTTTCCGCCGCCATCGGCAACACGCACCACATGACTGGTGAAACCGCTTCCTTGCCGAAACACCACATCGCCGGGTCGCAATGCCACATCCGGAGGGAGGATGCTGCGAGTCTCGTCTCGGTGCGAACAAGCTGCACAGACCGACAACAGACACGCCATCGCCACCCACATATTTCGACAAGCCCACTTCATAACGTGTTTGGGCAAATATAGGCGTTTTAATCCTTTTTACAAATTATTTGGCTGTTTTTCGTTATAAAAACGCATATTCTTCGTTTTTCCACAAGAATTCGCCCCACGCTTTGCCCCCATCCGAACACCCGAGAGACGTGTGCCGAAAAGCTAAGACGCAAGGCGCGAAAATCTGCAGTGCTTGCAGAATTTTCCGCAGTGCTTGTAGAAAATTCTGCAAGCACTGCGGAAAATCCTCCATCGGCATCCCGCGTTTCACCCTTGTTTTGCCACAAATCCACCCTGCTTTCGCCACTCTCTGCATAATAACGGCACACAATCTTCGTCATGTGCAGAAAAATCCCTACATTTGCCCATAATGCTCCGATGCCGTCCGCAATGACCTGGAGCGTCAAAGCGAACTACCAAAAGCATCCACTAACACCTTGAATACATGAAAATCATCCTGAACCCCAAATACGAGCATCTGCGCAGCTACTTGGAGCACATCGACAAGCACTTCGAACACGACGGGCACGAAATTCATCGCGGCCGCAACGTGTTGCGAACACTGAGAGCCGAAGGGTTGGCACTCTGCGTGAAACGCTATGCCTCTCCCTCACTGCCCGGACGATTGGCCTATAAGCTCTACAAAACACCCAAAGGAAAGAAAGCCTACCTCAGTCCGTTGCTGCTGCGCGAACGTGGGTTTGAAAGTCCCGAACCCATCGCTTTCGTGAAATACAGCAAGGGGTGGTTTGACAGCACCACCTACTTCGTTTGTCTGTATTCGGACTATAAATACAGCATGGCCGACATCATGAACCTGTCTCCCGAAGAGCAAAGCGAGGTGATACCGGCCTTTGCCCGATATGCTGCCCGCCTGCACCGCGAAGGCTTTCTGCATCGCGACTTCTCGGCAGACAACATTCTGTTCGACAAGATCAATGGCCGTTATCGCTTCACGCTGATCGACACCAACAGCATGCATTGCGGCCGTCCCGTCAGCATCGAGAAGGGTTGCGCCAACTTTGCCCGACTGGCCGGCGACGACAACGTGCTGCGACAATTGGGAAAGGCTTATGCCGCCGAGCAAAGCACCGACAGCGAGCAGTGTTGCTCTCTCATCCTGGAAGCCGTACACAAATTCCGTAGCGAAAAATAAGGAGGCACGACCAACAGGCATAACCTCCTCGCGCACTCGCGCGCATACCTATATCATATAGCGACAACACAACACCGAAACTCACGACCACAGTCTGAAATGGCCCTTCTCCTTGACATACCTCGGCAGATGCGCGGCCGCATTCATCTGCCGGCTTCGAAAAGCATCAGCAACCGCGTGCTCGTAATGGGGGCTTTGGCCGGCAATGCCCGTCTCAGCCACTTGGCCGTTTGCGACGACACCGACACATTGCAGACAGCCCTCTCGCAGCGTCCGCACATCATCGACATGGGTGCAGCCGGCACGGCCATGCGTTTCGGTACGGCCTATTTCGCCACCCAGCCCGAGGAGCACATCCTCACCGGCACCGAACGGATGCGCCACCGCCCCATAGGTGTCTTGGTGGAAGCGTTGCGAACGCTCGGAGCCGACATCGAATATACCGAACGCGAGGGCTATCCCCCCCTCCGCATCCGCGGAAAACAACTGCGCGGTGGCTGCATCGAGATGGCTGCCGGCGTCAGTTCGCAATACATCTCCGCTCTGCTGATGCTCGGTCCCACATTGGCCGAAGGCTTGCGCTTACGTCTGAACGGCGAAATTATTTCACGCCCCTACATCGACATGACGCTATCATTGATGCGCACATTTGGGGCTGAAGCCCGTTGGGTGAACGAGTGCGAAATTGAAGTGGCTGCCAAGCCCTACCGAAAAGGGGTGGCCTATACCGTCGAAGCCGACTGGAGTGCCGCATCTTATTGGTACGAATTGGTGGCACTCAGCACAGACGCTGAAGCCTGCATACACCTGCCGCATTTGCACAAAGACAGTTTGCAGGGCGACAGCCGCGTGTCCGATTTCTTCCGACCTCTGGGCGTAACAACCATCTTTGCAGACGGAGAAGTGGTGCTGCGCAAAACCCAAAGCGAAGCTGCGGACGCGGTTTTTCGCCTCGACCTCAGTCGTCAGCCGGATTTGGCGCAAACGATTGCCGTTACCTGCGCCATGCAGCAACGTCCATTTCACCTCACCGGTCTGCAAACATTGAAGATAAAAGAAACCGACCGCATCGAAGCACTGCGCCGCGAGCTGAAAAAGCTGGGGTGCTTGCTCGACGAGGCCAACGCCTCGGAGCTGATGTTTCAACCCACAGCAGAAAACGCACCAAAGCCGGAGCAAGCACCAAGCATCGACACCTACGACGACCATCGCATGGCCATGTCCTTTGCACCCTGTGCCGGATTATTCCCAGGGCTTCGCATCAATCATCCTGAAGTGGTCAGCAAATCATACCCCGGTTTCTGGCAAGACCTGCAATCGGTCGGCATTAAGATGGAAACCGCGCCCGAACATGTCTGACCCTTCTCCGTTTCACCCAATAGCACTCCCATGATTTATCTCTTCGTTTCACTCCTTTTGCTCGCCCTTTTTGCAGCGTTAATCGGCATGATTCGCATTTTGCACTATCGTCGTAAGATCGAAAAAGGCGAAATCGATTCGATGCCGACCGTTCGCCAACCTCACGAAGACGGTTGCTGCGGTCAGCACGAAACTTGCGAAAAGGAGAGTTTGCTGGCTGCCGTCAGCAAAGGCATCGAGTATTATGATGACGAGGAGTTGGATCGTTTCAAAGGCACTGCCGAAAATGCCTATACCGATGCTGAAGTGGAGGAATTCCGCGATGTGCTCTACACCATGCAAGCCGAGGAGGTGGCAGGCTGGGTGCGTTCGCTGCAATTGCGCGGAATTGCCATCCCCGAGGCACTCCGAGATGAAATCATCCTGCTGGTCGATGAAGTGCGCACCAAGGCAGCTGCTGCCGAGCATCACGGCTGAAACGGACACACCGACTGAAATCACACTCTTCCAACACAAAAACACGAATGCTGCTCACCTACGAATTCTTTCGGCATGCACTGCTGGGTGCCATGCTTGCGGCTATTCTCTGTTCCATGATAGGCACTTACGTTGTCTGTCGGCGCAATGTCATCATGGGAGGAGGAATGGCGCACGCCTCATTGGGCGGTGTGGGAATGGGAGCCTATTTCGGTTTCTCGCCTTTGTTGGGCGCGGCTGCCTTTGCTGTGCTCTCCGGCCTCGGCATCGAGTGGCTCCGCCGGCACAAAGTGCGTGAAGACTCGGCAGTGGCACTTCTCTGGACACTGGGCATGGCCGTGGGCATCCTGTTTGCCTATCTCGCCCCGGGATTTATGACCGACCTGCCGGCATTCCTGTTTGGCGACATCCTTTCTATCAACCGCACCGACTTGTGGGCCATTGGCGGTCTTACCGTTTTCACAACGCTGTGCTTCGTCCTGATGTTTCGCCCCATCGTTTCGATTTGTTTCGACCGCAACTTCGCGCTTACACAAGGGCTCCCGGTGCGCTTTGTCGAGACGCTGATGACCATACTCACGGCACTCACCATCGTGAGTTGCCTGCACATTGTCGGCATTGTCATGGTGATTTCGCTACTTTCCGTTCCGCAACTCACAGCCGCCCTTTTCGTTCACACTTTTCGAGGTATGATTTTGCTGTCCGCCGTTTTCGGATTTGCCGAATGCTGCGGCGGCCTTTGGCTCTCCTATCTCTTTAACGTGCCCTGCGGTGCGACAATCATTTGTGTGTCTGTCGGTATTTATTACCTTTGCCGGATAATAAAGGCCGTGCTTTCACGTTTTATCAAATAGGCCCGGTGTATTTCCGAAGCCTTTACCCGAAAAACTGGTAACACTTGAGACATTCCGCATCACATATCATCATTCTGCTCGTCCTGACACTGACATTCTGCAGCGCATGTTCGACCAAGAAGAACACAGCCACAAATCGCTGGTGGCAGTCCTTCACCACGCGCTACAATGTCTACTACAACGGACACGAGGCTTACAAAACGGGATGTGCTACTCAAGAAACGGGGCATCAGGATAATTTCACCGAAATGCTACCCATGTTCTCAGTCAGCAATGAGAAATCACGCTCGTTGGGACTCACAAATTTCGAGATAGCCATCACAAAGTGTAAAAAGGCCATCCAACTCCGCTCCATCAAGAAAAAACCTGCACGCAAAGCCGGTCAACTTTCTGACAAGGAGAAGGCATTTCTCAGCCGTACCGAGTTCAATCCTTTCCTCAAGAATGCGTGGTTGCTGATGGGCAAGTCGCAATTTCAGAAAGGCGACTTCATCGAAGCAGCCTCGACTTTCGCATACATCTCACGCATCTACAAAGCCGAACCTGAGGTGGTAACCGAGTCGAACTTGTGGTTGGCACGCTGCTATGCCGAGTTGGATTGGTTCTACGACGCTGAGGACGCTTTGGAACGCATTCCCAACGACAGTATCCCCCATCGGCTGAAACGCGAGCACGCCGCCACCATGGCCGACATGCTTCTGCGACAACAGCGATTGGCCGAAGCACTCCCCTACCTCACTTTGGCCGCTCGCAAAGAGCCGCGCAAATTGCAGAAAGCCCGTCTTTATTTTCTCTTGGGCCAAGTGCAGCAAGTCTTGGGCAACAAGCAGGAATCTTACAAGGCTTTGCAGAAATGTTTGAAGCAAAGTCCGCCATATCAACTCGCCTTTAATGCCCGCATCCTCCAAACCGAGGTGCTTGCCGATGCGAAGACAGCAAAGAAAGCCATAAGCACGCTGCGCCGGATGGCACGCTCGGAAAACAACAAAGAATATCTCGATCAGGTGTATTATGCCATGGGAAATGTACACTTGTTGCAGAATGACACCGCTGCGGCCATCGCAGCCTACGAAGCCGGTCGCGAAAAGGGAACCCGCAACGGCATTGAGAAGGGTGTACTCCTGCTGCGCCTGGGCAGCCTTTATTGGGACCAACGTCGCTTTGACGAAGCACAGAAATGCTATGGCACAGCCATCGGCATGATTGAGAAAACGCACCACCAATACGCCGAAACCATGCGCCGAAGCAAGGTGCTCGACCAGCTCGTTCCGCACACTTCGGCCATCCATCTACAAGACAGTCTGCTGCATCTGGCCGTATGTCCGGAGGAAGAGCGACTGGCTGCCATCGATCGCGTGATTGAAGCGTTGCGTAAAAAAGAAGAGGAGGAGCGCAGAGCACGCGAGGATTCGGCCGCTGAAGCTCGTGCACAGGAGAACGGAGGCGGCGCAGCCGCTTCCAATCGTCCCGGAAGCAACGCCGGAGCCTCAACACAGCAAAGCGGAGACAAGACATGGTATTTCTATAATCCCATGTTGGTGATGCAAGGAAAGCAAGACTTCCAAAAAGTTTGGGGAAAGCGTAAACTGGAAGACAACTGGCGTCGCAGCAATCGCAGCGTGATTGCGCAAGCCGGAGAGTTTGAAGAATACGATTATGCAGCCGAAGATTCGCTCGCCGCACTCGGAGAAGCCACCGACAGTCTGGCTTCCGACTCCACAGACATGGCGGCAGACTCAACAGCACTCGATCCTCACAATCGTGAATACTATTTGGCACAAATCCCCTTCAGCGATGAAGCCAAGGAAGCGGCACATGCCGTTATCCGCGAAGCACTCTTCAATGCCGGCATCATAGAGAAAGACAAGCTCGAGGACTTCCCGTTAGCAGCCGAGACGTTCACACGTCTTTACACCGATTACCCCGACTTCGAGCCTATGGATGAAGTTCTCCACCACCTGTTCCTGCTCTACTCCCGTTGGGGCAAGACGGCCGAAGCCGAAACTTTCAGAACGCGCCTTGCAAACGAATTTCCCGAAAGCGAACTCACACGTCGCATCACCGACCCCGACTTCGAATATCTGGCACGCCACGGTGCCGCCATCGAGGACTCGCTTTACACCGCGGCCTACTCGGCTTATCGCCGGCGCGACAATGCTGAAGTGGAACGCCTTTGCCAAATTTCCACAGACAAGTTCCCCAACGGGTTGAACCGTCCCAAATTCCTGTTTGTGTCTGCGCTGAGCCGCATTGGCACTGCCGACAACAAGGAGCTGGCCAAGGAATTGCGCGACCTTGTGAGCCAATATCCCGAAAGCGATGTGAGCGAAATGGCCGGCATGATTGTGAAAGGTCTTGAATCCGGACGACAAATCGGCACCGGTGATTTCGACCTCGGTTCGCTTTGGGCACGCCGCAGCAACGAGACTGCAGAAGCCGACAGTGCCTCTACCGCTCAAAAACTCTCGGACGAACGGATGACACCCTTCGTCTTCGTGATTGCCTATCCCACCGACTCGCTTGACGACAACCGCCTGCTTTACGACGTGGCACACTTCAACTTCACAAGCTTCATGGTGCGCGGTTTCGATATCCACATCGAACGTACGCCCGGCATCACGCAGTTCCGTGTCAGCGGTTTCAGCAACTACGACGAGGCGCACGCTTATGCCCAGCGCATCTACAAGGATGCCAGCCTGGCTCCCACGCTGCGACATGCCCGCACGCTGCTCATCTCACAGCACAACCTTGCATTGCTGGGCACTCAATACAGTTTTGACGACTACAAAGAATTCTACAACAAGACCTTTGCTCCGCTGAAAATCGATCTGGAACTTCCGCTCGACCTTGACGACGAACCCATCGAGCAACGCTATGAAGACGAATACACTCCCGAACAGTTGGAGGACCTCAACAACGAGTCGGGAGGCACGGACGACGGCGGAGAATGGTATTAACAATCTGTATAATTCCATCATCGACAAACACACATCCTATGGAAAACAACACATCTTGCCAACGTAAGAAAATCCTCAATCCTTTCGTTCATCTGGAGGGTTACAACTGCTTTGGCTGCGCACCGGGTAATCCTTTCGGCGTGAAAATGGAATTTTATGAAGAGGGCGACGACATTGTGAGTTGCTGGCAACCCAAATCGGAATACCAAGGATGGCTCAACACCTTGCACGGGGGCATTCAGGCCGTGCTGCTCGACGAAATCTGCGGGTGGGTGGTAATGCGCAAACTGCAGACAGCCGGCGTTACCTCGAAGATGGAAACACGCTATCTCCGACCCGTGAGCACCCTCGACGAATGCATCACCCTCCGCGCCCGCATCACTGAACAGCGACGCAACATCGTCAACATCGAGGCCGAACTATGCAACGCTGCCGGTCAGGTGTGCACACGCGCCCTCTGCACCTACTTCACGTTCCCCCAAAAGAAGGCACGCGAAATGCACTTTCACCATTGCCACACTGAGGACGAAGTGTGAAGCATGAGGCCTTGAAAAACCACCCGGCTCGTCCCTCGTTTTTCCAGCCCCGACGCAGAAAAATCTACTCGGCGTTTAGAAATTTCTACAAGCACTGCAGAAAATTCTAAACGCCGAGTAAATTTTTGCACGCCGCAAGCGGCTTTTTTCAGCAAAGTGTCAGCAAAATGGTCGGTGCACGCGAAATCACTCAATCACGATTTCGCTGCTGCCGCCCACAGGCCGCTTGCAAACGTGAATGCGCGGGCTGATTTGTTGCTGTATTTGTTCGGTGTGGCTGATCACACCCACTTTTCTTCCCTGTGTGTTTTCGAGATTGGCCAGAGCATTCATGACAATGTCCAACGAGTCGCGGTCCAGATGCCCGAAGCCCTCATCGATAAACAGGCTTCCGATGGCAAGATTGTTGCTCGACAGCGAAGCCAACGCCAGGGCCAGAGCCAAGCTCACCACAAAGGTTTCGCCCCCGGAGAGCGAGTGAACATATCGCCGTTGGTCAAACATTTCGCGGTCAATGATTTCCAAATCCAAAGAACCGGCTGTTGCTTGCAGTTCATAGCGCGGCGAAAGTTGGCGCAACTGTTGGTTGGCATGCTCGACAAGTGTGGCAAAAGTGTAACCCTGTGCCCAATTTCGGAACTTCTTTCCGTCGGAACTGCCGAAGAGTTTGTTCAAACGGCTCCACTCCTCATAATTTTCGTACGCCGCCCGGATTTTTTCCTCCATCTTCTCAGCATTGCGCACAGCGTTTTCGTGCAATCTCAACTTCTCATCGACGATGACCCACTCGGCCTGTTGCTGCTTCTTCTTGGCGGCATTCTCAGCGGACAGGGCCTGCAGTGCCTCATAGGTTTCGGCCGCGATTTCAGGATTGGGCCGACCGGGTTTGGCCTGCAATTCCGTCAGTTCAACCTGTGCCGCTTTCAGATTGTGACGAGCCAAGTCGGCCGCCTGACGCACGGCATTCACTTCGCGGCGCAAGGCATTCCAATCGCAAGGATCGCTGAAAATCTTTTTGAGTTCGGAATACTGCATCGGGGTGTGCTCCACGTTGTACTGCAACAGCCAATTGTCAAGTTCCAACCGCTTGACACGCAACAGTTCTTCGCACTTCGAACGGTTTTCTTGCAATCCGGTGAGCGTTCCGCCCAACTGATTGACACGCTCAAGCATGGCATCTTTTCGCCGGCGAGCCTCAGCCTCTTTGGCACGCGCTTCAGCCATGGCTGTACGGTGTGTTTCAGCCTCCTGCTCAGGCGAACCATCTCCAAAGAGGCGGCGCAATTCCTGCATCTTGGCAGACAAAATTTCAGCCGTTTTGTTGCGACGGTCCAGACACTCTGTCATTTTTCCCTCAGCCTCGGTCAACTTGTCCTCAGCTGCACGCAAATCTTTCTGCAACAAAATCAGACGGTTCTGACCTGTCTCCAGTTTTGAACAAGTGGTCTGCCAATCTTGATAGAGTGCCTTTAGACCGGTGCGATAGCCATCCGGATTTTCCTGATAGCGAGAAGCCCAATCGGGCGTAAGGAGCGAACTGAGGTCGCCATGCAACTGCAACCGTGCACGGTCGCTGCGGTCGATGCTGCGTTGCAGTTCCTCAATGGCGGCTGCGGCAACGCTGCGGTCGGTTCGCAGCTTTTCAAGTCCGGAACGTTCCTCCGAAATTTTATCATTGACACGCGCCATCTCAGCATTGATGGCGTTGATTTTCTCTTGGTGAGCATTGAACGTAGTCCAATCGCGCTCAGCTTCAGAAGCGGCACGCACTGCGCTCTCCTGCAACTGGCGAAGCATGATGCGCCTGGCGTGGCGGTTGGCCGTGGCGGAGCAATCGCGGAAAGAGGAGTCGAGTTCGGCATATTGCGCCCACTGCTCCACATCTGCCGCCTGGCGTTTTTCGCATTCGGCCAAACTGTTTTTAACCTCCTCATAGACAGCTGTCAAGGCTGCATAGCGTTCGCGCTCGGCAGTGAGAGCTTCGGTGGCTGCGTTGAGCTCATTTTGCAACTCCTTATATTCTTTCTCCAAATTGCTGAGCAATTTTCCCATCTCGCGCTCCGTCTCCGTGTGATAAGGGTGGTGAGTGGCTCCACACACCGGACACGCCGTTCCTTCCTTAAGATGATGTCGCAGCTTGAGGATGTCCTGACTCTGACTCAGCGTATAAGAAACGTGAAGGCGCTCGAAAGCTTTGCTGAGCACTTCGCGTTCATTCTGCATGCGTTCCAGCGTTTTGGCCATTTGCTGCAAATCCGCACTGCGGCGGTTGCTGTCGGCCTTGCGTTCTTCCAACTCTTCATAACCGGCAGAGATGCGCTGCCACAACAGCGCGGCAGATTTGAGTGCTTGCAGGCGATGATTGTGCTCGGTGCAACGACGTTGCAACACGGCACTTTCGCAGCCATAGTTGGCTTGTGTGTGAATGGCCAGTTCGCTTTTGAGCGTGGAGAGGCGGTGTGCATTTTCGAGGGCACTCTTCTCGCTTTTCCCGATGGAAAGCGTGAGTTGCTGCAAGCGGTTCTGCTGCGTGGCGAGTTGTTTTGTCTGTTCGTTGGTGCGCTTCCGTTCGGTATCGAGGGCACTCAGCTTGTCCTTCACCAAATCGAATTTTTCGAACATGCGCTTGTGAACAATGAGCGACTGCTTGCGCAAACTCTGCTGCTCGATGTCCTTCTCCACGGAAGCAATGTCGGCACGGCGCGATGCCACGATGGTGCGGCTGCGTGCCGCGGCGTTTTGTGCCTCTTGCAACTGCTTTTCCCAATTTCCCAACTGCGTTTTTGCCTGAGAGATTTCGCCATTCAGTGCATGGCCTCTGTTGATGTCGGCACTGCGCAAATGAAAACGGCGTTCCATCTCGTCGATGCGTTCCTTGGCCGTGGTAAGTGCCGAATCGAGCGTGCGAAGGTCGGCACGGCTTGCATCGATTTCTTTCTGCACGGCATGTTCCTGCTTGCGCGATGCATCGATGTCGGCTGTGCGTTGGCTTATTTCTTGATACACCGGCTGTATGCACAACACGGAGTCGTAACGTTCGAGCTTCTCTTCCTCACCTCTGAGAGAGGTATATCGTTTGTGTGCCTCGGCTTCTTCGCTTTCGCGACGGCGCACCGCAGCTTTGCGCAAGGCGAAGGCTTCGTGCCACTCCAATTGCCGGCCGATGCGCCCGGCTTCGGTATCGAGGAACTCCAAGGAAGTGCTAAGCCGCTGTGAGGTTTCGCGCAGCGCGTTCAACTCTTCGTCCTCCAGGCGGTTGTGCAGCATTCCCTTCACCTCATTGGTGAGATCGGCGTGTGCTTGCTGCGCCAACTGAGTTTGTTGATGAATTTTGCGCGATATTTCTGCATAAACTTCCGTGCCGGTGAGTTTTTCGAGCAAGGCGGCCTTGTCCTCGCGCCGTGCTTTGATGAAATTGGAAAAGCTGCCTTGGGCCAACATCACGGTGCGCGAGAATTGGTTGTAATCGAGGCCGATGATTTCGTTCAGCACGGGCTGAAGTTTACGCTCGTTGAAGGTGTGTTTCTTCGGTGCGATGCGTTCAAGCGTACGCTCGACTGTGCTGTAGTTGTTGGTTCGCTTGAGTCGTACATACCATTTGGCCCGATAGCGTGCACCATCCGGTGTGCTGAACTCGACGATGGAATATCCTTGCTTGGTTCCGCGTCGCAGGATGTTGCGTGTGTTGTCGGGCTGCAGAGGTTCGGGAGTTTTTTCATCGGTCTCGGCAGAGATGGTCTGTGTTTTCTCCATTTTCTGCACATTGTTGAGACGCGGTGCCTCATCATAGAGCGCAAGGCAAATGGCATCGAGCACGGTGCTTTTTCCGGCTCCGGTGTCTCCGGTTATGGCAAAGAGACCTGCAGAGCGCAGGGGTTCCACGGTGAAATCGATGGTTTGTTCGCCCTCGATGGAGGCGAGATTGCAGATGGTGATTTTATCTATCTTCATGATGCTTGTGCGAATGTGGATGGGCGGTGTGCTTATTCTTCCGGTGTTTCGACGGCTTCGGTTTCGGCTTTCTGAAATCGCTGCGCCAAGGGTTCGGGCATGGGAGTGCCATAGAGCCGTTGAAAAACGCGGTCGGCCATTTCGCGCGGAGAGATGGCGTGCAACTGTTGCACGGAGGGATGTTCCTCAGTGTGCCGGCCGTTGTCGGGCAGTTCGCGCACGATGCGGCAGAGGCGCACGGCACGCTCGGCCAGGGCATTGTTCACATCGTTCACAAAGGATGGTTCGGGTTGCTCTTCGAGCACGCGTATTTCCAAATAAGGCCATTGCGTTCCGTCATCGTTTTTGCGACGCTGCGGAAGTGATTCGATGGCTTTGAGCACCTGCGCCGGCGTGGCTGCCCCGTGTTCGGGGATGGTGAGCAGGGAGCGCAACGGTTGGTAAGGGATACGCTCGATGCTCTGCAAGCCGTTTGCATCGATTTCGACGCACTGCACTCCATGCTCGTAGTGCTTTTCGGCAAACGACATCGGGAGCACACTGCCGGCATAGTGCGCCTCAGCCTTTCCGGCCACACGCTGCGCTTTGTGAATGTGCCCCAGTGCGGTATAGCAGGCACAAGCCGTTACCTCGGCATCGACACAGTCCTGTCCACCCACCACAAGGCGTTCGCTGTGCTCGCTCTGACAAACTGCTGCTCCGGCAGCATAAAAATGAGCTACGGAGATAACGGGCAGTGCCTTGAACGGTGATTTGCGCAAACGGCGCATGCAGTTTTCGTAATAGAACCGAATGCCCTCTTCGGTGCTCATGCCGGGAGGGTAGTCGCACGAACGGAGATAGGGCAAGGCGATGCACACCACCTCGGCTTCATGGCCGTTGCGACGACTCAGCGGAAGGAGATAGTAATCGAAGTCGGGACCTTTCTCCGTGCGACGTATCGTGCCGCGCACATAGATGTTGTGCCGCTTCAGCAATTCGGCAGGTGCCTCGATGCGTCCGGCAGAATCATGATTGCCGGCGGTGAGCACAATTTGCAGGCCCGGCACGGTTTCGGTGGCTTGCAACAGAAAGTCGAACAGCATCTGTTCGGCTGTGGCCGCAGGGTTGGGCGTATCGTATACGTCGCCTGCAATTATCAGAAGGTCGGGCATTTCTTTCCGCAGCACATCGATGAGCCAATTCAGGAAATGGCGATGCTCTTCAATGCGGTCGTGTCCGTGGAAATTGTTTCCCAAATGCCAATCGGCGGTATGCAGAATTTTCATATCTCTTGTTTAGATTTGCAAAGTTAGTGCAAGGTGAGCGGAAAACATGAAAATGAGTTTACGAATTTTCGAAAGTTTTTTAATGCCGAAGCCTGACTTATCCAAAGTTAGTGCAAGGCAAACGGAAAACGTTGAAGGGCCACAGGCAATGCGTTATGATTTTTCTGACACTTTGCCGAAAAAACACGAATTTGCTGCGCAAAAATCTACAAGGCGTTTAGAAATTTCTGCAAGCACTGCAGAAAATTCTGCAAGGCGTGCGCAAAATCGGGAAAAGCCTATAGGGATTCTTACGCTTGAACGAGTCGCACCGAAAAGCGAAAACAAACATCGGGCAACACCACACGGTGCTGCCCGATGCTTGTTATCAATGTCCGAAAGCAGACTGCGAAGGCTGCCAACGGGAGGTCAATCAATCGGCCAGGATGGAGAATTCTGCGCCACTGGCAAAGTCGGCTCCGTTCTGCTCGCTGAGAGCGCGGAACTGAATGTAGCGAGCCTTGATGGGCTTGTCGAAACGCACGGTCTTAGCGTCAGAATTCTTGGCAAAGGTGCCCTTCTTCACGGGTTCACCCCAGTTTTCTCCGTCCATGCTGAGGTAGATTTCATAGTCCTTGATGTCGCCGTTGCCTCCACCGAGACGCGGTGTGTAAACAAAGCCCTTTATCTGCTTCACACTTCCGGCATCGAAGTTCACCCAGTGAGGATAGTTGGCCACGGTTACGGAATACATGGTGTGCCAAATCGTTCCGTTATCTCCGTCGGTGAGGTGAGAGGCATTGCCTTCGCCATATTCCTGACTGGAGCAGAACACCACTTCAAGGGGTATGCTTTCAATCTTCTCGAATGCGTAAGTTGAGGAAAGCATCTTGTTGTCCTTGTACCACACTTTCAGCTTTCCGCCATCGCGCAGCGCAAAAGGCGCAGTGTAATCAACGGGTTTGCCATTGTTCACGCTATACACCATGGCGCGTCCGGCATCGGCTGTGCTGAGCGTAACGTCTCCATTGTTGGCGCGAGAAACGAGGATGGGCTTATCACCGGCAGGCGCAACGTAGGCCTGTGTTCCGGCATTGCCGGCCTTGACAGGACGAATGATGAATGAGAAGTTGTAAGAGCCTGCCCAAGCGCGGTCGCGGTCGAGCGGAGCACCCTGACCGCAGCTGTTACCACCCAGACCCGTTACCTTGGCATCGAGATGCAAGTGCGTGGCTGAGCTCTGAGGCAGCTGATAGGGATGATCGGCCAGCATGATTTCCTGCTCGCTCCAGGGAAGAGCCGAAGCCGACATCTGAGGACTGACGAATTCAACACCGTTTCCGGCAGCATCAGTCAGCGCACACCAGCGCACTTCTTCACGGTTACCCATGGCCTGAGGCTTCGGCAGAATGCGACCTTGGTCTTTCACCTTGCCGGTATAAAGTCCGACAAACGAGCCTGTACAACGGTCGTTGTAGTTGTTTTCAGGTCCGCGACCGTAGTAAGTGTAGTTGTCAAGCGACTTGGGAAGTTGCAAACTGTAGCCGATGCGCGGCAATACGAACTTGGGACTGTTGGAAGTGATGGCGCTTTGCAGTTCAATGCTTCCATCCTTATAAATCGTCCAGATTTGGCTTGTTACGAACTTGAAGTCGGAAGCACCGAAAGGCTGGTTGGGAAGTTCTTCCACACGATAGCCGCGTGCCATTCCACCGCCGTTCAATTTAGCCGCATTGGGTGCTTGGCTTTCAACAGCGTAGGTCAGCACATAAGCACCGTCCTTGCGTTGCATCCAATTCCAGTCGGTTGCCTTGTGCTTGAGGTTGTGCAATCCCTTGGCCACCCATTGTTTGTAAATCCAGATATCGTTGTCGGTAGGCGCACGGAAAGCATCGAGCTGCGGACCGTGTCCGGGCAGAATGACTTCCTGTGTTCCGTAAGTGAGGCTGTAAAGCGAGCCGGTGCGGTTGTCGAACACGGCCTTGAAGCCGTCGCCTTCGATAACGGTCAGTTCGCCTTGCATGGTGCGCTTCAGTTTACCACCCTCGGCCACTGCAGAAATGGCAGGTGCAGGCGCAGCTTTCTTCACAAGGAGTTGCTCTTCCATCTGCACGTAGCCTTTCTTGGCCCAGGGCTTATCAGCATTGAGGACGAACTGCACGGTTGCGTAGTATTCGCCGTCAGCATCCAACTCGGCGTAGTTATAAGGCAGCACATAGTTCTGCTTCATGCGAGGTTGCAACACGATGCGCGGACCTTGCAGGGGCTGATCTTTGAGCACGGGTTGGCCGTTTTTGTAGAGCGTCCAGCGAATTTCATAATCGTTGAGCGGTTCGAAATAGTTCTTGTTGAAAATTTCGATGCGGCCTTGCTTCATGTCTACAGCCTTTACGCCCACGTTCTGATACACCTTCTTCACTTCGAAATACTGTGCCTTGGGTTCCAGATTGGGTTGCATGATTCCGTTCATGCAGAAAGTTCCGTCGTTGGGGTTGTCGCCGAAGTCGCCACCGTATCCGAGATAACGGTCGCCCGTTTTGGGATCATAGTTATAGATGGCCTGATCCACCCAGTCCCAGATAGCACCGCCCATAACGAAGTTGGAGCTTTCGATATACTGCCACATTTCGGCCAGATTGCCCACAGCGTTACCCATAGAGTGTGCGTATTCTGATATATGGAACGGATATTTGGCTCCCTTGCCACCTTCAGAAAGGAACTTCACACCGCCGACGCTGGGATATTGGTTTGAACCCATGTCCACGATGTTGTTGTTTCTCTCGTATTGAACGGGGCGTGTGGTGTCGAAGGTCTTGATGCTGTCGTAGGCGGCTACAAAATTGTTGCCGGGACCTGCTTCATTTCCCAAGCTCCAGATAACAATGGACGGGTGGTTCACGTTAGCGTGCACCATTTCCATGTTTCTGGCCACGTGAGCGGCACGCCACTCTGCGGGATGCGAAAGACTCTCCTTGGCGTAGTAGTATTGGTGGCTCTCGATGTTGGCTTCGTCCTCAAGGTAGATACCATATTTATTACAGAGGTAATACCAATACGGATCGCAGCAATAGTGTGAGTTGCGCACGTGGTTGATGTTTCCTTGCTTCATGAGCATCACTTCGCGGTGCATTTGCTCGCGTGTGATGGCATGTCCGCGTTCCGGGTTCGTTTCATGGCGATTCACACCCTTCATCTTGATGGGTTTGCCATTGAGGTAATAGTAACGACCGGCCTTTTTGAATTCATCGTCCTGCGCTGCCGTTTCTTTGATTTCCACTTCGCGGAAACCTACAACGGTAGAGAAAGTTTCCACAACGTTTCCTTTCTTATCCTTGAGTTCTCCCACAAGCACGTAGCACCAAGGGGCTTCTGCGCTCCAGGGCTTCACGGTTCCTGCCTGCAGGGTGATGTTGAAGGCTTGTTCCTGTCCGGGCTTCAGCTCCACGATAGGAAGGTTTGCCGATACGCCTTCCACCTTATGGTTGGTGTCGGAGTAGAGGTCGTTGGCATAGAGTGTGTAAGTGAGTGTGTGCTTCTTCACTTTCTTGGCACCGAGATTGCGCACATAGGCTGTGATGTTGAGCGAACCATTGGTGTAAGTAGCGTCGAGCTCGGGTTTTGCCACGAGATCGCGCACCTGGAGTTTGGGTTTAGCTGTGAGGCTCACGGTGCGGAAGATACCGGGGAGACGGAACATGTCCTGACTTTCGAGGAACGAGCCGTCGCTGTTGCGATATACCTCTGCTGCCAGCACATTTTCACCCTCGACGAGATAGGGTGTAATGTCGAAGGAAGCAACGTTGCGGGAGTTCTTTGAGAAGCCCACATAGCGTCCGTTGATGTAGAGATAGAAGAAAGAGTCCACACCGTCGAAGTTGAGGTAAATCTCGCGGCCTTGCCAACCTGCGGGAATGGTGAAAGTGCGGCGATAAGAGCCCACTTCGTTTCTGTGCTTATAGGTGGGCCAATGAGTGGGAGGCGTACGCATCACGCCGCCGCGCCAGTCGTCCACTTTCACGGTGTGTTGGAAAATCACTCGCTGGTTGGAGTAGATGGGTGTACCCCATTTCTGCGAACCGTCGGGCTGTATGCCGACAACGTTCCAGTTCATCGGCACTTGCACACGTGCCCATCCCGAATCGTCGAAATCGGGTTTCATGAAGTCCAGAGGGCGTTCATCGGGGTTTCCCACCCAATGGAAACGCCACTCGCCATTGAGCGACTTCCAGTAGGTGCTGTTTTCCGGAAGCACGCGACGCGCACTTTCGGTGTCGGCAAAGGAGAAGAACCATGCATGTGGCTGCTCCTTGTTGAGCGACAACTGTTCGGGGTTTTCCCATTCCTTTCCGGTGGGTGCCTGCACGATGTCGCTGTAAGCAAATCCGTCGAGCGGAGTTACCTGAGCGGCTGCCTGGAGCGCGAAAGCTCCTAACAGACAGGTGAAAAGTGTTTTTCGCATATCGTTGAATGTTTTTAAAATAATTGTTTTTCGCAGTAGAGAATTATGCGGCCTCCGTCCGGAAACGGCACACCAAGGCATAATATGTGCCAAAGGTAAGGCAATAATCTTGAAGCACCAAACAAAAACTCTGTTTTCAGTGCAGTTGCCTCACCGGGGCTTGTGGTTTTTGCTTACACTTTGTCGGAAAAACGGCTCTGCGGCGTGCAAAAATCTACAAGGCGTTTAGAAATTTCTGCAGTGCTTGCAGAATTTTTTGCAGTGCTTGCAGAAAATCGGAGAAAGCCATGCCATTTTGCTTCAAACATAAACAAAATCATCGGCCGCCATGCTGCAGTGTTGCCTTGCGCGTTATTTCTTTGTAAATTCGCCCCGAAATTCGCTTATCAATCATCAAAACATATACAAACATGAAGAAAATCTTTTCGTTCTGCCTGGCCTTCGTGCTGGGCCTGACGGCAGCCCACGCCGACGAGGGCATGTGGTTGCTCAAACTGATGGAACGTCAGCACCTTGCCGACTCGCTGCGCAAGGCCGGCTTGCAGATGCCTGCCAACCAACTCTATGACGAGGCTTCACCCTCTCTGCGCGAATGCATCGGGCAGTTTGGCGGCGGCTGCACGGGCGAGGTGGTTTCGCCCGACGGACTCATCCTCACCAACAACCATTGCGGCTTCGGCTTTGTGCATGCCATGAGTACGATGGAGCATAATTATCTGCAGGACGGATACTTTGCCCGTAATCGCTCGGAGGAGTTGCCCGTTCCCAACCTCACCTTCACCTTTGTGCTGCGCATCGTGGATGTTACGCAACAGGTGAACGAAGCTGCTCGCAAGGCCGGTGTCGACGAATACACCGCACAGAGCCAAAGTTTCCTCGCCCCCCTGGCAACCGAGCTCCACAAGAAGAGCGACTTGAAAAAGAAGAAAGGCATCGTGGCACGCATCGTGCCCTTCTTCGCTGCCAATGAGTATTATCTCTTCTACGAACAACAATTCTCCGACGTGCGTTTGGTGGCCAATCCGCCGCAGAACATCGCACAGTTCGGCTTCAACCAAGACAACTGGATGTGGCCGCGCCACAACGCAGACTTCGCGATGTTTCGCATCTATGCCGACAAGGATGGTCAGCCTGCGGCCTACAGCGACAAGAACGTGCCGCTGAAGTGCAAAAAGTTCCTCCCCATTTCGCTGAAAGGCGTGGAGAATGCCGACTACACCATGATCATGGGTTTCCCCGGCCGCACCAGCCGCTATCTCACCGCCTCTGAAGTGCATCTCCGCACACAGAGTCAGAACTTCCCCATCAATCTGGCCGGCGAAGCACAGCTCGACTTCATGAAAGCACTCATGGACCGCGACAGTGTGGCCAACCTGAAACTGGCCGACGAGTATATGAGCCTCGGCAACATGGTGAAGAATTACGGAGGCATGAACGAGAGCGTGAAGAAAACCGGACTGATGGACATCAAACGCACGGAAGAAAAGGCGTTCCGCGAGTTTACCGCACGCAGTGGCAAGCCCGAATATCTCAACATCATCGACCGCATCGACTCACTGGTAGCGGCCGTCGAGGACACGCTTCACGACTTTTTCCTCCTGCAATACACCGTGGGTCAGCAAGGTTTCTACATCAAGACAGATGCTTTCTATGAGTTCCTGAAAGCCGTCGAAAGCGGAAAGACAAAGGAAATCGATGCTGCTCGCACCAAGTTGCTGAAATGGTATGACCTGGCGGCCGGAAACACAGACTTGGATTTCGACCGTCAAACCATGGAGCTGCTTTATCCCTATTGGTTGAAGTACAACCGTCTGGGCATGACGCCTTCTTTCCTCAAGGATGCAGCCACTGCCAAGGCGCACTATGCCGATCTCTACGAGAACTCCCTGTTCCGCAGCCGTGCTTCGGTGGAAGCTTTCCTGCAAAACCCGTCGCGCGAGGTGTTGGAGGCCGATCCTTTCACACGCCACTGGAACGAATACCATCAGACCCTGGCACGCTACAGCGGTGCGCTCAAGGCTTACCAGACAAAGCGCGCGGAGCTGGACAAGATTTACACACGCGGCCTCTGCGAGATGTACGATTGGAGCAAGGCTCCCGATGCCAATTTCACCCTCCGCATGACTTACGGCCACGTGGGTGGATACTCACCGCGCGATGCCGTGGAATATGGTTGGCAGACAGTGCTCGACGGAATGCTTGAAAAAGAAAATCCGCGCGACCCCGATTACGTGATGAACGAGGAATTGCGCAAGTTCTGGCTCGAAGGCAACTTCGGACGCTATGCGCTGCCCAACGGCAAGTTGCCCGTATGTTTCCTCTCCAACAACGACATCACCGGAGGCAACTCGGGTTCACCCGTGATGAATGCGCGCGGCGAGCTCATCGGTATAGCCTTCGACGGAAACATCGAGAGCCTTTCCAGCGACCTTCGCTTCAATCCGGCACTGCAACGCTGCATCAACGTAGACATTCGCTACGTTCTCTTCCTGCTCGACATGTTCGGCGGAAGCAGTTACGTGCTCGACGAAATGGACATCCGCGAATAACCTCGCAACGAACCACCACAACACAACGAAGCCCACAGACGCACCATGCATCTGTGGGCTTTGTTGTGCAGCAGCCAAACAACCAGCACGTCTGCAGAACATCATGACACTTTGTCGGAAAAACGACCCAGCGACGTGCAAAAATTTACAAGGCGTTTAGAATTTTCTGCAGTGCTTGTAGAAATTTCTAAACGCCTTGCAGATTTTTCCGCAAAGGGTCAAGGTTTTCGCCCCGGCTTATTTCTTGGTCGGGCGAAACTTTCCGCCGGTGATTTCGTCGAGTGTGAGCGCGCGATACACCATTTGGTAATAGCCCGGCTCCTCTTCATAGAAGAAAGCGATGCGTCCGTCGGGTTGCTGCACCATGGTGGAATAGGCCGAACCCTTGTCGCTCACACGATAGCTGCCCTGCCAGCCGGCGGCAAAGCCATAGGGAGTGGCATAGTCGGCACGCGAGGCCAGTTCCTTCCAATATATCGTTACGTTGCTGCGACCCGGACCTGCCGGGATGCTTTGCAGGGCCAGCGTGGTGCGCTTTCCGTCGGCGTTACGCACGGGCAGGATGAGCACTTCTCCGTTGCAGGGCGTTCCTTCATTGCTGATGCCTCCCACGGCCTCGCGGCTGTCAACGGCCGCGCCCCATGCACCTTTGGCTGTCTTGATATCGGAATAGCGGAACACGTTGAAATAACGACCACCATGCTTACGGCTGCTCAGCAACACAGAGCCATCGGGCAACTCTTCGCACTTGGGTTCGTCGCCCTTGGGAGCACAACTTTCGGTGGCGCTACCCAGCACATCCCACATGCGACCGAAATCGTCGGAATAGAGCACAAAGTTACCCTTGTGCGTACAGAGTGCTCCATAAAGGCGGTAGTATTTTCCCACCTTCACCTGCGATGACTGACAGATGCGTCCCGAACCCATGAACAGGCCGTTGATGCGTCCGCCGAACAAGTCGTGATAAATGTATGCCGTATGGTCGAGCGGCTTTTCCCACTCCCATTTTTGCTGCTTCTTGTTCCATTTTGCCCGAGTCGAAACCAGACGTTGGCTATGCTCCACGCGCGATTGCCAATAGCTCACATCGCCCGACACGCACACCAACAGCAATTCTTCACGTTGCTTGTCGGCCACCAGGCAGGCATCTCCATAACCGGTTTCGGGGCCGCTGCCCGTTCCCGTGAGCACGGCTTGCGGTGTGCCCCACGTGCTGCCGTTGTCGTGGCTTGTGCGACTGAGGATGTCAACGCGACCATAACCAATGTCGTTGCCGCAGGGACGCAGGTCCGTCAGGGCCACAAGTTTGCCCTTGGCTGTGGCGGCAATCGCCGGAATGCGATAAGGATAGCCCGTACTGTCGCCGGTGTGGAAGAGTACGGTTTGCGCCATGGCGCCCAAAGTGCAGAAAACTGCCAATACAGAAACAAATGTTTTTCTCATAGTATGTATTATTATAAATAGCTGTTGAACGGAGCAAAGATAGGACTTTTTCAATACCAAAGAGCTTTCTGCCTGTTGTTTTGTCCAATGTCGTATCTTTGCAAACGATTGAAAAATTCCAAGGAAACAAACTTCAATGATAAGAACACACTTTGCAAAAAAACTCTCGGCACTCTTGATTCTCTTTCTTTGTGCCACCATTTCGCCGGCGCAATCAAGCCTTTTGCGCATACTCTCCGGACTTGTCAAAGCAGGACAGGCGATTACCCTCACCGACGAGCAATTATCCGAAGCGGTAAAGGAAAGTGTGGCAGCTATGGATAAGAAAAATATGGTGTGCGGTGCCAACAATGCTTACACCCAACGACTGAAACGGCTCACCAAGGGTATGAATTCTGCCGATGGAATTAAATTAAACTTCAAGGTTTACAAAACTTCCGAAGTCAATGCCTTTGCTTGCCCCGATGGAAGCGTGCGTGTCTACTCGGCTTTGATGGACGCTCTCTCGGACGAGGAATTGTTGGGAGTGCTTGGGCACGAAATCGGACACGTAGCCTTGCGCCACTCCAAGAAGTCTTGGCAAGATGCACTCCTGCGCAGCGCAGCCTCGGATGCACTCGGCGGCTTTAGCGACACCTGGGCCGAATTCTCAAGTTCGTCGTGGAGCAGTTTGGGCGAAAGTATGATTTCAGCCAAACACTCGCGCCATCATGAGCGGCAAGCTGACGATTACGGCTATAGTTTCTTGAAAAAATGCGGCCGCAATCCGTGGGCCATGGGTAAGGCCTTCAAAAAGCTGAAAGCCCTCTCCGAAAAGAAAGGTACTACCAAATATGCCAAATTGCTCTATGCATTTTCTTCGCACCCCGATTTCGATGAACGCATCCGGCGCATGCGAGAGCAAGCAGAGGCCGACGGATATACTTGCAACTAACCGGACTTTTTCAGATAGCATATAAAATAACACAAGCGGAGCACCAGAAGATGCTCCGCTTGTGTTATGATGACATTGTAGCAGTATGTTTATCCGTCAAAAGAAAGCAGAACTATTTAATTTTGGTCCAATAGAGCGTGGTGCCTATACCGAGCACTGTGCCACGCAACTTCAATTTCTTAGGTTCCACAAACTCGGCCGTAACATTGACACGAATACCTTTCGACGACAAAAGTTGAACCACATTTGCGCATTTCATACATTTCTGTGCAATACCTTTGTAGTTTTCGCACAAATTCTTTATTTCTGCGCAAGCCTTGCCAAATCGGCTTGACGAAATAAAGAAAATTACCCTCGCCTTTTCACTCCACCACCTAAGCAAGAGAAAAGAATAACAAAGCAACTGCAAAAATGCATCGGACAAAGCCAAAAAATCTACAAGGCGTTTAGAAATTTCTGCAGTGCTTGCAGAAATTTCTAAACGCCTTACTGAAAAACGAAAATCGTGCAAAGAGGTAGATAAGAGCTATGCCCCGCGTTCAGCCCAGTCTCCCCGATCCAGATTGCGATATCCCACGGCTTCGGCAATGTGGTGGGAAAGAACGTTGTGCGAAGCGTCAAGGTCGGCAATGGTGCGAGCCACTTTCAATATGCGACTGTAAGCACGCGCTGAGAGTTTGAGGCGTTCCATGGCCGTGCGAAGCATTTCCAACCCCCTTTGGCCGGGACGGGCATACTCTTCCAGCATTTTCTCCGTCATCTGCGCATTGCAGTGAACGCCTTTGTGATTTTTGAAACGTTCTTCCTGAATTTTTCGGGCCGCCACCACACGCTCGCGGATGGCTTCACTCTTCTCACCGGGTTGGGCTTGCGAAATTTCTGAAAACGGCACGGCATCGATTTCACACTGTATGTCGATACGGTCGAGCAACGGACCACTGATGCGGTTCAGATAACGCTGAATCTGCCCGGGCGTGCAAACGCAGCGGTGTGCCGGATCGCCGTAATAACCACAAGGGCAGGGATTCATCGAGGCCACGAACATGAACGAACAGGGATAGTCAACACTGTACTTCGCACGGTTGATGCTGATTTTGCGATCCTCAAGCGGCTGACGCATCACTTCAAGAACGGGACGGCTGAACTCAGGCAACTCATCGCAAAACAGCACTCCGTTGTGGGCTAACGAGATTTCGCCGGGTTGAGGATTGGTTCCGCCTCCCACAAGCGCCACATTGGAGATGGTATGGTGAGGTGCGCGGAAAGGGCGCTCGGTGATGAGCGACACGTTCTGGTTGAGTTTTCCGGCCACGGAGTGAATGAGCGTTGTTTCCAGACTCTCGGCCAGTGTGAGCGGTGGCAGAATGGTGGGAATGCGCTTTGCCATCATGCTCTTTCCGCATCCGGGACTGCCGACAAGCATCAGATTATGCCCACCGGCAGCTGCCACCTCTATGGCGCGCTTCACGTTCTCCTGCCCTTTCACATCAGCAAAGTCAATGGTGTGATGTCCCTGTGCGGCGAAAAATTCCTTACGTGTGTCGCAGGTGGTGGGTTCGAGCACATGCCGCCCGTTCAGATGGTCCACCACTTCGCTCAGACAGCTCACGCCATACACCTTGAGGCGGTTGACAACCACGGCTTCGCGCACATTTTCTTTCGGAACGAACAAACATTCATAGCCTTCGCTTCGGGCTTTTATGGCCATGGCCAGAGCCCCTTTCACGGGGCGTATGCTGCCGTCCAAACCCAATTCGCCGGTAAACACACACTTCTCCAACGCTTCGGTGGGCACCAGGTGCGAAGCCGCAAGCAGTCCCACCGCCAGCGGAAGGTCATAACCACTCCCCTCTTTGCGCACATCCGCCGGCGCAAAGTTGACAGTGATTTTGGCTTCGCGCAGATGGTATCCCGAACTGAACAAGGCACTTTCCACGCGCGTTCTGCTTTCACGCACTGCGTTGTCGGGAAGTCCCACCATGAAGAATTCTTTTCCCGGCAGGGTGTTTATCTCGATGAAAACGGGCATGGCGGAAAGTCCGTTGACCGCGGAGCTGTTTACTTTTACCAACATAGAAAATTGAGGATTGGAAGCGTATTTTTCCTGAACGATGAAAGTGTCTTGGGAAAACTTCTACGAAAATGCAGCATCAAGTGAACCACATCATCACCACCACTTGCGCTATCACCACTCGCAGGAACATGCACAGGGGATAGACCGTGGCATACGAAACCGAGGCTTTGTCGCCCGGAATCACGTCGTTGACATATCCCAACGCGATGGGGTTGGCCATAGCTCCACAGAGCATTCCAGCGGTAGAGGCTACGGTTTTTCCGGACCATTTCACCGAAATCACAGCCAGCAGTATCACGGGCACCAATGTGATGAGCAATCCGTAAGCAATCCACCACAAGGCGCGGGGCTGCATCACGGTTTCCACAAAGTCGGCACCGGCCGCCAGGCCTAGGCAGGCCAGATAGATGGAAAGCCCGAGCGAACGCAGCATCAGGTTGGCCGAAGTTGTGGTGTAAGCCACCATGTGGAAACGAGGCCCGAAGGCACCGATAAGAATACCCATGATAATCGGGCCTCCTGCAAGACCGAGTCGCACCGGATAACTGATGCCCGGGAACTCGATGGGCAGACAACCAAGCACCAATCCAAGCACAATGCCTATGAAGATGGTTACCATGTTGGGCTCGTCGAGATGCTTCACGGCATTTCCGAGTTCTTTGGCCACGCGCTTCAGACTTTCCTGCTCGCCCACCACGGTTACGCGGTCGCCCACGCGAAGTGTGAGCTGCGGAGTGGCAACCAACTGAATGCCGGCACGCTGCACGCGGCTCACATTCACGCCATAGCGGTTGCGCAGATGAAGGTCGCCCAGGTGCTTTCCGTTGATGGATGGGCGGGTGATGAGAATGCGCTGCGACACTAATTTGCTGTCCAAAGCATTCCAGTCGATGTTCTGTTTGTTCCAATCGGTGTCGTCAATGCTTCCGAAGAAAATGGTGAGCTGTTCCACAAATCGCTGCTGTGTGATGACAAGCACGCGGTCGCCCTCCTCAATCACGGTTTCGGCCGTCGGGAGAATCACCTTGCCACTTCGCCAAATGCGCGACACCACGAATTTGCTTTCGTCAAAGCCTGCCACCTCGTGCAGACTGCGATGAAAGACGGCCGGATTGCGCACTTGGAAGGAAGCGATGAAGGCTTCTTTTTCCTTGCTGCGATCCACTTGCGGCTTCTCGCGACGCACCAACCATCCCTTCATGATGATGAATGCCAGAATCACACCGACCAATCCCAGCGGATAAGTTACGGCGCAGCTGAGTGCCGCCACCGAATCGGGCTGCCCCAATTGTTTGAGCGTTTGTTGCGCTGCACCGAGTGCCGGAGTGTTGGTGGTGGCTCCGCAAAGCACTCCCATCATGTCGGGAAGCTCGGCTTGCCCAACCCAAACCGGAATGAGGGCCATGAGTGTGCCAAGCAGCACCACGCCCAAGGAGAGCAACGTGAGGTCACGCCCACCGATGCGGAACGAGCTGATGAAGCCCGGACCCACCTGCAGGCCGAGCGTATAGACAAACAGCACCAAGCCGAAGCTTTCGGCATATCCCAACATTGCAGGGTCAAGGCTCAAGCCCAGGCTTCCTGCCAAAATTCCGATAAAAAAGACGAAGGTAACACCCAGTGTGATACCGCGAAAACGAATCTTGCCAAGGCTCAAACCTATGGCGCATATCAAACTTATGATAATCACAGCCTGCACTGCGCTGTGCGAAAGAAATGTGTCTTGCAACCAGTTCATAAATTTCCTGTATTGTTGCCGATTTTTCTATTTGCGGACAAAGTTAGTGCAAGGCGAGAGCAAGACAAAATAAAAACCGAGAAAACTTCTCAGCCGGCTCCTTTGCAATTCACCCCCCTGTTTGCATAAAAACGCGCAAGGCGTTTAGAAATTTCTGCAGTGCTTGCAGAAATTTCTAAACGCCTTGTAGATTTTCGCCCATCGCATGGCTGAAAAACAGCTATGCCGGGCGGATATTGCAGAGGCCTTTCGTGAGCCTTTTATGCCTTGTGTGCTTCCACCCAACGGCGTGCATTGACAAAGGCTTCCATCCACGGTGTTACGTCATCGCCCTTGCGCTCTGCCGGATAGTACGGGTTCTGCCAGGGGAAGAAAGCGCGTTCGAGGTGAGGCATCATGGCGAGATGACGACCATCGGGGCTGGCAATTCCGGCCACCGAGTAGCGGCTTCCGTTGGGGTTGCCGGGATATTCGTCGTAAGAGTATTTCAACACCACGTTGTATTGATCCTCATCCAAAGGCAAGTCGAACTTACCTTCACCGTGTGCCACCCAAATGCCGAGGCGATCACCGCTGAGCGAACCGAACATCACGCTGCGGTTGGTGGTAACCGTAACACCCACAAAGGCACTCTCGAACTTGTGGCTGTCGTTGTGAAGCATGTGCGTGCGCTTGCTGTGCTCGGGATTGATGAGACCGAGTTCCACCATCAGCTGACAACCATTGCAGACACCGAGCGAGAGTGTGTCGGGACGGGCATAGAAGCGGTCGAGGGCAGCTTTGGCCTTGGGATTATAGAGGAAAGCACCGGCCCAGCCTTTGGCGGAACCAAGCACGTCGCTATTGGAGAAGCCGCCGCAGAACACAATCATGTTGATATCGTCCAGCGTTTCGCGGCCGGTGATGAGGTCTGTCATCATCACGTCCTTAACATCGAAGCCGGCAAGATAGAGCGCATAAGCCATTTCGCGCTCGCCATTGGTACCCTTCTCACGAATGATGGCGGCACGCACACCGCTCGGCGTGCGACGTTCGGGCGTAATGCCGAGGTTGTCGAAAGTGCCCTTCCATTCGGGACGCAGATGGAATTCGAGCGGTTGCTGCTTGTAGTTCTCGAAACGCTTCTTTGCGCAACCGTGGAAACTCTGCTTCGTGTCGAGCATATAGGAAGTGGAGTACCAAACATCGCGCAAGTGATCGATGCCGAACTGATAGGTGGCCTCATCTTTTTCCACCAGAATGTGGCGTTCGTCGGTGGGACGACCCAATTTGACATAAGCAACACCGGCTTCGTCGAGCACTTGCTTGAATTCAGCCTTCTTGCTGTCGGCCACCTGCACCACAACGCCAGGATTTTCGGCGAAGAGTGCCTTCACGAGGTCGGCTTTCTTGAAACCGTCGAGCGACACTTCAATACCGCCTTCGGTGTTGGCAAAACACATTTCCAAAAGGCAGGTGATGAGACCGCCGGCGCTGACATCGTGACCGGCCAGCAAGAGTCCGTTGCTCACGAGCTGCTGCACGGCATTGAAGGCATCGCGGAAATAGTCGGGGTTCTTAACTCCGGGAACATCGCTGCCCACGAAGCCGAGGCTTTGCGCAAAGGCCGAACCGCCAAGACGGAGTTCGTCAAACGAGAAGTCGATGTGATAGAAACTGCTCTTCGGTTCGTTCACCGCAACGGGCGAAACCACCTTGCGGATGTCGCTCACTTCACCTCCCGAGCTGACAATCACGGTTCCCGGAGAAATGATTTTCTCACCGCCGGGATATTTTTGAGTCATCGAGAGAGAGTCCTTACCGGTGGGCACGTTAATCTTCAGAGCGCAGCAGAAATCGCTCAACGCCTGAACACCGCGATAGAGACGGGCGTCCTCGCCCTTCTGCGAGCGGCAGGGCCACATCCAGTTGGCAGACAGGCTGACGCTGTCCAAGCCCTCAGCCAGCGGTGCCCAAACGAGGTTGGTCAGACTCTCGGAAACGGCCAACACAGAACCGGCAGCGGGGTCTGCCAATCCGGCTTGCGGGGCATGACCGATGGCTGTAGCGATACCGGCACGGCCTCTGTAATCAAGTGCCACCACTCCGCAGTCGGCCAAAGGCAGTTGCAATTCGCCTTGCGTCTGTTGCTGAGCCACCTTACCGGTAACGGAACGGTCCACCTTGTTGGTAAGCCAATCCTTACATGCCACGGCTTCGAGCTGAAGCACGTTGCTGAGGTATGTATCTACGTTGGCAACGTCGTACTCAACGTTCTTATAATTTCTTTCAACGCTCTCGTCCACCATCACCGTCTTGGGCGAATGTCCGAACATCTGAGCCACATCAAGGTCGAAGGGACGCACACCGTCGGCTTGTTGGAAGGCAAAATGCGCGTCTCCCGTTGTTTCACCCACCACATACATCGGAGCACGTTCGCGCTCGGCGATGCGGCGCACGTGTTCCAAGTGCTCTTCCTGAATAAGCAAGCCCATACGTTCCTGACTCTCGTTGGCGATGATTTCCTTCGCAGAGAGCGTGGGGTCGCCCACGGGGAGTTGCGACATGTCAATGAGGCCGCCGCATTCTTCCACAAGTTCTGAAAGGCAGTTCACGTGGCCGGCGCTTCCATGGTCGTGGATGGAAACCACGGGATTGACATCCTCTTCGCAGAGCGCACGCACCAAGTTGTTGGCACGCTTCTGCATTTCGGGGTTGGCACGCTGCACAGCATTGAGTTCAATGCCGGAACTGTAGCGTCCTGTATCGACAGATGACACTGAGCCACCGCCCAATCCGATGCGGTAGTTGTCGCCACCCACCATCACAACCTTGTTTCCTTTCTTGGGTTCTCCCTTCAAGCAGTCGCGCTTCGTGCCATATCCCACTCCACCGGCCAACATGATAACCTTGTCGTAACCATATCGCTCACCGTTTTCCTGGTGTTCGAAAGTGAGCACCGAACCGGTGATGAGGGGTTGTCCGAATTTGTTACCGAAGTCGGAAGCTCCATTAGAGGCCTTGATGAGGATTTGTTCGGGTGTTTGATAGAGCCACTGACGCACGGGCAGAATGTCTTCCCAGTCGCGGCCACCGTCCAAACGGGGGTAAGAAGTCATGTAAACGGCTGTTCCGGCAATGGGCCATGAACCTACACCGCCACCCATACGGTCGCGGATTTCGCCACCGGTACCGGTGGAAGCTCCGTTGAAGGGTTCGACTGTGGTGGGGAAGTTGTGTGTTTCTGCTTTCAGCGAGATAACGCTTTCGATGTCCTTGACGACAAAATAGTCGCTCGTGGAGTGATCCTTCGGAGCAAACTGTTCGACCACGGGACCGGCAGAGAAAGCCACGTTGTCCTTATAGGCAGAAAGAATCTTGTGCGGATTCTCGTTCGTAGTCTTCTTAATCATGGCGAAGAGTGAGGAGGGCATTTCCTCACCATCGATGATGAATGTTCCGCCAAAGATTTTGTGGCGGCAGTGCTCAGAGTTGATTTGTGCAAAACCAAACACCTCAGAGTCTGTGAGCTTGCGACCGAGTTGTGCTTCCACACCATGCAGATATTCGATTTCTGCGGGCGAAAGTGCCAAGCCTTCGGCTTCGTTGTAAGTCTCAAGATCGTCGATAAACTCAATAGCGGCAGGTTTGAGGTCGATAGTGAAAATTTCTTGGTTCAAACCCTCATACATGCGCTGCAACATGGGATCGTGCTCCGCTGCAGCATCAGCCACGGGGAAAAACTCCTCGATGCGTGTAATGCCTTGCAGATTCATGTTCTGCGTGATTTCTACGGCATTGGTACTCCAGGGAGTAATCATTTCACGGCGCGGACCAACGAAGAATCCGTCAAGGGTGTCGCTTTCCACCAATTCGGCTTCGCCATAAAGCCAACAGAGTTCGCTCACTTCGTCAGCGGAGAGCACATGGTCCACCTGTGTGGCGATGATGCTCTTCTGCGGGGTTTTGAAGAATAGAATCATATCTTTATCGTGATTTTGTTTGTTTTGTTGCAGAGATAAGATTTTTGCAGGAGCTTTATGGTTTTTCAGCCATACCACCCATTCTCTGCAAAAATACGACATTGACACAGACATACCAAGTTTTCAGCCGAAAGATTTGCAAGCAGCCCACAGAGAGAAGAATGAAAGAAGCAAAAGAAGCCTCCCCGACACACCTGCAGGAAGCTGCCAAACAAGCAAAGGCATTGGGCAAAAATCCGCAAGGCGTTTAGAATTTTCTACAAGCACTGCAGAATTTTCTAAACGCCTTGCAGATTTTCGGGCGAAAGGCATGGAAATATCCACACAAAGCACAAAAAAATCCCCTTTGCGTCGGCAAAGGGGATAACAAGTGTTGCGTTTCGGCGTGTGCCGATGGAGCATCAATGATTTTCTTCCAGACTTACGGGAAGCATGGTTACGGTTACGCGGTTGTGCTGCTTGAGAAGCACGTTGCGAACAAAGGCCTGAATGTCGGCAGAGGTGATGCTGTTCACCACATCCTCGTATCCTGTGCGTGCATCGTAGCCCCAGCTGTTCTTGGCCACGATGAGGCTCTGCCAATAGCCGTTCTGAATTTGCTGGTTGAGATATTCCTTCAACTCATACTTCTTCACCTGGTCAAGCTCCTCGGCAGTTACACCGTTCTTGGCAATGTCGTCGATGCCTTGTTGCATCAGCAGCAAAGCAGAGTCGGCTTGTGCCGGTTTCACGGGGCAAACAATCTGGATGGCGTATTCATCACGTGTGCCGGTATCGGCCTCACCCATGGCTTGCACCGAGTAAGCCAAACCGCCCTCTTCGCGAATGCTCTTCAAGTAGCGTTGTGTAAGAATTTGACCGAGCGCATTGAGCACCACGGCATTCTTCATGCTATATTTGAGTTCACCGCTCCACACTTGGATGATGTTGCCCTGAGGCACTTCCATTTCGCGCTTGAAGCGATTTTCCACCGTTCCGGTGCGAACATAGATTTTGTGGTCAACGAACTTCTCACGCTTCTTCTGCGCCGGCAGCGATGCAATGTAAGTTTCGGTGAAGGCACGCAGCGAATCGACATCAAAGTTTCCGGTGAAATAGAAATCGAAATCACCGGCCGAAGCAAAGCGTTCGGAGTAGATACGCTTGATGGCGGCATAATCGGCTCCTGCCAGATCTTCCAACTTCAAGCCCTTGACACGCGGATGGTTGCCATAAACGGTGGTGCGCACTGAGTCGCTGAACGCAGTCGAGGGATCCTTTTCGGCATTGGCCAACTGCGTTTTGAGCAAATTGATGATGTTGTCGTAAGCAGCCTGATCGTCTGCCGGTTTTTGGAAGTGCAGATAGATGAGTTCGAAGAGGGTGCGGAGGTCCTTCGGAGTGGAGCTACCGGAGAGGTTGTCGGTAACCTGTCCGAGCGAAACGCGCAGACTGGCCTGCTTTCCGGCGAGTTTCTTTTCCAGTTCCACCGAGTTGAAGTTGCCCCATCCGGTGCTGTTCATCACGATGCCCAACAGGGTTGCGTTGGTCAGGTCGCTCGCGGGCAGCAAACTCGTTCCACCAAAGCTTCTTCCTGAGAAGAGCACCTGGCTCTCGTTGTGGTCGGTCTTTTGGAAGTAAACGCGTGCACCGTTGCTCAATGTCCATTCCGTGTAACCGAAGGAAGCAGCTTTTTCTTTCTTGATTTTGCCGGCTTTGGGCAGTTCGGGCACGAGCGGTTCGTTCTTCACATTGTCCACATAGGGAGTGAGCTCCGCTGCTTTGGCTGCATTGACTGCCGCTTTGAGTTCGGCAGCAGTGGGAACGCTGAAACCTTCCTTTTCAGGATACATGGCAAGCAACACAAAGTTGGTATCGACGCTGGCCACGCTCTGCGAGAAAGTTTGGCTGTAGGCCTCGGCAGGCAACTGCGGAGCCAAGGCTTTGTAAATGTTGAACTCGGTTTCGAGATCGGGGATGGGATCGTCTTCGAGGAAGTGGCGAACATACTGCGGGATGTAGAAGTCGTGCTTCTGCTTGTCGCGGTTGTCGTAGATGCTTTCCAATTGGCTCATGAACTCTTCACGCGCACGAATTACTTCTGTGGCAGTGAGTCCGTAGCGAGCAGCGCGTTCCACCTCCTGCATCACAGCCTGCACAGCGGCAGCATCCTGACCCTGCTTCGGCACAATCTGAATGCCGACAGCCTCCATGGTCTTACTGATGAGATAGTCGTCATAGTAGATGCCTGCGCCAACAAAGGGGCAGTCGGGCTGCTGACTCAACTCGTTGAGGCGAGCATTCACCACCGAAGTCATGACACTTGTGATGAGGGTCTGAGCGAGATAAACCGGTGTATTCTTATATTCGGCAGGCAGCGGCTCGTTCTTGAACATAATCATGATGACGGGCTGCTTCTGCTCCTTGTCCTTATCCACGATGTAGATAGGTTCAGCATTGGCGGGCACGGGATAGTGTTCGTAAGCAGCGGGGTTCTCCGGCATCTTGATATCTGCAAAGAGGCTCTTGATTTTTGCTTCAACAGCGTCCACATCGATGTCTCCCACAACGATAATACCCTGCAAGTCGGGGCGATACCACTTCTCATAGTAAGCACGCAAGGCTTCGGGCTTGAAGTTATCGATAACGCTCATCAAACCAATGGGATAACGATGGCCGTAACGCGAACCGGGATAGAGTGCCGGCAGATTGCGTTCGTAAATACGCATGGTGGCACTGGAGCGCATGCGCCATTCTTCGTGAATCACACCACGTTCCTTGTCGATTTCCTTGGCATCAAGGGTGAGACCGTCCGACCAGTCGCGCAAGATGAGCAAGCAACTGTCAATGTTGGTGTCGCTCACCGGCACATCATCGATGTTGTAAACAGTTTCGTCGGTCGATGTGTAGGCATTCAGGTTCACACCGAATTTCACGCCGATACGCTCGCAGTATTTCACGAGTCCGTTGCCGGGGAAATGGTCAGTACCATTGAAACACATGTGCTCGAGGAAGTGAGCCAGACCGCGCTGGTCTTCTTCTTCCTGCACGGCACCCACTTTCTGTGCGATGTAGAAGTTGACACGCTCCTTGGGCAGGGCGTTGTGGCGCACGTAATAAGTGAGTCCGTTGGGCAACTTACCGTAACGCACATTGGCATCCATCGGAAGTTGCTGTGCCACGGCCGGCATACAGAAGAGCACGACCAGCAGCAAAATGAGGGATTTGATTTTCTTCATATCACTATAAAATTTTGATGTTGTATTTAGAAATTCCGTCAAAGTTTTTGTGCATTTGATATGCAAACATGTTTATTCACACATCCTTGCACGGCTGCAAATGTACTGTTTTTTTTGCACCGAGCGGCGTTTTGCTGAAATTTACGATACATTGCGGCGGCTTTTTCGCGGTATTAAAGTAAATTTGTCGGTAATAATCAATATTCACCATCATCATGACAACACTCGAAATATGTGCCGGCAGCATTGAAAGTGTGCTGGCAGCCCGCGAAGGCGGTGCAGACCGTGTGGAACTCTGCGCCGCGCTCGAAGTGGGAGGCATCACGCCGTCAGCAGGACTCATAGCTGCTGCACGCGAAGTGCCGGACCTTCAATTGCACGTGCTCATCCGTCCGCGTGGGGGCGATTTCCTTTATGACGCACACGAAGCACGATGCATGGAGCACGACATCCGCTTGTGCCGCGACCTGGGGGTGGATGGCGTGGTCATTGGTGCGCTTTCGGCCGACGGCAATGTTGACATGACGCTGTGCCGACGGCTCGTGCAAGCTGCCGAGGGCATGAGCATCACCTTTCACCGGGCTTTCGACATGTGCCGTGATCCGCACCGGGCCTTGGAGGAAATTATCGACATCGGTTGTCATCGGTTGCTCACTTCAGGACAAGCGGCATCCGCACTCGAAGGGGCTGCTGCCATAAAGCAACTGAATGCACAGGCCGCAGGCCGCCTCATCCTGATGCCGGGATGCGGTGTGAGCAGCCGCAATGCTGCTGAAATCCTGAAAGCCACGGGAGCCTCGGAAATCCATGCTTCGGCTCGCCACGATGTGGGAAGCCGCATGCAGTTCCGCCACGAAGGAGTGAGTATGGGCAATAAGGGGGCTGACGAATACGCTCGAAAAGAGACGTGTGCTTCCGAAGTTCGCGCCATTGTTGAGGCCATCAAAAAAATTTGATGCCATCTGAATTCCTTATTCGGAAACTTTGCAATTGATGTATATATAAAAATCTGCACGCCTTGTTGAAACATCACAAGACGTGCAGATTTGTTATACCCTGCTCCGTGTTTTATTCGCTCAGTTGTTTGATAACCTTCACCAATTGTTCGCCCAAACCGATAGAATAGCCTTGCGAAACAAAGACCACTCGGTTGAAAGTGTCGGCCACAAGGATGATGGGGCGATTGGGATGGGTGAGCTTCATGTTGGCCACAATTTCGTTGTAGAGCTTATCTTCAATGTCTGTACCCCACACGATGGTGTTAGGGAGTTCGGGAAAGTCGTTGGTGAAGCGATGCGCTTCGTCTTGGTCGCGGAATAACAACACCATCTTTTGCCCCCACTTTTCGAACGCATCCCGATAGGGCATCACGTCGCGCAAGAAATGGTTGGTGGGTTCGTTGCCCGGTGCCACGAGGGCTATGATGTAATAGCCACGCCCGGTGGCCGAGAGCAATGACCGTGTGGTGCCGGTCGAGAGGTCGTGGTAGAGGTTTTCGCTATTGAACGAGCCTATCACCTGAAGCCTTTCGCTACTTTCGCGTTGCACATATTGCAATTGGCAAAGACTGTCTGCTTTCACTCGAAAGAAGTCGAGGTGCGCCAACACACCGCCGTCGGCCATGCGTGTGCCCGTAATCATCAGGTATTGCCCCTCGTCCACTTTCGTTCCGTCTTTCAGCAGGCTCTGCCACGTGTCGGTTTCTGCATAGTTTTGCAATTGCAATTGTCCGTTGTCGATGCGCGAAAGTGAGAAGTGCGAATAGTATTTCGGATTGTCAATAAATGTTCCGGGCTGATAGTGTGCCATCAATGTGCCTTGCGGTGTTTGTTGTTTCTCTTCCGTCCCGAAATTCACGTCCACCCACTTTCCGTTTTCTGCAAGGTATTGCGTTTTTCCCGTAACCTCATCTATGCGTGCCGGGATGCCCATGCTGCGTGCGCCTGCCACAAAGAAGATGTTGCGCGAATGAGCATCGCACACCCGCATGGTATACACTCTTTCGGGCGAGGTGCACAACGACTGCGGATTCCAGGTTTCGTCCGTCTGCAATTGCCGACTGCACCATTTCACCCACTTCTCCGGTCGGGCGGCAAATTGTTTTCGCTTTCGGTCACTAAAGGCGGATTGAAAGAAAGCCTTGTAGGGCGTCAGCATCTCATTGCTCACACGCGGATTGAGCACATACGCCACATGAACGTGCTTATCAAAAGAAGTGGCGGGCGTGTGCTGCAAGTGGTCGCGCAGAACGTCAAGTTGCACATCGCGCAAATCCTTTTCAGCCACAGCACACAACAGGCTGAGTGCCGCTGACATTTGCTCCTGCGGCACTTCGGTGAGAAACGCCTCGATGGTGGCATGATTGCCGCGCGACTTGCGGAAAATCTCCACCACACCCTTTTCATCGGCTCCGATGCTGCGTGCCACCTCTGCCGCCCTTTCGGGGGTGATAAATGTGCTGATGTAGGCATTGCGAATGGAGTCTTCCACGGCAAAACGGCGGTCGTTTTCTGCCCTCTCTGCCGGTGTAACTTCCGGCACGGTGTTTCGTTCGGCCGGTGGCGTGATGTCCATGTCAAGCGAAGCCGCATAATCGCCCGTCTTATCCAGCACGATTTTCACCGTATCGTCCACACCTGCCTGACAACGCGCATAGCCAAACTTGCCATCTTTTGCCGCCCATGCCAGCAGTGTTCCCCTGCCGGTGGAAAGCGTGGCATATCCCTCGGCATCCGATGTGCGACGCGCTGCGGTGAAGAACTCGGCGTAGTTGTAAATCTTGAATTCCACCGTTGTGGAAACAGGATTTCCGGCCTCATCCTCCACTTTCACCACGACGGAAGCCACGGGAGCATAATTGGCGGTTACGTTGATTTCGGTGAAGCATACATTTCTGCCCACCACCTCCTCGGGGCCGTCATAATGGCCGAACACCTTGGTGTGCATGAGCATGCCGCGCGAGGCAGGCGCATTGAACCACGCCAGGTCGAGCACGGGTTCGGGCTCACAAGCTCCCAAGAAGTGCCATCGGCCGTCCACCCAGGCTTCCACCCAGGCATGATTGTCGTCGGTGTGCGCCCATCGCGGGGTATACACTTGGCGTGCCGGGATGCCCACGGCACGCAAGGCAGCCACGGCAAACGTTGACTCTTCGCCGCAACGACCATAAGCCGTGCGCACCGATGCCAAAGGCGAACTGGTGCGGGCATCGCTGGGGGTGTAAGTTACCTTTTCGTGACACCAATGGTTCACCTCGAGCACAGCTTCGCGCATCGAGAGGTGGCGCACACGGTCCTTCAACTCCTCATAGAACACCACGCGACTGCTGTCCATGTTCTCATTGTTCACACGCACCGGCAGCACAAAGTGAAGAAACTCACGCTCCGGCACCTGCGCCCCCCACGGCATCTCACGACGGGCCTTGAGGGAATAATCCACATTCTGCAAAAAGAACGCTGCCGAATAATCTGCCACATCGGGCAACGGCATGTAAGCATAAAGAAACTGCATGGCACGCAGACGGTCGCCCGTCAGAGCCTTATCGAAGATGCCGAAATAGCGTTCGTCAGCGAGCGAAGCACGCCGAGCCTGAAAGTCGGCAACAATCTTATCGTGGGGGCCGGCCTGCATCTGCAGAGCGGTTGTCGGAAAAAGCCATGCCACCATGGCCCAGGCGAGGAGAATCAATGGGTTTTTCATAATAGCTAATTAAACGTTGAGCATTCAAAGGTAATGAATGCTACGGCAAATGTCTGCAAAAAATCACGACAAATGCACCACAAAGGCTGAAATCTTGCTTTTTTTGCCTACCATCAACGTTGCATCTAAATGTAATTTGTACTTTCGCCCCACCAGACGGGCAACCACCTCATGGCAGGTGACAATGCCCAAAAAGAAGAATAAGAATAAAACAAAAACCATCATGATACGCAAATTCGATTTTCTGATCATAGGCTCAGGAGTGGCCGGCATGAGCTACGCCCTTCAAGTGGCCGAATCGGGCAAGGGGAAAGTGGCCCTTGTGTGCAAAACCACCATCGAAGAGAGCAACACATCCAAAGCGCAAGGAGGCATTGCCAGCGTTACGGACATGGAGAAAGACGACTACCGCAAGCACATCAAGGACACCCTTGTGGCCGGCGACTACATCAGCGACCCGCGTGCCGTTGAGCAAGTGGTGAAAGGCGGTCCCGCCGCCATCAGCCGCCTGGTGGAATGGGGCGTGAATTTCGACAAGAAGGCAGACGGCACCTTCGACCTCCATCGCGAGGGTGGCCACAGCGAGTTTCGCATTCTGCACCATGCTGATGACACCGGCTTCGAAATCCAACGCGGCCTCATCGAAGCTGTGCTTGCCCACCCCGCCATCACCGTCTTCGAGAACCATTTTGCCGTTGAAATCATCACCCAGCACCACCTGGGCATCGAGGTTACGCGCCGTACGCCCGACATCGAATGCTATGGTGCCTACATCCTCGACCCCGACACCCGCAAGATTGACACCTTCCTGTCGCGCGTCACGGTGATGGCCACCGGAGGCTGCGGAGCCGTTTACGCCTCCACCACCAACCCCAACATAGCCACCGGCGACGGCATTGCCATGGCCTACCGCGCCAAAGCCACGGTGAAGGACATGGAGTTTGTGCAATTCCACCCCACCGCGCTCTATCACCCCGGCGAAACCCACCCCGCCTTTCTCATCACCGAAGCCATGCGCGGCTACGGCGGCATTCTGCGCCTGCCGGACGGAGCCGAATTCATGCAGAAATACGACAAACGCCTGTCGCTCGCACCGCGCGACATTGTGGCACGCGCCATCGACAAGGAGATGAAAATTCACGGCATCGACCACGTGTGCCTGGACGTTACGCACAAGGATGCAGAAGAGACCCGACGCCACTTCCCCAACATCTATGCCAAGTGTCTGAGCATCGGCATCGACATCACCAAGCAATACATCCCCGTGGCCCCCTGCGCCCACTATCTGTGTGGCGGCATCCTGGTGGACCTCAACGCCTGCTCAAGCATCAAGCGCCTTTATGCCGTGGGCGAATGCTCGTGCACAGGGCTGCACGGTGGCAACCGTCTGGCATCCAACTCCCTGCTCGAAGCCGTGGTCTATGCCGAGGCAGCCGCACGCCACTCGCTCGCACACCTGAACGAATATGCCTTCAACGACCGCGTGCCCGAATGGAACGACGAGGGCACACTCTCCAATGAAGAGAAAATCCTCATCGCCCAGGACGCCAAAGAGGTGTGGCAAATCATGTCGAGCTACGTGGGCATTGTGCGCAGCGATTTGCGCCTGAAACGCGCCTGGACGCGCCTGGACCTGCTCTACGAGGAGACCGAAGAACTCTTCAAGCGCGTCAAAGCCACCCCCGACCTCTGCGAACTGCGCAACATGATCAATGTGGGCTATCTCATCACGCGCCAAGCCATCGAGCGCAAGGAGAGCCGCGGACTGCACTACACCATCGACTACCCCAAACACGCCTACGACCAGAAATAACGAGAGAGCGATAACCTTTTTTATTTTATTCACCCCCTCCGTCTCCCTGAGAGAGAGAGGAAGCATAAAGAAAGAGAAAGAGAGAGGGCGCGTCAGGAATTTACTCCTGATGCGCCCTCTCGGAATTTCAGCTTGCCATCTGAAAAAACCACAGAACAGCACGCAGCATCGCCCCAAAGAGTCATCAACAGATGAAACATGACTGCACAGAGCCATTCAGCATGGCAGAAGAGTGACAGGAGTGACAGATGAATCTGCTTACTGTCACCATTTCTGTCACCGTGCAACCCACTACCAGGCAGCAGGTTACAACGAAAAGTGACAGATGAACAGTAAAAACAAGAAAACAAAAACATCTGTGGGGGGAGAGAGAAGGTCGAAGCAGCCCACAGGGACACAGACATATTGAGATACACCCCGAAAGACCTATTCGCACTCAGAACTCACTTATTGTATAGTTCCGAAAACTCACTTTTTTGTACAGAGGACTACACACTTCCCCCAACCTGAAATCGTACACACAATTATGCAGGAGTATCCAATAGTGTACGCAATATCTGAATAAAATCATCAAGACCACCGGCAACATTCTTGGTGATGGCACGGTGCAATCTGACACGCGAGCGATAAACACTTTGACGATTTCGCTGCATCAGACCTGCAATTTCCTGTCCTGAAAATCCCAACAGAAACAACCAACACATACATAAATCTCGTTCTTTCAATTTCGGCAACAATTCATGTAAGCGCTTATTCCAACCCGGATAACGAATTTCAACTATTAATTGTAACCTCTCCCAATCAGCCACACTTGGAACCTGTTCCTTCTGTGCCTTAGAGTGCAGATGGTCCAGAAACTGTGCATCTTCGCCTTTTTTCTCACCGCTCAGAAAGTTCTCCATCATGTCTTTCTGGTGTTCAATGATATTTTTCTCTTTCTGAAGCTGTAACAAAGTTTCTTCTTGTTGACAAAGAGAGCGATTACGTCTACGCAACAATTTAATCATTCGCAACATTAGCAGTATTAAAACGATGATTACAAGCACCGAACCAACCATTTTCCAACGAAAACGGGTGTTTTCCTCTTGCAAAGCCAATTTGGCTTTCAAATGCTCATTGTAACGGAACATACCCTCTATATGCGACACACGTTCTTCCTCTTTTATTTTAGCCAAACTGTCAGACACTTTCATATAGGCCTCGGCACATTTCATGGATGCATCCATGTTCCCTTTTTGCCGATGCAAAAAATACAAACGCCGATATGAATTCTCCACTGTACATAATCTGTGGCCCGACAGAGCTTTCGTGTAATAATGTATGGCCGAATCAGCATCACCGCGATACTCCCAATAGAATCCGAAATTATGAGCAGGAACTCCTGTGCCGGTATCGTCATAACTCTTAAGAAAAAGTGCTTCACGTTGCTCAACCGCAAAGGTATCGCCATACTGGATAAAATCTGAGACCTGTTCTCGAATACATGCTTTTTCTAATTTCAAAAATTCCGGATCCTTGCATATCAGTGCAAATGATTTGTCATAATAAATCTTAGCAGAATCCCTTTTTCCGTTAGCAGAATAAGAACTGCCCAATGCATGATACCAATGATACTGTACCGAGCTGTCGCATTTGGCAATATCCACCCGTTTTATCCACTCCAATTCCGTACTGTGATTATCTGTTTCACTTAATAAACCGGCCATTTGACATGCACAAGCATTGTAGAGCCACACTTCACAACGACCGCCGGTCGTATCTGCCATCGAAAAGGCTTTTGTATACCATTCGATGGCTTGAGGCCAATCTTTCATATCCCGCTGCACACAACCCATATAATAATATGCTTTCACACGGTCGTTTTGTGAACCATGCCGGTCATAATAATTTACCAACCACTGAATCACACTGTCAGACGTATGCAAATCATAATTCTTATCATGAGCTTGTATCCGCAACAATTCCATTCGGGCACGTACCGCTTCCGGCAGATTGCGATGCTCCTTCTCGAAACATTCCAACATGTCTAATGCCTGAGCCGGATACTTATGTGATAACTCATCTGCTGCCTGCAGTTGCAATGGAAATTCTTCTCTTTCCGAACATGCCGACAAGAGACATACACACAACGAAAATACCACGAACCAGTGTTTAAGCATCATTGCACCTATCTTTCTCCTTTGTTTTATTATACTCAGAAAACGTTCCCTCAAGTATATCCTCATCTTATCAAGACCCGCCGAAAACGTTTGTCGATGAAGCAAACTTACAAAAAAAGAAAAGCACCCGTTGAGAGGAACGCAGACATTTGCTTAAAAAACTTTAAAACTGATTACAGGTGTTTACCAGGTGATTACAAATGATTACAAAAACACCGTTTCAAACTTCTACTTTTGCCTACATCTTTTGTTTAATACCCAACTATTTAATCTATGAACAAAAACATTTTCGCATTCTGCTTTCTTATCGCCACAAGCGGTATTCCGGGAAATTCGGCCGAGGTAGATCCGATCGGCAGCAGTCCAATCGTCAACTTACAAGGCCAACTCATCTGGCATCTGAACGATGATCCGAATAAGGACCTTATCCCTCGCACCACGTTCAACCTTCCGGTTGCCACACAAAAAGATAGGAATATAGTTTTTACCACGACCAACAGTCTTTCCATTCCTTACTCTATCAGCCGGAACGACGAGCTAATAGAAAGAGGTACGCTTTTCTTATCTTCAACTGAAGAGAATGTTTTATCCTTGGAACATTTGGAAGATGGGAATTATATTATCACCATCGATATCTTTGGACAGAGATACTATGCTGATATTTTAATATAACGCACCCATTAAGTCTATCCTACGGATGAGGATTTGAGGTGGAATAAACATTGAGAAGAGGAAATTCTTGCCGGTAAATAAAACCTATGTTACGGAAGGACTTCTTTTCGTATCATCCTTGCACCCTTGGCTTGGGCTTTGATGACAGCCTCTCAAATCTTCATCTTATTCCTATTCACAACAACCGCCCCTCGAGACAGAAGAACTAAATGTTATATCAGACACGATCATCGGAGCTGAGACGACCAACAAGTCCTAAGCTGCTCGAGTGGGCACTGTATTAGCACAAAACATCCATACAGCATGAAAAAATCCACAAGTAGGCACGAAGAAACATGAAAGACAAGGAAAAAGTGCATTTTCGTTTACCGTTGTTGTCAACAAGTTTACAAAAATTTACTGAGTCTTCTTGAAGACGTCCGTAACTTCGCCACGGGAATGAGATGTATAAAAACAATACCCCCTTACCGAAAAAACACACAACCAATATATCAATCTTTATCCAACATTCCATGAAAGCTTCTTTCATCATTCCGGTCTATCTTCATCGGCAATGCGAAAACGACGTCCTTGCAGGGGATGTTCGTGGCAGGAGGTATGCCAAGAAAAGCATCATCGCTCATCTTTTCTTGTAAACTCTCTGTAAACGATTTGTAAAACCACACCTCAAAACAAAATCACAATTCCCTGATATCAAGACGATTGAAAAATGGGTACTCACTTGCGTACTCGGATTTGCATATAGCGTTTGAAAAATCACAACATTTGCGAGAAATATCACTCTATGAAAAATTTGCCTATCAGTGTCTGCATGCCCATGTATAATGCATCACGATATCTACGTGAATGCATCGACAGCATATTGGCTCAGACTTTTACCGACTTTGAGCTACTCATTGTTGATGATGGTTCAACAGACGAAAGCGTTAAAATTGTGGAATCTTATCATGACCCACGTATCAGATTGATTAAGAACAAACACGACTATATCGCCTCGCTCAATCTCCTACTGAGCGAAGCCAAAGGCAAATATATCGCACGCATGGATGCTGACGATGTCATGTTGCCGGAGCGCTTAGCCATACAATATAAATATATGGAAGAACATCCGGAGGTGGATGTTATGGCAGGGGCTTTAAAATATATTGATGAGAGATTTGTTTTCACACCTGCTAAAGAAATATATGAATGCACTTTGGAACTAATGATGGAAGCGAATCTTGTCGCGAACCCCGCAAGTATTTTCAATCGGGAAAGTATACTCGAACATAGCATTAATTATGAAGAAGACTTTATTTATGCAGAGGACTATCGTTTTTGGACACGTATTCTAATGGAAGGACTCAAAATTCATATTATTCCAACTACTCTCATTAAATATAGATATTCAAACGCTCAAATTACATCTTGTCATCGTGATGAAATGTTTTCTAAAACTCATCAAGTACAAGAACATATAAGAACACATCTAGCAGTATCATACAACATTGGATATAAAATGCCCCAAATAGAAAATCGGGGTAAACAATTAAGCATTATTATTCCATTTCTCAATGAAGGTGAAGAAGTTCTTTTAACTATTGAGAGCATCCGTAATACCATTAAAGATACTGCAGATATTATTGTAATAAATGATTGTTCAATCGATGGTGTCAACTATCAAGAGATGGTCAAAGATTTGCAAGTTTATTACATACTTAACCGCGAACGAAAAGGAGTTGCAGCTTCACGTGATTTAGGAATTAAATTATGTAAAACTCCATATTTTCTTTTGTTGGATGCCCATATGCGTTTCTATGAAGAGGATTGGGCTATAAAAATTATAAATAAACTTATAGAAAACGAACGTCAGCTACTTTGTTGCCAAGGATTATTTCTCAGTAAAAGGAAAGATGGAACTATTATTTCTCAAGATAAAAGTTGTTGCTTTGGGGCTTTTATGCCATGCCTTAAAAATACTTATTTACCAGATATCAAATGGAACACCTTTGAGCAATCACCTAATGAATTGGAAGAAACAATACCTTTCGTTTTAGGGGCAGGCTACGCCGCAAGCTGCCAGTATTGGAAGTACTTACGAGGATTAGAGGGGTTAGAATACTATGGTTCTGACGAAGCATACATCAGCCTAAAAGTCTGGATGGAGGGAGGAAAATGTACATTATTAAAAAATGTTGTAATAGGACATATTTACAGAGAAGAAGCACCATACAAACATTATAATGTCGCCGAAGTTTTCAACTATTTATGGATCTCCCGACTTTTATTCTCTTCATTTTGGAAGTATGCAGCAGAGGCGGCAGCAATAGTTATAAATAGGCCTCTATATCTTGAAGCAAATAAATTGTTCAAGAAAAAACAATCACAATTTAACGAACTAAAAAAATACTATAATAAAATCTTTACTAAAGATTTTATAGATGTAATGCAGTATCATCAAAACATAAGGTTAAAGAATCTAGTGAGAATATCAGATACCACACTAAATTTGTTACCAAAAATAGCTATATTCTTACAAAAGAATACACCACGCTATTATGGACTCTACAAGGGAAAAATGGGACATCTTATATGGTTTGAACACTATTCCCGATATTGCGACTGTAGTCTTTGGGACGATCTTGCTTCTGATTTGTGGGAACAAATAGAACAAGCCATAAAAGAAGATTTTTTACCTTTAAATTTCGAAGAGGGTTTATTGGGTATCGGGTGGAGTATTTTGTACTTGCATGAGAAGAAGTTTTTAGACGATTACCCTGAGACCATATTATCAAAAATTGACCAAAATGTAAATAAATGTAGTCCGCATAGATTAGAAGAAAATGATATCAAGGGACTGCTATGTTATTGTGCTGCCCGTTTAAAATACTCATTTAAAAGGAAAGAAAAGTTTGCGTGGAGTCAGAGCTTTATAGAGGAACTATTAATGTCCTCAAAGACTATAATTGAAAATAGCAACAACTCAGAAACAATCACTTTAGCTTTAATGCTTATAGATTTTATGGAAAATAAATATGACTTAAGTGACTGGGAGCTATCATTAAGCAAATGTATAGACTTTAAGCAGACGTTCCCACAAAACGCCATGTATTGGGAAAGCGGACTATGTAATCCTGTAGCTTCAGTCTCTATGCTTACACTTTTATTAATTGAACAAAAATAACTACGAAATGAAAAAATTCAGCAAGTACAATTTCTTTATTGACAATACAGTGAATGTATTGTTGCATAACATTGCTAATGAACAGACTCTTGTTATGGATACTTCCATAGCAAAGCTAATTCAGAAGTACATAGAAAAAATAGACGAATTAGAAGCTATCCATCCTACATTATTCAATACCTTATTGGAACGAGAGATAATCATAGATAAAGATACAGATGAGGTTGCTAATATCATAACTAAATGGGAAAAGGCCGAAAGCTCCAATTCCAATTACAGTATAACGATTATTCCAACAATGGCATGTAACCTAAATTGTTGGTATTGTTATGAGGAGCATAAAGCTGGAGAAGTTTTACAAGAACCAACCTTGGATAAAATAAAAAAATACATCCTAAGTGTTATCACTAATCAAGATCTTCAGAATTTCAATATCGACTTCTTTGGAGGTGAACCTTTGATCTGTTATACTAATGTGGTAAAACCTTTAATGGAATTTATCAAGGAGAATTGTACACAATATGGTATCAAATACTCAGTTCATTTTACAACAAACGCAGTTCTTCTAACCCCACAGATGGTAGAAGAGTTATTAAATTATACCCCCAATATTGCTTTTCAGATTACACTAGATGGCAATAAATGTATGCACAATAGAGTACGTAGCACAAAAAATGGGAAGCCAACATATGATATTATAGTTAAAAATATAAATCTTCTGCTGAGAAAAAGAATTTTTGTCACTGTTCGTGTGAATTTCACAAAAGACAATATTGATAGCATAGTAGATATTATCGACACTTTTAGGGAGTTAGATAAAGAAGAGAAAACATACATTATTTTTGACTTTCAACAAGTTTGGCAAGACAAACATAATGTTGAAGTTGTTGAAAAAATCGAAAAGATTGCCTTAAATTTCATGGAACAGGGGCTAAATGTCATGTGGAATACTTTGTATTCAAAGTATAGATGTTATGCCGAATATAGCAATAAAGTTGTTATCAACCATAATGGGGATGTATTTAAGTGTACAGCTCGAAATTTTAGGAGTAGCCAAAGAGAGGGAATCCTAACCGATAATGGAGAAATCTTATGGAATTCAAAGTTCTTTAAGCGAATGGATTTGAAAAATGGATTAAACGTTTGCAAGCAATGTGAGATATTTCCAATATGTTTTGGAGGATGTTCTCAATTAAAATTAGAAGCAAGTAGCGAAAATACTTGCTTAAAAGGTTGGACAAAGAAAGAGAAAGAAAATTTTGTAGAAAAACGTCTCAAACAAAAACTTATCGTTAGGAAGTAGTATATACTTCATATATGTTTAACTTTTAAAATAAAAACAAAATGAGAATTCAAAAAGCAAAACTTGTAGATCTCAGAGTTGAGATACCTACAATTGTGAAAGAAGCCGAGGGTGAACTCAGAGGAGGTTTCTGTGCTTTAGCTTCAACAGAAAGTGAGAATCCGTTAAGCAATATCCTATGTGATATTGAGGTTAATCTGAAGAACTGCAAATGTGGAGTGGTTACACCTCCCATTACAACTACGACAACTACTACAACACCTTCTCCAACAGGTACAAGTAGTAATATGCAGGCCTTGCTTGGTGGAACTTTTCATTTCTAATTATTTGTCTTTGCAGGTGGGGATTCTCCACCTGCAAATATCGAAATAGACAAAAGATCATATTATGAAAAAGATTGTAAACTTCCTTTTGTTGCTATTCTTTGGTTTCTCTGCTTTTGCACAAGACAAAAACATTCAATACATCTACGGAAATATCAACAATCGCTTGACAAAACATGCCATTACCGGAGCCAATGTTTTTCTGGAGAGGCCTGATGGAGTTGTTGTCGATTCAATCATAAATACACAAGTGCCCTTGGCATACGGTGGTGTTAATTATGAGTATTGCTTCGGTATTCCACGATTAGGCGGTTATTATGTCATCCGAGTGGAAGCAGACGGATATGAAACCGGATATCTTGCCATCGACAGCATTGCCGCAAGAGGGAGAACAAATGGTCTTCGTTACACAGGGGATATTCTCTTGAACAAAAAAATGAAGGAACAGCAACTGGGTGAAGCTGTCGTAAAAGCCACACGTATCAAAATTTATTCAAAAGGCGACACTTTGGTCTATAATGCAGATGCTTTCCAATTGGCTGAAGGATCAATGCTTGATGCCCTTATCAAGCAACTGCCGGGGGCTGAATTAAAAGATAATGGACGCATATTGGTCAATGGTAAACAAATCGAAAGTTTGCAACTCAATGGTGAAGATTTTTTCAGAGGGAACAATGAACTGATGCTTGACAATCTTCCCTCATACATGGTACAGAACATCAAAGTGTATGAGAAGACCGGAGAACTTTCTAGATTTGGAAGTAGGGATTTGGGAGATAAAACTTATGTCATGGATGTTCGGCTGAAACGACAATATAGTATTGGCTGGGTGGCCAACATTGATGGAGGCTATGGCACAGAAGACAGGTATATGGCACGCTTATTTGCCATGCGTTTCACACCTCAATCACGAATTTCGGTCTTCGCCAACTTCAATAACCTTAATGATAACCGTAAACCAGGAGAGGACAATGAATGGCGACCGGAAAATATGCCTAATGGCATTATAACAACAAAATACGGAGGGGTGGATTATCTTGTGAAAGACCGAAACGAACGGTTCAAATTGCAAGGAAGTGCAGAAATACGTCATTGGGACGCCACCTATCACTCTATCAATACCGGTGAAACCTTTCTTTCCGAAGGGAGCACGTGGAGCAAAGGAGAAAATTGGCAGCGGAGCAAGAATCTTCGCATCGGAACAAGTCATGATTTCCTCTTTTACAGTCCTGCGCAACCCGGCTATGGATTAGGAAAAATGGCAATCCAAATCAAACCTTCTTTCAATTATTACAGATGGGACAACTCAGGATATGGCGTTTCTGCCGAATTCAAGGAAAATCCCGAAAACTATGTCAGTGCCGGACTACTTGACAGCATTTACCGGCCGAATATAGGTGAACTGTTGCGTCATTTGGCTCTGAACCGTTATCTCTCAGAAAACAAGGAGAATGGACGGCAGTATAACGGAGGAGCTGAACTGACATGGCGATGGCGTCCCAACACAACCGATATGTTTGCCATTGCAAGTAGTATCAACTATTCTGACAATCGGAACGAACGTTTCGTTCAAGAAAGATATGATTATCCCTCCTCTCCGGATATGCCAATTGATTTTCGTAACAAATGGATAAAAGACCACCCCAACAGAAATCTGCGTTATCATGTGGGAACCACCTATCTTTTACCATTTATGTCCAATGACATCACATTGCAACCGACATATATTTTCGGACAGTCTTTTTCCCAACATGACTATGCTCTGCATCGGCTTGACCGATTGGATGGATGGGGAGAAAACACGACACACGTTATAGGCTCATTGCCTTCCGAAGCGGATTTTTTGTTCCACACCATTGATCCTCAAAACAGTTACATGCAGGAACAGACGGAAACCTGGCACGAAGTGGACATCAGGACCAGATGGAAAAAAGAAGAGAGCGATCGTAAATTGGAAGTAGTGTTTAACCTACCTTTGCGCTACACTCATTACCATCTGAAATATGCACGTTCCAACTATCATGGCACATCACGAAGAAACACATTCTTCGTACAGCCCCAACTGAACATAACACATTCTTGGCACAACTTTCAACGTAGCATTTCTTTCAACTATCACCTCACCGGTGCAGCACCGGAAATGACCGACCTTCTCGAAATCGAAAGGAATGACAATCCTCTACACGTCTACAATGGTAATACCAACTTGAAAAATTCGCATACGCACACCTTGGGTTTGAATTACACCAACAACAGCACACGCAAACAGCGCACATTCGGATTGTCGGCAGGTTACACCATCAAGCAAGATGCCATAGCCTGGGGATATTCTTATACCCCCCAAACCGGTGTGCGATATTACCAACCATACAATATTGATGGAAACTACCTGATGCAGGGTAACATCAACTACTCCATGCCACTTGACAAGAAACGCCGTTTCACTTTCTTCACCAACACGTATGGGGCATTCAGACATGGTGTGGATATGCTCTCTATCACCGGAGAAACTCCCCAAAAGAGTTCTGTCATAAACACTTCGCTAAACGAAACGCTAAAGCTGAGCTATCGAATCGGGAATACGCAGATTGGGGTCAAAGGTGCATTGTCTTGGGGAAATGCACGCAGCGAACGAACTGATTTTGAAACATTCAGTGTTTACGATTTCAACTATGGGCTGACCGCCCTCAGTCGGCTATTTTGGGATATTGAGGTGTCTACGGATCTTTCCATCTATAGCCGCAGAGGATACGGAGATGCATCATACAACTCCAACGACCTCGTATGGAATGTACGATTGTCTAAGCATATTCCCAAAATCGATCTGACCGTCTACATCGATGGCTTTGACCTTCTGCACCAACTTTCCAATATCACTCACTCCATCAACTCGCAAGGACGTACCGAGACCTACAGAAATGTTATCCCACGCTACTTTATGTTTCACTTGGTCTATAAGTTATATAAACAGCCCAAAAAGAGGCCGGGGGGTTGACTATATTTATTATATATGAAAAACATAAAATCACATCATATATACTTAATACATTATGAAAACAAAATAGAGCATCAACTTAAATACAAAAGATTATGAGACGTAAGTACTTTTTATTATTTCTCGTTCTCTCTTCTTGCGTATCTTTTGCGCAAACCGAGCGCGACAGCATCACTTTATTGGGGAGGGTCATGGACAGTTTCACTTACGAAATGTTGAAAGGTGTACGCATGGAGATACTACGCTCCGACAGTTCTACCTTCCACGAAGAGTATATAGAAGACATCTCCAATGGATATGGATTTCCTCACAACGTGCAAGTATTTAATTGCCCTCGCACCGATTTGATTCTTCGTTTCAGCATGGGCGGCTATATCACTCAATGCATCAATCTGAGCAAGGGCGACATCGGACGCAGAGAGAAACGACTGAATTTCGGAGACGTGCTGTTGGTAAAGAAACGTAAATCTCGAGAGGTACAATTGGGAGAAGCCATGGTCACAACTTCGAAAATAAGGATGGTCGTGAAAGGCGACACCTTGATATATGATGCCGATGCCTTCCAATTGGCAGAAGGTTCGATGCTGGACGGACTAATAAAGATGCTACCGGGCTTTGAACTGAGAGATGGAAGAATCCGTGTGAACGGACAATATGTCAGCGAATTGTTGGTGAACGGTGAGAACTTTTTCAAAGGTGATCCACGTGTGGCGCTCGAAAATCTTCCGGCTTATATGGTTAACAAGGTGAAAGTGTATCGAAAAGAGCACGAATATAGCTACATCACCCAGGAGAAGAACAAAGAAGAATTACCCTTGGTGGTGGATGTCAACCTGAAGCGTGAATATTCCGTGGGATGGGTAGCCAATGCCGGTGTCGGCTACGGGCTTGAAGACCGCTATATGGCCCGTCTTTTCGGATTGGGATTTACTGACTATTCACGTCTGGCTGTGTATGGCAATGCCAACAATACCAACGATATGGGGGAACCGGGTGTTTCCGGGGAATGGAATCCGCAAGGAGCGGCTTCCGGCCTTACGGAAATGCAGAAAGGTGGGTTGGAAGCCTTGATAAAGGACAGACAGCAAATCTGGAAATACACCGGAAACATCAAGATTCTCCATCAAGACAACGATGGCCGAAGCGTAACCTCCACAGAGACTTTTCAACCCGGGCTGAGTAGCAACACTTACGCACGTTCTCGGAATGAGAGACTCGGTCATAACTTCCGAATACAATCATCGCATCAATATGAATACAAAAAAGCCGGAGGATTTGTCAAACTGGAAGGGAGTGGTGCATACCAACATCGTAAGAACACTGTCGAATATCTTGGAGCTGAATTCTCCGCCGATCCGAAAGATGCTTATCGCGCAGCATCATTAGACAGTATCTTCTTCTACCCAAGCGACAGACTGACTGCCATGCTTGTCAACAGCCGGAGAGACCGCACAAAAGATAATGCCGATGTGTGGAACGGACATATCAACATGAATGGTTTTGTGTCCGTCCCTAAAACCCCCGACTATATCAACATTGCAGCCGGAGTGAATGTTGAGCGACAAAAGAATTATTACTTTTCGGATTACAATTTGCACTACGGACAAGCCTCCATGGGAGGGCTCTCTGATGACAATCGTCATCGCTATGCCTTTTCTCCTTCGTTGTCTATCAACGCACATGCCCGTATCTCATACACCTATTGTCCCGATTGGGTACATATCCGCGCTTATTACGAAATAACCGAGCGCTACTGTGATAGCGACCGCTCATATTATCGACTGGACCGATTGGGCAATGATGCACCGGATTTTGGTGAATTACCTTCCACTACAGCAGCTTTGATGAGTTGTCTGGATGCCCCTAACACATATACATCACGAGTCAATACGTTGACCAATAAAGTGGGAACGGAATGGCTAATCTGGATTCCGGGAAAATTGCCCAGCCATCGAATAGAGCTGAAACCGGAAGTGGAGTGGAGAACCGACCATCTGAAATACCACCGTGATGCTCTGAACACTCGGCCCGGGCGCAGCGAATGGGCTTTCACGCCTAGTGCATCATGGGGCTTCGAGGACTGTTATATTACCTATACACTCAATCATTCATATCCGGACCTTATCAGTTTGCTTGACTATACCGACACTGCCGACCCATTGAACTTGGTCAAAGGGAACCCCGATTTGAAACGTAGCACCACCCACAAAGTAAATCTGCAACGGAGTTTCAATGATTACAAGAAAGACAGGTCTGTCCAAATTACCGGCAATTGGTGGAAAACTCATAATGCCATTTCACATGCCATGACCTATGATGAGGCCACGGGTGTACGAACCTATATGCCTCGAAATGTAGAAGGAAACTGGGGTGCTGATTTTTCCACCGACTACAAACAGCCCTTGGGCAAAAAACGGCAAATTATTCTTTATTCCAACACCCTTGCAAATTATCGCAACTGCGTGGATTATGTGTCGGAACTCAGCACGGTACGCAACCTTACGCTCAGAGAAAATCTGCGTCTGAATCTGCGTATCAAGAAGTGCATCTTTGATGTGAATGTCGGAATGAAGTATCTTCATGCTGCCTCCGAGCAAGAAAGTTTCAACACTATCAATGGCTTCGACCTAAAATATGGTTTGTCGGCACAAATACCATTGCCGGGCGGTTTGGCTCTAAGTGCCGATGCTACCCTCTATCACCGTACCGGGTATACCGACAACAGCATGAATGGGTGCAACTTTGTGGCCAATGCCCGTTTAAGCAAAACATTCCTAAACGGACGATTGGGATTGACGCTTGATGCCTTTGATATTTTTCACGGTATTGACAACATCATGAGAGTTGTCAACGCGCAGGGTGTTACGGAGACCTGGCACAATTCATTACCCTCCTACGCCATGTTGCAAATTGTTTATAAATTCAGCAAACAGCCTAAGAAGAAGTGAAAAAGATGGAACGCAAACTGATCTTCGATATCGGATTTCATAAAGGAGAAGACACACGCTATTATCTCTACCGGGGATATGACGTGGTGGCAGTGGACGCCGCTCCCGACATGATTGCGCAAGGCAAACGGATGTTTAGCAAGGAAATGGACGAAGGACGACTGACGTTGCTCAATTATATCGTAGCAAGAGAAAAGGACACTTTTCCCGAGTTCTATATCAGTGAAAATTCTGAATGGAGCTCCATGCGGCGCGAAATAGCCGAAAGGAATGGTCGGCAGGCCAAGGAGGTGATACGTCTCACCGGAAAAAGTCTACGGGAGTTATTCAACGAACATGGCGTTCCGTACTATTGCAAAATCGACATCGAGGGGAACGACATCATAGCACTTGAAAGTTTGATTACCTGTGAGGAACTGCCGGCTTTCATTTCCGTGGAGACGGAATGTCTGGGCGATAACTCCGCTCCCGAAGAACATACTTTTCTCACCCTCGATTTGCTCCATCGATTGGGGTATCGGCACTTCAAGTTGGTGGATCAACAAACACTCACGGTGTTGGATAAGCATTCGTTTTACGGAAACACAATGGTCGATCCATGGAAGACTAATTCTGAATACGCCCGCGACATTTTGCATGTTTCGGCTTCGGGCACTCACTTTTCGGAGTTTTTCGAGGGATGTAGCGGGCCATTCGGAAATGATTTGGCCGGACGGTGGGTTGGCTACGAAGAGGCCAAACGGCTGATTGATTTTCACAGCCGAGAACACCGAAAGCACGATCTGCCGGTTTGGGCTTTCTGGTGCGACTGGCATGCCGCATTGCCCCATTCGGTTTCCGATGGATGAATGTATGCATATTCTTTTCTCAACTGACAACAATGCGCTTTACTCGACAATTTGACCAAATGGATTGTGGGCCGGCATGCATTCGTATGGTAGCTTCGCACTATGGCAAAGATTATCCGCTTGCTTATTTACGCTCACTCTCCCACTTGACACGTGAGGGAGTGAGCGTGGCCGGAATACGCCATGCCTTGAAAGAAATCGGAGCCGAAAGTGCTTCGTTTGAAATGTCATTGGAACAGCTCTCGGAGAAGTGTCCGATGCCGGCCATTTTGCATTGGGAGCAAAACCATTTTGTGGTGCTGGAACGCATCGGACGGGCAAAATTTAGCAGAGAAAGAAAGTTTCACGTAGCCAATCCCGCTTATGGCAGGTCCGTTTTCTGTGAAAAAGAATTTGTGCGATATTGGCTTAATGGCGAAAAAGGTGTGGTGATTGCCATCGAACCAACGGATGAGTTCTTCTCTCGGAAACCGGTCAAGGAAAAACATAGTCTGCGGCACTTCGCCCGAAGATATGTCTGGCCATTCAGATGGGAAATGTCGCAATCGGCACTCGGAATGGGATTTGGATTGGTGCTCTCGCTCATAACTCCATTCTTGACACAAGCCATGGTGGACGATGGCATCGGCATGCGGGACATGAACATGATTGTCTGCATACTGATGGCACTGGTAGCCCTTTTCTTCGGAACTTTTTCCATGGGGCTTATCTCTGCCTGGGTCAGCCTCTACATGACGACTCGCATCAACATCAACATTCTGCGCGATTATCTCACAAAATTGTTATGTCTGCCCATGACTTTCTTTGAGACCAAAAGCGTGGGCGACTATCAACAACGGCTTGGCGACCATGGACGATTGCAGGATTTTGTCACCTATAACACATTGCAGACGGCATTCGCTCTGTTTTCCGTTCCTTTCTATCTGGCCATCATCGGATGGTATAGTCCGGTCATTCTGGCTGCCTATATCTTTCTGACAGCCCTAAGCACCGGATGGATGGTGTGGTTCTTTCGCCGAAGAAAGGCATTGGATTATGAACAGTTCAAGATACAGGCCGAAAACCGAAACAAACAGTTTGAACTGCTGTCGGGCATCACTGACATCAAGTTGAACAGCTATGAAACTTACAAACTGAAAGAGTGGCAGGAGCTGCAGGAGAGACAATACGCGATGAGCAAAAAGGTGTTGAAGTTGGGACAGGTGCAGAACACCGGTTTCACCCTTATCGGACAATTGCGCAATATCTTTATCACCTGTTGGATAGCAGCCGAAGTGGTGGAAGGCAATCTCACACTGGGGATGATGATGAGTATCTCCGGAATTATCGGATTGGTGAACGGACCTCTGTCGGGACTGATTGGTTTTCTCGAACAATTCCAAGATGCAAAGATTAGTTTGGAACGCTCAGAGGAAGTGCACTTATGTCCGGGAGAGGATGCAGAAACGCTACAACATGTTTCTACCGAAAAAATCCGGGACATCATGATAAAAAATCTTTCATTTTCTTATACCGGAGATATCGGAGAACCCGTTTTGAAGAACATCTCTCTGAGCATTCCGGCCGGGAAGATGACGGCTATTGTTGGGGAAAGTGGCAGCGGAAAGACCACTTTGATGAAACTATTGCTGAAATTCTATGAACCCACTGCCGGAGAAATAAGTTGGGGTGGGAAGAACATTAACGAACTCTCGGCTCATTCCATTCGCAGGGCTTCCGGCATCGTGATGCAAGACAACTTCTTGTTCTCCGATACATTAAAGAGAAATATCATCATGGGGGAGGCAGAGGATGACGACCGGCTGCAACAGGCCATAGAGGATGCTTGTCTCAGCGACTACGTAAAGAAACAGCCTTTGGGGGTACACACGAAGGTGGGAAGCGAGGGCGTGGGAGTCAGCGGAGGAGAAAAACAACGAATCATGCTGGCTCGCGCCATCTACAAGCAACCACTCTATCTGATGATGGACGAAGCCACAAGTTCGCTCGACGCAGAGAACGAAAGAATGATTACGAATAATCTTAACAGGATCTTTGCCGGACACACACGCATTGTCATCGCTCACCGGCTTTCCACCGTGCGAACGGCTGACAACATTATTGTTTTGTGGAAAGGAGAGGTGGTGGAAAACGGTACACATTCCGAACTGGTGGCAGCCCATGGTTATTATTACAACCTGATACGAAACCAATTGGAATTGGCAAAAACATGAAGACCTTTGTTTTGAAATACGGCATCCTCTTTCTGTTGATGACCATGCTCATCGCGATGGCATTGTTTATGAACAGTCTCGAACTGCGAAGCAAACAGCCCGCGGTATTGATTCAAACAGGTAATGATTTCCGCATATATCTGGATCCTTCGGTACCAGTTTACCGACAGGAGCAAGACTATATCACCATTGTTCAAACAATTCAAGGAGATTTCACTTTTGTTATCGAGCAAGTGGTGCAGGAACCCGGGCACAAGGTTCTGTATGTGAAATATCCGGATGGGGTTCCGGCCTTGAAGAAACGTTTGAAAGGCAATACCATGATTTCGGGCTTCGTGTTCTCAGATAAGAAAAAACTGTTGGAACGAGTCTTTCCTCTGCTTCGAAATCCATGAGAAAATTACGGGGTATCTGCACACAGAAGTCGGGCCGGACAAGAATATATTTCCCTTTCTTGTTCGGTCCGTTTATTTTTGTCTCACGCCTCTTTTCGGCAGAAGATGATGAGCAAAACAAGGCTCCGATGGGAACAACCCCCACGGAGAGTTAAAAAAGCACAAAAGCGATTACAACTGTTTACAAGTGTTTACCATGTGTTTACAAAATTGCGGTTTATAACTCCTAAATTTGCTTCATCGGTTCTTGACTCCAGTATCTGTTTTGGCAGGTTTCCGACCAAGTCGGCTGCAGAGTGATTTCTTCCATCTGATGCCTCCCGACAAGCATGCATCCGAAAAACCGGGAAAGAAAACGATAAAAAATGAGTTTTTTGAAACCTAATTTACCGTTGTTGTCACTTCATTTACAAAAATTTACCGAGCCTCACCCATCTTGCCCGTAACTTTGCACACTGCATAGGAGCAGATGATAACGCTACGTCATTGAACGAAAAACACACTTCTACCATAAGAGAACATATCTTCTTCAAGATGCACATCATAACTTCGGATGTAAGGTCTCAGGGAACTTGTATGTCCGGATTTGCTCGGGAGCAATCCGGGAGTCCTACAATTTGCCTGAAAACCAATCCGACAGCAGGAGGTATCGTTGCGAAAAATGTACAAAGGCATCACGCAAAACCCACAACCACCCCACTTCCGCGGCATAAAATGCTGCATCGCAACTCGCGCATTATGAGGGTCTTGAAAAATGGGTACTCACTTGCGTACTCAAAATGGAGGCAAATAGTTCGGCCGTCCACTAAATTTACGCATCAATACATTTACCCCAAAGATAGATATAACGTTGCTATATGAGAACACAGCCAACTAAAGGTTTACAACACAAACGAAGTCCGCGCATTTTTGTTTGGCTCATGGCGGGGATGGCGGTTAGTATGATATTCTGGATGACAGCATGTCATAACGAATTTCCGGCCGCAGTCATGTCGGCCTTGCAAAAGGCTGGTGCCAACAGGGAGTCTCTAGAAAAAATGTTGCGCCATTATAAACATTGCGGCAATGATGAGAAGTATAAAGCTGCCTGCTTCTTGGTCTCGGGTATGCCTTATCACCAGCAGAATTGTCATATCAGAAGCTATGACAAGCGTTTGGACAGTTTATGTCAATCATCTATGGCTGCCTATTACACACTCACTAAAGATGCGACTGTAGCGGAGATGGAAAACTCGCCACTCCGTCAAACTTTGCTTGACTCTGCTCAAGCAGCCGGTAGTCGTGCAACTGCCATAAGCTTCTCTTCTCCCCAAGTAGAGGCAGCCATACGTCCTGATATTGAGACGTTGAGTGGCGAATTTATAGCCGCTCACATTGAACATGTCTTCATGCTGCGAAAAACGGTGGAACACATCCGGAAACTCTCATTTTCTGATTTCTGCGAATACGTTCTGCCCTATCGCGCCATGGGACATTATCCCTTGGTGGTTTTGGCCCGTAATCTTCATGAGGACTATAGCCGTTTCATGAAGGCCGACACTGCCACAAACCTGACGGAAATCATGGAGCGTTACAACCACGCCATGTGCTGGATTCGTCGATGGAATGGGCAATTTCCGTTCGATGTTCCTTTAGGTTACCCCGATTTGTGCTTCAACGGATTCCAAGATTGTGTGGACGTGGCCAACTATGGCGCACAGATATTTCGAGCCTGCGGAATTCCGGCAGCGGTGGAATTCAACGTGGCTTACAAGGTGCTTGACACACGCCACTTCACCGTGGCCGTCATGGACGATGAGGGGCGCTGGATGTCTTTCAGTCCCGAATCAGAACTGCCTTCACACGATCACAGCCGTTTGGCCCCGGCACTCAACATCATGCGACTGCATTTCGGACCGCAGCGCAACAATCCGGCTGCATTGGCACAAGGAGAACCCTTGCCCGAAGTTCTGTCCGACCCCTGCATCGAGGATGTTTCTCACCTCTATCTGGATGTGGGGTCTTTGACTATAGACATCGAAAAAAGAATTCCACGCTCGCGCCGCTTGGCTTATTTGGCTTCGTTTCAACCGGGCTGTGGTCTGGTGGCAGTTACCTGGGGCAAGGTTTCACATTTCGGTCGCAAGGTTAAGTTTCAACAAGTGGTAAAAAACCACATCTATTTCCCTGTTTATTGTGATGACACAGGGCAACTTGTTCCGTTTGCCGCTCCCTTTGTGGTGCGCTCGTCTGACAACGGGGATGGCATTAAGGTGGAAAAGTTGCTGCATCCGTCCGGAAAACATATCGCAACGACACTGCACCGCAAATATCCCCGCAAACCCCATCTGGAGCGAAAGGCACAAACCGTACCGGGCACCGTGGTGCTGGGATCAGACACAAAAGATTTTTCACACCCCGACACCCTTGGCGTTATCACCCAAGTGCCAAAAGCCGAATGGACGGACCTTTCATTGAGCATTTCCCGTCCCTATCGCTATTACCGTGTGCAAGCGACACAGGCAAACCCACATTTGTTTTTGGCAGAACTGCAATTTCTCACAGAGCGTTCTCGCGGTTATGCCAACGTTGTGGAGCCTGTGCCGCTCCACGGTAACATGGCATCGGCTCTACACGAAAGATGGGTGCGTCTGTTGGACGAGCCTCTGGAGAAATGTGGATGGAAAGCCGAATATGACGGAAATGTTCAGACGGCTCCCGATGCTTATCCCCATGTTACGCTCCGATTGGAAAAACCACAATGGGTTGACCGACTCCGTTTCATGGTGAAACATGCCGACAATGGTATTTCACCCGGCGACACGTATGTGCTGTATCGTTGGACAGACGAGGGTTGGAAAGAGGTGTGGAGAAAGCAAGCCGTAAGCAACTCTCTGCCGGCCGGAAAACTGGAAATCGGTGCGCTCTATTGGTTGGCCAACATAAGCCGAGGACGCGAAGAACTCCCGTTTGTGATAACTGCCGACGGCCGTCAAGAGTTTCCGCACGCCTCTCGGCTGAACCTTTTGGATAAAAACCACAACTAACCATACATACCTAACACTCAAAAACAACCAACTTATGAAGTACCATTGTTTATTCCTCCTCATGATGCTTTTGTCCTTCCGGATGCAGGCACAAACTTCAACTTGCGCTTCAGACACCCTTCTGTTCCGTGAGTGCTTTGGTGGGAATATCCTACAAACTAACCTGGGATTGATGCAACAAGCTTACGATTCTATTGATGCTCCCAGAAAGGTCCTCCCATCTTATCCGGGCTTCTCATGGCGAACAACATCTGATGGTTCAGTCGATTATAGTCGAATGTCTCCATCCTATTCAAGAGGAGAAGCCACAGGTTTCAATCGTAGAATTTGCAGAGCGTTAAAACAGGCTTACATTAGCCAACATCCCAAGGGCGAGAACCTTGACTCTGTGAAAGCAGATTTGGTGGCACGCTTACAACGTTTTGACACACTGGCCACCACCAAACCGTTGTTCTATACGGACATTCATGGGAAGTACAAAGGTAACATTGTTCGCTATGTGAACGACTTGTACGAAAAATCCATGATGGGAAACCTGAAACGCCTGGAATACTTCTTCCACAACCCACGCAAGAAACTTATCCAAAAAGACCTCGGCTACCAATTCTCCCTCAGCCTGGCTCTCTACGAGCAGTGGATTGCACAAGTACGGAACGGAGAGGTGGAGGAAGAATGAATGTTTAACACTTAACCTATCATAGTCATCATGAAGAAATACTATTTAGCTTGTTTGGCCTTGCTATTGCCTCACCTGATGCAGGCACAAACTTCAACTTGCGCTTCGGACACCCTTTTGTTCCGTGAGTGCTTCAGCGATTCCATTCTAAAAACGGATATAGAATTAATGCGTAAAGTTTACAACAATATCTTGGGAGGTCCTAGGGTTAACAGGGAGTATTATTTAGGACTTGAGTATCTTGAACCTGTTGTAATCGGCAGAATCTATTCAGATCGGGGATTTTGGCTTCCGTCATCGATTTCTCATATCATTAAAACCACCAATTTGGATAAAACCTTGCGTAACGAACTCCTTCAAGATTTCGAAGAACAACATCCACGCAATTGGAATGCAGAAGAAGCAAAGACTGTTTTGGTCAGACGCTTGCAACACTTTGATTCGTTATCCACCAACAAACCTTTGTTCTTTTCTACCATTTACACCGATTATGGGGGAGACATCGCAAAATATGTGGATGCGCTATACAATACTTCCATCATGGGAAACAAGAAAACGTTGCGCAACTTTATGCGAAAGCCCTCCACCATTGCCATTCAGAACGACCTCGGCTATCAGTTCTCCCTCAGCCTGGCACTCTACGAACAATGGATTGCACAGGTGCGAAATGGGGAAGCGGAAGAATGAATATTTAACACTTAACCTATCATAGTCATCATGAAGAAATACTATTTAGCCTGTTTGGTCTTGCTATTGCCTCACCTGATGCAGGCACAAACTTCAACTTGCGCTTCAGACACACTCTTGTTCCGCGAATGCTTCAGCGATTCCATTCTAAAAACGGATGTAGAATTAATGCGTGAGGTCTATTACGAAGTTTTAGGAGGTCCAAAAGTTACTGGAGAGATACTGATGGGAATGGAAGGGATACCCAGTTACACCATCATGCGTGGAAGTGGTGCAATTGAGCGAGTTGAAGAAGGTTTTTATCTGCCTTGGAGCATTTCACGTAATGTGATTAAAAGTAATATCAACCTTATCCTACGCCGCCAACTATTCCAAGAGTACAAAAGTCAGCACCCACGCGGGTGGAAAGTAGAGGAGGCAAAAGCAGCCTTGGTGAGACGTTTGCAGCGTTTTGACTCTTTGGCTGTTCACAGACCCTTGTTCTTCTCTACCATCTATACAGATTATGGGGGAGACATTGTGAAGTATGTGGATGCCCTCTACGAAACAGCCATCATGGCCAAGAAAAAGAACCTTCGTGCTTTCATGTGCAAACCCACACCATTTGCCATTCAGAACGACCTCGGCTATCAGTTCTCCCTCAGCCTGGCACTCTACGAACAATGGATTGCACAGGTGAGAAATGGAGAGGTGGAGGAAGAATGAAATCCCGAAAACAACAACTCCGACAGAATACATATCAAGGTTCATAGAACCATTTTTATATTATTTATTTTATTAACCACTTAAAACAACAAACCAATGAAAAAGTTAATCTTTGGTGTGGGCTTAGTGCTCACTGTGAGTATCATCCATTTGTTCAATGCTTGCTCGGCCGATGAAGCTGAGGAGGCCTACATGGAACAAACGAGTAAGAAAGAACTGCTACTGGCAAAAAGTAAGGAGTTTGCAAAGAAGTACAAGGTTGAGATGTGGCTCAACGAAGAGAACATGGACTATATAGTTCGAAATCTGACCATCGAACAAATGGAACAGGATTATATTCGTGAATCACGACGCCAACCTGAAGTCGCTTATTTTGAGATTCCCTCAAACATCAAGCCTGGAAAACTAAAGTTCAGAACAAGGAGTGCCGATAGAGAAGAGCTAATGTCTTTTAGTGGGGAAGAATCCGAAGGATTTACTGTTGATTCAATTAGCGGTAGCGTAGGCATCAAATGGAGCTACGATGGCCCCAGTAACAGAGCAGATGCTTCAGCCTCCTATACATATTCATATTATGCTACTGTTAAAGATTCAGATTCAAACACTTCACACAAGGAACTTCGCACAAAGGAAGGTAACATTTTATTATCTACTTTCCTTTCCGGAGTTGAAGTAGAGAATCCAAGAATCTCTGCGAATGGAACATTTCAAATACATACACATGTGTATGTTCGCAACATGTTTGTATCTCTAGTTGCAACGCGAGCGGGAGGAGACCCAAGAGTTTACTAAAAATATAACAACATGAAAAATATCTTATCACATTGGAAGACTTTATTATTGATAATTAGCTTCCATATGAATTCTTGCACCAGTGACGAACTTGTGCTTCAGTATTCACCTCAAGCCCAACTGCTTTTGGAAAAAAGCCGAGAGTTCGCTCAAAAATATGGAGTTGATATGCTGCTTAACGAAGAATATATCGAAGAGACGGCTCAGGTTTTGACAGTGGAAAAGATGGAGGAGGATTTCAAGAGAGAAGCCAACAGAAAGAAAGAGGCCATCACCAGATTTTCCAATAGAGGTCTTGTTAAGAACAAGATGGTAAGAGTCATCCAAATTGATTCGATTGGTCCGGATTCCGTAAGAAGAGATACTCTTACATTTTATCCGTCTTTGGCAAACGATTCCATCCGAACCGATAGCGTTAAGTAATAGTCTGTAATCTTAAAAAAAATGTGATGGAGCCTCCGGCACTGCTCTATGCAAGTGTCGGAGGCTTTACACTTCTCATAAATAAATATCATCAACATGACATTTTCGAAAATCATGAAATGCTTACATCATTGCGCCTCAACTAAAACCCGATGGCAAACGGAAGTTGGGATTTTTGTTATCCTGCTTTGTGCCATGATGGACTTTGTGTGGAGTCAAGGAGAACAGTGGAGCATCGTGAAATGGTGGCCGGCGATGCTGTGCTTGGTGATGATGGGGTTTCGATGTCTGCAGGGGAATCTTAAGATTGACAACTCTTTTGCTCTCATAATGGGGGTGGTCTTGTTGGTGTGGTGTCAAGCATGTGATGTGGTGAACGGGGTTTTCTCTCCCACGGTGCTGGTCATGCATCTTTCGTATCTCGGCTATTTTGTGCTGGTGTGCCATTCCAACTTCTCATTGCGGCACATGATAGGAGTGGTGAGTTTATTAACACTGCTGGTGGCGGTATGGAAAATAGGCTCTTTATACTTCGGCCGAATCGGTGCACTTTTTGACAATCCGGCCGGCTATGCGGCAAGCTTGATTTTGGGCTTACCTTGTTGGTGGCATCTGTGCTGCAAAGCCAGTAGTGCCAAGTGGTGGTTGTGGCAACGATGGGGAAGCAGAGGAGCACTATGTCTGGTAGTTGCAGCTTTGCTACTGGCAAATTCGCGTAGTGGGGTCTTTGCTTTGTTTGCGATGGTGGGAGCCGCTTGTTGGCTGTCGTTTTGTCCCAAGAGATCTATTCGCTTCCGCAAAATTCTCCTGTGTGTTATGTTGGGTGTAGCGGTTACCTTGCTATTGGGACTTTACAGTGTACGGCCGGCGTCAGCCAACGGACGTCTGTTTATCTATCGGGTGGCTGCCGGCTGCGTCATCGATTCTCCGCTCATAGGTTATGGCACTGATGGCGAACGGCGTGTTTACCCCATGGCCCAGGCCGATTTCTTCACCCGTAACCCTGAGCACCCGGCCGGACGCTTGGCCGGCAATGTGCCGTTTCTGTTCAACGAGGGGCTGGCGTTGGCTTTCCGTTATGGGTTGCCGGCTTGTCTGTGGGTGGTGGTTATGTTGTGGAGTTTGCAACGCACACACCGACACCGCCATACCTCCGAAACTTATGTTCTGTGGTTGCCATGCATCGGACTCCTCATCCTCTCTCTCTTTTCATATCCTCTGGAATATGCCTACATCAGGTGGCTGTTGCTCACCATCCTGGCACTGGCAGCCCGTGATAAAGCGCGACCAAAAGTGAGAAGCAGTTACCCCTCCTTCCCCGGGTGGAAAAGCGGTATTCTGATGGGAGGGATATGGATTTTCTGCATGACTACGATTATCCGGGATGTCAAAGGGCGCAGGCTGTGGGCTGATGGCGCAGACCGGATTGATGAAGGCCGGACGGAAGCGGCGATGCAGCGTTATGCCGAAGCGGCAGAATATCTGAAACATGATGCCCGCTTTCTCTATAACCATGCAGCAGAACTGAACCTATCGGGACGATATGCCGAAAGCGACTCCGTGCTGCAACATTGTTTCCGCAGGCTGTACGACTACGACTGCGCACTCTTGGCTGCCGACAACGCCTTGGCACGGGAACGATATGCCGAGGCCAAACACCGACTGACCCACGCTCGGCACATGTTGCCCTCACGACTCTATCCGCTCTATGGATTCTTGATGATGTATGAAGCCACGGGGCAAGATGCCTTGATGCGAAAAACGGCCGAAAGCATTCTGCAAATGCAAGTGAAAACACCTTCGGCAGAGGCAGAGATGATCAAGGCGGCGGCTCGGGAAGTGCTCTAATAAATTTGGCACTTCGCTCGCCTTGCATACTTTGGCTGACACCCAAGTTAGGCTACGGCTCGGGAATAAAAGCAAATGCTGCGCGATTTGCTTTGTATTCCACTCGCCTTGCACACTTTGGCTGACGCCCAAGTTAGGCGGCGGCTCGGGAATGCTCAAATAAATTTGGCATTCCGCTCGCCTTGCACTAACTTTGCAAACTCAAAACATAATTGTATGCCAGACATTCGCAACATTGCCATCATTGCACACGTTGACCACGGGAAAACCACGCTTGTCGACAAAATGCTTTATGCCGGAAACCTGTTCCGCGCCAACCAACAGACCAACGACCTGATGCTCGACAATAATGACCTGGAACGCGAAAGGGGCATCACCATCCTCTCGAAAAACGTTTCCATCAACTATAAGGGCACAAAAATCAACATCATCGACACTCCGGGGCACTCCGACTTCGGCGGAGAGGTGGAACGTGTGCTCAACATGGCAGACGGATGCATTCTGCTGGTCGATGCCTTTGAAGGACCCATGCCGCAAACACGCTTTGTGCTGCAAAAGGCTTTGCAAATCGGATTGAAGCCCGTGGTGGTGGTGAACAAGGTGGACAAGCCCAACTGCCGACCCGAGGAGGTGTATGAAATGGTGTTCGACCTGATGTGCGACCTCGATGCCACGGAGGAGCAGCTCGACTTCCCGGTGGTCTACGGTTCGGCCAAAAACGGATGGATGGGGGAAGATTATAACACGCCCACCGAGGACATCACTTATCTGCTCGACAAAATCATCGAAGTGATACCGGCACCTGTGCATCGCGAGGGAACGCCACAATTGCTCATCACTTCGCTCGACTATAGCAACTACACGGGACGTATCGCCGTGGGACGTGTGCACCGCGGCACCATTGCCAAGGGCATGAATTGCACCATTGCTCACCGCGACGGAACGTTCGAGAAAACCAAAATCAAAGAGGTGCACACTTTCGAGGGAATGGGCCGACAGGAAGCCGAAGCCGTGAGCAGCGGCGACCTGTGTGCGGTGATTGGGCTGGAGAATTTCGAAATCGGCGATACCATCTGCGATTTCGAAGCACCCGAACCTTTGCCCACCATCGCCATTGACGAGCCCACCATGTCGATGCTCTTCACCATCAACGACTCGCCCTTCTTCGGCAAAGAAGGTAAATTCTGCACCTCACGCCACATCAACGACCGCCTTGACAAGGAGCTGGAAAAGGACCTCGCCCTGCGTGTGGAGAAAACCGAAGGGGCTGACCGCTGGATTGTCTCAGGACGCGGCGTGCTGCACCTGAGCGTGCTCATCGAGACGATGCGTCGCGAGGGATACGAGCTGCAGGTGGGGCAGCCGCAGGTGATCTACAAAGACATCGACGGCGAACGCCACGAACCCATTGAGGAACTGACCATCAACGTGCCCGAAGAATTTGCATCGAAAATGATTGACATGGTAACACGACGCAAGGGCGAAATGACGTCGATGCAGAGCCTGGGCGACCGTGTGGACATTGAATTCGACATACCCTCGCGCGGCATCATCGGCCTCCGCACCAACGTGCTCACGGCGAGCCAGGGCGAAGCCATCATGGCGCACCGCTTCAAGAGCTACCAACCATACAAGGGCGACATCACGCGCCGACAGAACGGCTCGATGGTGGCACTCGAGGGGGGGACGGCTTTTGCTTACGCCATCGACCACCTTCAGGACCGCGGCAAGTTTTTCATTTCTCCGCAGGATGACGTTTATGCCGGCCAGGTGGTGGGCGAACACGTGCACGACAAGGACTTGGTGATCAACGTAACAAAAGCCAAGCAGCTCACCAACATGCGTGCCAGCGGTGCCGACGACAAGGCGCGTATCATTCCGCCCATTGTTTTCTCGCTGGAGGAAACTTTGGAATACATCAAGGAAGATGAATACGTAGAGGTTACACCGAAGTCAATACGTATGCGCAAAGTGATACTCGACCACTTGGCGCGCAAACGTGCCAATCGAGAATAAGCGAAAACATACACCAGATACGAAACTACCCGGGGCAGCACGCCTCGGGTAGTTCTTTTTTTCGGGGATTAGGGCTGCGTCAACGCCACGCACACACGGTCTTGGAAGTTGCGGGCCTCGGCGGCACGAAGGGTGCCTTGGTTCATGATGGAGAAACACAAGGTGTGGCCGTCCGGAGTGGTGGCATAACCGCTCAGCGTGATGACGCCCGTCAGTGTGCCCGTTTTGGCTCTCACGTTGCCGGCAGCCGATGTGCCTATCATTCGCTTCTTGAGTGTGCCGTCCTCACCGGCAATGGGCATGGAGGGGAGCAGATGCCGGTATATGCTTTTATGCTTATAGGCATAACGCAGGAAAGCAATCAGCAATTCCGGCGAGAGATAATTGTAGGGCGAAAGGCCGCTTCCGTCGGCTATGCGATAGCGTTCGGGGTTGAAGCCCAATTTGCGGATGAGCTTCTCGATGTGCTTCACCGCTTCTTTTTTATCGGCATAGGCTTTCCCGCTTTTTGCCCCGATGTGATAGAACAAAGTTTCTGCAAAGAGGTTGTCGCTACGCTTCATCGTGGGGTCAAGAATTTGGTCGATGGTGTGCTCACACACCGCCACAAGACGTGCACCGGCAGGAAGAGGGGCTGTTCGCAGCTTGCCGGTGATTGTTATGCCCTCGGCTTGCAAGGCTTTCTTCAACGCGGCTCCCAAGCCCGGTTTGCGATTGACCAAAGCCGGGTCGAGCGTCAAGTTCTTGTCGTCCCATGACCATCCGGAGCCGTAGGGTTCTTTGTCTTTCAACGTGTTATCGCACAACAAGTTGCCCTCCACTCGCTGAATGCCGGCTTGCTTGAAAGCCCGCGCCATGGCGCACACATCGTCCGTGTCGAGCATGGGGTCGAAAGCAGCTTTCACACAGACATCACCGCAGAGCACTCCGTTTTCCACCTTTCCCGTAACATACACCCCGGTGCTGTAAAGGTATTTACCCCCCAACACCTCGAGAGCCGTAACGGCCGTAACGATTTTTTCGTTGCTGGCCGGGCGCAGGGTTTGCTGATGGTTGTGCGCAAACACCACGCTGTCTGCCGTGAGGTCATAGACCATCAGCCCCAACTGCGTGCGCTGCAACAGGGTGTCGGTGAGCAATTGGTTGAGACGCTCGCGAATGGTTTGAACCACAGCATCCGTCTGCTCGTTTGCCACGGCAGGCATCGCCTCGGGTGTTCCGGCCGAAGCGTGGGGTGCGATGAAGAGGGTGCAAACAACAAGAAAGGTGGCAGAGAGCCAACGGAAATTACGAAGCTGCTTCATATCGAATGAGGTATTTGTGTTTTGAATTATCTTGAGGGAATGAAAGTGTTTCGGCAAAGTTACGAAAACTTATCATATACGCTCCCCTATCAGCAGAGAGGCGCAGGCCAAAAATCTGCAAGGCGTTTAGAATTTTCCGGAAGCACTGCAGAATTTTCAGAACACCTTGCAGATTTCTTCGCACACTATACCGAAAAATCGCTTCTCGCGAACTGCTTTTTTTCGACTTAAAGAGGAAAAAGCGAAAATGCGCGGCAGAAGCCTTAACAATCGGCACGAAAATCGTAATTTTGCCTCATGTATACGGAAAAGTGAGAGGAGAGTTCGGAAAATGAGCTCGCAAATTTTCAGTAACTCTCCCGAACCGCATCCCTATATTATTAAAAATAGATACTCAACATGGAAAAGAAGACACAGACGGCTGCCAATGCCAACAACATCTACCCCATCTTCGACCGCATGCTGTCGCGTGAGGACAAAGAGCAATTGCTCGGACAACGCGGCGTGATGCTTTGGTTCACGGGCTTGAGCGGTTCGGGCAAAAGCACCGTGGCCATGGCGTTGGAGCGTGAGTTGCAACGGCGTGGCCGCTTGTGCCGCATCCTTGACGGCGACAACATTCGCACCGGCATCAACGCCGGACTGGGCTTCTCGCCCGAAGACCGTCGGGAGAACATTCGCCGCATTGCCGAGGTGGGCAAACTCTTCGTAGATACGGGCATCATCACCCTGGCAGCCTTCGTGAGTCCCACCGAAGAGCTGCGACAAATGGCGCGCCACATCATCGGTGAAGCCGACTTCAAGGAAATTTTCATTTCCACACCTTTGGCAGAATGCGAAAAGCGCGATGTGAAAGGCCTCTATGCACGTGCACGACGCGGAGAGGTGAAAGATTTCACCGGCATCTCAGCTCCCTTTGAGCAACCCGAACACCCGGCACTCGCACTCGACACCTCATGCCTGTCGCTCGAAGAGAGCGTAAACAAATTGCTCGAACTGCTGGGCTTGGAGCCTACTCAAAACTTGTAAATATAACCTCTGAAAATATGACCGAAAACTACAACCTCAGCCACCTGAAGGAACTCGAAGCCGAGAGTATATACATCATCCGCGAAGTGGCGGCCGAGTTCGAAAACCCCGTGATGCTCTACAGCATCGGCAAGGACTCGAGCGTCATGGTGCGCCTGGCCGAAAAGGCTTTTGCTCCGGGAAAAGTGCCTTTCCCCCTGATGCACATCGACTCGCGCTGGAAATTCCGCGAAATGATTGAATTCCGCGACAACTACGCCAAAGAATTCGGCTGGAACCTCATCGTCGAAAGCAACGAGGAAGCCTTCGAAGCCGGAGTGGGTCCCTTTTCGCACGGATCAAAGGTACACACCGACCTGATGAAGACGCAAGCATTGCTGGCCGCTCTCGACAAACACAAATTCGATGCAGCTTTCGGCGGAGCCCGTCGCGATGAAGAAAAGAGCCGCGCCAAAGAACGCATCTTCTCTTTCCGCGATCGTTTTCACCAATGGGACCCCAAAAACCAGCGCCCCGAACTTTGGGACATCTACAACGCACGCGTTCACAAGGGAGAAAGCATCCGCGTGTTCCCGCTCTCAAACTGGACCGAGCTTGACATCTGGCAATACATCCGTCTGGAAAACATACCCATCGTGCCCCTATATTTCGCCAAGGAACGCCCCGTCATCAACATGGATGGCCAACTCATCATGCCCGATGACGAACGTTTGCCCGAAGAATATAAGGACAAAATCGAAATGCGCAACATCCGTTTCCGAACCTTGGGTTGCTGGCCGCTCACCGGTGCCATCGAGAGCGAAGCCGACACCATCGAAAAGATTGTGGAGGAAATGATGACCACCACCAAGAGCGAACGCACCACACGCGTCATCGACTTCGACCAGGAAGCATCCATGGAACAAAAGAAGCGCGAAGGATATTTCTGATTCCAGACAACTAAGCTTATTTTCACAACCATCACCCCGCAACACACAAAATCTTTATTTTGTTGGGGGGGGGGGACGAAACAAACAATGGGCTGATTCCTCTATGTGGAGTCAGCCCATTTTCGTCTGTTGTAAAGAACTTTTAGGAAATCCAATGAAACATAAATGATAATTTAGAGGCGATGGCAAAGCA
>JAFYPU010000024.1 GCA_017547385.1 Bacteroidaceae bacterium
GTTTCTTTGCTGTGGTGCCACCAGGAATCGAACCGGGGACACAAGGATTTTCAGTACTTTGCTCTACCAACTGAGCTATGGCACCGTGTTTGCTTGTTTGCGAGTGCAAAGATACACCAAGTTTTCAAACTTGCAAAACATTTGCGCTGTTTTTTTGAGTTTTTTTGTTCTCTCCCACTTTTTCTTCAGAAAAATGGCTTTTATACCTCGATTTTTGCGAAGAGACGGCGCGTATTACTATAAAGAGTTTCGGACAACTCTTCTATGGAAAGATGATATACCTCTGCCAATTTTTGAATCACAAGAGGTATGTATGAAGGTTCATTGCGCTTGCCGCGATGAGGGGTTGGAGCAAGATAAGGAGCATCGGTTTCCACCACAATTCGGTTCAAGGGAACCACATTTTCCAAAACTTGTGGCAAAGTGGATTTCTTAAAAGTCAGCACTCCTCCTATTCCCAACATGAAATTTGGAAACTTCTGCAGCAACTCGCCGGCTTCTTCTTCAGTTCCTCCAAAGCAATGAAAAACACCTCCCGGCAACTGTTCGGCCAATGGAGACAGCACATCAACAATTTCACGATGCGCCGAGCGCGAATGAACCACCAATGGCAAATCGTAACGGATGCTCCATTGCGCTTGTCGCTCGAACACTCTGATTTGTTCATCACGCCGCGAAGAGTCCCAATAGAGGTCCACCCCCACTTCTCCCACAGCAACATAGAGAGAATGGGGAGCTGACAAATATGTCTCCATTTCATCCAATACAGACATGGGATCTGGCGGCAATTCCGTCGGATGCAATCCCATCATGGGATAACACACATTCGGCCATTTGGCACACACCGAATTTATCTGCGTGATGCTGCGCTCATCAATGTTGGGTAACAAAAGGGCTTCAGCACCGGCAACCGTGGCACGTTCTATCACAGCTTCACGATCAGCATCAAATTCTTCCGTATATATATGTGCGTGAGTGTCTATAAATCTCATTGGCTCTATCAATCCCCTTATTTAATTCTAACTCTTGCGCTTCAACATTGACACCGCAAAATCCCATAGAGCGGACTTACGTTCTTCCGAAAGTGATAAAGATTCCCACAATCGGCGTGCTTCCGCATAGAGTGTTTCGATGTTTTTCTGACAGAGAGATGGCACATCCAGCACATCGTAGATATCCGTTACCATCTTTATCTTTTTTTGTGGCTCAAGGGTTTTATCATTTATGAGGTTCAGAATCTCCAAGCGTTTCTCAGCAGAAGCTTTTGTCAATGCACCAATGAGCAAAAAAGTTTTCTTTCCGCAAAGAATATCACCACCGATATTCTTTCCAAACACTGCAGGATCACCATAAACATCAAGATAATCGTCTTGAAGCTGGAAAGCCAGCCCCACCTTTTCCGCAAAACGATAAAGCGTTTCAGCGTCAGCCTCAGATGCTCCTCCCAAAAGTGCTCCCATTTTTGCAGCAGAAGCCAACAGCACCGAAGTCTTAAGACGGATCATTTCCATATATTCTTCAAGTGCAACGTCATCGCGTTGTTCGAAGTTTACATCATATTGCTGTCCTTCACAAATCTCCTGCATGGTGCGCACCATCAGCTGCAAAGCTTCATAGCCTCTTTCCGCATTGAGCGCAAAGAAGTGCTGCACAGCTTGTATCAGCATCACATCACCGGAAAGCACTGCCGTGTTATCGTCCCATTTTTTATGCACTGTGGGTCGTCCTCGGCGCACATCGGCATGGTCCATCAAGTCGTCATGCAACAAGGTATGGTTATGATAAGTCTCCAATCCGATGGCTGCCGGCAATGCACGTTCCACATCATCACGATAAAGGTTGTAGGCCAACAGTAGCAACACCGGTCGCACACGCTTTCCGCCACCGGCAAGTACATAACTGATGGGTTCGTAAAGCCCTACGGGTTGCGTGGGATAAGTTTGTGCTTGCAGTGTTTTCTCCACCAAAATTCGGAGTTCGTCAATGGTTTTCATATCTTGTTTGCTTTTTATATTTCAAAGTGTATCGGAATGGTAACACGCACAGGAGTTGGTTTCCCATTCACCCTGCCGGGTTTCCATTGAGGCATACGTTTGACGGCTATCAGAGCTGCCTTGTCTAAATCGGGATGTGCCGATGTCGTAACTTCCGGGTCGATTACCAAGCCTGACACATCAACAATGAAAGACACTTCCACATCGCCTTGAATCTGCCTTTGGATGCACGAATGCGGATATATCACATGCTGGTCAAGCCATTTCATCAAAGCACCTTCGCCCCCCGGGAAATGTGGAATTTCCTCCACTTTTTCAGTGGGCACAAGCTGAGCCCCCTCCACCGGCCGGTCCACTTCTGCCATATTGTGCAACGTGTCAGCATCCAGCAGCAAATCTTCAAAATCCTCTTCCGTCAATTCCACCGGACCGTCAACACCCAACACCTTGGGCGGCACAATGGCATCAACCAATTCCGGTTTCTGCATCGAGGCACCGGGTTTCATCATTGGCACAGCCCGACGACCGGCTGAAACTCGCCGAAATTCCGGACTCTTTTTCAATTCATGGGGAGACATTTTCACAAGCCCCTCCACCTCCTCCAAGGCATTGGCCAAAGTATATTTAACATACAATCCCATGGCCAAGGGTATCGAGAGTAGCAACAACAAAACGACAAGCACCACAAGCATGGCTCTGCGGTAGCGTTTGCCGGCTTCTTTGCGAAGTCGGTAAGCACCATATTCCTTGTTGCGGCCTTCAAAAATCAGGTCGCACCATTCGCGTGATAATAATTCGTTTCTTCTCACGTTATTATTACATAGCCATGCTCCGTGGCAAATTCGTCCACTTGGATAGGCAAAAATACACGCAAAATCTAAATTTTATAGTACCTTTGACCACATATTTGTAGTGAAATGAAAAAAAACATGATAATGTTGCTCTTGTTTCTCCTGTGCCAAACTGCAGGGGCACAGAGCAGCGGTGCTTCTTTCAAATTCTTGCGCCTCCCGGCCTCAGCCCATTTGGCTTCGATGGGAGGCGACAACATTTCTTTTGTCGAAGATGCGCCATGGGCAGGATACACCAACCCCGCCCTCTACGCCAATGTGAGCAACAACGCCCTGGGCTTGCATTTCATGACCTTCACATCCGGAAGCCAACTGATGGGCGCAGAATTTGTGAAAGCCTTTGGCGACAGACACACAGGAGCCATAACGGCACAACTGATGAACTACGGAAAAATGGACGAGACGGATGGCAGCGGCAACGTGCTTGGCACTTTTTCGGCCAAGGACTTCAGCATCGGGGCGGCTTATTCTTATCTGATGTCCGAACGCTGGACGGGAGGCGCAGCCCTCAATTTCATATATTCCGGATACGCCGACTACAATGCCACAGCACTGGCCGTCAATCTCGGCCTCAACTATTATGATGAGGAGCAAGACTTCTCGCTTTCGGCCACGGCATTCAACATTGGTTTCCAGATGAGCACGTTCGACGGATATGCCGAGAAATTGCCTTTCAATCTTCAGTTAGGTTTCACCAAAGGCATGAACCATCTTCCGGTGCGCTTTTCCGTCACAATGAGCGACCTCACCCGTTGGAAGAAAAGCCACTTCTACAACGGTGAGGAGGATTTGAGTTTCGGAAAACTTCTTCTCAACCATTTTGTCGTGGGACTGGACGTGCAGCCTGTCGACTTTCTTTATCTTTCAGCCGGTTACAATTTCCGTCGGGCCAACGAACTGAAAGCCGCCGGCTCCGGTCATGGTGCCGGACTCAGTTTCGGTGGAGGCATCACCCTGAAACGCTTCAAGGCAGGCATCTCTTATGCCAAATACCACGTTTCAACCGCTTCGCTGATGTTCAACGCCGGATACAACTTCTAAGCTAAAACTTTTACCTCCCCTATACATATAATTATATAATATGAAGAAAATCATCATAGCCATCGACGGACATTCCTCCTGCGGCAAAAGCACCATGGCCAAGGATTTGGCACGCGAAGTGGGATATATCTATGTTGACAGCGGTGCGATGTATCGTGCCGTAACCCTTTGGGCATTGCGCCAAAACTATTTCAACGGAAACGAGATTAACACCGAAGCATTGGAGAAAGACATGCCCGGCATCAGCATCACTTTCCGTCTGAACGATGAAACCCGTTTGCCTGAGACCTACCTCAACGACGAGAACGTGGAAAAGGAGATACGCTCACTCGAAGTGTCATCACACGTCAGCCCCATCGCTACACTGCCTTTTGTGCGCGAGGCGCTCACACGCTGGCAGCAGCAACTGGGTGCCGAAAAGGGCATCGTGATGGACGGACGCGACATCGGAACGGCCGTATTCCCCGAAGCCGAACTCAAAATCTTCGTAACAGCTTCGGCAGAGGTCAGAGCCCAACGCAGATACGATGAACTGAAAGCCAAAGGCATGGAAGCCTCTTATGAAGACATTCTGCAAAACGTGAAAGAGCGAGACTACATCGACTCTCACCGAGCCATGAATCCTTTGCGTCAGGCTGACGATGCCATCGTGCTCGACAATAGCGAGCTCACCATTGCCGAACAAAAGCAATGGCTGCTTGACAAATTTCACGCCACCATTCAGCATTCATAAACTCCCACACACCTATTTTGCCCATGCTCACCATTGAGATAGACCAAAACTCCGGGTTCTGTTTCGGCGTAACCACGGCCATCCGCAAAGCCGAAGACCAATTGGCAGACGAGGGCACACTGCATTGTCTGGGCGACATTGTGCACAACGGACGCGAGTGCGAGCGTCTGCGTGCCTTGGGGCTCAACACCATCGACCATGCCACATTCGCCAACTTGCGCAACACAAAAGTACTGTTGCGAGCTCACGGCGAGCCTCCCGAGACTTATCAATCGGCTGAGCAGAGAGGCATTGAAATCATTGATGCCACATGTCCTGTGGTGCTGCAATTGCAACGCCGCATCAAGCATGCCTACAGCCAACAGCCTCACCCGCAAATCGTCATCTATGGCAAGCGAGGCCATGCCGAGGTCTTGGGATTGGTGGGACAAACCGAGGGCGAAGCCATTGTGATTGAGAATGTGAACGAAGCCGCCGAACTCGACTTCAGCCGAGACATCTGTTTGTTCTCACAAACCACAAAATCGCTGGAAGGCTTCCGCTCCATTGTTGAGTATATCACGGCCCACATGCAGCCCCCGGCTCGTTTTCACTACCACGACACCATTTGTCGCCAAGTGGCCAACCGTCTGCCGGCTGTGCTGCAATTTGCCACCCGCCACGACGTGATTATCTTCGTTTGCGGCACCAAGAGTTCCAACGGGCGCGTGCTCTACGAAGCATGCCACCGAGAGAACCCACACACTTACATGGTGGAAGGGCCCGAAGCCATCCGGCCCGAATGGTTCGACGGAGCCAAAACCGTTGGCATCTGCGGAGCTACCTCTACACCCAAATGGCTCATGGAAGCCTGCAGAGACCACATACGCAAAATATAAGTAGGAAAGAATAAGCCAATCTTCAAAACTTTTGCCAAGCATACAGAGAAACACTCACCCATCTCAGGGGCGTGTTTCTCTGTTTTCGTTTTACGCCCTCCCAGGGAGCAAAAATGCGCAAGGCGTTTAGAATTTTCTGCAGTGCTTGCAGAAAATTCTAAACGCCTTGCAGAAAACACCGGAAAAGCGTGTCGGAAATTCACCCCCTGACACTGAGTTTTGAGAAGTGTGAAAGAGAAGTTCCACCCTCAATGACATGCCTTGCCTATGGCGAAAGAATTTGTCCGAAAGGCCGCCGGAAGTTCCCACCTCCGGCGTGCCTGCATGCATTTCGCAACAACACAAACGATATTCTCTCCGGGAAATCACTACTTTTGTCCTGCACTTTTTCCATCCCCTATGAGCACACTCCACATCTTTTGCCCTTGGCACGAAGAGGCATTGGCCTCCGGTCTGCCCCACTTCACTCCAACTCAGGCGGCGCGCCGGATGGCCGACAGCCTGTGCACACTGCCGGCATGGTGGGCCAAGAGCGGCGACACGGTGTGGGTACCCGATGTGCCCTTACGTTTCAACACCGATAACACCCCGGGCATCATCTTCACCTCACGCCCCGATTTTACCCCTATCACTCACATCGACGCATGGGGATGGAACTTGACGCTGCGCCAAAGGCTGCTGCGAATGGGATGCCCCGAAAGATTGTTGCCCTCAGAGGCGTATTTACAGAAAGTGCGCGAGCACAGCAGCCGTCGCAGCACTTCGATGATGCTCCGCACCTTGCAAAACGAGGGATGGGGTTGCGAATTCCGTTCGTGGTGGTGCGAAGACGAAGCTGCGGTGCGCGAAGTGGTAGCCAAGCACGGAGGAGATTTGGTAGCCAAAGCCCCATGGTCGGGAAGCGGTCGCGGCGTGTTCCGCTTCGAGGGAGAAAACCTCACCGCCTGGCAACGCATCCGCAGCACTTTGCATAAACAAGGTGGCGTCGAGATTGAACCATTCTACAAGCGTCTGAGCGACTTTGCCATGGAGTTCCGCCTCACAGACAAAGGGGCTGAATTTGTAGGACTTTCGCTCTTCAGCACCAACGAGGCCGGGGCTTACACCGGCAACCTTGTGGCCGAAGATGAAAGACTTGTCGAAGAACTTTGCGCCACTGCCGAAAAGCACGAAAGCGGTAGTGCCAACCGTGTGAAGCTTTCCCTTGCAAACATCCGGACGGCACTGACCCACGCACTGCCGCTGCAGTTTTCCTCCATCCGGGGTTACGCGGGTGTGGACATGATGTTGGTGCAACTGCCTTGCGGCAGCGTGGCCTTGCACCCTTGCGTGGAAATCAATCTGCGCCGCACCATGGGTTTGGTGGCCATCCTGATGCGTCGACACTTGCCCACGGGGTGCAGCGAAGGCCGTTATCAGGTACGCCCCACCCCACCCTGCAACACCGAGGAAGCACACGGATTGCGGCTCACGCCCGAAGGAATGCCTTTCGAAGCCTGTCTTTTGTTCTGACCGCACGCTCCGTTTCTCCTCATAAATAGGGATTGTCGCCACACAGGCAAGGATGTAACTTTGCAGCCAAAACAAAATAACGCGCAATCCTTATGCATTTTTCATCCAAAACGATGCGGACACTCCTGCTGGCTGCCCCCTTTGTTATCCCCTCAGTTTCTGCCATAGCCGAAACACATCCCAAACATCACACACCCATTTCCGAAACATCACCGATGCTTCCCGACACTTCCAGAGTTGTGGAGGTGGACGAGGCCGTGGTGGTGGCTTCGCCCAAAGAGACTTCGCGCCTGCGGTGGCAGCCTTTGGCATCGTCGAGCTATGATGCTGCAACTTTGGCACTGCGCGGTGTGGAGCGTACCACCGACCTTTCGGCACTCGCGCCCAACCTCTACATGCCGAGCTATGGTTCGAAAATCACATCGGCCGTATACATTCGCGGCATCGGTGCTCGCATGAACACACCGGCCGTAGGACTATATGTGGACAACGTGCCCTACCTTGACAAGAGTGCTTACAACTTCAGTTTCAACGGCATTGAGCGCATCGACGTGCTGCGCGGGCCGCAGGGAACTCTTTACGGACGCAACGCCATGGGAGGCCTCATCCGTATCTATACGGCCAATCCGCTCACACATCACGGCACCGAAATCAAACTCGGCGGTTCCACCCACAACGGAGGCCGCAAAGCATCGTTCAACACCTTTCTGCATCCGCGCGAAAGCCTGGCACTGTCGCTCTCGGGCTATTACAACGGCAGCAACGGCTTCTATCATAACACCACCACGGGCGAAGCGGCCGACGGAGGCAATGCCGGGGGCTTGCGATTGCGTTTGGCACACCGTTACTCGGATTTATTGAAAATAGACTTCAATGCAGGATACGAATATAGCGACGAAAGAGCCTGCCCCTACTTCTACGACGGAGCTGTGGGCGAAGACGGCCATATCACCTCCCTCGACGAAGATCCATACGCCGATCTGCGCGGTCAGATTTCGGCCAACCACACACCGCGCTATCGCCGCAGCATGTTCAACAGCGGTTTGAACTTCACTTGGTTTGCACCGAATTTCACCGTATCCTCAATTACGGCTTACCAAATGTTGCGCGACCGTTTGCACATGGACCAGGACTTCATTCGTCCCGACATTTTCACACTCACACAAAGCCAGCGCATGCACAACCTCACGGAGGAGATTTCGCTGAAGAGCCTTCCCGGCCGTCGCTGGAACTGGACCACAGGTCTGTTTGCTTTCTATCAGAACCTGAACACCGAATGTCCCGTAACCTTCTACACCGACGGAGTTTCATATCTCAACAGCGTGCTTTCGGGGGTGTTCAGCGGATTGCAGCAAAGCCATCCGCAAATGCCGGCCATGGGGCTGATGCTCAACAATGCAAGCATCGGTTTCCTTTCAAACATGCACACACCCTCGGTGGGTGCGGCCCTTTTTCACGAGAGCACCATAAAGGATGTTGGAGTGCCGGGGCTGTCGTTCACAGCCGGGCTGCGCCTCGACTACGACCACCGTTCGCTCGACCTCCACTCATTCATGAATTCGCCCGTGGCTTATTCTTTTTGGATGGGAAGCCCCTACGCCGCACAGAGCAAGGACCCCGTAGCACCGCAAGTGGATGGCAACTTGCGCGACGATACTTGGCAATTGCTGCCCAAGTTCGGCCTGCAATACGAGTTAGGCAACCGCCTCGGCAATGTCTATGCCACCGCAGCCAAAGGCTATCGCGCCGGAGGCTACAACATTCAGGCATATAGCGAACTGGCACAAACGGCTTTGCAACGTGAGTTGATGCTCGGTGCCATGGGTAAGATGGCCGCTGCCATGGGACAGTTTGTGCCCGCTGCGCCCGATGTGGAAACGCTTGCCTACAAGCCGGAAACTTCCTGGAACTATGAGGTAGGTGCCAAACTCAACTTCTTCGACGGTGCACTGCGTGCCGACGTGGCAGCATTCTGGCTGCAAACGCGCAATCAGCAATTGGCCCGTTTCGCAGAGAGTGGCATGGGACGCATCATGGTCAACGCCGGCCGCAGTCGCAGTCTCGGTGTGGAAGCCTCGCTGCGCGGTGCCCTGCTGAGCGACCGGCTGATGCTCACGGCCAATTACGGTTTCACCGATGCCCGTTTCACCAGCCACAATCTGGGCGGCGGCATCGACTACACCGACAACCGCGTACCCTTTGTGCCGCGCCACACCCTCACAGCTGCGGCCGACTTCTCACAGAGAGTGAAGGGCGAACGTTTTGTGCGCTCAGCCGGTGGCGGTGTGGCAGTCAACTGTGCCGGCAACATCGTCTGGGACGAGGCCAACACTTTCAGCCAACCTTTCCACGCCACGCTCGACGCTTACCTCACTGTGCAGTTGGCCGGCAACATAGGCCTGAAAATCTGGGGGCGCAACCTCACCGACACGCGCTACGCCACCTTCTCATTCGACAGCATGAGCCGACGCTACACGCAGCAAGGAGCACCACGACACTTCGGTGCCGACCTTTCCATCAAGTTCTGAAACATCAGGGGAAGCCTCACGGGTTTCCCCTTTTTTGATCTATCCCGTTCTTCCAACCGTGCAGAGAAGTGCTCATCCCTTGTAAAGTTCCCGAGAGCGCATCCAAAGTTTCTCCCGAGTGCTTGCAAAGTATGTTGCAAGCCTTGAGATAAATATTGCAAGGCTTGGGATATATATTGCAAGACATGAAATATATATTGCAAGGCTTGCAATATACTTTTAAGGCACTCCGGAGAACTTCACTGTGCCTCCCGATAACTTCCGGAAGCCGAAAGAAGTTTTCTCCTCGGCATCGGCGCATTTATAAAATTCCGGAACTGCATTCCCTGCCGAGTTCCGACATTTTGTGCTTTGCAAGCGTTTCAACGGAAGTTTTCTCGCATTTTTTTCGTAAACTTGCCGACAAAGTATTAAACTTTATAGTTTTTTACACATCAAGATTACAGAAACAAAAACACATTATTAAATATGAACAAATACGTTAAATGGAGCATCGTAGGCGTTGTGGTGCTCGGACTGACAGGTTTAGGCATACGCACTTTCGTACCCCGTGAAAACGAAGACCTCAAGCAAAACGCTCCCGCCAAGGGAGGTAAAAACGGACAGCAAGGCAAAGCACTCAACGTGCGAGCCGTGGTGTTGGGCGAACAGTCGCTCACCGACGGCATTTATGTCAGCGGCAGCCTGGTGCCCGACGAAGAGGTGAGCCTCTCGTTTGAAACTTCCGGAAAAATCACCGGTATTTTCTTCAAGGAAGGAGCACACGTGGCACAGGGACAATTGTTGGCCAAAATCAACGATGCTCCCTTGCAAGCCGAACTCAGAAAAAAGCAGGCACAACTCAAATTGATGCAAGACCGCTTGTTTCGTGCCAAAGCCTTGCTCGAAAAAGAAGCCGTAAGTAAGGAGGCCTTTCAGGAAGCCGAAGCCAACCTCGCTGCGCTCAAGGCCGAAATCGACGGCGTGAAAGCACAAATTGCACAAACCGAACTCCGTGCTCCTTTCTCGGGAATTATCGGTCTTCGCCAGGTGAGCCAGGGTGCTTTTGCCACCACTGCCACCACCGTAGCCACACTGACAAAAACAAAGCCTCTGAAGGTGGAATTCAGTGTTCCCGAACGCTATGCCGGCACATTGGCAGCCGGCACACCGCTCACCTTTACGGCCGAGGGCGACCTCACCCCACGTCAGGCCAAAGTGTATGCCTCCGATTCGCGTGTTGACCCCGAAACCCGCACTTACACCATCCGTGCCCTCTATGCCAATGCCGACGGTCGTCTGGTGCCGGGCCGATATGTGAGCGTCAATCTCACCACACGCCAATACGACCGCACATTGGCCGTGCCGAGTGAAGCCATCGTCTCAGAGATGGGCATTGACAAGGTGTTCCTCTGCAAGAATGGCAAAGCCGAAGCAGTGGAAATCAGCAAGGGACTCCGCACCGACGCTCAAGTGCAAGTGTTGAAAGGGCTCAGCGTTGGCGACACCGTCATCACCAGCGGAACCATGCAGCTGCGACAAGGACAATCGGTGGTCGTAACCGTCAGCAAATAAGCGGCACGCCACTTTCTCTATAAGAGGAGAGCCGTCGTCGCCCCCTCCCCAACGTTCAACGTTCAATCCCTCAACAAATCCCCATGAACATTTCCGAACTTTCCATACGCCGCCCGGTATTGGCCACTGTGCTTACGCTGATTATCTTGTTGTTTGGAACCATCGGCTACTTCACACTGGGCGTTCGCGAATACCCCTCGGTGGACAACCCCATCATCTCCGTTTCGTGTTCCTACCCCGGAGCCAACGCCGATGTCATTGAAAGCCAAATCACCGAGCCTCTCGAGCAAAACATCAACGGTATTCCGGGCATCCGCTCGCTGACCAGTGTGAGCCAGCAGGGCTCCAGCCGCATCACCGTCGAGTTCGAACTCTCCGTCGACCTCGAGACTGCTGCCAACGACGTGCGCGACAAGGTGTCGAGAGCACAACGCAATCTTCCCCGCGACTGCGACCCGCCCACCGTTTCGAAGGCCGACGCCGACGCAATGCCCATCTTGATGGTAGCCATACAGAGCGACAAACGTTCACTGCTGGAGTTGAGCGAAATTGCGGACCTCACGGTGAAGGAACAACTGCAAACAATCCCCGAAGTGTCGAGCGTGATGATTTGGGGTGAGAAGCGATATTGCATGCGGCTGTGGCTTGACCCCGTGAAAATGTCGGGCTACAGCATAACCCCCATGGATGTGAAGAACGCACTCGATCGCGAAAACGTGGAATTGCCCTCAGGCTCCATCGAAGGCAACACCACAGAGCTTTCCATCCGCACCATGGGACAGATGCACACCACCGAGGAGTTCAACAACCTTGTCATCAAGGAGCAAGACGGCCGCATCATCCGCTTCAGCGACATCGGCCGCGCCGAACTCGCACCGCGCGACATCAAGAGCTACATGAAGATGAACGGGGTGCCCATGGTGGGAGTGGCAGTGGTGCCACAGCCGGGAGCCAACCACATCAACATTGCCGATGCCGTGCACGAACGAATGGAGCAAATGCGCAAGGATTTGCCCGAAGACGTGCATTTCGACTACGGCTTCGACAACACAAAATTCATCCGTGCTTCCATCAGCGAAGTGGAAACGACGGTGTACGAAGCCTTTGTGCTCGTTATCATCATCATCTTCCTGTTCCTGCGCGACTGGCGCGTAACCCTGGTGCCCTGCATCGTTATTCCGGTTTCGCTCATCGGAGCTTTCTTCATCATGTATCTTTGCGGCTTCTCCATCAACGTACTCTCAATGTTGGCCATCGTGCTCTCGGTGGGTCTCGTCGTGGACGACGCCATTGTGATGACCGAGAACATTTATATACGTATAGAGCGCGGAATGAAACCTTTCGAGGCCGGTATTGAGGGAGCCAAAGAAATTTTCTTTGCTGTGATTTCCACAACCGTAACCTTGGTAGCCGTATTCTTACCCATCGTTTTCATGGAAGGCACAACGGGTCGTCTGTTCCGTGAGTTCAGTTTCGTGGTAGCCGGCTCAGTGATTATCTCCTCGTTTGCCGCTCTCACATTTACCCCCATGCTGGCCACGAAGTTGTTGGTGCGTCGCGAAGAGAAAAACTGGTTCTACAGAAAAACCGAGCCTTTCTTTGAAGGAATGAACCGCATCTACCTGAAATGGCTCACGGCTTTCCTGCGCCGCCGTTGGGTGGCCATCCCCGTGATGGTGGTGGCCCTGGGAGCTGCGGCATGGATGTGGATTTCCGTACCGGCCGAAATGGCACCACTCGAAGACCGTTCGAGTATCACCATCCGCACTTCCGGTCCTGAGGGCGTAACGTATGAATACATGCGTGACTACACCGAGGACATCAACCGCCTGGCCGATTCGCTCATGCCTGATGCCGAATTTATCACTGCGCGTGTGTCCTCTGGATCCGGCAACATTCAAATCACGCTGAAAGACCTTAACGAACGCGATTACTCGCAGATGGACGTGGCCGAACGCCTTTCGAAAGCTGTGCGCACAAAGACAGATGCTCGCGCCTTTGTTCAGCAACAAAGCACTTTTGGTGGTCGACGCGGTGCGATGCCTGTGCAATATGTACTGCAGGCCACCAACATTGAAAAACTGCAAGAGGTGCTTCCCAAGTTCATGGCGCAGGTTTACGACAACCCCACGTTCCAGATGGCAGATGTTGACCTGAAATTCTCCAAGCCTGAGGTGCGACTTTCCGTCAACCGAGAGAAAGCCAACATGATGGGCGTAAGCACCAAAGACATTGCACAAACATTGCAGTATGGCCTCAGCGGACAGCGTATGGGCTATCTCTACATGAACGGGAAGCAGTATGAAATCGTGGGCGAGATTAACCGACAACAGCGTAACGACCCCGGAAATCTGAAAGCCATCTATATGCGTTCCGCAGACGGACAGATGATACAGATGGAAAACCTCGTCGACCTCATGGAAAGCATTGCGCCACCCAAGCTCTACCGCTACAATCGTTTTGTCTCTGCCACCATTTCTGCAGGTTTGGCAGACGGAAAAACCATCGGCGAGGGTCTTGACGAAATGGACAAGATAGCGAAAGCCACACTCGACGACACATTCCGCACAGCCCTTGCCGGCGATTCCAAAGAGTTCCGCGAAAGCTCGTCAAGCCTTATCTTCGCCTTTGCATTGGCACTGCTGCTCATCTACCTCATTCTCGCAGCTCAGTTCGAGAGTTTCAAAGATCCCTTTGTCATCATGCTCACTGTTCCGCTCGCCGTGTGCGGTGCCTTGATCTTCATGCTGGTGGGAGGACAGACCATGAACATCTTCAGCCAAATCGGTATCATCATGCTCATCGGCCTTGTGGCGAAAAATGGTATCCTCATTGTGGAATTTGCCAACCAACGCCAGAAAGCCGGCGAAGACAAGATGACCGCCATCCGCGAGGCCTCAGCGCAGCGTCTGCGCCCCATCCTCATGACCAGCGTATCCACCATCCTCGGCTTGCTGCCCTTGATGTTTGCTACGGGCGAAGGGTGCAACGGACGCATCGCCATGGGAACAGCCGTGGTGGGTGGCATGCTCATCTCCACGCTCCTGACCATGTTCATCGTGCCGGCCATCTACTCTTTCCTGTCCACCAATCTCTCAAAGAAGAAAGCATAAATTCATCCACAAATCCGAAATATGAAAAAGCTTCTTATATATATTATATGTATCGCTTGCAGCCTTGAACTCACCGCACAGACTGCCACCCCCACCACGGCAGACACGCTAATAAGCGCAGAGCCGGCCACACTGGCACACTTCATCAGCACCGGTCTGCAAAACAACTACCGGCTGCGCATTGTCCGCAACGAAGAACGCTTGGCCGAAAGCAATGCCACGCGTGCCAATGCCGGTATGCTGCCTTCGGTTTCAGCTTCGGCCGGTTACGGCGGAGCACTCAATAGTTCCAACACCACAGCACGCGGCACAGGTGAAACAAGCCGCAGTCGCAACGTCCTTGACCACACGCTACACGCCGGCATCAACGCTGAATGGACCATTTTCGATGGTTTTAAGATTCAGACCAACTATCAACGATTGCAGGAACTGCGTCGGCAGAGTGCCACACAGACACGCGTTGCTATCGAAGACTATGTGGCAGAACTTACCTCCGAATACTACAACTTCATCCGCCAACGTCTGCGCATGCGCAACCTGCGTCATGCCGTAGCCCTATCGAAGGAACGTCTGCGCATCGTGTTGGAACGCTACACCATCGGTAGTGCGTCGCGCCTCGACCTGCAGCAAGCACAGGTAGACTTCAATGCCGACAGTGCGCTGAGCCTGAAGCAGCACGAAGTACTGGCGTCGTCGCTCATCCGACTCTACGACCTCATGGCTATAAAGGACATGAGCAAACGCTTCACCGTGGCCGACACCGCCATCGACGTAGACACACATTTGCTCCTCGACACCCTGTGGAGCACCACCCTGCGCACCAATGCCAACCTGCTGAACGCAGCCCACAACCGCACGTTGTCGGAAATCGATCTGCGGAGCGTGCGCAGTCGCGACTACCCCTACGTGAAGCTGAACGCCGCATACGGATACACCCACAACAACTACGGAAGCGGCAACACCGTCAAGCGCCACAACTGGGGCTTGGACTTCGGTGTAACCGTGGGATACAAAATCTTCGACGGTAACCGCAGACGTGAGCGACGCAACGCTGAAATCAACCTCGAGAATACCGAATTGGCACGTCAGGAGATTGAGCACAGTCTACGCGCTGACCTTGCTGATTTATGGCAGGCTTACAAGAACAACCTGCGTCTGCTGGCACTCGAACGCGAGAACCTGATTACCGCCAAGGAGAATCATTACATCGCTTGCGAACGCTTCATGCTGGGCAACCTCTCCGGTATTGAGATGCGCGAAGCCCAACAAAACCTCCTGGATGCCGAAGAGCGTATCCTGGATGCCGAATTCAACACAAAGCTTTGCGAAATCTCTCTCCGGCAAATCAGTGGTGGAATTATGCACTATGCGAAATAGCAGCCACACTATCACACATCATAGTCCCCCGTCTTTGATTGAGAGACGGGGGATTTTGTTTTTGAGCCCGGCTCTCCGAGAGAACATATCGCACAACACGAAAAGCAGAACAGATACAAAGATTTTCCACTCGATGCGTGGAAAATTGCCCTTATTATTCCCATACACCAAAAATAAAATCACATTTTTGTGAAACGCAAAGGGGATTTACGTGTATGCAGTCATAGAAAGATCTTTCCGAAACACGCACTTACACGTACAACCAACAAACCTACAAACATGAGACACACTTTTATCCTCTCCTTACTGATTGCTCTGCTGCCGCACTGCAAAACTGCGGCACAGACCATCGAACCTCAGGACATCAAGAGCATCTTGGTGGAAAAGCACGACCCATCTTGGTATCGCATGCAGCAACAGGCCTGGCACAAGGAAATTCTCTCAAATCCAAGGAACGAACGAGCATGGCGCAATTGCTATGAAGCCACACGCTATTGGGAGAAAATGATAAAGGCTGTCGAATCTGACGGATTGAACATGCAAGAAATTCACCCCAATTCGGACAGCCTCATGACCCTTATGCAGAAGTCCATTCCCAACACATACACGTTTCACCTGTGCTACGGGCGCCACTATGCTGACAGGCCGGAAGCCAAACAACACATGGAAGAAGCCATCCGACTGATGCCGGAAAATCCTGGCATGGACTACGATATTCTCATCAGCTATCTCTGGTTGAGCGGACAATATGACCGCCTCCCCAATATGTGCCGACGCTGCAGCGAAGAGACTTCCTATCCCCTGAAAGTGCTGGAGTACAACTACAACCAGCTCGTAACTCTCGAAAGGAACGCTGTCATCATTTGCGATGGCGACATCGAGCTAATTCCGAAGCTTCTGCTGCAACACGGCCTCGACATACGAACCGATGTCGAGGTTGTGCCGGCCGCATTCCTCTGGCATGAAAAACGCTTTGAGCGCATATGCAAGCGGCTGAACATTGCAAAATGGCAGGAAAGCGATTCAACCATTCTGAGAGAGATAGATCAAAACATTGCGTCCAAGCTCGCACATCTTGTCGACGAATTGCGAAAAGACAACCGCACACTCTACATGTCCTGTTCCGCTCCCCCACTCCTTGCCCCCAAGGGAAAAACACTCCGCAGCGAAGGATTGGTTTTGAGTTGCAAGGATGAGCCATACGACAACATTGCTCGCGCTTTCCAAAACGTGGAACTGCACTACGAACTGGGCTATCTGCGCAAGCCGAACTTAGGGGGCGATGATGTGTGGTACGCAGGCGAATTGCTACACTACAACACCATCTTGCTGCTGGCACCGCTCATGCAGAAATATGTGGAGAAGGGAATGAGAGACAAGGCTGAGAACCTTTATTACTTGTTGAAGAAAGGTAGCACCCTCCTGCAGCTGGACGAGAAGCACTTCCGAAATCTTGAGGGTGAATTGCAAAAAAACAAGCCATGATTTTCCGCCTACCTACCTCCTTGAAACGCTGTTCGGATGGCGAACTGATGCAACGTGTGTCCCGGGACGACAGTCGCGCCTTCGAGGAGCTATATCACCGATATGCCCGGCGTTTGCTGCATTTCTTCCGGCGAATGTTGGGAGACGATAAGGAGACGGCAGCCGACTTCCTGCAAGACACATTCCTGCGTGTGTGGTCAGCCCGTCGCACCTTCAGAGGCTACGACGCGGAGACGTGGATTTTCACCTTGGCTTACAACCTAATCCGCAACGAATTTCGTCATCGAGAGGTGCACGATGCATACGTCTGGCAGGCCTCGGGCGAAGACGAAGCCGCCGACAGTCTTGCCGAACTGCGCATCGACGCAGCCACCTTCGACACCGCGCTATCTTCCCTCCTGTCCGCCCTTCCTCCGGAACCGCGACTGCTCTTTGCGCTTCGCTATGAGGAAGACCTGCCGACCAAGCAAGTGGCCGACATACTCGGCATTCCTCCGGCTACGGTGCGTTCGCGTTGCCACCGCTTGTTATCCGAACTACGAAAAAAACTTTGCCAATATGAAAACCTTTGAACAACAAATTATCGAATCTGCACGCCGTCTGCGTCACAACAGCGACAATATTTCCACCGTGCCTCCTTGCCCCATCCCACAGTGCCGCAGTCTGTCGTGGGGGTGGTGGGCCACACCGGCTGCTGCTGTGGCCGGACTGCTCATCGGATGGGCAGGGACGCACACCGTACCCAATGAACCCGAAAAGTTCATTGCGGCAGCCGGTACTGACACCGTAATCATCTACCGCGACAGCGTGAGAACCGTGCACGACACGGTGGTAAAGCGCATCCGCATCGCCACACCCTCAGCTGCCGTCCATGCACTCCCCGTTGCCGAGAACACACTTCCCACGCCCGACACCATGGGGTGCGACATCGAGTGCGACGGCGTTTCTTACCATCTGTTGGCACATCTGTCGCATTTCTGAGAACAAAGCGGCAGAGCGTAATATCTTGCAAGGTGTTTAGATTGCCATAACACCCAATTCGGTCACTATACAGCGAAGGGTGAAAATTCCTGATGAATTTGTCCATTTTCCGCAGTGCTTGCAGAAAATTCTGCAGTGCTTGTAGAAATTTCTGCAAGCACTGCGGAAAATCGCCGAAAGCACTGCGGCATTTCTTCTCCCCACAATCCATCTTCCACATCCTGCATAAACAACAAAGCACCCCGACGAACATTCGCCGGGGTGCTTGCATAAATGGGTATCTGCGTCAATCGTTACTTGGTCAGTGCCACTTCGATTTGGTTGCCCACGATATCGTTGCCGGGATAGCCTCCTTCGCTCAGATTGTCCCATGCAGTTTTTCCATCCTTGCCAATAAGCATATAGGCAGGAATGCCGGGAATGCCAAGCTGCGTGCAGAGGTCGCTCCACTGCGCTTTGGTGAGACGGTAGTGGTCGCCGTGGATGTTGGGAATCATCTTTTTCCACGTTTCCTCGGGAGAAGTTTCTCCGGTAATGTATACGAACACGGCTCCTTTGTCCATCAAGGCTGGCTTGATCTCGTCCACGGTTTGCATGGCCGCACGGCACGGCGGGCACCACGTGGCCCAAAAATCGAGCAGTGCCACCTGATTTTTATAATTGGCCTTGATAGCCTCCAAGATGGCTTCTCCCTTCAACGCCGGGTCAATGGTCATCACACGATAAGGGGCATCCTCACTCACTTCTTGCGCTACCGGAGCTGCAGGCACAGAAGCCGATTCGCTCTTCTTGGCACAACTCGTTCCGAGAAAAAGGAAGGCAGCGGCCAACAGCATCATTGTTTTTTTCATAATCATTCTTTGTTTTAAATTATTACTTTCTGCATTCCGGCACATAGTCCTTGGACTAACCGATGCACGAGGCAAATTTACCATTTTCCAACAAAATGCCACTGAAAAGCATGTTATATTAACCAAAATGCAACATTTTTACATTTTTGTTGGGTTCTTTAGTTCACCCATGCTGAGCGGGGGCTCAGGAGAAAAAGCTGAAAACTGCCTTTTCGATTTGTTCTCCGCTCACCTTGCATCTTTGGCTGCGCCCAAGTTAGGCTGCGGCTCGGGAGAAAAAGCTGAAAACTGCCTTTTCGCTTTGTTCTCCGCTCGCCTTGCATCTTTGGCTGCGCCCAAGTTAGGCTGCGGCTCGGGAGAAAAAGCTGAAAACTGCCTTTTCGCTTTGTTCTCCGCTCGCCTTGCACTATCTTTGACGCTCAAACCAAAACAGAGAAACGCATGAACACTTTTCTTCACGCCAAAGACCTGACCAATATCGACCTCGCCCTGCGCGAAGCGGCCGAAATCAAGCAGGAAAGATATAAGTATGAACACCTGGGTCGCCACCGCACAACCCTGCTCGTGTTCTTCAACAACAGCCTGCGCACACGCCTTTCCACACAAAAGGCAGCGCGAAACCTGGGACTCGATGTCATTGTGCTCGATGTGAATCAGGGAGCTTGGAAACTTGAGACCGAACGCGGTGTGGTGATGGACGGCGACAAGAGCGAACACCTCTTGGAGGCCATCCCTGTGATGGCTTCGTTCTGCGACATCATCGGTGTGCGCACGTTTGCCGGACTGACCGACCGCCATGCCGACTACACCGAGCAAATTCTCAACCAGTTTATCCTGCACAGCGGAAAGCCAGTTTTCTCCATGGAGAGTGCCACGGCACATCCGCTGCAAGCCTTTGCCGACCTCATCACCATTGAGGAGCATCGCGAGAAAGGCCGCCGGCCGAAAGTGGTTCTCACCTGGGCACCCCACCCTCGCGCACTGCCGCAAGCTGTGCCCAACAGTTTTGCCGAATGGATGCTTGCTGCCGATGTCGACTTGGTCGTAACACATCCTGAAGGCTATGAGCTTGACCCGCTCTTCGTGGGCGATGCACGTGTGGAGTATGACCAGATGCGTGCCTTCGAAGATGCCGACTTCGTTTATGCCAAGAACTGGAGCTGCCCCGGTGTTACGCGCCCCGACGACTATGGTAAAATTCTCTCCACCGATCCGTCATGGACGGTAACCGCACGCCAAATGGCCGCAACCCGCGATGCGCACTTCATGCACTGCCTGCCCGTGCGTCGCAACGTCATCGTGAGCGACGAAGTCATCGAGTCGCCGCGCTCGCTCGTCATCCCCGAAGCCGCCAACCGCGAGATTTCCGCCACAGTGGTGCTCAAGCGTATGCTCGAAGCCATGGGATAAATTACCCCAAAGCTCATCCATAAAACTTACATCGGCCGCCGACTCTCATGAAGTCGGCGGCCGATGTTTTGTTGTGCTATGGAAGATTTCTCCTTACTGACAGAGATAAGCAATCAATGCCACCATACCAACGAGCAAAGCCACTACGCCAATGGCAGCCAAGATGGCAATCAAGATAATGGTACGCGAAAGTGCCGAAAAGAAGCCGGAGGTTTTACCACCACGTTGCAAACGTATCAGCCGCACGGCTTCAGCCACAGCCACCGCGCCATCGTCCACCCAACCCGTGGGCAGAAAATCAGGCCACAAGTCTGTAGGCAATGCCACATAAGCCACAGTCAGCAGCAACAAGAGCACTTCTCTGAACAAGCCGAAGCCGCTTTTCTTTTCGTTCTCCATCATCTTACAAATTGCTTCTCCGAATTTCTATCTGCCATTCAAAAGTTTTTATTCTCAATCGATGCGACGCACCATCTCACGGAAAATTTCGGCCATCAAGGGCTGAACGGCGTTGGCAGCACGCTGCACTTCCTCGTGGCTTACTTCAACAATCTTACCCTCAACCCCGAGATCGGTGATGATACTTACGCCAAACACGCGCATTCCCTGATGACGCGCCACGATAACTTCGGGAACGGTGCTCATACCCACGGCATCGCCGCCCAAGATGCGATACATCTTATATTCGGCCGGAGTTTCGTACGTGGGACCCTGCGTTGCGATATAGACACCCTCAACGGTCTTGATGCCTTTCTCACGCGCAATAGCGCGAGCCATGTCGAGCCACTCGCGACAATAAGCCTCGCTCATATCCGGAAAACGCGGTCCGGTGGGGAAGTTAGGGCCGTGCAAGGGATGTTCGGGCAGGAAATTGATGTGATCCGTGATGAGCATGAGGTCGCCGATTTCGAAGTCGGGATTCATGCCTCCGGCCGCGTTACTTACAAAAAGGTTCGTGATGCCTAACTCATGCATAACACGAATGGGGAAAGTTACCTGCTTCATGTCGTAACCTTCGTAATAGTGGAAGCGACCTTCAAGCGCCATGACAGGTTTTCCGCCCAGCATTCCGAAAATCAAGCGTCCCGAGTGGCCCTCCACCGTTGAAACGGGAAAATTGGGGATGTCCGCGTAAGGAAACGCATCTACCACTTCGATTTCAGCCGCCAAGCGACCTAAACCTGTTCCAAGCACCACGGCTGTGCGCGGTGTGAGTGCAGTGTGTTGCTTAATCCACTGCGCAGTTTCTTGTATCTTTTGCAACATAATCCAATATGTTTTGGTTAAATTCTTCTTGCTGTCCGAAAAGGAAACGAACCGTTATGGGTTGCACCAAGAGGCACCGGCGCAAACGGTTGTCAAGCCCCGACATTTCCACCAGGCGTTCGGCATCTTTCTCGGTGGTTACCACCACTGCGTCCTGCGGCAACGAAGCCAGCGCATCGCTCATGCGACGAAGGTCGATGGTGGTGAAATTGTGATGATCGGGAAAGGCAAGTTCCGTAACGCTTGCCGCCGTCTGCTCAAGGAATCTGCGCAACGGTACCGGCTTTGCGATACCCGTAACGAGCAACACGGGTTTACCGGCAAGGCACTGCTCCGACACCGGGACCGCTTGCGGGAAAAGCGGATAGGCTTCGCCATAACCGAAAGTGGTGAAGAACATTTTTTGTCCGGCTTGCAGAGCCATTTCCTTGCGAATGCGCGCAGCCTCATCGGCACTCAAATTTTCGGGGCACTTGGTTACGATAATTATGTCGGCACGTTTCTTTCCCGAAGCCGGTTCGCGGAGACGCCCCACGGGCATCAGAAAATCGTGCGTGAAGCGGCGATGATAGTCCGTGAGGAGCAAATTCATCCCGGCGCGAACATAACGATGCTGAAAGGCATCGTCGAGAACAATCACCTCAATGGGATGATTTTGTTCGCACATCAGAATTTCGATACCCTCACGGCGATTTTCGTCAACGGCCACCACCACTTCCGGAAACTTGCGATGCATTTGCGCCGGTTCGTCTCCGATGTCTGAGGCACGACCGCTGTCGGTGGCCAACGCAAAGCCCACAGTGCGCCGCCCATAACCGCGACTCAGCATCGCCACCCGGAAATCCGAAAGCAGCCGAAGCAGATATTCGGTGTGCGGCGTCTTGCCTGTACCTCCCACGGCCAGGTTTCCCACGGCAATGACCGGCAACGGGAAACGCCGACTGCGCAACACCCCTGCATCGAAGAGCAGGTTGCGTCCCATCACCACAAGGCCGTAGAGCCAGGCGAAAGGCAGGAGCAGATAGCGAAGCGGTCGGAGCATGGCGTAAAAGGTTTTGGAAGTGCGGATAAAATATCTTTACTTGAAGTTGGGGTCATAAGGAATGCGAGCCTGCAAAGAGGGACGGCCGTCGAGCATTCCGACAAACATCAGCGGTTGATAGTATTCGCCCAGGAAACTTTGCAAACGGTTTTCCAAATAATCGTCCTGCACTTGCTGCATCAGGCCGTCCATCCAGGAAGGAGCTGCCGGGTATGCCGCCACCTCGTAATCCTTGATTTTCGCACGCCGCGCAGCCTCTGCAACTGCGGCATCGAGACCACCCAACTTGTCAACCAACTTCAAATTCACAGCCTGTGCTCCGGTCCACACGCGACCTTGTGCAATGCTGTCAACAGCCGCAACGCTCATGTTTCGACCTTCGGCCACACGTTTCAGGAAAAGGGCGTAACCTCTCTCAACATGGGCCTGCATGGCTGCCGATTCGGCGGCATTGAACGGGCGTCCCGTTGCACCGAAGTCGGCCGCTTCGTTGGTTTTCACCACATCGAAGTGAAGTCCCAGCTTCTCGGTGAGCAAACCTGAGGCATCGGGCACGAGTCCGAAGATGCCTATGCTGCCGGTCAGGGTCATGGCGTCGGCAAAGATGTAATCGGCACCGCAAGACATATAATAACCTCCCGAAGCTGCCAATCCGCTCATCGAAACCACCACCGGCTTTTTCTGTTTCAGCAACTGCACGGCACGCCACATTTGCTCGGAGGCGTAAGCGCTGCCTCCACCGGAGTTGATGCGGAGCACCACGGCTTTCACTTCGTCATTGTTCATAAGTTCGTCCAAATCCTTCACCACTTTATCGCCCACGATTTCGGCTTCGCCGGCACCGAGACCGGTCGTTGCTGCATCCACAATGCTGCCATAAGCATAGTAGACGGCCACTTTATCATCGGCCTTGACCGGTTCGTAAAGCTTTGCCATTTCGGCGGCTTCCACCAAATTCACTTTTTCAGTGCCGGCCATTTCGCGCAACTTGCCGCGCAAACCATCTGCATAGGTCAGCGAATCCACCAAGCCGCACTTCACATAATCGTCGGCCTCTGCCAAGAGGATGTAGCGGTCGGCCAGCGCATCCAGAGAGTCAACGGGAATGTTGCGAGAGGCTGACACTTCGCGGCAGATACCTCCCCAAATATCGTTGATGTAGCTCTCCACTTGCGCACGGTTGGCCGGACTCATTTCGGTGTTTGTGAAAGGTTCGACGGCGCTCTTGTAAGTACCCACGCGGAACACCTGCATCTTCACGCCCACTTTTTCGAGTAATTCCTTGTAGAAAACAGGTTGGGAAGCGATGCCGTGCCAGAGAATCATGCCGGAGGGATTGATGTAGACCTTTTGGGCAGCGCTGGCCACATAGTAGGCTCCGCTCGTGTAGGTATCGCCATACGCCACCACAGGTTTCTGTTTACCGAAATCGGCAATGGCGGCTCTCAGTTCCTGCATCACGGCAAAATCGGCACTGAGGGCACCGGCTTCGATGTACATTCCTTTGATTTTATCATTGTCGCGCGCGGCCTTGATGGCATTGAGCATTTGGTCGAGCCCTTGCTCCTGCAGCATTTCATTGCCGAGCAATTCGGCAAAAGGATTGTCGACGGCTCGTTCGTTGACAACACCAGCCAACGACAGACGCAACACACTTCCATCCTTAACTACCGGTTTCTGTTCTCCGGCGGCGGCTACCGAAAGCAGCAGCACCAAACTCATCACCATGGCAAACACGCCCATGATGACCATGGCCAACATTGTGGCAAGCATGTACTTGAAAAAATCTTTCATATCTTATCATTTTATATTGTACGTAAAGAAATAATCGTTGCTTTTGTTCAGAGGTCGAGCACCACTTCCACGGGACAATGGTCAGAGCCGAAAATCTCGCTATGAATGGCAGCACTCTGCAACCGTTCGTCAAGGCGTGCGGATGCCAGAAAATAGTCGATACGCCACCCGGCGTTCTTTTCACGCGCCTTGAAGCGATAGCTCCACCAAGAATAAGCCCCCTCAAGTTCGGGATGGAAATACCGGAACGTATCGGTAAAACCAGCCTGCAGCAGGGTCGTAAATTTGTCGCGCTCTTCGTCCGTGAAGCCGGCATTTCGGCGATTGGTCTTCGGGTTTTTCAAGTCGATTTCACAGTGCGCCACGTTCAAATCGCCGCACACCACGACCGGTTTCACTGCATCCAGACGCGAGAGGTAGGCACGAAAATCGTCCTCCCAGCGCATACGATAGTCGAGGCGGCGCAAGCCGTCCTGCGAATTGGGCGTATAGACCGTAACGAGATAGAAGTTGGGCATCTCCAGCGTGATGATGCGCCCTTCCGTGTCGTGTTCGGCAATTCCCATACCCAATTGCACCGACAGCGGCTCGTGCTTGGTAAAAACGGCCGTGCCGCTATATCCTTTCTTCTCGGCATAATTCCAATAAGAGCGGTAGCCGGGAAATTCCAAATCGAGTTGTCCTGCCTGCATCTTGGTTTCCTGCAAACAAAAGAAGTCGGCATCGAGTGCCGCAAAGCTTTCGCGAAATCCTTTTTCGCAACAGGCCCGCAGCCCGTTCACATTCCATGATATCAGTTTCATCCGTCAGAGTGTTTTCAGTGTTTTTATCCGAAACTCCACCGACCGTGCCGATTTCTCGCACCTTGTCGGAAGGTTTCGTAGGTTGTTTGTGAGCAAATTTATACCATTTCCGCTACCGCGCAAAAGCGACAACCGTTTTTTTGTCGACCGAACATAAAAATCCCCACGGCTTTTGCCGATTTTCCGCAGTGCTTGCAGAATTTCTTACAAGCACTGCAGAATTTTCTAAACGCCGTGTAAATTTTTGTCCTCCCAAAGCCCGTTTTTCGAGCAGAATGTCAGCCTTCACCACATCCATGGCCGAAGTACCGATTTGCGAAGTCCAAAGCAGGACAACGGCAACAGATTTTTCATCATGCAAAAAAGGCCTTATCCCTTTGGGCAACAAAACCTTTTTCATTACATTTGCCACGCAGAGAATGCACGGAGGTTCACCGCCTCCCTTTATGAAAAACCACAAACAAATCATAAAAAAATGAGTCTGAAAATTGTAGTACTTGCCAAGCAGGTACCCGACACCCGCAACGTGGGTAAAGACGCGATGACGCCCGAAGGAACTGTCAACCGCGCCGCACTGCCCGCCATCTTCAACCCTGAAGATCTCAATGCATTGGAGCAGGCTTTGCGCCTCAAGGACCAACATCCCGGCTCTACGGTTACCATCCTCACCATGGGACCTCCGCGTGCCACCGACGTTATCCGCGAAGGTTTGTTCCGCGGTGCTGACGACGGCGTACTCCTCACCGACCGCGCCTTTGCCGGTGCCGACACTTTGGCCACCAGCTATGCGCTGAGCCAAGCTATCAAGAAAATCGGTATGCCCGACATCGTTATCGGCGGACGTCAGGCCATCGACGGAGACACCGCACAAGTGGGTCCGCAAGTGGCGCAAAAACTTGACCTCAACCAGGTAACATACGTAACAACCATCGAGAGCGTTACCGACGGTGTTATCACCCTTGTGCGCACCATCGACGGAGGCATCGAACGCGTGCAGGCTCCCCTGCCCATCCTTCTCACCGTCAACGGAAACGCTGCACCGTGCCGCCCACGCAATGCAAAACTCGTGATGAAGTACAAGCGTGCCTTGGCTCCCATGGAACGACCCGCCGACGGCACACTGCCTTACGCAGAAGAGTACGACAAAAAGCCCTACCTCAATGTTACGCAATGGAGCGTGGCTGATGTGGACGGCGACTTGGCACAATGCGGTCTCGCAGGCTCGCCCACAAAGGTGAAAGCAGTGCAGAATATCGTTTTCAAAGCCAAAGAGAGCAAACGCCTCACAGCGGCCGATGCCGAAATCGAAGGGCTGATGAAAGAACTCTTGGAGAGCCACACCATAGGTTAATGATAGAAAAACAGAAAGTCATGAACAACGTTTTTGTATACTGCGAAATAGATAAATACACCATAGAGGAAGTTTCGTGCGAACTCCTCACTAAAGGCCGCAAACTGGCCAACGAATTGGGTGTGCAGCTCGAAGCCATCGCCGCAGGACACGGCATCACCGGAAAGGTGGAAAAAGAAATCCTCTCCTATGGCGTGGACAAGCTCCACGTATTCGATGATGAGCGACTCTATCCCTACACATCCAAGCCCCACACCTCGATTTTGGTGAACCTCTTCAAACAAGAGCAGCCCCAAATCTGCCTCATGGGCGCCACAGTGATAGGCCGCGACCTCGGACCCCGCGTTTCGTCGTCCCTGCACAGTGGACTCACCGCCGACTGCACATCGCTCGAAATCGGCGACTACGACGACCGCAAGAGCGGTAAGCACTACGAAGGTTTGCTCTACCAAATCCGTCCGGCCTTCGGCGGAAACATCGTTGCCACCATCGTCAATCCCGACAACCGTCCGCAGATGGCTACCGTGCGTTCCGGCGTGATGAAAGCCGAGAAAGTGGCGGAATACTACAACGGAGAAATCATCTACCAAGAGGTGGCAAAATTCGTACCCGACACCGACTATGTGGTGAAAGTGCTGGAGCGTCATGTGGAAAAGGCCAACAACAACCTGAAAGGCGCACCCATCGTTGTAGCCGGCGGTTACGGTGTCGGAAGCAAGGAGAACTTTGACCTGCTCCGCAAGCTCGCCGACGAACTCCACGGCGAGGTGGGCGCAAGTCGCGCGGCCGTTGACGCAGGCTTCTGCGAGCACGATTTGCAAATCGGACAGACGGGCGTAACCGTGAGGCCGAAAGTTTATATCGCCTGCGGCATTTCCGGAGCCATCCAGCACGTGGCCGGCATGCGCGAGAGCGGAATTGTCATCTCCATCAACACCGATCCGGACGCACCCATCAACCAAATCGCAGACTATGTGATTACCGGCAGCGTGGAAGAAGTAATTCCCAAGATGATTAAATATTATAAGGAAAACAGTAAATAAAATGGCTAACCACTATACAGATCATCCCGAACTGCGCTTCGAATTAAATCATCCCATGATGGAGCGCATCGTGGAGCTTAAAGAAAGAGGCTTCCGCGATAAAGAAAATTTTGACTACGCTCCGCTCGACTTCGAAGACGCGATGGATAGTTACGACCGCGTGTTGGACATCGTGGGAGAGCTTTCCGGAACCATCATCGCCGAGAACGCGGAAAGCGTAGACCTGGAAGGGCCGCACCACGTGGGCGACAGAGTTTTCTACGCCTCAGGTACAGCTCGCAACCTCGATGCCATGGTAAAGGCCGGCATGAACGGCATGACCATGCCTCGCAAGTACAACGGTTTGAACTTCCCGATCACTCCTTATACCATGTGCGCCGAACTTGTGGCCGCGAGCGACGCGGGCTTCGGCAACATCTGGAGTTTGCAAGACTGCATCGAGACACTCTACGAGTTTGGCAACGAGGACCAGCACAGCCGTTTCATTCCTCGCATCTGCGCCGGCGAAACCATGTCTATGGACCTGACGGAGCCGGATGCCGGTTCGGACCTTCAGAGCGTGATGCTGAAAGCCACCTACGACGAGGCGGAAAATTGCTGGCGCTTGAACGGTGTGAAGCGCTTTATCACGAACGGCGACGCAGACCTTCACCTGGTTTTGGCACGCTCTGAAGAAGGCACCACTGACGGTCGCGGACTCTCCATGTTCATCTACGACAAACGCGACGGCGGTGTGAACGTGCGCCGCATCGAGAACAAACTCGGTATCCACGGTTCGCCCACTTGCGAATTGGTATACAAGAATGCGAAAGCCGAACTCTGCGGCGACCGCAAGCTGGGTTTGATTAAATACGTCATGGCGCTGATGAACGGTGCCCGCTTGGGCATCGCCGCACAGAGCGTCGGCATCTCTCAGGCTGCCTACAACGAAGGCCTGGCCTATGCCAAGGATCGCGAACAGTTCGGCAAGGCCATCATAAACTTCCCGGCCGTTTACGACATGTTGGCGCTGATGAAGGCAAAACTCGACGCCGGACGCGCGCTGCTCTATCAGTGCTCTCGCTACGTGGATGTGTACAAAGCACTGGACGACATAGCGCGCGAAAGAAAGCTTACGCCCGAAGAGCGACAGGAGCAGAAGAAGTATGCCAAGTTGGCCGACTCGCTCACTCCGCTGGCCAAGGGAATGAACTCGGAATACTGCAACCAGAATACCTTTGACGCGCTTCAGATTCACGGTGGCAGCGGCTTCATGATGGACTATCCCATTCAGCGTTACTATCGCGACGCTCGCATCACCAACATCTACGAAGGCACAACGCAGTTGCAAGTGGTGGCAGCCATTCGCTACGTAACCAATGGCTCTTATCTGGCACAGATGCGCGAGTTCGAAACAGCCGAGGTAAGTGCCGAAATACAGGCATTGCAGACCCGCGCCGCCAAGATGGCCGACAAGTTTGAAGAAGCCGTCAACCACGTCAAGGATGCCAAGGACCAGGAATTCCACGACCTCTGCGCACGCCACTTGGTGGAGATGGCGGCCGACGTCATCATGCTGCATCTTTTACTCCGCAACGCTACGGTAGCTCCTGAGATGTTTGCAAAATCGGCACGCGTGTATGCCAACTTCGTAGAGGCCGAAATCGCGAAGCACCACACTTTCGTAATGAACCTCACTCCCGAACAATTGGCCGACTATCAGCCGGCGTAATTGCTCCACGCTTTACGCAACAATAAAAACTCCCTCCCGAGACTGATGCCTTGGGAGGGAGTTTTTGTTTTATGCTCGTTCAAAATCGAGCGATGCATTCAGCAAAAATCAGCACGGCGTTTAGATTTTTCTGCAGTGCTTGTAGAAATTTCTAAACGCCGTGTAGATTTTCAAGCTTCGCATGTGGGAGTTTACGCACCACGCGGAGGCATTTTTCACATGAAGAGCGTAAGCCCGGTGGAGAGTCCGGAAAACTTCGGGCCGAAGTCCTGCTTCAGCACAGAGCAGGGACTATACTTCACATAAGCACCTACGCCTCGCCAACGCACCGAGCCACGCAGGTCCACACTGATGCGGTTGTGGTGCAAGTTCTTGCTGAAATCCTTTTCGGCTTTGCCGTCGAGCATGTAACGTGTTTCGGCACTTGCGTAAGTGTTCACGTTAAGGATGGCTGCCAAGCCGATTTCCCAACGATGCTTCAGTCGACGCGTATATTCCACGGGGAAGCTCACACTGAACGTTTTGATGCGCGAATACTCCGGCTCGGCACCTGTGGGATAAGTGCCCAGAAGCGTACGTCCGTTGTCTGTAACAAAACGCTCGTAGCCTGTCATTCGGTAGTTCTTCCAGTTAAATCCCAGCCCCACACTGAACACGTCATTGCCCCAGCGGCGATTTACTTTGAGCGCCTCAAAACCAATTTCATACGATGCGCCCATGTCCACTTTCATTCCCTGTGGAGCTGCGAGGGCCGTAACGAAACCAAAGTGCAGTCCGCCCATGCTCATCCAGGCTTTGCATTCTTTTTTCCTGTCTTTCATGAGTGCGGGAAAGGCAAAATCCCATCCCATGGCACGGCTCTCGATGACGGCATCACTTGCCGAGGTGTGCGTGTGGCGGAGGCGAAAATCGGGATTGCCCTCACGGCCATACAGTTCCACGGTGAGCGAACTGTCTGTGCGGAGCAGCAACACGCGGTCCACCTGTCGCACATCCGTCAACGTATCTACGACCTGCGCCGAAACCCCGACAGCAGTCAAGATGCCAAATAAAAAAGTGTAAATGCGTTTCATAATAAATATGTTTTAAATGGTTAGCTTTACGGATTAGGGTTGTGAATTTCTACTTACCGAAGCGTTTTCGCAAATCGGCCATCGTAACCGTGCCCTCTATATACACAATCGTCACATAAGGCTTCTCACCGCTCCGCAATGCCAGATTGCGATAGAAAAGATAGCGGTGCTTATCCTTGCCCACATCGGACAAACGATAGAAAGCATAGTAGAGTCGCCCGCCCTTCATTCCCGTTTCTTTCTCTACGGCCGAGGCTCCATCGCGCCGGACGCAGGCTTCCAGTTCACGGCTTTGGGCATCCGAAAGTTGCAGATAACAACTTCGGTAAAGCGTCATCATGTTTTTACCCACATTGTAGTTTTTCACCACCACTTCTTTGCCATGCTCTCCTTTCTTTCGCAAATTGTCAAGAAAGGTTTCCACTGAGAGCCCGTCCTGCGCCCAAAGGCAGGGAAGCATTGTGAAAGCCAAAAACAGGGATATAAGGAAACGTCTCATAGGTTCTTGTTTTTTTATTCGTCCATTACAGAAAACATCTCGCTCATCTGCGCCTCCATCTCGGCAGTGGGATCTTCGGCCAGGACTTCCTGCATCGTGCCGGTCATAAGTGCAATGACTGCCTCACGGTCGGTGATTTCGCGGCCGTCCACATAAGCAATGCAGACCTCGGTGGGCTGAGACTGCGTGTGCCAGGCTGCCAATCCCACTCCCACGGCCACAATCACGGCTGCCGCGATGCGACCCAGTGTCTGCAGGCGGATGCTGCGTCCTTTCTTTTGCGAAACGGCAGGTGCTTGCTGCGAACGTCCCACTGCGAAGAAGCCCATCACGGCTCGCACCTCATCATAGCGCGGAGCACTGCCTTGCGGTGTACACAGGAAGCGACGCAGTGCAGCCTCTTCGGCCTCGGTTGTCTCGGCCTCGAAGTAACGCTCCACAAGGGCATCCCAATCGGCTTCGGTGTATGTGCGTTTCTGTATCATTGCCTTTCGTTTTTGTAACATTCTCTGATGATTTTTCTGGCGCGCGAGAGTTGTGTTCGCAGGGCCGCTTGCTGCATTTGCAGATCGCGTGCAATTTCTTCGTAATCCTGCCCCAAAATTTCGCGGCGGTTCAAGATGTCGCGTTGCAAGGGAGTGAGTTTTTGCTCCACCAGGGTAGAAATTCGCCGATACTGCTCCTCGCAGCTCTCAAGCATTGCGGCCTCCTCGTCGGGCACAGCATCTCGCTCTTCATCCAATGGCACCCAATCGGAAGTCTGTCGGCGACGCAGCACATCGATGCTGAGATTTTTCACGGTAACCGTGAGCAATCGTGCAGCCTCTTCCTCGCTGCGGATGCTGCTTCGGCGCGGCCACAGTCGGCAGAAAGCTTCTTGCAGCGCGTCATCCGCATCGTCGGCATTGCCCAGCAGGCCGCGTGCCATGCCACGCAGTTTCCGCCCCAACCGCTCGAACGCGGTCGGCAAGGCTTGCGAGGATGTCTGAACGGTGTCTGTCTGTTCGAACTGGGCCATGGTTTTATCGGACATTAAGGGGCCGTTTTTGCACGCAGCTTTCCGGCCTTTCTACAAAGGATAACGCAACACCCCCGCTTTTGTTACAACTTCGCAGTGTGTTTTTTTACTTTTTTTCTCCTAAATCTGTTTCTCGCCGGAATGTATAAGTATTTTTCAGCAGAGCGGGTACAAAAAAGCCGAAGGCTCTCCCGTTGTTTCTCACGGTGCAGAGCCTCCGACCAATATGCTTATACATTATTATATATATGGGACGAAAATGCGGCGACCCGTTCGGAATGTTTCCACGGGGCACTTCCGCTTTTGCTTACCCAAGGTATTTCATCAAAATCTTGATGTTGTCGTCTTCGCGCAGGCGGCGCAAAGCGCGTTCCTTGATTTGGCGAACGCGCTCACGCGTCAGGCTGAGTGTATTGGCCACTTCCTCGGCAGTCATCTCGTTTCGGCCGATTCCGAAAAGCATCTGGAGCACCAGACGCTCGCGCTCAGTGAGAACGCGCAGTGCTGCATCGAGATCGGTGGAAAGCGACTCAAGTTCCATCTGATTGTCGGTGCCGGGCGCAGACTCGTCGGTCATGATGTCGATAAGGCAGTTGGAGTCGTCGTCTTGGAACGGAGCGTCCACACTTACCTTTTTACCGTTTGTGCCAAGGGCATCCTGAACTTTCGTAATATCGGTATCGAGAATGTCGGCCAACTCCTGCACAGAGGGACGGCGTTCAAACTCCTGTTCAAAGTTGACGATGGCTTTCGTGAGCTTGCTTTGGAAACCCACCTGATTGAGGGGCATGCGCACGATGCGACTTTGTTCGCTTATCGCCTGCAATATGCTTTGACGAATCCACCACACCGCGTAACTGATAAACTTGAAGCCGCGCGTCTCGTCGAACTTCTGAGCCGCCTTGATGAGACCCAGGTTTCCCTCGTCGATGAGGTCGTTAAGCGCAAGTCCTTGGTTCTGGTATTGCTTTGCCACGGAGACAACGAAACGCAGGTTGGCGCGTGTGAGTCGTTCCAATGCCTCGGCGTCGCCGTGGTGGATGCGTTGCGCCAGCTCCACTTCCTCGTCGGTGGAGATGAGTTCTTCACGTCCGATCTCTACAAGATACTTGTCAAGGGCCGCACTCGAGCGGTTGGTGATGCTTTTGTTGATTTTTAGTTGTCGCATACTGATTTTTGCATATTTAGTTGCAAAAATAGGGAATAAAATCCACTCTCGCCAACTTTTGGCGTGCAAATCGCCCTCTTGGAGCGGGAACAATGAGGTTTTGACCTCACCATTTTGCATTTTGGAGGGTAAACACCGGGGAGCTTTGCTGAAACCAGACACCCACGCAAAGCAAATCACACCCCCTTTCGGCATATCCCCGATAGGGGTGCATAAAATCGGAAAGGCTTGGGCCGAAAATCTGCAAGGCGTTTAGAAAATTCTACAAGCACTGCAGAAAATTCTGCAAGCACTGCAGATTTTCCTTTGACGCATGGGCACAAAAAAGGCTGCACCGATGATGTGATGAAACTCCGAGGAAAAAGGATTTGAGCGCTACTTCAATCTCTGTAATCCGACCCTACGCAAGCGCATATCGGCACGCCATTAACTGAAGCGGCATTCTCGGTTTTCAGATAATTATTGATGAGTATCCCAATCTAACCGGTACAGCCGTTATGTGCTGGCAAATATACAGACTTCCCATTTACTCCCAAAAGAAACCCTGTTTTTTTTGCCTCAAAGGCCTAAAAAAAAATTCAAGCCCCACTTTTCATCGCCACAAAAGCAGTTTACGAGTTTTTTTGCCTACTTTTGTTGCTCATGCTCACCATGCCGGATGTTCCGGCGCAAGTTTTTGCAAAAACATGCCGCAAGTAAAATTCTGTATCAACTATACCACTGCATGGGGCGAACGCCTCTATGTTGACTATAAGGCCGATGGAACGGCCGCCACCCTGCCCCTTGAAACCGAAGACGGAACATTGTGGACCGCCACGGCTGACATACCGGCCGGCACCGAAACGTTGCGTTACGCCTATCGGGTGAGCCGCGACGGCAATGCTTATGCCCGTGCCGAACAAGCCGGCTGCCGCACCGTCAGCCTGAGCCTGCGCCCCCGTCTGCTCTTGTCGGACGCTTGGATGGATAGGCCGCTGCCGCACGTGCTGCAACGCACCGCATTCACCCATTGCGTGTTCCGCCCCGACACCCTGCAAACATTGGATGTGCCCTATGTGCTCTGTCTGCACGCTGCACCACCGCCTGCCGGATGGCGCTGGGGCGTCTTGGGAAGCAGCGGCACGCTGGGACGATGGATGCCGGAAAACGTGAAAATGATGCAACGCAGCGGTGTGTATGAGTGGGAAACGTCTCTGCTGGCCTCGGATTTTGCCGCAGGCGCAGAATATAAATATGTATTGGTCAACGAAAGCGATCCGCGCCGCATCGTTTGGGAAGAAGGTGCCAACCGGCAGCTCCGCCCCCACCCCATGCAAAAAGAGCCGGCCGCTCGCCGCACCGACGACACACCCCGCATCCCCATGAAAGCCTGGCGCGGTGCCGGTGTGGTTATTCCCGTATTTTCGCTCCGCAGCAAAGAGAGCTGGGGCATCGGCGACTTCGGCGACCTGTGCCGTTTGGTGGATTGGGCAGCGGCTGTCAACATGCAGGCAGTGCAACTGCTTCCCATCAACGACACCACAGCCACACACACATGGCACGACTCCTACCCCTACAACGGAATCTCGGTCTTTGCCTTGCATCCCATCTATGTCAACGCCAACGAGTGGACTTCATCAGCCGCATTCAAAAAACACAGAGAAGCCGCACGAGCACTCAACCAAGCTGCCGAAGTTGACTATGAAGCAGTGGAGCATCTGAAAACCCAATTCCTGCGCGACCTCTTCCTGGAAAAAGGAGCCGGCATCATGCGCACAAAGGGTTACAAAGAATTCTTGACAAACAACACACACTGGCTGCCGGCCTATGCCGCATTCTGCCATCTGCGCGACACTTACAACACAGCCAACTTCCGCGATTGGAAACGCTGCGCCCGATACGACGAAGCCGACATCGAAGCCTACTTCCTCGAAAACCCCACGGCCGAACGCGACCGCACCTTCCACTGCTTTGTGCAATACGTTCTGCACCGTCAGATGAGCCGGGCACACGAGCAGGCTCGCACAAAGGGAATTGTGCTCAAAGGCGACATTCCCATAGGCATCTGCCGCGACAGCGTGCCCGCCTGGGCCGACACGCATTTGTTCCACTTCGACGGTCAGGCCGGTGCTCCACCCGATGCCTTTGCGGCAAACGGACAAAACTGGGGCTTCCCCACCTACGATTGGCAGGAGATGGAAAAAGACGGATACGCTTGGTGGCGTGCGCGTCTGCAATCCATGGGAACCTACTTCGATGCTTATCGTGTGGACCACGTGCTCGGATTTTTCCGCATTTGGGAAGTGCCTTTCTGCCATATACATGGAATTTTGGGCCGCTTCCGTCCGGCACTTCCGCTCACACAGGAAGAAATCGGGCATTGGGGTTTCGACATCGAAGCCGCCCGTTTGGCACGTCCGCTGCTCACCGAAAAACGCCTGGAGGAGCTTTCCGAAGAAGTGGGAGGTGCCGGTCTGAAACGTTTCTTCCGTCCGTTGGAAACCGAGACCGAAGCTCCGTTTGCGCTGCCCGAAGGCGGAAAATGGTATACGCTGATTTCTGAATCCGACACCCAACGCAAAATCATGAGCCTCGTTCCCGAAGGCACATTGCGCGACATTCTGATGAACGTATGCACCGAGGTGCTTTTCCTCACAGACAGTGAAGACGAGCAGAAATACCATCCGCGCATCACGGCACAGCACACCCGGATTTTTGCCCTGCTTTCTGAAAAACAGAAACAGTGTTTTAACCGTCTTTACGACGACTTTTTCTATTCCCGACACAACCGCTTCTGGGCGAAAGAGGCGCGCAAGAAATTCCACATCATTGTTGGCCATCCCGACAATGCTGCCGGCACTCTCCTGCCCTGCGCCGAAGACCTCGGCATGGTGCCGGCCGGTGTGAAAGAGGTGCTTGAAGATTTCGGCATGCTTTCGCTGGAAATTCAACGTATGCCCAAACGTTACGGCGTGCGTTTCGACAATTTGCAAGACAACCCTTATCTTTCCGTTGCCACCATCGCAACACACGACATGCCGCCTTTGCGACTTTGGTGGCGCGAGAGCCGCGAACAGACAGAGGCTTTCTGGCACCATGCATTGCGACACCGCAGCGATGCACCGCAAGAAGCTACGCCCGAAGCCTGCGAACAAGTGGTGGCGGAGCACTTGGAAAGCCCGTCAATGCTTTGCCTGCTCGCCTTGCAGGACCTTCTGGGAATGGACGGTGCTTTGCGACGCGACGACCCTGCGGCCGAACAAATCAACGTGCCCTCCAATCCCAATCAATACTGGAGATACAGAATGCACCTCTGCATCGAGGAACTCACCGCAGCCTCAGCCTTCAACGAGAAACTGCGTGGCCTCATCGCACGTGCCGGTCGGTAAGTTCCGGATGGGGCATTCAAAAGCACAAAGGCTTTTCACAAAATGCCGCACACATATAATAATATAACAGCACCCTATTTAGAAAAATAGAAATACATTTCGCCATGAAGAAGATATTGTTTCTAATTTCAATTATGCTATGCACAAGTTTGCACGCCCAGGTCTGTCCCGACTTCACCGAACTCAGTGATTCGCGCCCGGCAGACGACAGCACACAATGGCACAAGCGAGTAAAGAGAAGTCGAGCTGCATGGGGCAGCACAGCCGTGCACTATGAGCGGCACCGCATTCCCGAGAATACTACCGGCAAACTGAAACTCCGCGCTTGGCGTGGCGAACGTGTGAACGCACAGGCTGTTTTTTGGACAGCACAGGCCGCTCCCGGCATCACATTGTCAAAAAGTGAACTGCGCAACGGCAAACATGTGATTGCTGCGGAAAATATCGAACTAAGCTTCGTGCGTTATGTACTCACCGACAGTCTGAAGAACAACCAGGGTGGCTGCGGTTACAGACTCAACAAGGCCGAATGGGACTCCCTCTTGGTGGCCGACATCCTCGATCCGCGCACTTCGCTCGACATTGTTCAATGTTCCACACGCCCGGTGTGGCTCAGCATAAGCATTCCGGCCGATGCCCAACCCGGCACCTACAAAGGAAGCATTGGGATTGGGAAACACCGTTTGCCTTACGAAATCACCGTCTTGCCGCGCACACTCACCGCTCCGCAAGAACGACCTTTCCACGTCGATTTCTGGCAAAATCCCTATGCTGCCGCACGTTTCTTCAACGTACCTTTGTGGAGCGACGAGCACTTTGAAGCCATGCGCCCCAACATGAAGAAATTGGCCGAAGCCGGACAGAAAGTTATCACCACCGCAGTGATGAACCGTCCTTGGAACGGGCAAACCGAAGATGCTTTCCGCAGCATGGTGATGCGCCTTCGCCATCCCGACGGAACGTGGACGTATGATTACACAGTGTTTGACCGCTGGGTGGAATACGTCATGAGTTTCGGCATCACCCAACAGATAAATTGCTACACCCTGGTGCCGTGGAACTTAGAGTTCGACTACGTTGATGTGAGCACCGCCGGTGTTTGCCGCATCAAGGCACAGCCGGGCACACAGGCTTACGAGGATTATTGGCTTCCCTTCCTAAAAGACTTTGCTCGTCACTTGAAAGAAAAAGGATGGTTCGAACGCACCTGCATTGCCCTTGACGAACGTCCCCGACAGCACATGCGTGCCGCCATCGAGCTTCTGCAAAAAGCCGACTCGGGCTACCGCATCTCCAGCCAGTGCCACTATTATCCTGAAGTGGAGCCGCAGGTTTATGACCTGTGTCTGCCTTTCGGCGAAACGCTTCCAGCAGAAGTGCGCGAGCGACGCGCCGCCGAGGGCAAGGTGAGCACCGTTTACACCTGTTGCACGGAGGCACGCCCCAATGTGTTTGTGTGCTCAGCCACCAGCGAAGCCGTGTGGTTGCCTTTGCACGCCATGGCTTCCGGGCTCGACGGATACTTGCGCTGGGCCTATAACAGCTGGACCAAATCGCCGTTGCAAGATGCCCGCTTCCGCACCTGGGTGGGCGGCGACTGCTACATCGTTTATCCCGGTGCCTCAAGCATTCGCATGGAACGCTTCATCGAAGGTTTGCAAGCCGCCGAGAAGGTGCGCCTTTTGCGTGAAGAATATCGTGCCACCGGCAATGAAAGCACCCTTAAGCCTTTGGAGGAAGCCTTGAGCCGTTTCCGCGCACGCCTTTTGCAAGAGGGCGATGCCGAACAGGATGTCAACGCCCTGCTCCCCCTGCTCAACCCATAAACACACACTCTCAACCAACCTCACTCCACTCCAAAACCCACACAAATGAAACTACGCACTTCTCTGCTCACTGCCGCTTTATGTCTGTCGTCAGCCGCCATCGCCCAACCGCAGGCCTATTTTGACATGACCACGCACGACATGGGCACCCTCACATGGAAAATCCCCGCCCTTGCCACTTTTCATATCACCAACCGAGGCAGCGAAAATCTGCTGATACGCGAGGTGCACCCCGACTGCGGTTGCACAGCCGTGGCATGGACCCACGACCCCATACGTCCCGGTGAGAAAGGCACCATCAGTGCCACATACGATGCCGCCATGCTCGGCCACTTTTCCAAACACATCGCCGTCTATACCAACGCCTCCGAGCGTCCCGTTTTTCTGCAACTCAACGGAGCCGTGGTGCTTGAACGAAAAGAATACTCGGGCGACTTCCCCGTACGCATCGGAGAGATATATCTTGACACCGACGTCATCGAGTTCGACGACGTTACGCGCGGCGAAGCACCTGTGCGCACCATTTCCGTGTTCAATGGTGGAAAATCCTCCTACACGCCTCAGCTCATGCACCTGCCCAAGTATATCACCGCCACCTCCGACCCCGAGACCATTCGTCCCGGTCGTGTGGGCACCATCAGCCTGACGCTGAACAGCCAAATGCTGCGCGAAATGGGTCTGACGCAGGCAGACATCTATCTGAGCCGTTTCCCGGGCGATAGGGTGCAGAAGGACAACGAAATCAACATCTCCGCAACACTCCTGCCCGAGCCCGACGCTTCTCAACCCTTGGAATATGCCCCCATTGCCCACCTCAGCAGCGACACCATCCACTTGGGAAAAATGGGTAACCGCAAGAAACTCAGCGGAACGCTCACACTCACCAACACCGGCCGTTCGCCGCTCGTCATTCGCACCCTGCAGGTGTACAACCCCGGCATCAGTGTCAGCATCGGCAGCAGACGCATTGCTCCGGGCGAGAGCGAAAAACTCAAAATCACCATCAACGCCAACAGCAACTATTTCAAAGGTCGCCGACGCATTCTGCTTATCACCAACGACCCTCGCCATCCCAAGCAAATCATCGACGTGAAGGTGGAAAAGTAAACACAAAGCCCTGCTCGCCCTCCTTCCTACCCCCTATGGCATTTCCGAGGACTGCATCTTCGCCACAGAATTGTGCCACCGAAGAGCGTGGACTTCAAAAAAGTAATCGCGAAAATTTGCCGATACAAATAAAAAGCCTACCTTTGCAGCGAAAAAATCGGAAAGTAGCGCAGTTGGTAGCGCACTACGTTCGGGACGTAGGGGTCGGGCGTTCGAGTCGCCTCTTTCCGACTTAACCGAAGCAACAAGCTCTTTGTGAGCATGTTGCTTCGGTTTTTATTTATCTGCGTCGCACCCGGCAACATCAGCTCCTCACATCAAAACGTCAGCACTCTATGCTTATTTTCAGCCGCTTCACGGCCTTGCAGCTTACGTTTTGTCCGAAAAACGAACATAGCATGCACAAAAATCTACAAGGCGTTTAGAAATTTCTGCAGTGCTTGCAGAAATTTCTAAACGCCTTGCGCAAAATCACGGAAAGCACGCGCAGGAGTGAAGCATCGTTTTTTTGTTTTCGGCATCCTTTTTTCATTCACTGCAAAGCCTTGCATACAATTATTATTCCTACCTTTGCGGATGTGGTGTGCCGGTGCTTTTGCCGATTGGCCGGTTATCGACACCGCCTCACCGTTTTGCAACACCCGAACCTAACCTAAAAACACATATCATGATGACAGAAAAAGACAAACAGCAACTGGCCGCCAAAGGCATCAGCGAAGAACGTCTGGCTGCGCAGCTGGCATGTTTCGCAAAGGGCTTTCCTTATCTGAAACTCAGTGCTGCCGCTTCCACAGAGAAAGGCATTTTGGCCCCATCTGAAACCGAACAACAGGAATACATGGCCGCCTGGGACGCTTACACCGGTTCGGGTCTTCACAAAGTAGTGAAATTTGTCCCGGCTTCGGGCGCGGCAAGCCGAATGTTCAAGGACATGTTTGCCTTTGCCGATGCCGATTATGATGTTCCCACAACCGATTTCGAAAAGAAGTACTTCGACCGTCTGGAAGATGCTGCCTTCTATGCCGACCTTGATGCCGCTTGTCAAAAACTGCACGGCAAAAACATCAAAGCATTGTTGGACGAAGGCAACTACAAAGCCGTGGTCAAAGCCATGCTTGGCAGCGAGGGACTGAACTATGGTAAATTGCCCAAAGGACTGCTGAAATTTCACCGCTATGCCGAAGGTTCACGCACACCGTTGGAAGAACATCTTGTGGAGGGAGCACTCTATGCCAAAGATGGCGAGGGACGCGTGGCCGTTCACTTCACTGTTTCTCCGGAACACCGCCCATTGTTCGAAGCCTTAGTGGCAGAAAAAGCCGCCGACTACGCACAAGTCCACCAAGCCTCTTTCGACATCAGCTTCTCAGAACAGAAATCGAGCACCGACACCGTGGCAGCCAATGCCGACAACTCACCTTTCCGCAATGCTGACGGAAGCCTGCTGTTCCGTCCCGGAGGCCACGGCGCGCTCATCGAAAACCTCAACGACATAGACGCAGATGTTGTCTTCATCAAGAACATCGACAACGTGGTGCCCGACCGTCTGAAAGACGACACCGTGCGCTATAAGAAACTGCTGGCCGGTATCCTCGTTACGCTGCAGAAACAAACCTACAGCTATCTGGAAAAACTCGACAGCGGACGCTACACCATGGACGACCTCATGGAAATGCTGCAGTTCGTGCAGAAAAAACTCTATTGCAAAAACCCCGAGACAAAGACCCTGGAGGACACCGAACTGGCCATCTATCTGCGCCAAAAGCTGCACCGACCGATGCGCGTCTGCGGCATGGTACGCAACGTGGGCGAACCCGGAGGCGGTCCCTTCCTTGCCTACAATCCCGACGGCACCATTTCATTGCAAATCCTTGAGAGTTCACAAATCGACATGGGCGACGAAAATGCTCGCAGCATGTTTGAAAACGGTACGCACTTCAACCCCGTTGATTTGGTGTGCGCCGTGAAAGATTATCAAGGCAAGGCTTTCCACCTGCCCGACTTTGTGGACCCCGCCACCGGCTTCATCTCACACAAGAGCAAGGACGGAAAAGAACTGAAAGCCCTCGAACTTCCCGGTCTTTGGAACGGTGCAATGAGCAACTGGAACACCGTGTTTGTGGAAGTGCCGCTCAGTACTTTCAATCCGGTGAAAACCGTCAACGACCTCTATCGCGAACAGCATCAATAAGCCCATCGGAAAATCCACATCCCGACGATGAACACACACACGCACCTCTTTCTCACCTTCTTCAAGACCGGATGGCTTGCCATTGGCAGCGACTACGCCATGCTGCCGGCCATCGAAGCCGCCATCAAGAAGAACGGATGGCTCACCGAGTCCGAAACTGCCGGGTGTGTGGCCACAGCCCAAGCCCTGCCGGGCATCTTCAGTCTGAACCTGGCAGCCGGCATCGGGCGTAAGGTGGGCGGACTGGGCGGAAGCATTGCCGCCGTGGCCGGAACCACACTGCCGGCTTTCGTTTCGCTCTTAATCATCGCCACATTCTTTATGGATTTTCGTGAATATCCCGGGGTGGAACGCTTCTTGCGAGGCGTCCGCCCCGGCCTCGTTGCTTTGTTGGCTTTGGCTTGCTGGCGAATGGGGCGCAGTGCCGGTGTCAATCTGAGCAACCTTTGGCTGCCCGTCATGGCCCTTGTGGCCGTTGCCCTTGTGGGACTCTCGCCCACGCTTGTTGTGTTGGCTGCCACCTTTGCCGGATTTCTGTATGCCCGCTTCATACATTCGGACGAGAACAACAAATAGTCAAAACGCCGAAAGCACCTCTGCTCCACACCATCCCTATCCACACACTCACCGATGCTTATCATTTATCTCCATCTGCTACTGAGTTTCCTGCAAATCGCCGTTTTCGGTTACGGTGGAACCGATGCGCTATTGGCCTTTGCCGAGCACGAAATCGTGGCCCGGCATGAATGGCTCACTGCCGCCCAAATGGCAGATGTCATTGCCCTGAGCCGCATCACCCCCGGTGCCGACATGCTGAACATAGCCACACTGACGGGATATGCCGTCTTGGTGAAGCAATTCGGAGTGGGCGCAGCCATCGGTGGCAGTGCCTTTTGCACCTTGGTCTGCGCCTTGCCCTCGATTGGATTCGCAACGCTGACCGACCGCCTGCAGCGCGTCAAAAATTGGGAAAACATCTACGAAAGTATTCTTGTGGTGCTTCGCCCCATCGTGCCGGGACTGATTGCTGCTGCCGCTGTGATGCTCATCAATGTCGACAGCTTTGGTTCGCCATCCACACACCCATGGCAATTCGGAGTGAGCCTCTTCCTGGCACTGGCCACCTTGGTCGGAACCGCGCTCTACCGTTTTCATCCCCTCTTCATGCTGCTGCTGTGCGGCATCACGGGATGGCTGCTCTTCTGAAAGCGGCTTTCAACTTCTCGAACCCTGTAAGAAACTATATAATCTCTATAAGTAAATGAGCTTCAACGTTCCCAAAACCGACAAAAAGCGCGTAGTGATTGTGGGAGGCGGCTTTGGCGGCCTCAAACTTGCCAACAAGCTATGCGCCAAGCACGAATATCAAGTGGTGCTCATCGACAGAAACAACTACCACCAGTTCCCACCACTCATCTACCAAATTGCATCCGCCGGCATCGAGCCGAGCAGCATCTCTTTCCCGTTCCGAAAGATTTTCCAGCGTCGCAAGGATTTCTACTTCCGCATGGCTGAAGTGCGCAGCATCTTCCCCGAACACAAAATCATACAGACGAGCATCGGAAAGGTGCAATATGATTATTTGGTACTGGCAGCCGGAACAACCACCAACTTCTTTGGAAATTCGCCCATCGAGCAAGAGGCCATGCCCATGAAGAACGTGAGCGAGGCCATGGGACTGCGCAATGCGCTGCTCGACAACTTCGAACGTGCGCTGACCTGTGCCAGCGACCGCGAACGTCAGGAGTTGCTCAACATCGTGATTGTGGGTGGTGGTGCCACGGGTGTGGAAATTGCCGGTGCACTTTCAGAAATGAAAAACTTCGTATTGCCGAAAGACTACCCCGACCTGCCGACGAGCTGGATGAACATCTATCTGATTGAGGCCGGCAACCGCTTGCTTCCGGCCATGAGTGAGGAAAGTTCGGCTCACGTGGAAAAATATCTGCGCGGCATGGGCGTGAACGTGCTGTTGGGAAAGATGGTTACGGACTACGACCACCACAGCGTGAAACTGAAGGACGGGAGCACCATTGCCACGCGCACCTTTATCTGGGTGAGCGGCGTGGCTGCCGAACCCATCGGCAATATGCCCGAACAACTTTTGGGACGCGGCCGCCGCATCAAGGTGAATGCTTGTAACGAAGTGGAAGGTTTGGACGGTGTGTTCTGCATCGGCGACCAATGCCTCATGACCGGCGACCCGGCTTGGGAGGGCGGACATCCACAGTTGGCACAAGTGGCCATACAGCAAGGAAATCTGCTCGCCAAGAACCTGCACCGCCTGGCCAAGGGCAAGGACATGAAACCTTTCCGCTATCGCAACCTCGGCACAATGGCCACTGTGGGCCGCAACCGTGCTGTGGCCGAGTTCAGCAAGGTGAAGATGGCCGGCTTCGTGGCATGGGTGATGTGGTTAGTGGTGCACCTGCGCTCCATTCTGGGTGTTCGCAACAAGATTATCGTGCTCTTCAACTGGATGTGGAATTATTTCTCCTACAGTCAGTCGTTGCGCATGATTATTTACGCCAAAAAGGCCAAGGAAGTGCGCCGCCGCGAAGAGCGTCTGGCTTCGACCCACTGGGGCACAGACTTGCAGAGCGAGGGTTCGGAAGATTTACAAGAGTAAGGACGTTTTTCACATAACAACAACCATCGAAACAAAACTTGCCGGAAGCATTTCTGAAAACGCTTCCGGCAAGTTTTGTTTCGATGCAATAACACTCGGCAGGAGGGAGCAATCATAAAAAATCAAGCAGCACACGTATGCTGTTGTCATTGTCGTACAAGCGGTGCAACCATGCTTGTCGATCCGCAAGTTCTGAAGCTGCGAGAGGCTTGCGCAGAGCCTCATCAATGGCTGCTGCAATTGCCTGTGGGCTGTTGGCAACGATACAAAGGTCGGCCAGTCCCGTGCTCTCCACCATTGCATCATTCACTATGCAGTGGCCACCCTTGTAGAGCGCATTCAACAACTTGAGTTTTATTCCCGTAGCCTGAAAGGTAATGAGCACATTTGCGGCAGCACCGCGTATAAGTGCATCCATCTCGGCATCCGACGGACAAGACTTGATGGTTACTTTATCCAGGTTTTCGGCTTTCTTCACAAGGCTTTTATGAGGTTTCCCTCCGGCAAAGACCCATTGTGCCTGCCCCGTCAAAGGTACTACCCGGTCCATCAGATAATGCACAGCCCTTGCGTTCTCCTCCACCCCCAAGTTTCCATTATATAATATGTATTTGCCATCCTCTGCAACTGCAGGCGATTCTTCCGAACAGTCTCCATTGTGGAAGCAAGGCAACAACACAGCTTTACACACCGGCAACAGAGATGTCAGAAAAGCTTTGTCCTTCTCTGTAATTGCAAAGATCACATCAGCACTCTTGAGACGCGACTCATAATGCCGTAGCTTGAAAGATTCGACAAAGAAAAAGATTTTCTTTATCAGCGATGTCGAAGCCCTCCCCAACTGTAGATAGTACTCGCTCTCTATGTTGTGCATCCTCAGAAACTTCTTTCTGTGTTTCAATTTAGGTGCATTCAGTAATGCCGTGGTATGTGTACCCTCAAACAGGATGGGAGCATCGTCCTTCAGCAAATTATGCAGCAGGCTATCGGATGTGCGGGTCTTCACGATATAGGGGACAAACGACAGAAACTGCAACAAACCGGTTTTGCGCTTGTACATGAACACTTCGTCAGCAATTCGCAACAATGCATCGTTGTATCCGCGACCTCCGTATTCAAAACAATGCAACACCACATGGCAACCGGCGTCCTTCAGGGCCTTCGCCTTGTGATATACATCAATTGCTCCGCCATAGTCAGCCGGATACGGAGTTTGGAAACACACGATATGTATCTTTTTCCTTTTTTCCATAATGACGTACCTTCGTCCGTTCTTTTTCATACACATTCCGAAATCTCAACCAATGCCGGTTAAAATCACCAAAGAAGAAATACAAGCATACCATCGGACAATGCAATGTTATGAAAAAAAAACGAATTATACGCTACACACTTCCCCGTATCTGCCATGACTGCATAATTTTTGAACAGCAACACATCTGAATCCATCTCCATTCCTCCGAAAATGTCCCACTATCCTGCACAAACAAAAAAGCACTCACCCACATACCACAAGCAGTGCCCCACATTGCAGAGACCGGGAATCCGACATCAAGGACATCGAAGATAAACACAAACAGCTGTCAGCCGAAGCAGAAAGACCGCCCCAATACCCTACGCCCCCTTTCATCATCTCACAGAAAATGCGTAACTTTGCGCTCACTTGGCACAGCCACACACGAAACAAACATACAAACAAGATAAAACACAAGCAATGAAAGAATTGGCATTGAAGTATGGTTGCAACCCCAACCAAAAGCCCTCACGCATCTACATGGAAGAGGGCGAACTCCCCATCGAAGTGCTCGGCGGCCGTCCCGGCTACATCAACTTCCTTGACGCCCTCAACGGCTGGCAATTGGTGCGCGAGCTGAAAGCCGCCACAGGTCTGCCCGCCGCCACCTCGTTCAAGCACGTCAGTCCGGCAGGTGCTGCCGTGGGATTGCCCATGAGCGACACCCTGCGCAAAATCTATTTCGTGGACGACATCACCGAACCGCTCAGCCCCATCGCCACAGCCTACGCACGCGCCAGAGGTGCAGACCGCATGTCGAGCTACGGCGACTTCATCGCCCTCTCTGACACTTGCGACAAGGCAACCGCTCTGCTCATCAAGCGTGAAGTGAGCGACGGAGTGATTGCTCCCGACTTCACCCCCGAAGCTCTCGAAATTCTCCGCGAAAAGCGCAAGGGCACTTACAACATATTGAAAGTGAACCCCGATTATCGCCCCGAGCCCATCGAACGCAAACAAGTGTATGGCGTAACTTTCGAACAGGGACGCAACGAAATAGACCTCACCGGCGACGAACTCTTTGCCAATATCCCGACCGCGAACAAAACATTCAGCGAAGCCGCTCGCCGCGACCTGATGATTGCCCTCATCACCTTGAAATACACACAGAGCAACAGCGTTTGCTACGCCAAGGACGGACAAGCCATCGGCATCGGTGCCGGACAGCAGAGCCGCATTCACTGCACACGCCTGGCCGGCAACAAAGCCGACATCTGGTGGTTGCGTCAACACCCCAAAGTGATGAACCTCCCCTTCGTGCCGGGTATCCGCCGCGCCGACCGCGACAACACCATCGACATCTATATCTCTGAAGACTATAACGACGTGCTGGCCGATGGCGCATGGCAGCAGTTCTTCACCGAATGCCCCGAGCCCCTCACCATCGAGGAGAAGAAAGCCTGGATCGCACAAAATACGGAAGTGGCACTCGGCAGCGATGCTTTCTTCCCCTTCGGCGACAACATCGAACGCGCTCACAAGAGCGGTGTGCAATATGTGGCACAAGCCGGAGGCAGTGTGCGCGACGACCATGTCATTGCCACTTGCGATAAATACGGCATCGCAATGGCCTTCACCGGCATCCGCCTGTTCCACCATTGATTTCACTCCTCACAAGCTCCATCACCATGCGCAAAGCAGGCGAAGAAGAAATCACACAAGCCATCACCGGCGGCATCGTGTTCAAAGGAACAAAACTGCGCACCGCTCCCAAAGATGACAAAGTGAAGACCAAAGCCAAGAAAAAGAGCTACATCACCGGTCAACACGGTTCGGGAGCCGCCAAGAAGAAAGCCGAAATACACACACGCCGGGCCAACCGCCACAAAGGCAAATAGCTGGAAACGGCATAAACCGACCACATACCCCAATGCGGGATGGAATGATGCAAAAGCCCCTCCACCAAAACAGGGCACATCACTCCATTCCGCATTGTGCATTCGGACGTGTCGAAACATGCCACCCCACGGATGTAACAGCTTTTTAGCACAAAAAACTTTGTCTGCACAAAATTCTTTCCCTACCTTTGCTTTGTTAAACAACACTTCAGCATTATTCACAAACCATTTATAAACTCTAAAAAACAAAGACGTATGAAGAAAACTCTACTCCTTTTCATCGCAATGTTTGCAATGGTCTTCTCGGCTTCGGCACAGAAGAACCTATTGGCAAATGGCGATTTCGAAACATGGACAAATGGTGATGCCGACAATTGGAAGACGGCCACCACAGCAGGAAATGCTACACTGAGTCAAAGTATGGATGCCCACGGTGGTAAATATGCTATGTTTGTCAGCGGTGCCACAAGCAACAAGCGCTTGGCTTATAAGGAAACCGCTTTCGAAGCCGGCACTTACACCTTGACATTTTGGGCAAAAGGTACAAAGTGTAAGCCCGGTATCGCATTGATTGATGACGCCGGCAAGTTGAACAGCAACAATGGCTATAAGTACGTTGCCAACAACATTGAAATTTCTTCCACTGAGTGGACTGAAGTTTCTCATGAATTTACACTTGACTCTGACACCACGCTCTGCATCCTCATCATGAACCCCAAGAACAGTGGCGACCTCATCGTTGATGATGTTTGCCTCGTGAAAACTTCGACTGGTGAAGGCGGAGAAGAAGGTGGCGAAGAAGGCGGAGAAGAAACTCCTGACACTCCTGCAACTCCCACATCCTTGTGGGCTGAGACCTTTGCTAACAGCCAAGGCGACTTTGTGTTCAACGATGTGCTGCTTCCCGAAGGCTCTACCTACGTTTGGAAATATGACAGCTACGGCTACATGAAGGCTTCTGCCTATGTCAACAAAACCAATCTTCCTTCTGAAAGTTGGTTGCTCTCTCCCGAATTTGACTTCACCAAGGCCACCAAGCTCTCTCTGAGTTTCGAACAAGCCGGCAACTACTTCAAAAGTAAAGAGAATTTCCTTGCAGCTTGCAAAGTAATGGTGAAAGAAGTAGGTACAGAAGAGTGGTCAGCCCTTACCCTCGATGTTGTTCCTGAAGGTACAAGCTGGACTTTCGTTACTTCAACCGCCGATCTCAGTGCTTATGTTGGCAAGAAAGCCCAAATCGCTTTCGTTTACACCAGCACAGCCGATTTGGCAGGTACTTGGGAGGTGAAAAACTTTGAACTGAAGGGCGAAGGCGAAGTGAGCATCGTAGCCAAGGAAGAACCCGTTGTTGTGGTGGGCGGTCTTGCAGCACTCAAAGCTGAAGCCGTGGGCAAGCACACTGTGAAGCTCACCGATGCTATCATTACCTATATCAACGGTAGCAACTTCTACATTCAAGATGCCAATGCCGGTATCAATGGTTATGTGAGCGGACACACTTTCGCAGCCGGCCAGAAGATCAACGGAGAAGTGGTTGTTACAACTTCTCTCTATGGTGGTGCAGTTCAGATTGCAGCCATCGAACTTGGCGGAGCAACTGTTGTGGAAGGCGCAGAAGTACCTTGCACAGAAGTAACCGTGGCCGAGCTCCTTGCCAATGGCGAGAAGTACACCAACATGCGTGTTAAGGTTACCAACGCAACACTCACAGCTCCTTTCGAAAGCCGCAATGGTGAAATTGAGCAGAACGGCAGTACCGTGGCCATCTATCAGAAGGACAAGAACGCCGTGTTCGAAGTTGAAGCCAACAGCACTGTTAACGTGGTGGGCTATCCCGGTTTCTACAACGGCACGCTGCAGCTCAACGTTTGGGAAGCAGCCGACATCACCGCTGTTACTCCCGAAGGTATCTCCAACATCACCATCAACAGCAATGCCGCAATCTATTCCATCGATGGCCGTCGCCTTGCACAACCCGTGAAGGGCATCAACATCATCAATGGCAAGAAAGTTTATGTGAAGTAAGTTTCGGTTCACATAGTAAACCCATCAAAACAGAAAGGTTGCCTTGCCGAGGAGCAAAGCAACCTTTCTGTTTTGCTATGACAAAGACCATCTTTCTGAAGCATGCAGAAAAAGCGAAAACGCTTCAGCACAGTTTCCACACCAGGCAATTATTTTTGAAACTACTTCGCGCAAGTCTCAGGGAGCCATTCGAAAGACAAGAGAAACAGAGGATTTTATATACAAAATGCTATAAATCTTCGCATATGGTTCTATTCTTTTAAGAAAAAACCTATTTGGATTTACATAATATCACATTTTTTATATCTTTGTCGCGTGCAGACACTTTGAAGCAAGAAGAACAAATAAATACAAATAACACACAATTATGAAACAGTATTATTACGTCAACAAGTATGGCCAGCAAGCCGGCCCCATTCCCGTTGGGCAATTTTCAGCTTGCGGCATCATGAAAGAGACCTTGGTTTGGTGCGAAGGCATGAGCGAATGGAAGAAAGCCGAAGAAGTGGAAGAACTGAAACATTTGTTTGCTCCGGCTGCCATCACTCCTCCTCCCCTCCAGCCATCGGGTATGCCCCAGCCGCCCGTAGCTCCCGGCAGCAATGGTGCCGGCATCCCCCCAGCTGACCCCACCGGTCAATGCCCTGACAACTATCTTGTCTGGACCATCCTCACCACCATCCTGTGCTGCTGGCCTCTCGGCATTCCCGGCATTGTTTATGCCACAAAAGTTGAAAAACTCTGGAGAGCCGGCGACTCTGCCGGAGCACAACAAGCGGCAGAACAAGCCAAGATGTGGTGCTTCATCTCTTTGGGAGGTGGCGTGCTGACATTCATTGTGAGCTTTGCTTTCGGTTTCCTTTCTGCTTTGTAACCCCTTAAGATAAGCTCAATATGACATTCACTGATTCCATCAAGACTTGTTTTGAGAAGTATGCCACATTCAACGGCCGTGCCAGTCGCTCCGAATACTGGTGGTTCTGTCTTGCGGTCTTCCTCATCAACAGCATCCCCTTTATTGGTTGGATTGCCGGGTTGGCTTGCATCATCCCATGCATTGCCGCCGGCGTACGCCGCCTGCACGACACCGGGCACTGCGGATGGTGGTTGCTCTGCCCCATCTACAACATCATTCTGCTTGCCACCCAGGGCGATGCAGGCTATAATGAATATGGAATAGCTCCACAGGATTAAGCAAGAAACAGAGGTGTGGTTCAAACTGAGCCACACCTTTTTACTTCTCAAAACCATCTTTATGAGCCAAAAGACTATCACCATCATCGCCCTGCTCGTCAGCATAGGCATTTCATTCGTCGGTTACCTCATCAGCCTCGTAGCCTTTCCCTTGGCTGCCTCCTTGATTGATTGGTCTCCCCATTATCTTACCCTTTGTTTTGGCATTCCTTCATTCATATTGATTTGGATTTGCACATTTATTATCACCAAAAAGAAAGCCCTGCGAGCCGCTGTTTTATTGCCGCTACTGGTTTCCATCGTGGGAAGCATCGGCACAAGCGGTGGGCGTTTTTCGGATTACGAATACAACTATGGTTATTTAAGAGCTTACTCCAACCTGTACAACAGCATGGGCTTCAAAATCATCGATGGGGAGTATGGCAGCTCCTACCACTTAGCAACCTCTCCCTATGGCGAAGTGATTGTAGGATTTCACCATGAAGAAGCACGTGATGACAGCGGAGACATCTACTATGACGAAGATGATGACGAATACCTATGGGAAGGAACTGCGAAAATTTATCGCTTAGACGGAGGATATATTGAGCAAAAGACAGTTAGCGAATGGATAAAAGATGACTACAGTTATATGGAACGTGACATACTTTTAGAAGAGTTCGAGGATAGACATCACATTGATTGCTATGCTCAAATCTAACTTGCAGCAAGCCTTTCGCCTTCTGCATTGACCATTGTCTCTTTGTTTATAACCTATGCAGCATAAATATATCAGCTTATGAAAACAAAACGTATTTTGATGGTTGTCCTGGCTGCTTGCAGCTTGATGTTCGGGGGCTGTGCCGACGACCATTTCGAACCCCAATTGCCCGACTTGCCAACGCAGCCGATAGTGGTTTTGTTCGACAACGATGTGCATTGCGCTGTCGATGGTTATCCGATGCTTGTGTCGCTCCGCAACGAGAGTTTGTCTCGCACGAGCTATGTTTCAACGGTGTCATGCGGCGACTTTGCCAGCGGCGGCCTTGTGGGAGCCATATCCAAAGGGGAGCAAATTGTAAGGCTGATGAATTATGTAGGCTATGATGTGGTGGCTTTGGGCAATCACGAACTGGACTACGGCATGCAGCAAATGTTTGCGCTCACCAAAGCCTTGGAAGCCCCCGTCCTGTGCGCCAACCTTAAGAACCTGCAAACAAATGCCCACCCCTATCCTGCCTATCACATCATTCGTTATGGCGACGTGGACGTGGCTTACTTAGGCCTTACGACAACCACAAGCGGAACGGTTGCGAGCCTGAGCGACGAGCAGGGCCATCCGCTCTATAGCTTCATGCGTGAGACTTTTTACGATAACGCCCAACACTTCATCAACGAAGCTCGCAAAGAAGGGGCAGACTATGTTGTGGCACTGGCCCATTTGGGCGACAGCCCTAAAACCGGAGGACACTCTAATTCTTTGGAACTCATCCGAAACACCACGGGGCTGGACGCTGTCATTGACGGTCACGACCACCACGTCATCGAAGAACAGTTTGTCAGCAACAAGGAGGGACATCCGGTGCTGCTCACCTCATCGGGCTCAGGCTTTCAATACGTTGGACGGCTTACCATCAACACAGACGGAACGCTCGACGCTTCTCTTGTCGACATAAGCAATGGCGAAGTTGCAGCCGATAGCGATTGCCAACAATTTGTTGAGCACTTGAAAGAGGAAGTGAGCAGCCAGGGCAACTTTGTCATTGGCAGCAGCGAGGTGGACCTCACGATTTACGATGCCGCCGGAAAGCGCATTGTGCGCAAGCAAGAGTCCAATCTCGGAGACTTCTGCACCGATGCCCTGCGTGCATTCACCGGTGCCGACATTGCGATGATCAATGGTGGTGGCATTCGCGCAGACATAAAGCGTGGCGAAATCCTCTTCAACGACCTATACAACGTGATGCCCTTCGGCGACATGATAGCCACAGGCACACTTACGGGGGCGCAGTTGCTCGACGTGCTCGAGTTCGCTGTGTCGGCACTGCCCGCAGAGGCCGGCACATTCATGCAAGTCAGCGGACTGCGATTTAAGGTGAATGCCAACATTCCCTCACCGGCGGTGAAGCATGAAGAAACAGGAATGTTCTCACACGTCAGCACCGGAGAGCGGCGTGTGTCGCAAGTGGAAGTGCTCGACAAGCAGAGCGGCGAATGGAGAGCGGTGGAGAATGCCCGCCAATACACGGTAGCAACATTAGACTACCTCATTCTCGAGCAAGGCGGCTCAGGCATACTGAGTTGTGTCCAACCCGATTCCACCTATTATGGAGCCGAAATAGAGATATTGCGCCATTACCTCGAAACAAACCTGGGCGGCACCATCGGCACCGAATACGCCGAGCCTCAAGGCCGCATCATTTATCAATAAACAATCTGCCCCACTCGAGAACGGGTGGGGCAGATTCTTTTCTTAATCAACCTGAGCACAGCAAGCGATGAAGAATATCGTTATGAATATCATCAAAAGGATGAAGGAATAAATCAGGCTCGTCAGCAGCGACTTGACCACCGCCTTGCCCCAAGCGCATGGAGCATAAACCTTGCGAAAAGCCACCGTGAGATACGCACACGAACCCACCGCCATGATCCACTCCAGCACCCTCACCGGGGGAGCCACTGTGAGATGCAGCACGTATATGCATATCATCAGGAACTCGAGAAAAGCCGTGTAGTGCAAAGCGAAAATAAAGTGGTGAATGCCCGGAAGCCGGCTCTTGCGCTGAACAAGCTTCAACGACACCGACAGAAAGGGAGCCGTGAGCAGCAACAACATAGGGAAATACTGCGACGTGATGGCCACCATCTCTGCCCAAACGGCATTGAACAAAGCCAGCTCATCCTTGCCCTTGCTCGTCTCCCTGCTGAAACGATAATATCCGTCATCCCCCATCACAATCAATCCGTCCTCGATGAGCACACGGGGGAGCACCGCCACCCACTTGTCGAGCCCCTTGCCCTGTGTATTCTCGCGGGTCTCGAGATGGGTGATGCACTGCGGATGACTTTCCGCCAGCACCAATGGTGCCAGCAAGCAAACAGTGTCGCGCGGACACTCCTGCATCCGCGCTGCGTATGCCTCGTCATCCATCAGCAGGCTGAGCTGCACGCCCGAGAAAATCCGATCATCGTCCGTCAAGCCCTGCACAGCGTCGGTCATCTTCTCCGTACCCCGAAACAGCACAAACAGCGTAACAAACACAAAGAGCAAAAACATGTTCAGCTTCAGCGGATGCTCCTGCGAGGAAAATCTGCCGGAGAGAAACTCGCGCGTCAGCTGCCCCGGACGGCTGATCAGTGTCCAGAACGTGCGCACAAACTTGGCATCCCAATTATAGGCATTGCCTGCATACTCCGCAATGAAGCTGCGCACCGTGGGCATCCGGTGAACTGCCTCTTGTCCGCACACATGACAAAACCGGCCTTTCAGCTCCGTTCCGCAATTCAGGCAATGCGCGTAGGGCAAAGGAGGCGGCACGCCCTCTGCCGACAAAGCGGAAGACGGCTTATGCTTTCCTTTGCACTTCCTTTTCAAGAAAAACACCTTATCCATAATGCGCGAAAATACGCAAATTATTCGAAAAAACGATGCACTTTTGAGAATCCGACTGCACAGCAGCAGACTACGGAGAGGAGAGAGATGAAACAATAGTAAGTGGAATAAGACAGTAACCAGGCCGGCAGCAACTTTCTTCTCCCACGAAAGAAAAAGCTTAAGCCGCGAGATAAAATTCTCTGCGCGTGCAGCTACTATCGTTGCCCAAGGAAAAAGTTCTCACGCCCCAAGAGAAAGTAAGCGCAGACCGAGAAGAAAATCTTGCGACAAAAATAGTTTCTAAAACACCTCTAAACAAGTCTCCGTAAGCATGGATAAATCTGCCACAACAATCTGTTGCCCCCCAAAAAACATCCTTTTCAATAATTGCTTTCATAATTATAAATTGTTTGATTGGTTATCTGACTTGAAATAATTATTTTTGCCACTGAATAGAGGACAACTCTTTTCAGACATACAGCCTAATTCGTCTCGAAATCACCACCTCGAAAAAGAATAAAGGCTATTATCCAGTACTTAGGCAGTTCTACGCTACATGTAGAGCCAAGCCTATACTGGATATGGTTTGTGGTGAACCACGAGACGATAGGCGATGGCTCTACGTTTTCATTTACATGTTTTCGTTCACCCCCGTTGCCGTTTTACAGTTTATTGTTTAACCCCAAAATAAAAAGTAACATGAAAAGTAAAACTACAGCGACCGTTCTCTGCTTCTTTTTAGGAGGCATTGGTGTTCATCGATTCTATCTTGGCCAATCTGGATTGGGCTTCTTATACCTGATTTTCAGTTGGACTTTTGTTCCTGCAGTTATAGCAGTTATAGACTTTATAGTTCTTCTGCTAATGAGTGAAGAGACCTTTAATCAAAAGTACAACTTGACTTCTATCATTATGAGAGCACAAACCCCATCTAATAACAACGTGAATACAGTTGCTATAAATATGGGAACTCCTGCGAATAATAGTGATAGTTCTGTTAGTGAAGAAATAAAAAAGCTTTATGAACTAAAAGAAAAAGGGATAATAACCCAAGAAGAATTTGATCTAAAGAAAAAGACAATACTTTAATTAAGAGAGTGATATTGCAGTTGATGGTAATGGAATAGCAGTTTCGCATTTTGTCCACTTAAACATTGAAAATCAACTGCCTGATTATCTCCCAAAAAGACATGGGACTTCTCCCAATGAGGAGTTTTTTATGCATAACGGGGACACACTAAATCTCTACTAACAGAAACCTTTATCAAGCAAAAAGGTAGCTCCGCCAAAATGTGCAGAGCTACCTTTTATTATTGATTGAAAGTTATCCGTAAGTCGGTGCTTACTTCACAAGTCTCTTCTGACCATTGATGATGTAGATGCCGGGAGTCTTGATTTCGTTGAGACGACGGCCACTGAGGTCGTAAATGCCCATACGCTTGTTGGCATCGCCCAGCACTGAAGATATGCCGGTGGGACCATTTACGTAGAGGTTGTTGAGGGCATCATACTTGGCTTGAAGTTCGGTCAAAGAAGTTGCAACTTCTTCATCTGTGGCATCGGCATTGTCACGAACCACCATTGACTGATACATTTGGTCGGCAGCTTCGGTGTAGACTGTTTCACCACCAACGTAATCGGCCTTGAGTGAGTTCACCACAGTGGTATGGTTAATCACGCTGAATTCAGACATTGCAAAGAACGCATGGTTGCCATACTTGTTGCTACCCGGACCGGCAGATGCGCTTACGATGAAGCGGAGAGCCTTATAGGGAGTGGTTGAAACGATATCGGCCGATGTCCAATACACACCCAGGTCTGTGTATGCAGGCAGAGGATTGGTTTTAGCAGCCTTGGTGTAGGTGCCGAGCAGCTTGCTGAAGGAAGTGCCATTGGTGCTGCCATATACCTTGATGGTGGTGGGAGCAGGTGATGTGCTTCCGGCATCCGAAGCATTGCGAGTGGCATATTTAAAAGCAAAGTCGGTAACGGCTCTTTCGCCTCCAAGGTTCACTTGCAGATAGTGGTCGCTGCTGACAGGCGTTCCGCTCCACTGAGTGTGCAAGTAAGTATTGGTGTTACCATCGATAACACCTGCAATTCCGTTACCGTCGGCTGATGTACCCACTACATTTTGGTCGGCATTGGTAAAGAGATAGAAGGGAACGGTGTCGGCTTCTACCTGCAGAGGCAATGCACCGGGCAACATCACATCGTCGCCTATTTCGTTGAGCAATGTGTTGGTCTGAGCAATGAGTTGCTTCAAAGCGGTGCGATTAAGCTCGGCCTGATTGAGTTCCACTGCAGTGATGTACCACCATGAACCTTTATCGCCTTCGTGAGTCCATCCCAACACACCGATACCGGAGTTATAATTGAGCGACTGTGCATCATCATTTTGGCACTGCACGGCCAGCATACCTTCACCCATGCTGATCACCTTATAAGCCACTGTGGGAGTGGCATCGTCGGCTTTCACCTGCTTTCCATTGGCGAGGGCTGCGAGATAGGTGCCGGTAGCTACGTTCTTGATGTAGTAAGTGTCATCATTCGCAGCACGTTCGAACACCCAATGCTGGAGTTTGCTGCTGGTATTAGTAGAGGCACACGAAACAGCTTTGCTGGTGCGGTTGATGCTCATAGAGCTGGAAGTGCTCTTACCATTCTTCAACATATAGGTACTACCCGGGATGATGACATTCATGGCTTCGGGATTGTTTTCCACAGTCTTCACTGCGTTGTAGAGGTCTTCATAGGCAGCCACATATTGGTCGACAGTCTTGTTGTTATAGACTTCTTGCGCCACGGTTACGGCTTCATCGATAGGAGTGAGTGTGCTCGACTTGTAATAGCCCACCTTCATGCCGGTATCATCAGAGAGTTTTGCCATCCCCTTAGCCTTGGTGAGCAAGGTGTTGAGCAGATTGCGTTGCAAGGTAGTCATGTCAGTAGTGGCAGGAACTGTGGTGTTGTCGCCATTGATTACTTCCACTTCGGCCTTGCCGGTCATAAGAAGATAAGCGACATCGTCGGTGAAGGCAAATGTCTTCTTGTTAGAGAAAGCCACAATTTCACCGGCTTCGTTGCGCACGATATAGCCCACACCGCCAGTACCTTTCATGGTAATCTTACCGCTTGAAATAGTATAAGTATAATCAGCTGCCGGGGTATAGAAGTAGGCATAGCTACCCACGTTGGCTGTGGTGCTTCCATCATAGAGTTCCAACACCTTGCCGGTGCAGCCCGTTATCTTTTCGCCGGTACCATCGTTAATGAAGAGCACCGAGAGGTTCTCCTTGTAGCCCAAAGCCTTCACTTCAGCAATGGCTGCATCCACTTGCTGCTGTGTGGTGTTATAAATGGAGTTTGAGTAATCGCCTACGAGACGACTCTCCATCACTTCAAGCATACCATGAGCACGGAAGAACTCGGTGAGGTCTTCGCCGGCAGCCATACAAGCTTTCTTATAGAAATGAAGCAAGCCTACTGCACCATCCTGGTTGTAACTCTTCTTCATCGGGTCTTGACGAAGCATTTCGTAAAGACGCGGATAGAACTTGGTGTTGTGGCCCAACACGTGATAGTAGAGGAAGAGGCGATAGTACATATGAGTGAGAGCCCAAATGTTGTTGGTGTAGAAGTCGCCACCCTTGGTGCAGAAAGCATCGTACACTTTCGAGAGAGAACCTTCATCGCCATTGACACGCGATGTGCTGACACCGAAGTACCACAACACCACGTTTGAGAACAAGTTGTTGGTTACTTCTGTCAAACCATTCAGCGTGAAAGGTTGCTGATGTTGGTGTCCGATTTCATGAGCAGGTCCCCAGTGCGAACCTGCAGAAGTGATGATGTCGCCCATGATGCTGCTCATGGTGTTGTAGTGATAACCGCAGTGGTCCCAAGAGCCATACATATAAGAGCTACCACCCACGCCAAAGGCCAAGCCATGCACATTGTAATAGTCTTCGTAATCGCAATAATAAGGATCGTCGGTGTCAGCACCGGTATAAGCAAACACTTCATCCTTATCAGAATAAGGCGACTTCCAAGTGGCATTGGCATCGGCATACTGCTGCTTGTCGGCCAAGCCCATCAGCATGCGTTCCCAAATCATCACATTGTCCCATTCCTGGAGCACCTTCTCAACCATGTTCTTACCGGTGAAGTAATAGTTCAGGCCCTTGTTGCCCTCAGTGAGTTCGTCGTTGAAGGGGAACTGCAACACTGTGTATTTGCTCATCACCGTGAGATCGGCATGAGTGGCGCGGGCAGCATAATAGTCCCAATCGGCATTGGTGTCGCCTTCGCCCCAGAGTTCATCACCCACAGCATTGTAGAAACCATTCAGGATACCGCCTTCAACGTGCACCTTCAAGTCCTCATAGTCTGAGAGCTTGCGCACACGCGCCTTGTTGCCGGTGCCCTTGCTATAGTCCATGGTCTGCACCACATAATTGATACATCCGGCACTGCCATCGGCAGTAATCGTAACAACATTCAAGCCGGGCTTCAATTGTGTGCCATCAGTAGTGCCATTGCCGGGCTTTCCGTGTCCGGTCCATGTGGCCAAATAGAGGGTCGAACCCGTCTTCACTTGACCTTCCACCATGATATAGAGCACCTGCTTGTTGTTGCCATAAATACCCAAGGGGTTGTTCAGGTTGGTGTGAGCATTCATGGTGAGCGCAGCCGCCGCATTGTTCGGGTCGTTATAAGGCTCGATGAGCTGCACACGCAAACGCTTGGCATAATCGGCATCCCAAGCCGGCTTCGAGCTGTCCACGTTGTCCTCAGCCCAAGTGCCGCCTGCCACCATTTTCAGCACCATCTTCTGCAAGGTGCCGGGCAGTGCCTGCCAGTTGGCATCAGCCTGCATCTGAGCAGAGGTGTAAGCTGCATACGTTTCGTTCAACTGTGAACACGCTTGGTCTGCAAACAATGCTTCAAGGGCAGTGCTCCATGTTTTAATCTTCGTCGCAGAGGGATTGGTTACATCCTCATTGAACGTCTGAGCACTCACGGTCATCATCGGCAAAGCCAACAATAGCACCATAAGCACTCGCCAGAGGTTTCTGTTTTTCATAATAAATGAATTTATAATTAATAATTGATTTAGAAAGCTTCAGCCGTGCTATGCGCTTTTTGGGCATAACACACCGCTCAAAGTTAGTGCTTTCTCTCGCTTGTCGCAACAAGTTTTCACATTTTCTCTTGCTTCGTCGGGCCACAGCTGACAAAATGTAACTTACCACCCCAAAAACACAGGGTTAGAGTCCGCTCGCGCTGACAGAACGTCTTTGACCGAGACAAAAAAGGTTGAACTCCCTTTGCGAGAGTTCAACCTTGAGACTTGATTGGTTATACTATCATGAGAGCCATGCCTTAGCTATTGGTTTGGGAGAAACTTTCCGAGGCACTTCTGCCGCTCTATTTCTCAACTTCTCCCGGCTTAGGCTTCGCTCTTTTCCTACCATAATTAAAGGAAGCGGAAGCCCACAAAGAAGTTCAAACCGCTACGGCTATAACCATTGGGCTTAAGGAAGCCGTTTTCTGCATCCTTATAGCCAAAGGATTCGGAAGAGTTTAGCTTAAAAGCAACCACATCATAAGTGGCACCCAGCTGCAACTGCACGGGATAGAACAAGTTTACGTTAAGCTTAACTCCCACAGGGAGACGCAAAGAATGTGCCATATAAGACGGCAGGTTTTCAGCCGAAGGCGAATTGGGTCGCATGCCGCCTATGCCTCCGACACTTCCAGGCGTCAGTCGTTCTTTCACTCTGAAGAAGAGGCCTTCGTATTGGAGTTGGAGATTAGGAACAATTTCCAAGCAGTGAAACATCGTGAAGCCCATTCCCCAACCCAGACCGGCATTTGCAACGATGGGAGAGTATAGCAAAGCTGCATCATCGTTTTTCTCATACAAGAAACTCTTCTTCCAATCATCGGCATACGCAGAAGCACCCAGCGAGAGGGTCAGATAATGAGCCATACCGCGTTTGTTGTTGGAGAGCAAGATGTCTGATGTATAATCAAAACCGCAAGTTCCATCCATCATGTGAGCGGTGAAAGCATGTCCGATGGCACCACCATTCTTCAACACAGCCACGTCGCCGCGCTTTCGCGAAGCATAACCTCCGGCAATGGTGTATACCCAAGCTGTGTCCGCACTGATTTCGCCCACACGCACTGTGCAAACTTTCTTTGACACGGGCAAGCCCTTTTTGTTCAGAGATGTGCGATAAACATACATACGGTTCTGATCTCTCAAGCCCACACTCTCACCAATGCCGATGGCAAGCGGATGATGGCTTGCGATTTGGCCACGTATGGCAAAAGCCGGCACTTGTTTACATATCTCCTTATAGTTGATTTCAGATTCGATATCGCACTTATCAGAATTCAAGTGAACAATGGGGACTTCAATTTGGTTATACAAATCCATATTCTCCCAACAATTGTACACCTGGTCCCAAGTTTCCTGATTGATGTCAACCTTGAACACATGCCAGGTGCAGATTTCTTTTGTAGACTTCTTGGTTACTTTCGTCGAACAGGTTTTCAGCACAATATAGTTATTCTCAAGAATGGGCAAAAGATCCTCACGGAGAATGGTGTTCTTGTCAATCAAACCAATCTCTGCCAACTCTTTATCGAAAGTTTGTGCAGTTTTGAAAGCACGTTCGCGCAACATTTCTTCAGACAAGCCTTGACCATTGTACTGGAAAAGGTAGTCAAGGATTTGCTTACCAACTCCGGCGCGGGTAAGGGCCTGAGCTATCTCCTTGCCATCGTGAAGACCTTCCGGAACGCTGATCACCACTTCGTTCTTAAAGAACTTCTGAGAAAAGCCTATGGTTGACATCACATCATAATCACCTGATAAACCCAACATAACATTCTTGGGATTATAATAACGGGGCTTAGCGACTCTTGCGGAGTCTTCCTGAGCACCGACAGTTGCCATGCTTGCCATTAAACATACAAGCAGAAGAAATTTCTTTATATTCATTTTCATTTCTTTATGAGATTGGACTTATTCACTTTGCACCAATCAAACGATTATTTTTTTGCTATCAAAAGATTACCACCAATGAACATGGTAAACCACTCGCGGACGGCTGCTGGCATACGCCTTAGCCACTGATTCGGCTGCACGAATTGTAGCCATGTTTTGTTCATGCTCATTCTTTATTTCAGCCATACGAATGTCGCGCTCCAATTTCCACTCACGGTCTGAAACAGCCTGCAAGCGTGTTGCAATCTCACGGCTGAGTTTCTGCGTCTTCGTCAAGATGTCTTGTGAGGGCATTTGCATTTGTGAGATGAATTCTCGGGCTTTCTCTGCTCCTTCCTCATTGGGCGAGGCAGCCCAAGCTGCCTGAGCATTGGCGAAGAGTGATTGATTATAGGCTTCTAAAGAGGCTGCGCCATATTCAGCAATCAAACGCTGAGCCTCAGGATAGATGTCCGAACTCATCGGAATGGCAAACAGCATGCTTATGGCTTCGTCGTATTGTCCACCGGCTGCAGCAGCCTTGGCTGTGTTTATGATTTCGGGACCCACCGAGTTGTAATACTGCACGATGCGTTGCTTACCCAATTCCACGGCCTGCAAAAGTTCCGGCTTGCGAGGAGAGATTTTACGTATCGCAGCGTAATATGCATCTTCTTTGTTATCGCCTATACCTTTGACATTGACTGTGCAAGACGAAAACAATGTACCATCAATGCCATCACCCACAAAAAACGTTACGGCCAGACTGGCTGCCATCTTCACGGGGATGGTAGCGGTTTCGGCCAACTCTGTTTCTTGGATATTTGCCGTAATGATAAAGCGATTGTCAAAACCTTCGCCGGCCATACCGGCAGCCGATGCAATCTGACTCATCTTAGTCATCAACTGCTTGTGCAACTTCGGCGAAAGCCCGGCATCTTCAGGAATATACGGCTTGAGCGAAATCATTCCGGTTTTGTCAGCACCTTGCGCCATTGCACACAGCACAAACAATGATGCCATTAAAAATATAGAAATGCGTTTCATAGCTTCTCTTCTTATTTACCTCCCAAAACCACATACACTTTTCCGATACCACTGGGAGCCGTGGATACAGATATTCCAAATTGCGACAAGAACGAACCAATGGGCTTAACAAATCCATCGGCATTGATGGCACGAGCCTTACCACCGAACTTACCTTTACCGAACAAAGGGAAACGAACCTGCTCGTAAGAAAGACGAACGCGCGTCTTGCCATTTTGCGAGAACGAACCATTCACGGCATGCTCACTCATCCAATAATCAATCAAATCGCAAAGTTCACCGGTATCTCCGTTGTATTCCACTTCGCTTTCGAAATTCAACGGGCAATCGCTGGCAATCTTAAAGATAATCGAACCCTCACGACCATTATCAACAATGTCCTGGAAATGGCGTTGAATACCGGCACTGAAATTATCCATAAAACTGAGCACAGACTCTTGCAACAACACGGTTACAGGAGCACCCGATGCAGAGCTGACACCCGTTTCGCCACCAATTTGCTTGCTGGTGGCTGCATCCACAGAGGTTACGCGAAACTCTATCATATTGCGAGGACCGCGCTGCGTACGAGTAAAGGCTATGTTCACTAAGATGTCAGCACCGGCAACACGCGTCAGCTTGTCCAAATCGTCCTCCACAATTTCACCATCTTCTTTCGAAACCAAAGCAACATCCATGGCCGCTTCCGTTTGTAAAGCTTCAAGCGCACTGCTCAGAAGTTTAAGCGGGAAACCGCGTTCTGCCATAATCTTGCCCATCTCTGTTACTACATTCAAAACATCGTCATCACGCAGCGCAAGGCTATAATCCACCGCATTGGGGTTATTCGCCTGAACATAACCCTTATTCAAGCACCAAGCCTTTTCAGGCACAACCATAATGGTCGGTTTCATGGCTTTGGGGCCTGCAGCCTCTTGAGCTGAGACACTCAAAGCAAACACCAAGAGTGCAAAAACACTGAGAAACAATCTTTTCATGACACTACAATTCTTAGAAATAACTATTCAAACTCTTAATAATCTTATCCTCTTCCAACTTCTTGCGCAAAGCATCATAATTAACAAGCACGTAAATACAAACCTTATGGCCGCCATCCACCTTGATGTTGTTCTCACCGGAAGGATAATTACTGTTGACATTCTTCACATAATGCATAAATTCACCATTCTTGAAGAAATCGTCAAAATACTCTTTATGCTTCTCGTAAGCAGCAGTGCCGCCACAAAGTGAAGGAACAGCACCAACACTCGGAGCACCCGGCACCCCCGTAAACACACAAGCTGCCACAGCATCTTGCATTGCACGGTCCATAGCCTTATCAACCGACTTGGCCACACCCGAAACCTTAATAAACTTATATCCCTGATTTGCAACACGAACCATCTGCACTTCATACGGATGATTCATGTCAAAAGGATACTTACGCGCTTCAGCCGCAGTAAAGCCCACAAGAAGAAGCAACAACGACAATACTACTTTTTTCATAAATTAAATATGTAATGAATTAAAATGTATTTCAGCAACCTGTTACAAAACAGATAAGAGGTTGCAAATTTCAAAACTTTTATTCACATATTTCAATCCATTTTAGTCCTTATCACCGATTTGCTAAAATTATCCTTAAACCACACAATTCCCTCATCTCTTTATTAGTTTAAGTAATTATATAGAAGTTTATTTTTAGAAGAACACCAATATCACTAATCATACCTATTCGCTAAGATGCGCCTCTAAAAATTAGTTGCAGTACAACAAAGTTGGGAAATTCGAATAATTCGTGTTCACTTAATCAACTGCTATATCATTCCATTTGTGCCGCCGGCCATCGGAACAGTCCCCGCGAGGAAAAGCAATCGCAAGCATCGGCCGCTATATTCAGACGGCTTCCGGAAATTCGAAAACGCCTTGCCGAAAAATCTGCAAGGCGTGCGCAACAACAGAAAAGCCGCATCAGAATTTGTTGAGACAGATTTCTGATGCGGCTTATGGATTTTCGTTTCATTCAGTTGAAACAGCAGAGAGGTGCCTTAGGCACTTTTGCTCTACTTCATGAACACCGGCGGCTAATTACAGCCCCCAATATTCATCAATGTCGCTTTGACGGATGTATCCAACCTGGTGCAAGAAGCCTTGCTGGTTGCGTTCATAATATCTTACAAATTCCTCATAATCTCCACTGCAGGTAGTAATAATATACTCGGCACCTTGGGGAAGGGTTTTAAGCACCGGGCTATCATCATTATCCTTGGCATAAACCTTAATGCCATCTTCAACACCCACTGTCAAGTTGTCGAAATAATAGGCATTCTCTTCACCCGGATAACCCACTTCGTCTCTCTTGACATAACCGGAGAAGGTGAGTGTGTCGGCTTTGTAGTGTCCCACTTTGCACCATCCTTCGTGTTCTGCAGGGAAGAGAGCTTTAATGGATTCTCTGTGGTACAACGTATCCACCACTGCACTCTTGTCATCAGGCGCTGCGTAAGACACTGTGTGGCCGGTCTTTTCTGCCAAAATCATCTGCTCCGTTAAGTCTGTAGCATTCAGCGACAGGTCCCAATAATCTTCTTTTCCGGCAAAGTTATTGTATTCCTGACCTGTGAACTTGGCATACTTCAGCATCATGGCCAACTGAGAATCGCCTCTGAATTTCACGGATACAGAATAAGAGATGTCGTTATTCATCGCATATTTCAAGAGTGCATCCACATTCGTAACGAACTCGCGAGTTTCCTTGGCTGCAAGGTCCTTACCATCGATAGTCTTGGTGTTGGTCAACGTTTTACTTGTGGATCTTTGCTTCACATTCACCTCAAGATAATAGTCATCGCCGGAGATGGGGAAAGAGCCCCAGTTTTGCACAGTGAAGTTGAGTTTCACATAAGAACTCGCTCCTGTGCGCCAAGAGTAATAATAGTTAGAAGTGAAAAGGTTCACATTGCTCTTATATGCCGGCAATTGCTCGAGATACTTCATATAGAGAGAACCCGACTCAAACATCTTGGCCAGCTCGATGTCCGAAATCTTCTTCTGAGGCACACCGGTCTTCAGAGCCAACTCACTATAAGCAGAGTCGAGCTTCATCACACCATAAGAGTCGACCAATTTCACCTCGCCCAAGCTGTCGGCCGAGAACACCAAGCGTTGGCCGCGCTCTTCGTTCAGCATTACCTCATACAGACCGGTCGAATCATTCTTCTCCACCGACATATCATCAGCATTCAGCGTGCCTGTGTACTGAAGATACTCGTACTTTCTGGCCACCTCATACATTTCGAAGATACCGGCCTTATCATTCTCATTGAAGGCTGCAACGAATTGCGCCGACATTTCCTCCACCTTTCCGATGTTCTTATCGCAAGAGGCGAAAACCACTGCCGCGAACAGCAGCAAAACAAACAATTTAAGATTTCTCATGATTTATGAATTAAATTACAACTATGTTTATCATTGCTGAAGCAAAAGCCTTAATACTTCGACCAACCTTCGCAAACAAATTCAACAAGTTCGAAATGAGGATCATTGCCCGGAACCCACTTCACTCTAACAATGGCAGGCTTTAATTCTTGCTTGATGCACTTATCAAGTTTTGTTATATGTGGATTGGTTTTCTTGGCATAAATGCTTGAATACATATAATCAGTTTCATAACAAACCCAAGTGTTATTAACATAATCCAAATCTTTCCGCACTTTAACTCTCAACTCAAAAATTCTGTTGAGCTGAGCCTTCATTTGAGTTTCAGTGTGAGTATTATACTGTACTGCAGCTTCCCAATCGATTTTATAACCTTGCGGAGTTTTGATGATATACTCCTCCCAGTCTTCAAGTTGATAAACATTTGGTCTGACGCGCTTGAACTGTCTGTCAGATTTCCACTGATACGATTCCTGTTCCCAATCCTTCACTTCTGCATAATACTTCATCATCAAGGGCTTCACACGCTGAACATCCATAACATATTGCGAAGCTTCCTCAGGATTTGCACTATTGAAGTAAGCAAGCCACACAGTTTGAACTGAATCCATAGCTGTTTGCAAGTTCGCAGGCTTATTTCCGGAGGCCGGAGCAGACACACCTCCCTGTTGGCGAAAAGCTGCAAGGTCGGCTTCCAATTTGGCCAAACGCTCCTTCAAGGTGGCATTCTCAGCTTGCAGCACACCTAAAGACTGAGTGATTGTCAGCAACTGCGTGCTCAAAGTTGTTTGGTTAGCCTGCAAAGTTCTGATGCTTTCCAGCATCTCTTTCTTGTCCTGTGCCGAAACCGACAAAGCGATGCAGCACACCAAAAATGATAAAACAATTTTCTTCATATTGATGAATTGATTTTATGAAAGCACATCCGAATGATGCACTCACTGATTTAATTAATGTATAGAATTCAACACAGTGTGTTTAATGGATAATCCATTTGACAAGTTTGCCTGCAGCATCAAAATAAAAACGACCATACTCCTTGTCGTTGGTAAGTTCGTAATTGTAGTCGTCATCACCAAACCAATAATAACACTTCTGCATATCCAACCAGAGCAACTGATACACTTTCAAGCCTTTCTCCGTTCGAAGCAGTTTAATCTTACTCAATCCCAAATCAGCCGTAACATTTTGCAAATCCTGCACACTCATACCAATATGAACATCGTTCGCCACCATCTTTTTTACCTGATCTGTGATTACATACAACCAATCACCATCGGAGCTTTGACCCAAAATAAAAGCAATTTCACCTTTCGTGTTGGCTGCGATGTATTGCGTTGTGCCGTTTTGAACTTTTTTGGTAAGGATAACGTCGTGGCCGGAAATAGATACCGAGTTTTTCTTTCCGTCAAAAGTAGCAACCGTCATTATCGTCTTACCCTCTGTACCAAAATCAAACTGCTTCAATTCAACTGTTGTCGAATACTTGAACGAGTCTCCGGTAATACTGACAATACCCACATTGTGTTTGAAACTGAAATTACCTTGCACAACGGTTGACTGTGCATAGGAAACAAGCGTCAAAAACAAGAGACACGCAGTTGCAAAAAATTTCTTCATAACTACTTCATGTGTTAGTAAAACTATTGTTAAGCATTTCTACCTTATTTTCGGCTTGAGGTTCTCAAGGCTCAATCGTGGACAAGAGCAACTCAGTTGTTCCAACATTCAGAAAATGTGAACCGACCTTGCAAAAACCGAAGAACTATTGTTAAACACTCTGATTCAAGCCGGTTCCTCTTGAACACCGACTAGATTTTTGTTCCTCCGGCCAATATTTTACAAGCACCACCGCAAAATCGGAAAGAACTTCCCACACCAACACGGGCTTTGAGAAACCTAAAAAATTATGGGTATCCGATAAAAAATTAAATGTTTGCAAATATAGCCTTAAGATACGATTTTACCCCCCCCATATGTTAATTTACATTAAAACACACAAAAGAAAAGAAGAAGCCGGAGATATACACATGCTTCTGTTGCGTATGTGAGTAAAAAGAATAAAAGAGTAAAAAGAGCGCACAAAAAAAAGAGTTCCTCATCAGCGTTGTGCTGATGAGGAACTCTCAAAAAATGGCGGCGACCTACTCTCCCGCGGGTGTGCAGTACCATCGGCGCGGCCGGGCTTAACTTCTCTGTTCGGGATGGGAAGAGGTGGAACCCCGGCGCTGTAACCACCTTAATAAGTCTTGCAGTCTTCACTGTATAAGGTGACCTTTAACATCATTGAAA
>JAFYPU010000025.1 GCA_017547385.1 Bacteroidaceae bacterium
GGCCTTGCCACTTTTGTGGTAAGCCGTGCCACAAAAGTGGCAAGGCCTGCCACTTTTCGTGCAACGGGAGGGGAATTTTCAAGAAACAGGACACAAAAAAGCCCGCAGCAGTCTGCGGGCCTTTTCAGAGGAGTTAAAATAATGTGTAAACCTTTCGGTGGGTTTACTTGATGTAGTTGTAAACCTTCAAGTCGGTGATGCGGCTCTTGAACTTGCCGGCTTGCTTCAAGGGGAACACCAGTGTGGACTGATGATAGAGCTTGGCCTTGCCGTCAAAGCCATAACGCGTCTGAGGCTTGAGTTCGTCGACGAGCTTGCCGTTCACGATGAGACGTGTGAGCTTGTTGGTGCCCTGGATGGTTACGTCGGCAGTTTCGCCACTGCGCGGTGTCCAACGGAAGTTGTAGTGGAAACCATCGCGAGTGTAACCCATCAGACCTGTAACGGGGTCGGCCAGATAGACTGTGGCATTGTCGCCGGCAAAGAGCACTGTGCCGGGAGTTTCCTCGCAACCCTCGACGCGGAAGCTGATGGTGTAGTCGTAACCGATTTCTTCCAGTTCGGTGCGCATGCCGGGCTTCACTTTGTCGAGTGCGAGCACGCAGCTTTGGGCCTTGCCATGACGTGCCAACTCGTTCACGCCGGGAGCCTCGCTCAGGCCCTTGCGCAGCTGGTTGTATTCGGCATAAGGCAGACGGGTGTGTTGACCTGTCCAGCATTTCACGGCAAGCGTCTGCAAGGCGGGCATGATGCGATGGTGCACGTCCTTGACGCTGATACCGTTGACGTGGTCATTCCAAACGGCAAACATACCACCGAGGATGTCGGGGTCGTTTTCTTCAAACTGATGACCGCCGATGTTGGCAGGAGTCCAGTGTTCGTAGAGGTACTGGCAGTTGAGATAGTCGTAATAGTAGCCGGCAGCCGGAACAATATAGACAGCGCCATCGGGGATGCTCACGAGCTTGTAGCCCTGCTGCTTCATGTCGACAGGCTGTGCGTAAGGATTGTGCCAGATGTTCATGATGACATTGTCGCTCTTCACAGGAGTTTCACCCTTTGCGTGAGTGAGCGCACCCCACACCATGGCTTGCTTGCCGAAGCTCTCGATGTGGCGAATGTAGTGATCGGTGAAAGCACGGAACTTCTCAACCACTTCTTTCTTGGCATTGGAATACTCGTCCGTACCGATGTTCACGCGCTTGCCGCGGAAAACGGGGTTCGGGCCTTCGAGATATTCCTTGAAGAGAGCGTCGAGGAAAGTGTATGTCTCCGGATTGAAGAGGTCGAGGTGGTCCATTCCGTAGTCTTTGCTGGCAATTTCGGGCTTATAATGAGAAAATGCCAACGAGTGAGCCGGCGCATCGATTTCGGGAATGATTTCAACGTAGTGTTGCTCAGCGTCGATTTGAAAATCGATGAACTGCTGCTTGGTGTAATAGCCATCGCGAGCGGCAAGGCCGGGATAGGTTTCGCACTCCAAGCGGAAAGCGGCTTGTGTCTTGTTCCAATCATTGTCGAAGTATTGACGGAAGCCGTTGTCATTGAGGTGAACTTGCAAGGTATTCATCTTGTAATAGGCCATGGCTTTCACAAGCTTGTGCATATACTCGATGGGGAAGAACTTGCGACCTACGTCCAGCATGAAGCCACGCAATTCATATTCGGGTACATCGGTCGTTACGCCGCAAGGGAGCTGACGGTTCTCGTTTTGCTCGGAAATCTGCAACAACGTGCGTGTTGCCCAATAGGCACCCTGCGCAGTGGCAGCTTTCACGTGAGCTGTTTGGCCGATGTTGAGGTTGTAGCCTTCCTTACCCAATGTTGCATCGTTTGAGAGTTCGAACACGAAATCGCCGGGGCGTGCTTCTTTGTTGACAGCCACTTTCAGTTTCTTGCCAAACATCTCGGCATAATCAGCAACAAAGGCTTTGGCCACGCGCACCAACTCTTGATTTTCGCCTTTCACCACCACACGACCTTCGGGAGCAAAGTGGCCTTCGCCTCCCTGCCATGTCTTAAGTTCAGGCACCACAAACGGTTTCTTGTTTTCGGCATGAAGTGTTGCCGAAACGACCAACATTATTGCACAGAGGCAATAACGCATCAATAATGTGATTTTCTTCATAATAAAAAAAGGTTGTATTTATTTACTGTTAATTGCCTTCATCGGCAGACTTCTTTCCAAAATCCTCATCCACCTTGATGAGACGTGCCACCAGAAAGGTGAACGGCACAAGCGCCACGACAAGGATGAAGAAGTTGAGGTAGCCCATCTGCTGTTGCAGCCAGCCGGCCACCATACCCGGCAGCATCATCGAAAGAGCCATGAAGCCGGTGCAGAAAGCGTAGTGCGCAGTGGACGAAGGGCCTTGCGAAAAATAGATAAGGTAGAGCATATAGGCCGTGAAGCCGAAGCCATATCCCAACTGCTCGATAAAGATGCAGGCATTGACCCAGAAGAGATTTTCGGGTTGGAAGTAGGCCAAGAATATATACACTATGTTGGGCAGACTGATGCTCACAACCATCGGCCATAGCCACTTGCGAAATCCGCCAACGCTCACAGCCACTCCGCCAAGGATGCCGCCCAGCGTCAGACCGATAACCCCCACTGTGCCCTGCACCATTCCGAGTTCGGACGTGGTGAGAGCCAAACCACCGGCCGAGGTCTTGTCTAGCAGGAAAAGCGGACAGATTTTCACCAACAGGGCTTCGGGCAAACGATAGAGCATCATGAAACAAAGGGCCACGATGATGCCCGGTTTGGAAAAGAACGAAAGGAAAGTGGAACCCATGTCTGCCAATGGCGAAACCGAATGTGCAATGGAGCGGTCGGCTTTGGGACGAGGGAGTACCAAGAGATGATAAACATAAAGCAACAGGAAAAAGCCCGCCGTGGCATAGAAAGTAATGGCCCAAGCCTTAGCCGGTTGTCGGGTATACACTTCCATGGCTCCGGCAAACATCACAAGCAATCCCTGACCGGCAATCATGGCAATGCGATAGAAGGTGCTGCGAATGCCCACATAGAGGGCTTGCTCCTGCTCGGTAAGGCCCAACATATAGAAGCCGTCGGCAGCAATGTCATGGGTGGCACTGCTGAAAGCCATCAACCAGAAAAAGGCAAGCGTCCATTGCACTGCCGAGGGAAGGCCGAGCGTAAACGCCACACCGGCAAGACCGGCTCCCATCACCAACTGCATGGTTACGATCCACCAACGCTTGGTGCGGAAAGTGTCGACAATCGGACTCCAGAAAGGCTTGATGACCCATGGCAAATAGAGCCAGGAAGTGTAGAGAGCGATATCGGTATTCGAAAGGTCCAACCGCTTATACATCACCACGGCGATTTGCATCACAATGACGTAGGGAATTCCTTCGGCCAAGTAAAGAGAAGGTATCCAGGTCCAAGGGCGGAGTGTGTGCTTGCTGAATTTCATTTCCTGAATTGTGTGTGAATTTTTATCTGCCAATCAGATTTACACATTTAATATATACGGGTGATTTCAGCCCCACGATAGTAGTGCAGAAGTATGTTGTCAAACGAAAATCCTTGGTCGCTCATCACAGCTGCACCGATTTGGCACATTCCGACACCATGTCCCCACCCTGCTCCATGCAACACGAAACGCATGGGAACTCCTTCGCGAACATCCTCCTTATCTACGACGAAAGCCGAGCTATAAAGGTGTGTTTCTGAAAGAGTGCGGCGAATCTCCAATTCCTTACCAATGGTGAGGGTGCGCTTACTACCTACGATTTTCAATCTCGAGAGATGCCCTCCGGGACCGCGTTCCACAGGAATGAGGTCTATGATTTGTCCGAAGTCTTCCTCACGTTTGCGAGACACAAGTTCTGCCAACTGTTCCTGCGAATACTCCACCCGCCAGCGATAGAAGTCGGGCGTTTCGCGGTCGTAGTCATTAAGCACCTGCAACAGCAGTTCCGATGACGGTTTCTGGCAGAAAGCGGGCGGATTGCTACGTATCCATTGTTCAGCTTCGGCCTCCGAGGTGATGCGCAAAGGTACTTCGTATCCTCCGGCTGTGTCGCGCACTGCCTGCAAATAACTTTCGTCCTTGTTGTCCCAACAGGTGGAATACAATTCGGTGATTCCGCCACAGCACTTCGAGAAGCGGGCATCACACAAAGCTTCTCCATCCGTGAGCACCATGCCCGAAGTGGCACGAACGGCCTCTGCCACAATGGGAGACGTAGCACGGGTGATGCCTTGGTATCGCTGACAATGGTCATCGGCACATACGTCAAACAAGGTGTGGTCCTCACGATCGTACCAGCGAACAAACTCATCCTCCTTGCGAATGAAAGAGAAGAAACCGCCTCCGCCTTGACCGCCGTTCTCGATGCGACGCTTCATCTGCGCCAGCAGCCAACTGCGCGAGACAACAGCATGTGCCTTGAGCAATTCAAGCGATGACGTGGCACTCATTTCCGAACTGATGACACTTACCAGATATTCCTCCACGGGAACTTGATTGATGACCACCAATTTGTCTTCATCAACCACAATGCGCAACACTCCGGGGAAGGTTTGTGGCTCACGACGGTTCCAATGAAAATCTTTACCGATAGCCACATTCTCCAATCGGAAAGTGGCTCCGGCTTCTTCCGTCGGCACAAAGGTGAGTTCGCTATACAGATTTTCATTCCATAAGATACCACCATCGCGACATTCCACGTGTTGACATCCCTCAGCCGTGATTCCTTTGGCCGTATAGGGTACGTTCAAACAGAAATCCACGCACTCTTCGTGCATGATGCCCACATCCACGATAGGCTCTTTGTCGAGCAGACATTTGCCATCCTCACCGGATGCATTCACACGATTGTCGCGCACACGGTGCAACTTGCGAACAATCTGCATCACCTCCGATTCGGAGAGCGAAACTTCCTTGAGGATATTCGCAGCCGCTTTGGCCGTGATTCGCTCAAAATCTTCTTCTCTCGGCGTGATGATGAGTCCGCCCATATCAAGGGCACCGGGACTCACAAGCAGTTGATTTTTGCCTTCGGCATGGTAGCAATCAGGACGATGCTTCTTTCTGGGGAACAACACAAAGATGATGTGATCTTCCTCAATGGGTCCACCCTCCTGTCGCCAAGCCAAGAGGTTCATATCCGGCTCCTCTTGTCCTTCCTCACGGGGCAGCACATCAATAAGTTTGCGCAGCAGATGATAATCGCAATCGGTGCGACAGCCACGCACCACAAAGGCCGGACAAGCATGGTCCTTGAGCAGATATATACCTACGTTGGCATTTACATACCCCAGGTCAGCCAAATCGGCTTCTTCGGTGGCATTCAGAGGATAAATCTTTTCGAGATTATTTTCATGGAATTTCCAATCGCGCTCAATGGGCACCACTCCTCGCTGACCGGCTTGCAAATGTGCATGATCGGGAGCAGAAGCGCCACAACGGGCTCCGTTGTAGAAAACAAGATAGTCTTTCATTTCCCATGCCATACGTCCGAAAGCCGGCAACAAGGCCGACAACAATTGAGGCCTATGCCGACGTGTGGGGATGGTGAGGTGTCGAGGCAAGATGGGGAAAGGATTTACCAAAATGTGATAATGGCCTTCGATGCTCCAATCGATTTGTTCGGCCGGACGATTGCGGTCGCAGAGAAAACAAGGACGAGCCTTGAGAGTGCGCTTGTCGATTTTAGCTCCGGTCGATACGATGCGACGGGGATTGAACTGCACCACCATTTCATGGTCGCCCACGGGCAAAATGCGCGTGCATATTTTGTCGAGGTCGGCAAAACGTTCTTTGATTTCCTCCCAACCATTCAGTTGCTGCTCAAAGAAAGCATCCACTTCCCGGCCGGAAACTTGGCGGTTGCGCAAGCAGTTTATCTCCTTGCGAGCCTCAATTTCGAGTGTACGCAAGCGGTCTTTGTAAAGATTGTTCTTGTTGATTTTGTCTATGGGAAGTGCAGCATCCGAATTGCCATCCCAACGACGGCAGAGATAGAGTTCGTCATAAATACGCCCGATGCGGAAATGTCGGGATATGGCCAAGCCAAGGGCATAATCCTCTCCGTAGGACGTATTGGGGAACCCCACTTTCCGCAACAGAGCAGTTGAGAAAGCACGCGGTGCTCCCAGTCCGTTGATACGCAAGGCATTGTTACGCCCATTATCGGCCGTCCACTCGCGATGGGCGATGAGACCCGGCGGCAATGTTTGCAAATCAAAATCAACCATGCGATACGAGCCTATCACCATGGCCGCACGTTGTTTGCGAAAGGCTTCAACAATGCGTTGCAGGGTGTCGGGACCGCTATACAGGTCGTCGGAATCGAGTTGCACGGCATAGCGGCCGCAACTTTCATTCCGGATGGCATAATCCCAGCAACCACCGATACCCAAATCCATGCGCGAAGGTTGCAACAACACCACACGATTATCGCCTAAGGCTTGCACTGCTTCGGGCGTACCATCGGTGGAATGATTATCCACCACGATGACATTATAGGCAAAGTCTGCCTCTTGTTGCAATGCACTTTTCACGGCATCGACAATGGTACGCACACGGTTGCGCACCGGAATGATAACACTTGCTTCTACAGGATAAGTTTCTGTATCGTTAGGCAAATCATCTATTTCTTCGGGAGCCAACCAAGCTCCGATGCGGCGCAGGTGTTCGGTGCAGGCTCGTTCGTTTTCCAACTGCACTTCACGATTGGCCGGATTCACATAATCGAATTGCTTTTCGCCGCTTTTGCGCAAGTCGGTCTCAACTTCTGCGTAAAGCAATTCGTTAAGATGGAAGATGCTTCCCTCACGGCTAAGGAAGAGGCGCAGGGCATAGGGTGCGGCATAACGATAGCGCGCTGAAACTTCAGAAATCACAAACTGCTGCAAGCTCTCAGTACGCACCAACCAAAGTCCTCCAAAATCAAAGTCATCGCGCACACTACCCTCCATATAGTCGATTTTCGGCGAAGGCTCTTGCGCATTTCCTTTCACACTATAGTGATCGGCATACACCATTTGTGCACCACTGTCGTTGGCACATTGCAACAGACGCTCCATGCAACGATAGCCGGGAGCAAAGTCCGTGTTACGCAAAAAGAAAGCGGTGTAATAAGAGGAGGCACGCTGAGCTACAGCTCGCAACAACTTGGAATGCCCGAGCGAATCTGCACGAAGCATGTGGCATTTCTCATGCAACGAAACATCAATTTCATCTTTGGCTATCAAATGTATTGTTGCCACACACTCGTCGGCAATCAGCGACGCAAGCGTTTCACGCATCACAGCACTATCCTGCCATGCCAAAAAGATATCTATTTTTCGGTTCTTCATATTAAGATCTTTTTAAGGCCGATAAACAAGAAAGGCGGAGGCACAGCAAATTTTCTACACCTCACATCCAAACTCACATTTTCATTATTGTTATCGACAAACACACTGCTCATCACTTTGCGCGCCGCCGACACTATTCCGCTACAAAGATAGTGAAAGGTGAGCGTAAAGTTTGAAAAAGAGTCTGCGAATTTTCTAAAACTTTACCGAGCCGCAGCCTATCTTATCAAAAGATAGTGAAAGGTGAGTGAAAAGGGAATGAAAGAACATAGTTATTTCAAATTCACTTTTCCGAGCCGCATCCTATCTTATCAAAAAATAGTGAAAGGTGAGCGTAAAGTTTGAAAATGAGTCTGCGAATTTTCTAAAACTTTACCGAGCCGCAGCCTATCTTATTAAAAAACCACACACAATGTTTTGTGTATTCTATGAAACTTTCTACATTTGTCGCACCTGGTCAGCCTGCAAGGGCGGGTTGGGTAAAACATTATGGTAAACAGCGACTGCACGAAGCAAGGTGAGTAATCACATTCGTGGAATGCAGAAACTGTTGGAAAGGACGTTTACGAACGTTATCTTCTACTTTTCAAATCTCGCAAATTTGACTAACCTCTGAAGATACGGCAACGGAACGTCCATGCTGGGTGTATTATACCCTGCCGTGTGGCCTCATCGGTCATCGGTAGTACTATAATATACTATGGCGTGGGCTGGCTGCGTTGCTTATCCTGAGGTTAGGGCAATGCGAGAGCCTGAAAAGTGGGATAAGCGAAAGTAGAAACTCCCACGTCTTTTTTTGTAGCCAAAATCCAAACACTAATTATTCACGCCGAGTTCAGGGAGTTGTAGGCAGAACTTAAAACTACCATTACTATGAAAAAGAGACTCCTACTTATCTTTCTTCTGATTCTCGCACTGCCCTCTGGTGCATCTGCCTACGATTTTGAGGTTAATGGAATTTATTACAATGCAAGTGCTTCTTCTGGAAAAGCAACAGTTACTTATAGAGATGAAAACTATAATAGCTATTCCGGAGAAATTACAATACCTGCCAAGGTTAATTATAATGGCGTAAGCTACAGTGTAACGTCTATAGGAGACCATGCTTTCTTTCGTTGCAGCGGCTTAACCTCTATTGAAATACCCAATAGCGTAAAATTAATCGGAGAGTATGCTTTCGCTGGTTGTACCGGTCTAACCTCCATTGAGATCCCCAATAGCGTAACTTCAATCAAAGTTTGTACTTTCTGTTACACCGGACTGACTTCCATTAAAATCCCTAATAGCGTAACAACAATCGGAGACGCTGCTTTCTATGAATGCGCCGACTTGACCTCCATTGAAATTCCCAACAGCGTAACATCAATCGGAAATAGTACTTTCAATGGATGCACCGGCTTGACTTCCATTGAAATCCCCAACAGCGTAACAGCAATCGAAGACTATACTTTCGTTCGTTGCACCGGACTGACCTCCATTGAAATCCCTAATAGCGTAACAGCAATCGGAGGTGCTGCTTTCGATGGATGCACCGGCTTGACTTCCATTGAAATCCCCAACAGCGTAACAGCAATCGGAGACGCTGCTTTCGTTCGTTGCACCGGACTGACCTCCATTGAAATCCCTAATAGCGTAACAGCAATCGGAAACTATACTTTCAATGGATGCACCGGCCTGACTTCCATTGAAATCCCCAACAGCGTAACATCAATCGGAGACGATGCTTTCTCTAGTTGCACCGGCTTGACCTCCATTGAAATCCCCAACAGCGTAACATCTATCGGAGAATATGCTTTCTCTAGTTGCACCGGCTTGACTTCCATTAAAATCCCTAATAGCGTAACATCAATCGAAGACTATACTTTCTATGTATGCACCGGCTTGACTTCCATTGAAATCCCCAACAGCGTAACATCTATCGGAGAATATGCTTTCTGCAACTGCAGCGAACTGAATTCAATAGTAATCGGTAATAGCGTAACATCAATCGGAGACTGTGCTTTCTGCAACTGCAGAAACTTAACCTCCATTGAAATTCCCAATAGCGTAACTTCAATCGGGGACTATGCTTTCGATGGTTGCAGCGGACTAAAATCTTTAATAATCAAAGACAGAACAACTAAATTGTCGTTGGGTTCGAATGGCAGATCTCCTATGTTTAATGATTGCCCACTTGACTCTGTATATATCGGAGGAAACATCACCTATTCAACTACTTATGATGCCGGCTATTCACCGTTCTATTCAAACACCTCTCTCCGTACAGTTGTCTTAGGCAATAGCGTAACATCAATTGGAGACTATACTTTCTATGGATGCTCCGGCCTGACTTCCATTGAAATTCCAAACAGCGTAACATCAATCGGAGACGATGCTTTTATGAATTGCAGCGAACTGAATTCAATAGTAATCGGTAATAGCGTAACATCAATCGGAGACTGTGCTTTCGACAACTGCAGCAACTTAACCTCCATTGAAATTCCCAATAGCGTAACTTCAATCGGAAAATATGCTTTCAGCTCCTGCAGTGGACTAACCTCCATTGAAATTCCCAACAGCGTAACTTCAATCGGAAAATATGCTTTCCAGGATTGCAGCAACTTAACCTCTATTGAAATCCCTAACAGCGTAATATCAATCGAAGAGTTTACTTTCAGTCGTTGCAGCGGACTAAAATCCTTAATAATCAAAGACAGAACAACTAAATTGTCGTTGGGTTCGAATGGCAGTTCTCCTTTGTTTAATTGTTGCCCACTTGACTCTGTATATATCGGAGGAAACATCACCTATTCAACTACTTATGATGCCGGCTATTCACCGTTCTATTCAAACACCTCTCTCCGTACAGTTGTCTTAGGCAATAGCGTAACTTCAATCAGGGAAAATGCTTTCCGCTACTGCAGCAACTTAACCTCTATTGAAATACCCAATAGCGTAACTTCAATCGGGGACTATGCTTTCAAGGGCTGCAGCGGCCTAAAATCTTTAATAATCAAAGACAGAACAACTGAATTGTCGTTGGGCTCGAATGGCAGTTCTCCTTTGTTTAATGATTGCCCACTCGACTCTGTATATATCGGAGGAAACATCACATATTCAACTACTTATGATGACGGCCGTTCACCATTCTATAAAAACACTTATCTCCGTACGGTTGCCTTAGGCAATAGCGTAACATCAATTGGAGACTATACTTTCTTTAACTGCATCGGTCTTACCTCCATTAAGATAGCAAACAGAGTAAGATCTATCGGGAACTATGCTTTCGATGGATGCTCCGGCCTAACTTCCATTGAAATCCCCAATAGCGTAACATCAATCGGAGACCATGCTTTTTGTAGTTGCAGCAACTTAACCTCTATTGAAATCCCTAACAGCGTAACTTCAATCGGAAACTGCGCTTTCCACTTATGCAGCAACTTAACCTCTATTGAAATACCCAACAGCGTAACTTCAATCGGAGAATATACTTTCTACCAATGCAGCAGACTGAATTCAATAGTAATCGGTAATAGCGTAACAGCAATTGGGCAGTCTGCTTTCTATGGCTGCTCCGGCCTTAATAGAGTTGTGATGGGAAATAGCGTAACTAGTATTGACAACAACGCTTTCTCAGGTTGTATTAAACTCAAAGAAATTAAAGTCTCGAATAAACTATCATCTATTGGAGTGAAAGCTTTCTATGATTGTCGAAGTCTTACTTCGATTATTTTTCCGGATTGCCTTAAATCTATTGGAAGCAATGCTTTTGAAAAGTGCATCAGTTTGACCTCCGTAACATCTCTTAATCCGCAAGCACCTAATATGGTTAATTCATTTGACGAGCGAACTTATACTACTGCCCAACTAAATATACCTATAGGTGCAAAAGATAGCTATTGGTTAAACTACGATTGGTATAAATTTAATAATATAAAAGAAATAGACACTTCCGGCATCAGCCATGTGGAGACTAATAGCGGAACAGCAAATGGCAAAGCCGTTATCTACACCTTAGATGGCCGAAGAGTGGAAACCGAAGTGCAAAATCTTCCTGCCGGAATATATATCATCAATGGAAAGAAAGTAATGGTGGAATAAACACCTCAACATTAGAAATGAACTGTAAGCCGCTCCTCAACAGGGTGGCTTACTTTGTAATATCCAAGTTCTGGTATCTAAAATATGAAATAACTGAACAGGATTAGACGACACGATGACATAACTAACGTTGCAAACGTTGCGTCGAATATAATACAGCATTGCTAGGCCTAAAAACATTGAAATAAATCGGCTAACCACGCATACCTTGCCCCGTATTCGCATATATACACAGCGAAAAACAGCTTATGCTTCTCCACTCCACATGTTTAATCCTCAGTTTTATCTACCACACTGTCACTTTTCATCCTCAGCAATTTGATAATCAATTACTTTGAAAGTGAAAGATGGGGTGACAGATGCAAAATCATCTGTCACTATTGTTGGAGATGAACGAGTGCATGCAGATTTCTGATATTGCTACGCCGAGCGTTCGTGCCTGAACGCAGGCATACAAAAAGTGTCCCGCAAAACGCTTGCGGGACACTTTCATATTTGGTTTAATCAGAAGATGATTATGCTTCGTCTTCCATTGCAGCCTGTGCAGCAGCGAGGCGTGCGATGGGCACACGGAACGGAGAGCAGCTCACGTAGTTGAGGCCTACCTTGTGGCAGAACTTCACAGAGCTGGGTTCACCACCGTGCTCACCGCAGATACCGCACTTCAGGTCGGGACGCTGATGACGGCCCTTGTCTACGGCCATCTGCACGAGCTGACCTACACCGTTTTGGTCGAGCACCTGGAAGGGGTCTACCTTCAGAATCTTCTTCTCCAAGTAAACGGGCAAGAAGTTGGCGATGTCGTCGCGGCTGTAACCGAAGGTCATCTGAGTCAAGTCGTTCGTACCGAATGAGAAGTACTCGGCGCGGCTAGCAATGCGGTCGGCTGTGAGGGCTGCACGCGGGATTTCGATCATGGTACCTACCTTGAATTCGATTTCCATTTCTTCTTCAGCGAAGAGGGCAGCAGCTTCGTCGCGAATTACCTTCTCCTGAGCCTCGAATTCATAAAGGATACCGGTGAGGGGCACCATGATTTCGGGATGAGGATCGTAGCCTTCGCGCTTCAGTTCGATGGCAGCACCGAGGATGGCACGGGTTTGCATTTCGGTGATGCAGGGATAAGTGTTTCCGAGACGGCAACCGCGGTGTCCGAGCATGGGGTTGTGTTCGCACAAGCTCTCAACGCGCTGCTTGATATATTCTACGGTAACGCCCATGGCCTCTGCCATTTCTTTCTGACCCTTTGCATCGTGGGGAACGAACTCGTGGAGAGGAGGATCGAGCAGACGCACGTTCACGGGATAACCGTCCATGGCCTTGAAGATGCCCTTGAAGTCTTCCTTCTGGATGGGGAGCAACTTGGCAAGTGCTTTCTTACGTCCTTCAACGTCTTCTGCCAAAATCATTTCGCGCATGGCAACAATCTTGTCAGCATCGAAGAACATGTGCTCTGTGCGGCAGAGACCGATACCCACGGCACCGAACTTGCGAGCCACTTCGGCATCGTGCGGAGTGTCGGCGTTGGTGCGTACAACAAGCTTGGTGTGCTTCTTGCAGAGGTCCATCAATTCAGCAAAGTCGCCGGAGAGTTCGGCAGCCTGGGTCTTGATTTCTCCCTTGTAAACGCTACCATTTGTACCATTGAGTGAGATGTAATCACCTTCCTTGAGAACAACGCCATCGATTTCGACGGTGCGGTTGTGATAGTCCACATTGATTGCACCTGCACCGCTCACGCAGCACTTACCCATACCGCGGGCCACCACAGCGGCGTGGCTGGTCATACCACCACGAGCAGTGAGGATACCTTCGGCTTCGGCCATACCGGCGAGGTCTTCGGGAGATGTTTCGATACGAACCATGATCACCTTGTGGCCATCAGCATGCCATTTCACGGCATCGTCAGCAAAGAAGACGATTTGTCCGCAAGCAGCACCGGGGCTGGCGGGAAGACCACGTGTCAGTTCGGTTGCCTTAGCCAAAGCTTCCTTGTTGAACACGGGGTGCAAAAGTTCGTCGAGCTTATTGGGTTCGCAGCGGTTGATGGCTGTCTTTTCGTCGATCATGCCCTGACGGAGCAAGTCCATAGCGATTTTCACCATGGCAGCACCGGTGCGCTTACCGTTACGAGTCTGGAGGAACCAGAGTTTGCCTTCCTGAACGGTGAACTCCATGTCCTGCATGTCGCGATAGTGTTCTTCGAGCTTGGTCTGGAGTGCATCGAGTTGCTTGTAGATTTCGGGCATGGCTTCTTCCATTGAAGGATAGTTGGCCTTGCGATCTTCTTCGCTGATTCCCTGCAACTCAGCCCAGCGACGGCTTCCTTCGAGTGTGATCTGCTGCGGAGTGCGGATACCTGCCACAACGTCTTCACCCTGAGCGTTCACGAGCCATTCACCATTGAAGAGGTCTTCACCTGTGGCGGCATCACGGCTGAAGCAAACGCCTGTGGCAGAAGTGTCGCCCATGTTACCGAACACCATGGCCTGAACGTTAACGGCTGTACCCCATTCTGCGGGGATGCCTTCCATCTTACGATAGAGGATGGCGCGGTCGTTCATCCAAGAGTCGAACACAGCGCAGATGGCACCCCACAACTGTTCGTAAGAATCGTTGGGGAAGTCCTTACCGGTCTGGTTCTTAACAGCTTGCTTAAACTTGGCAACGAGTTCCTTCAAGTCTTCCACTTCCAGTTCGTTGTCCAACTTAACGCCCTTGGCTTCCTTCACCTCTTCGATGATAGCCTCGAACGGGTCGATATCTTCTTTGTTAACGGGCTTCATACCGAGAACCACGTCTCCGTACATCTGAACGAAGCGGCGATATGAGTCCCAAGCGAAACGAGCGTTGCCGGTTTTACGCACGATACCTTCCACCACTTCGTCGTTGAGACCGAGGTTCAGAATGGTATCCATCATACCGGGCATTGAAGCACGGGCACCTGAACGTACAGAAACGAGAAGCGGGTTCTCAACGTCGCCGAACTTGCTGTTCATCAGCTCTTCCACGTGATGGATAGCCTTTTCAACATCGTCCTTCAACATTGCCACCACTTCCTGCTTGCCAATGGCGTAATAGTCATTGCAAGTATCGGTTGTGATTGTAAAACCGGGAGGCACGGGCACTCCGATGAGGTTCATCTCAGCCAAGTTAGCACCTTTACCACCCAGCTCATTGCGCATGTCGGCACGGCCTTCAGCCTTGCCTGCACCAAACAAATAAACTCTTTTTTGGTTTGCCATAATTGATAGAAAAATTTTACGAATTGAAATATGCGCAAAAATAACATCTTTTTGGAAATTCACAAAGTATTAGATAATAAATAATAACTTGACACACGTTTTTTTCGTTCCGCACACGAATATCCGAACACGCACTTGCGAAAAGCCCTACCCTCACGCAGGTTTTCGCGATGCCGATTGACAATTTTCCCAAGGCTTTGCATGAAAAGTGGCAGGCCTTGCCACAAAAGTGGCGAGCACTGCCAAAAAAGTGGCAAGGCCTGCCACTTTTGCTCCGAAGCACACAAATCTTTATACATACGCGCACGATTTTTGGAAATTGGGCACGATTGATTTGACAGTTGAGGCACAAGCACTAACTTTGCCCCTTGTATGAACAAGTTCAAGCTCAAATCAGCCTATCAGCCCACCGGAGATCAACCGGAAGCCATACGACAACTCACGGAAGCCGCTCAGGACGGCATTCCGGCACAAACCCTGCTCGGCGTAACGGGTTCGGGAAAGACGTTCACCATTGCCAACGTCATTGCCAACCTGAACAAACCGACGCTCGTGCTGAGCCACAACAAAACGCTGGCGGCACAGCTATACGCAGAGTTCAAGGGATTTTTTCCCGAAAACGCTGTGGAGTATTACGTCTCGTATTATGACTATTATCAACCGGAAGCCTACATCGCTTCAACGGACACTTACATCGAAAAAGACCTGGCCATCAACGAGGAAATCGACAAACTGCGTTTGGCAGCCACATCGGCACTTCTTTCCGGCAGGAACGACGTGATTGTGGTCTCGTCGGTGTCGTGCATTTACGGCATGGGAAATCCGGCTGCTTTCTATGAAAATGTAATTGAACTAAAAACAGGAAAACTCCTGGCCATTAACGCTTTATTGAGAAAGCTCGTGGATTGCCTTTACGTGCGAAACGACTTGGCACCACGTGCCGGCAACTTCCGTGTGAAGGGAGACACGGTGGATGTGTTCCTGGCTTATGCCGACCACATCCTGCGTGTTTGTTTCTGGGGAGACGAGGTGGAAAGCATCGAAGAAGTGGACGCAGAGACCGGGGTGCGGTTGGGAAGTTTCGAAGAGTATAAAATCTATCCTGCCAACCTCTTTCTCACTTCCAAAGAGACACAGGAGGCTGCCATCCGCTCCATTCAGGACGACCTGGTGGAGCAAGTGGCAAAATTCAAAGCCGAGGGCAAAATGCTTGAAGCCAAACGCCTGGAAGAGCGCGTTACTTACGACATCGAAATGATTCGCGAGCTGGGGCATTGCAGCGGCATCGAGAACTATTCGCGCTACTTTGACGGACGCGCCCCCGGCACACGTCCTTATTGTCTGCTCGACTTCTTTCCCAAGGACTTCCTGATGGTTATCGACGAAAGCCACGTCAGCGTGCCGCAAATCGGTGGCATGTATGGCGGCGACAGCTCGCGCAAAGAAGCCTTGGTGCAATATGGTTTCCGTCTGCCGGCAGCCAAAGACAACCGCCCTTTGCGCTTTGACGAGTTCCGCGAAATGGTGCCCCAGGTCATCTATGTGAGTGCCACTCCGGCCGATTACGAACTGGCAGAGAGCGGTGGTGTGGTGGTGGAACAGGTGATACGCCCCACCGGATTGCTCGACCCGGTGATCGAAGTGCGTCCCACGGATTTTCCGGTGGACGACCTGATGGAGGAAATACAATGCACACGCGGCCAGGGCGAACGCACCCTTGTTACGACACTGACCAAACGAATGGCAGAGGAACTGACCGAATACCTGCTGCGCAACGGAGTCAACACAGCCTACATCCATAGCGATGTCGACACGCTCGAGCGGGTGCGCATCATGGACGATCTGCGACGCGGAGTGTATGACGTGCTGGTGGGAGTGAACCTGCTGCGCGAAGGTCTCGACCTGCCGGAAGTGTCGCTCGTGGCCATCCTCGATGCCGACAAGGAAGGATTTTTGCGCTCGCATCGTTCGCTCACGCAGACAGCCGGCCGCGCAGCCCGCAATGTGAACGGCCGCGTCATCATGTATGCCAAAAACATCACTGCCTCGATGCAACTCACCATCGACGAGACCAACCGACGACGCATCAAGCAGATGAATTACAACATCGAACACGGCATCACGCCCAAACAAGCACAAAAGCAGGGCGAACTCTCAGGATTGGCAGGCTTGGGCAGAAACACCACAGCCACGGCGCAGCCCTCCGGCAGAAAAGCCTCCCCCACTCCGTCGCTCGCAGCGGCCGAACCCGTGGTGGCTTACAACGCTGCCTCGAAGGAAGAGCGCATCGCACGCCTCAGAGAGATGATGACACGGGCGGCCGAAGCATTCGATTTCATCACGGCGGCACAATTGCGCGACGAACTTCTGGCTCTGGAAAACGCCACTTCATAACCCTGCAAGCCATCCGCATTTCCTCACCTATAATATATAAATGTATGGAGAGCACACCCACAAAACGCTTTACGGAACAGCAACAACGCCTCCGCCTTTTCATCAAACAATGGATGCTCCCCATTGCCATGCTGAGCGGTGCGTCGGCCTATCTGCTCTATGCACAAATCCCACTGCCCGATGCATGCCGCCGTGCAGTGGGAGACACCATTTCCGTAGTGCAACCGGTGCTCATTTTCGCCATGCTGTTTGTTACGCTCTGCAAGGTGGATTTGCGCCAACTGCGTCCGCGCCGATGGCACCTGCCGGCACTGTTTTTGCAAGTGCTCCTGTTTGTCGGTTTTGCCTTTATTCATCAATGGGTGAACCATGCAGCAATTCGCATTGTGCTCGAAGCCGCCATGCTTTGCCTCATTTGCCCCACAGCCACGGCTGCCGCAGTTGTTACACAGAAGCTGAACGGAGATGCAGCGGCACTCACAGCTTATGTCATGCTGATCAACCTCACCTGCGCCCTGCTTGTACCGGCCACTGTGCCTTTGCTGCACATCGGCGGTGCGACGGTGCATTTCGGCAGTGCTTTCCTGCAAATACTCATCAAGGTCTTCCCCCTGCTCATTGGTCCGTTGTTGGCTGCCCTGCTGGTGCGAAAATACTGTCCGCGTCTCCGGGAAGCCATCATCGCACGCCGCGATTTGGCCTTCCACATTTGGGCCGTGGCATTGGCTTTGGCCATCGCCATGACGGTGCGCAGCATTGTCAACAGCGAGGTGCCGATTTCCGTTCTGCTTTCCATTGCTCTCGTCTCACTGCTGGCATGCGCTTTGCAGTTTTGGGTGGGACGCCTCATCGGACGCAAACACGGCAGCACGGTAGCTGCTTCACAGGCCTTGGGACAGAAGAACACGGTCTTGGCCATCTGGTTGGGCTTCACCTTTTTCACCCCCGTCAGCTCCCTGGCCGGAGGTTTCTACAGCATTTGGCACAACGTGCACAACGCCCGTCAACTTCACCGACACGAAAAGAGAAAAGCAGAGAAGCCGTTTCCATAATTCCGTTTCCCCTTTGCAAGCATCCACTTCCCTTTTGCAAGTATCGATGCTTCGTTTGCAAAAATCAAGGCACCATTCCGTTTCTCACAGAATGGTGCCTCGGTTTTATCAGGTTGCCACAGAAAATCTCTGTGGCTGTTTTCAAGTCTCCGTTGCTTAGCTGAGTTTGTGGATAACCAATCCGCTACGCAGCTTAGGCTCGAACCAAGTGGCTTTCGGGGGCATGATGTTTCCGCTGTCGGCGATGTTCATAATCTGCTCCATACTTACGGGATAGAGCGCTAAGGCCAACTTCATCTCTCCGCTGTCCACACGGCGCTTAAGTTCGCCCAAACCACGCAGACCGCCCACGAAGTCAATGCGCTTGTCGCTGCGCAAATCCGTAATGCCCAATTGCTTGTCAAGGATCAGGCGACTGGAGATGTCCACATCCAATACACCGATGGGATCGTTGGGGTTGTAAGTTCCCTCTTTGGCTGTCAGACTGTACCAAGTGCCTTCCAAATAAAGCGAGAACTCGTGCATGGCTTGCGGACGATATTCGTCTGCGCCCATGTTCTTCACACAGAAATCGGCTTCAAGTGCGGATAAAAGCTCTTGCGGTGTTTTTCCGTTCAAGTCGGTTACCACACGGTTGTAATCAAGGATGGTGAGTTGCTCTGCCGGGAAACAAACGGCCATATAGAAGTTGTATTCCTCTGCACCCGTATTGTTGGGATTTTGTGCGGCTTTCTCAACTCCCACACGGGCAGCAGCGGCCGAGCGGTGGTGTCCGTCGGCAATGTAGAGGGCATCCATCTTTCCGAATTCCTCGGTGATCACAGCCTGATCGGCTTTGTCGGCAATCACCCACAGCTGATGGCGGAAGCCGTCTATGGGGGCGATGAAATCGTATTCGGGTTGGCCGGCCGCATACTTGTCGATGAGCTGCAAGAGCACCTCGTTGTGCTTGAAGGCCAGGAAGACGGGTTCGATGTTCGCATCAGTCTCGCGCACATGGCGCATTCTGTCATCTTCCTTGTCGCGACGCGTCAATTCATGCTTCTTGATGACGTTGTTCATATAGTCGTCGGTGTGTGCGCAAAGCACGAGGCCGTATTGCGTCTTGTCGTTCATGGTTTGGGCATAGAGGTAATAGTTTTCCTCTGCATCCTGCACCAACCAACCTTCGGCTTGGAATTTTGCGAACTGCTCTGCACCGCTTTTATACACCCGTTCATCGTATTCCGAGCATTCCGGTTCAAAATTGATTTCGGGTTTAATGATGTGATAGAGCGACTTTTCGTTGTCGCCGGCCTCTGCCCGTGCTTCTTCACTGGAGAGCACATCATAGGGACGGCACTCCACTTGTTCCACCAAGGCTTTCGGCGGACGCACACCGCGGAAAGGTTTTACTTTCGGCATATCTAAGTTTTTTTAGTGGCTATACAATTCTTTATTTGTTCACTTGGAAACGTGTGCAACCGTCTTTGAAGAAGCCCACAATCTGATTGGCAGCAGCCAAACCGGCATTGATATTGGCTTCAGCGGTTTGTGCCCCCATTTTCTTGGGAGTGGCAAAATAGCGCTCGCCAAGTTTTTCAACGGCCTCGGCATGTGCATCCATCATGAGGTCGCTCACATAACGCAAATCGGTGCGCTCTGCCATGGTAGCGATGAGTTCGGCTTCGTTGATAACTTCTTTGCGGGCTGTGTTCACCAGCACGCCGCCTTTCTTCATGCTGCCGATGTATGCCGCACCAATGCTGCCACGTGTTTCGGGCGTTGCGGGGATGTGCAAACTGATGACGTCGCACGTCTTGAAGAGTTCGGCTTGGCTGTCCACCACTTCAAAACCTTCGGCACGCACTTTGTCGGCATCGATAAAGGGGTCGTAAGTTGCCACATCCATGCCAAAACCACGGGCAATGCGGGCCACGTTGCGCGACACGTTTCCGAAAGCGAGAAGACCAAGTTTCTTTCCCAAAAGTTCGGAACCGGCTTTTCCGTTAAAGCGGTTGCGAATGCTATACACGAGCATGCCAAACACGAGTTCGGCCACGGCATTTGCATTTTGACCCGGTGTGTTCATCACCACCACACCGTGTGCTGTGGCAGCTTCGAGGTCCACATTGTCATAACCTGCACCGGCTCTCACCACGATTTTCAGTTCCTTGGCAGCGTCGAGCACTTCGGCATCCACTTTGTCAGAACGTATAATCAGCGCGTTGGCATCGGCCACTGCGGCGAGGAGTTCTGCCTTTTCTGTGTATTTTTCCAAGAGTGCACATTCGTGTCCTGCGCCTTCGACGATTTCTTTTATTCCGTTCACGGCGGCAGCTGCAAACGGTTTTTCGGTAGCTACTAATACTTTCATGTTTTTCAGATAAGGTTTGTTGTGAATGTTTGATTGAAAAAAGGAGGGCACGACATGAGCCTTCGGTTCTGAAAGTGCCGTGTTCACATCATTGCTCTCCTTTCTATTTCATCCGTTTCCGGTTTATTTTTTAGTGCTGTGCTTCAAATTCCTGCATGCATGCCACGAGTGCTTTCACACCTTCGAGCGGCATGGCATTGTAGCAGCTGGCACGGAATCCGCCCACATCGCGGTGGCCCTTGATACCCACCATGCCTTTTTCTTGTGCGAAGGCCAGGAATTCCTTTTCAAGGTCTTTGTATTCGTCGGCCATAACGAAGCAGATGTTCATCAGTGAACGGCTGTCCTTGCAGGCTGTTCCGCGGAACATTTTGTTGCGATCGATTTCGGCATAGAGAAGTTCGGCACGTTCGATGGCTCTGCGCTCCATTTCCTTCACACCGCCTTGCGCCTTGATCCATTTCAGCGTTTGCAAAGCGCAATAGATGGGAATCACGGGAGGCGTGTTGAACATGCTGCCTTTGGAGGCGTGTGTGCGATAGTCGAGCATGGTAGGAATGGGTCGGCTCACCTTGCCCAGAATTTCGTCTTTCACAATCACAAACGTTACGCCGGCCATTGAGAGGTTCTTCTGCGCACCGCCATAAATGAGGGCATATTTGCTCACATCGACGGGACGACTGAAGATGTCGCTCGACATGTCTGCCACGAGGGGCACGGGGCTGTCGAGGTCCTCGCGGAGTTCCGTACCATAGATGGTGTTATTTGTGGTGATATGGAAATAATCTGCATCTGCCGGAACGGTGTATTCACGCGGAATGTAGGTAAAGTTGTCGGCTGCGGACGATGCCACTTCCACCACTTCGCCAAACAGTTTGGCTTCCTTCAAAGCTTTCTTCGCCCACACACCGGTGTTGAGATAGGCTGCTTTTTTCTCAAGCAGGTTGTAGGGAACCATGCAAAACTCCAGGCTGGCTCCGCCTCCCACAAAGAGGACGCTGTATCCCTCGGGAATTCCGAGCAATTCTTTGAACAAATCCTGTGCTTCGTCCATCACGGCTTGGAAATCCTTGGTGCGATGGCTCATTTCCATGAGCGAAAGTCCCAAACCATTGTAGTCAACACAAGCGTCGGCTGTTGCTTTCATCACTTCGGGGGGCAGGATGGAAGGACCTGCGCCAAAATTCCATTTCTTCATGATTAAAATATTATAAGGTTGTTTTAAGGTTGTCCTTGCAAACTTAGGAGAAATTATTAAGGTTGCAAAACAAACCGGAAGTTTTTTCGCAGAAACATTCCGAGCCTCGGCATTTCCATGGGAAGCACCATGAAAATACGCAAAAGAATGGCGCAACATCGTGCACCCATTGCCGAAAAATCTGCAGTGCTTGCAGAATTTTCCGCAGTGCTCGCAGAAAATTCTGCAAGCACTGTAAATTTTTGCTCACCCAAGGCCCGTTTTTTGAGCAAAGTGTAAGTAAGAGGCGGGAGGGTATGCAAAATATCGAAACGGCTAACACCACAATCGGGAGAAAGACGTAAATTAGCCTCGAAAATAACCACAAATTTCTGCAACATGCTGACACTTCCTTGCGCCAAAATCAACATCGGTCTATATATCACGGCCAAACGTCCGGATGGTTACCACGACCTGGAAACCGTCTTCTATCCCATTCCGCTGCGCGATCAGCTTGAGATCACACGGCTCAAAGATCCGACAGACGCCTACACGCTGCGCATGAGCGGCAACCAAATTGAATGCCATAGCGAGGACAACCTCGTTACGCGCGTTTATCGCAGCTTGCAAAAGGAGTTTGAATTGCCACCCGTGGATGTGTTTCTGCGCAAGAACATTCCCACTGGAGCCGGATTGGGAGGCGGCAGCAGTGATGCCGCATTCATGATGCGAGCACTCAATGAGGAATTTCACCTGGAACTTTCGGAGGAAGAAATGGAGCGACGCATGGCCGGCTTCGGAGCCGACTGCGCCTTCTTCATCAAGTGCCGGCCTGCCTATGCCACAGGCATCGGCGATGTGCTCACACCGTTTCACCTCTCACTGCGCGGTTATCACCTCCTGCTCGTGAAGCCAGATGATTTTGTCTTGACGCGCGAGGCTTATGCCGGCGTGTGCCCTGCCACACCGAGCTTTGACCTGCGCCAAGCATTGAGCCAACCGATTGAAACATGGAGAGAGACCGTTGGCAACGACTTTGAGAAAAGTGTGTTTCTGACACACCCCAACATCGCAGCCATCAAGGCAACGCTCTACGACATGGGGGCGGTCTATGCCTGCATGTCGGGCAGTGGCAGCACTGTGTTCGGAATTTTCAGAAACCCCATTGAAAATGCGCACAAGGTGTTTGAAAACTGCTTTGTCTTTACCCAACAGCTCTGCTTATGATTTATTATTTCTCGGGAACGGGCAACAGCCTTGCCGTGGCACAAAGCATTGCAGAAGGAACAGGGCAGGAAATTTCAAACCACCTCATCGCCACACCGAAAGGTAGCGACAATGAGGTGGTGGGCTTCGTTTGTCCGGTATATGCCTGGGGCATTCCTCGACACTTCAAGGAGATGGTCAGACAATGGGTGCGCATAACAAAAGCAAAGGAAATCGCCGCCCCCGACTACATCTTCATGGTGCTCACCTGCGGTGATGACATCGGCATGACCGACCGCGAAATGGAGCAACTGCTGAAAGAGGGCGGACACAAGCCGGACGCATGTTTTTCAGTCGCGATGCCCAACACCTATGTTTGCCTGCCGGGGTTTGACATAGACCCTGCCGACTTGCAAAAGCACAAACTGCAAGCTGCCAAGGGGCGCATCCGCGAAATCATTGCACACATCAACCAACGAAAGCGCGGACTGACGGACGTGGTGCGCGGCTCTGTGCCTCGCCTCAAAAGTTACGTGCTGCGCCCTTTGTTCAACAAATTCCTGACCGGCGACAAGCGTTTCTTCGCCACCGACGATTGCATCGGTTGCGGCCTTTGTCAACGCATTTGTCCCTTGCAAAACATCACAGGCTCCTCAACCGGCCAACCGCAATGGAACGGCAAATGTGCCGACTGCCTGCGCTGCTATCACATGTGCCCCAAGCACGCCATACACTACGCCGGACGCACTCGCAACAAGGGGCAATATCATCACAAGGTGCTTCACGAAAAACCGTAAAGCACTGCCCGATAAATCACAAACAAAAATGAGCCGACCTCGTTACGTCGCAACATAACGAGGTCGGCTCTCATATTTTATTAACCTTGATTTTCTGTTTTCTTAGTGCGTCAGAACATTCGCACAAGGGAGTTTCCTTTTTCCCACCGCCTTACATCTGCACCTGACCCAAGTGGAAACCATTCATAATTCGGCTTCGGTCAACATCACCTTTCACTCCCGGAATGCTTCCTTTGCAGGTGTATTGCCACATGATGTAGTCTGTGCCATCGTTAAGCGTGGGCTGATCTTCTCTGTAGCGAGCAATCATCCAATGATAGCCCTTGAAATTTCCGATGAGATAGTCGTTGTAGAAGTTGTGATAGGTGTAGAGCAACGGCTTCTTGCCATAGTGTTTTGCCACTGCCTTGATGAAATTCCGAAGGTCGGAGATGAATTTTTCATGACTCACTTTACCTCTTGTCTCAATGTCGATGATAGGCACCAAGTCCTGCTCCTCTTTTTTGACGTTGGTTATGAGATTATCAAATTGCACACGCCAATCGATGTTGGGCCTATAGAAATGATAGCTGCCCACACTCAATCCCACACGACGTGCTTCGCTGAGGTTGCGCGTATAGGTGCGGTCCACGTAAGAGGCTCCCTCAGTTGCCTTGAGGTAGGCATAAGAAATGCGGTCCGAACCTGCCACTTGCTCCCAGTCGATGTCGCCTTGATAGTGCGAGACATCAATTCCCTCGCGGTGCTTCGTGTTGATGAAACCTTTGTCAAGCACAGCACCCGTGGGACGTGCACAATGGCTGTCGCGCTCCATGCGCATGGGCATCGCATCGGGTTCGGTTACCAAAAAGGTGGCACCCGAATTGTGCAAGCCTTTGTTTTTCCGTCGGTCGGAGGCATTTGCCGGAACGGTCAACAGTAAAGACAACATAAGGAGCAGAACTTTGGCCAAGGTGTGGGTCATGCTGATGTGTGTGTTTATGTTTCTTGATATTGGATGTTTCTTTTCGAAAATGCGAGAACGACCCATGCCCGAACATCAGACAATCGCCGCCATCGCCAAGAGAAAATTGGGGATCAGGAAGAAAAGATGGCTCAATACTTCAAAATCTGCCCCGGACGCAAACTTGATTTTTTGCTCAAGCGATTGGTGCTTTGCAAGTGCTGCACACTGGTGCCCAACTTGCGAGCAATGGCCGAAAGAGAGTCGCCACGCTTCACTTTATAGTAGTGACTGCCACCGGCAGTGGGTCTGACTTCCGGCGTTCCCGATGAAGCGGGTTTTACATCGACTGAAGCCAAGGCCTGCCCTGCGGAAGAGCTACTGCTGCGGCTTTTCTTGAAAACGTAGAAATCGCCGGTAACATCTTGCTTTGCAAAATCAAACAACAAAGCCGGGTCGATAGGTTCGCCGCAAATGCGTGTTTCGAAATGCAGATGCGATCCGAAAGAACGACCGGTGTTGCCTCCCAATCCGATGGGCTGTCCCGATTTCACCACATCATTCACGCGAACCAAATGCTTCGAAAGATGACCATAAATGGTCTCAAGTCCGTTGTTATGACGAATGACTACATAATTGCCATAACCGTTTGCCTCGTATTTCACAACGCGAATTTTACCCTCAAAAGCAGCATAAATCGTATCACCGGTATACACCTTGACATCGAGACCTTTATGCACACGTTTGAAGCGAGGACGGTAACCAAAAAGACTTGTAACTTTTCGACTTGTGGTGGGCATGCTGAAGCCCCTCAAATCGATCTTGAATTTTTCGGGCACAGAAGACGAGGGATAACAATGTGCTCTGTCGGTATCCCAAATGGAGTATAAGTCTGATGTACGCATCACAACGTCCTCTCTTTCAAGGATTCGTTCCAACGTGATGGAATCGACCGATTTCATGCGACGATCCACAGGCGACTGGCGTGCCATCAAATCCTGCGCAACCATAGTGGCCGAGCCAATGCATACAAACAAGCTAAGAACAAACGTTCTGATATGTAAATGTTCCATGGGTTCGTGTTTTTACGGCTGCAAAGTTACTAAATTATAATGCATTGTGCAAACCTGCAAGCCCCCTTTAACCTTCAAAAAAACTTAACGAAAATATCCTAAACTTAAATCAGGCTTATAATAAAAGTTTAACAACAATTCTTATCACACTGAAAAATAATGCTTAACCATCAAAATAACAATGAAAAGTTGTCTGGTAAATTTCACAACCGATATTATGTTTATGAAAATTCGGCTTTCAATACAAGAAAAGCTTTCTGAGAATCCCGACAACCAATCCATTCGGCATACACACGCCCTATACAAATTCAATACTTCGGGCAAAACATGAAAAAAGAAGCATCTGTTTACCCCGGCAATCCTTGACAAACATCATGGCCCGGCATGGGCAAAAATCTGCAAGGCGTTTAGAAATTTCTACAAGCACTGCAGAATTTTCTAAACGCCTTGCAGATTTGCATCCCTCAAAGGGGGAAAAATACCCCCTGCAAATGCAACTCATTCTCGGGATGACACATCACCCCTTAGCATGGATGATATTACTGAAAATTTGGCGCAAAACTTCTTGCGAAGTACAAATATCTTCGTATTTCAAGCCTTTCAACGACTCTTTCAAGGTTAGCAGCGCAATGCGTTGGGCCTGATCTTTCAAATCGCGCCCCGTGTGCGTGAGATGCACCGTATTGCTGCGGCGATCGTCGCGCCCCTTGATGCGCATCACAAGATGCAAACGCTCCATGCCACCCAACAAACGGGTCATGGAGGGTTTGTCCTTGTAGGTGGCAGTGCAAAGTTGCTGCTGCGTTACCCCGTCATGTTCGGAGAGATGCATCAGGATGATGTATTGCTCGGGGGTAATGTTAAGTCCGCCGGCACGAAAATTACGCGCCAGATTATGATTGATGGCCGCCGACACTTTTCCATTCAAAATGGCGAAAATCAAACGAATATCTATGTTCAAATTTTCCATGAAAACGTTTCAAATCTGTTTGTCGTGGCGAAAATAAGCAAAAAGGTGTGTGCCAACAAATAAAAAATGAAGAGACTTCCACAAAAAGCACACACAAACACAGTTAAAACATCCTCAGACATTCACAAAGAATGCCGCCGTTCCCATATTTGGATGCCGCCGCTTGATGCAGCATTTAAGCAAAAACAAACTAAACTTCAATGATTTACAATACATTCTATCACCCCTGCAGTTTACGCCACAAATGGTAGCAAAACAAGGCCACTGCCACACCTTCTGCACTCATTTTGCTCCCTGATACCCAAAAGAACAAACGTAGGGCATGGCAGCATGGCAAGATTTTCAAAAAAATCGCCCGGCGAGCGAACGCGTGTATGAAAGGCTTACCCACATCTCTTTTCTGATAGTAATAACAGATTTCAACAACTTCCAAATCATCCCTCCACCCTACCAATTGACAAGTACACCATGTTTTTTATCACGAAAAGTAACGCTTTTATGATAAATTTAGAATAAAAACATCGCGCAGCCTACATTCTTTCTTACCTTTGCGCGTTGAAAAATAGTAGCAGACATTATGCAACGTACCAACATCTTTCGAGGAATGGGCATTGCCCTCGTAACTCCTTTCAAATCGAACGGCTCCATCGACTGGGAAGCCCTTGAAACTCTGGCTGCCGCACAAATCAATAGCGGTGCCGACTTCCTCTGCGTGTTAGGCACCACAGCTGAAACCCCTTGCCTTTCGAGCGAAGAAAAAGCCGAAGTGATGCAACGCGTCAAGCGAGTGGCAGCCGGACGTGTACCCTTGCTGTTGGGTTGCGGCGGCAACAACACACGTGCCGTTTGCGACTATCTGCGCACTGCCGACCTTACCGGTTTTTCCGGTGTGCTCATCGTATGCCCCTACTACAACAAGCCCTCACAAGAAGGCCTTTACCGCCACTTCCGCGCAGTGGCCGATGCTTCTCCCCTACCCATTGTGCTATACAACGTGCCGGGGCGCACCGGTGTCAACTTGGAAGCCGATACCACATTGCGCATAGCTGCCGCCAGCAAAAAGGTGGTAGCCATCAAGGAAGCCTCCGGACGTGTGGAACAAATCAGCCACATCATTCGCCAAGCACCGGACGGTTTCGAAGTGCTCAGCGGTGATGACGGACTGACCCTTGACCTCATGCAGAGAGGCGGTGTGGGAGTAATCTCAGTGATTGGAAATGCATATCCCAGAGGATATAGCGACATGGTGCATGCGGCAGCCGAAGGCGATTACGCCACCGCCAAACAAATAAACACAGCACTGCAAGACATGTATAAACTGATGATGGTGGACGGAAACCCTGCCGGCATCAAAGCCCTGCTTTCCGCACAACATCGCATCAACGACGAACTTCGCCTCCCCCTTGTGCCGGCAAGAGTGGAAACCCACGACGAAATCAACGAAGCACGCCGCAAACTCGTGGGAGTTGTGACAGATTTCTGAGGTTTCATCTCGTAAACTTCACATCAATACTGATTAAAGGAAGATACATCAAAACATATAATAGACCCCAAAAGCATTTTTCCAAGCTTTTGGGGTCAAATTATTTATATATGGACTATCCTCTTCTATACTTCAATCATTAATTAAGGTATACCTATAAATTATCAACAAATGCCTCTAAAGTAATATCTACTACTTCATCATGTTCATAGACAAATGCTCCGCCAGCCCAAGAACTGACCATTTAATCAAAAAAGAGCATTTTCTATGATTCAAAGAGTTTTTACGCTCACTTTTAACACTTCTAAGAATGACTGTGTCGCAGTTTGTCACAATGCGGCCGCACTTTTGCAACATGAAAAGTGCTTGTTGATGATTTCATCGGGTGTTGGATGCATTTCCGAGGTAATGGAAGACGTTATGCTTCTATACGGAGATTTCACACTTTGCCGCTGGGAAGATGGGCACACGAAACAGAACATTATTCATCATTAAAGAACGGAAAGGAGAACTGTATGTTTGGATTTTTCGTCGCTATTTGGATTGTGGCATCCTGTTTTAAGGAATTGACCAACGGTAACGGATTTGACGACCTTTATTAACCAAGTTCTTATCTCCGTTACGTGAGATAACGGAAGGCGGTTGCCGAAACCGACCGTGATTTACCACTTTTTCATGTGAAAGGATGCTCAGAGCAGACGCCTTTCACTTTTCTCCGCAGGGGTGCTGCACTTCTTGGCTTTTGACACACAGAACTTATTACCCAATAAGACAAAAGCAGGAATGCACCGCACCCCTGCTTTTTTGTTTTCTGAAAGATTTGCTTCTTGATTTTTCTTTGCGAAAAGGCTTGTTCTATTTCCAACTCCGGGCAAGCCAACGGCGAACCGGCTCATCATAAAATTTCAGACAAACGTACGCCAACAGAACATTGAGGGCACAAACTCCAATGACCACCGGCCAGGTTTCGGACAAGGTGTAGAGTTTATTGTCGATGAGCCAGGCATAAAACAGATACATCACAGGATAGTGAACAATGTAGAGCGGATATGAGAGATTGCCCAACCAACGACACAGACCGGTTGAAACTTTATCTGTCGTTGCTCCTGAAGCTGCCAACCACACAATGCAGGGAAAGACAAGCACTATGCACACCATTTCATATACACCATTGAGATGCACGCCTCCCACTACCGGAAGATAAGGTACGGAGAAGAGCAGAAAGAGCAAGCCGGTTGCTATCCAAAAGATGCCGCACACTTTTGTCGGTCTGAAATGGCGTGCCATAAACATGCCCAACGTAAACGGGAAGAACATGCGCAAAAGTCCGCCACCGAAATTCGCCGCATTGAGTGTCCAGCCCACACCCACCATGCCATAACCCGAGACATCGGTCACGGCATAATAAATCCATGCCAAGCCCGTAACAGACACCACGACTCCAAGTGCACGAGAAGAAAGCCGCCGCAAGAAAATTGCATACAGTATATTTCCTATATATTCAAAGAAGAGCGACCATGCCGGACCATTGAGCGGAAACATCTCGCCATTGCCACGCACTTCGCAAGTGGCTCCCGGCCACATCGGGACGAAGCATATTGCCATAATCCATGCTGCAAGCACTTGCCATAAAGGCACTTCACTCCCATCCCAACGCTCACAGCCTTGCAGGCAATAGGTTATCACACCGATGGTGGCTCCCATTATCAACATGGGGTGCAAACGAATGAGACGGCGACGGAAGAAGGATTTCAAATCAAGCCTTGCAGAACTAGCGGAATGCCAACGGCTATCGTAAGCATAACTGATCACAAATCCGGAAAGCATGAAAAAGAAATCCACTGCCAAATAGCCATGATTAAATACTTCAATGGAGCCTCCGCCGGCAAAGGCAAACCCCTCGAACACGTGATACCACACCACCATCAGGGCTGCCATGCCACGCAATCCATCCAACAAGACATAATGAGGCTTGGAGTCAGAGAAAATTGTTGAGCCGATTGTTTTTTGAGGCATTTGTATTTTTTATTTTCGAGGATTGTATTGCTAACTTAGGATTTTCATTCCGATACGCTTTTTGAAGATTACTTATCTCCCAACGAAAACATCGCCCCTTCAATTTCAAAGAGGCGATGTTCGCGTGTAGAGTTATCAGAACAGCACTTTCTTACCGGTGGAACTGATGTGTACCCCTTTTTGAGGAGCGACCACCGGTTTCCCCGAAAGGTCATAGAATTGCTCATCTCCGGTTTCAACAACGGTTGTTTCGATGCCTGTGATTTCCGGGGCTGTCATATCAATCAGCACTGACGCCGGGAAAATACGCTCGGGGTCATAGAAAGTTGCCAAACTGTTGGCCATATCCTGCAAGGTGGGTTGCACCATTCCCTGAAAAAGGAGTTTTCCATTAGCCTTTACTGTAACAGGCTTAGTGAGATCCACCAATTCGCTGTTCAAATAAATACGCACCTTTCCCTTATTCAATTCTGTGTAAGACTTCTTGAAAGCCATTTCAATGCCATCTTGCGATTCTGTGCATCGATAGCTGGTTCTTTTCACACTTAAATCTATATTATTTCCCTCAATGTCCATCACATAGTAAACGCGATAAGAAACAAGGCCGCGTGGGTCTTCCTCAACATAAAGATTATAGAAACCTTTTCTGCGTATACCATCCATGTCATAACATTCCCACATCACATGCTTGGGGTGCGGATTGCGAGTATACTCAGCCAACCAAGGTGTGGTTTGTGTGTAATCAATGCTATGTCCATAGCCAGGAATCAATTCGATGTGATGCACAAAACCATCGGGATGCTGACTCTGCAAAGATGCAAAAGCATCAGCTGTATATTGTGTCAGGGTGTTGCGAAAGAAGCCTGTATCATTAGCACCGGTTCGGAAGTTAAAAGCAATGTTGCGACAGTTTTCAACCGGTGCATTCTTCAGAGGTTCGCCTCCTGCCATCGGACCGGCACCGGCCAAATAGTCGGCATAGAAAGAAGCCAAACGCTGACTGCCATATCCACCTTCGGAAATACCAAAGAAATACACTCTGTTGGGATCGACATCTTCGTTCAAATAAGCCTGACGCAGGAGTTTCTCCCATGCCCATTGCTTTGACTTCTGCCACCAACGATAGTAGTCACCGGTGTTTGGTATTTGGGGAACGAAATATACCGACGGTCCGTCTTCGAAAGTGGTGGCAAATCTATACCCATTGGACCATTCGTTATCCCTACTGCCGGAACCATGCAGATAAACAAACAAGGGATAACCATTGTCGGGACGATCGCCTTTCTTTCCATAGTAATAATTCATCACAGCATCAGGCTCAAGTTCGGAAGGCAAGGTCCAGCTGCCGCTTTTCTTTTTGGAAAGATTTTCCAACGGAATCAACACTTCTTCTTCCAAACCCTCATTGGCTTTCACCCATGCTTGCCACACGTTGGCCTGCTGTGCTTCTATTTCATCCAGTTCCAAAGGTACATTCTCAGCAAAGGTTTCTTCGTCTCCGGCCAAACGCGTCGAGAAGAAATTTCTCAAGGTTTCATTCATATCTTGCGCCAACACATTCGTTGTGGCAGCACAAAAAAGACAGGCTACAATGGCATATCGCCCGGCCAATCTCAGTTTCAGACTTTGAACAGATTGTTTCATAAACTTTGGTATCTTATTTATTTTTTGTTTTCAATTATTAGGAAAGGACAGGGCGTATCAATATGCTCATTCCCGACCCATCCATCGGCTGTCTTTTGTGTTTCGCGGCAAATATATAATGATATTTTCTAATGATTATCATCCGTACAAAGATTTCACACTTTCGTTCCACCACAATTAGGATTTCCGGCTAATATTCTGCGAGTTCCGGCTGCGGTTTCCGCAAAAGATGAAAGAATCTTTCGGAATTAGGAATTTGAAACAGAAAGCGGGAAAGGGTTAAAAGAAATTTCTCAAGGCTCAAAAGAGCCAACATCAAGGCCCAAGAAAAAAATATCAAGCCTTGAAAATGTATAAATGAAGCCTCGAAAAAACGTAAAAAACACGCTTTTTTAGAAAAACTCCACCTTTGTTTCCACCCCGACATTAGCACTATGTTATGAGTTATGGCTTGTACGAAATTCTACACGGCGTTTAGAATTTCACGAAAGGCGTGCAGAAAATTCTAAACGCCTTGCAGAAAAAGTCCCCATCGAAGCAGAAAAGAACAGAGCGTTTCCCAAAGATTTCGCTTCGTGTTTATTGAGGCATCCGAAACGAGTTGCGAAAAGGGAAATGGTTTTTTAATAAAAGAAATCAAGCACCAGCGGAAGATGGTCGCTCACACCGCCTCGGTAAACCGGCCCTTGAAAAGTGCGCCTCGGCTTTACAGCCTCTCCCACTCCGCTCTGCTCGACCAACATCGGGAGTGCCAAAACACGTGCTGAGGAAGGAATGGCACGCAGTGGCGACACTGCATTCAGCAGTGTGCCCGAGACGATGATATGGTCCAACCTGTTCCATTTGCCACGAAACATGTATGTGCCTTCCACCCCACCCGTTTCTTTCACATCGGCCGTAAGATTGAAGAGTTGCAAGGAAGATGGTGTACGGGCTATATCGGACGCATTCCGGTTTCTTTCCCCTTTTTTATCATTTGCATGCTGAAAATTCTTTGCCCGAAGATCGTTCTTCAGCGAAACATCATCGGGTTCGTCATTCATATCGCCCATCACCAACACCAGGGGTAGTTTTCGCACAGTCGCCAGACTGTCCACCGAGGCCCTTATGAGACGGCAAGCCCTGCGGCGATAATCTTTCGTAAGCATGGCCCCACCGCGACGACTGGGAAGATGACAAACAAAAACATCCAACGTGTCTCCTGTCGGCAAAAGTCCGGACACATATAATATATCGCGCGTAGGACGCTCCTCATCGGGGAAATATGGCACGCAAAGCGAATTAACCATCAAGGGCTTGAAACGCATAGGCTGATAGAGCAGAGCAACATCCAGACCACGCCTGTCTGCGCTACGGGTCATAACAAAATCATAACCCAAACGATGTAACAACGTGCGTCGCACGAGGTGATGCACCACCGTTTCGTTTTCGACCTCACACAAGCCCACCAAATCAGCCGGAGCCTCTCCACCGGCCGCCGTGATGACACGACACAACCGACCCAACTTCCCCCAATAACGGGCGGCATTCCAAGCACGCTCGCCATCGGGCAGAAATTCGCCATCATCAAAACCCGCATCATGCAATGTGTCGAAAAGATTTTCCACGTTGTATTCCACCACGCGAAAACGCCGCTGAGCGTCAGCGGACACACTTACAGCAATGAGCGAGATGATTATAAATAACTTACTGATGATGATACGGTTCACCGCGAAGAATCGTCATTGCCCGATAGAGCTGTTCCACAAAAAACAGACGCACCATTTGATGCGAAAAAGTCATGCGAGAAAGTGAGACTTTCTCACGTGCCAAAGCGTAGACATCGGCCGAAAAACCGTATGGCCCACCCACCACAAACACCATGCGACGAGCCACCGTGTGCTGCCGTTGTTCGAGGTAAGCAGCAAAATCCACAGACGTAAACTCCCGCCCCCCTTCGTCGAGCAGCACCACATAATCATCGGGCTTCAGAGCTTTGAGTATCAACTCGCCTTCGCGTTCTTTCTGTTGCTCAAACGAGAGAGCTTTTGTGTTTTTTAAATCGGGAATGACCTCCATGGTGAAAGGCACATAATGCTTCACACGCTCGGCATACTCATCGACCAGCGACACAAGACGCTTGTCAACCGTTTTTCCTACTACCAAAAACATTACTTTCATGCGGCGAAGATAGCAAATTCGCACCAACAAGCGTCATATATGCACAAAAAGCATTATATTTGCTTCGCAAAGCATGTGCGCAAGGAGCGATAAACTCATGAGCACACTCCTCATTTTCGAAACTCTAAAATCTTGAATTATGTATACAGTAGACGAACTCAACGAAAAACTGATTGACCTTTCTTTCTCTGAAGATATCGGTGATGGCGACCACACCACACTTTGCTGCATACCTGAAGATGCCATGGGCAAATCAAAGTTGCTCATCAAAGAAGCCGGCATTCTGGCCGGCATCCGCATTGCCAAAGAAGTGTTCCACCGTTTCGACCCCGAAATGCAAGTGGAGGTATTCATCGAAGACGGAACACACGTGCAACCCGGCGATGTAGCCATGGTGGTAACAGGCCGTGTGCGCAGTTTGCTGCAAACCGAACGCCTGATGCTCAACATCATGCAACGCATGAGCGGTATCGCCACAATGACAGCTCGCTATGTGAAGCAACTTGAAGGCACCAACACTCGCGTGCTCGACACTCGCAAAACCACTCCCGGCATGCGTATGTTGGAAAAAGAAGCTGTGAAAATCGGTGGCGGTGTAAACCATCGCATCGGCTTGTTCGACATGATTTTGCTCAAAGACAACCACGTTGACTTTTGCGGTGGCATCCGTCAAGCCCTTGACCGTTGTGCTGCCTACCAAAAGGAAAAAGGTCTTTCCCTGAAGGTAGAAATCGAAGTACGCACTTTCGACGAAATTCTTCAAGTGATGGAACATGGCGGAGCCGACCGCATCATGCTCGACAATTTCTCCGTGGCTGATACGCGCAAGGCTGTTGAGATGATTGGCGGAAAATTTGAAACGGAAAGTAGCGGCGGTATTACATTCGACACGCTCAGAAGCTATGCAGAATGTGGTGTTGACTACATCTCAGTGGGCGCACTCACTCACTCGGTGAAAGGTCTCGACATGTCGTTTAAGGCATGCTGAACCACACTTCACAATTACTAAATTAAGACATAAGAAAATGAAACACATATTCTTACTTCTTGCCGTGCTTCTCGGAGCATGGATAAAAGCAGATGCCTGCACCAGCATTCTGGTGGGAAAAAAGGCATCAACCGACGGCTCGGCCTTTATCACCTATAGCGCCGATAGTTATGGCATGTACGGACGTCTGTTGCACTTTCCCGCAGCTCGCCACCCCAAAGGAACACTGCGCCGAATTGTTGACGGCGACACCAATCACTACCTGGGCACCATTGCTGAGGCTGAAGAGACCTACAGCGTCATCGGACAAATCAATGAATACCAAGTGGCTATCACCGAAACCACTTTCGGCGGACGCGAAGAGTTGATTGACACGGCCGGAATCATTGACTACGTAAGCCTTATGACTTTGGGACTGCAACGCGCCAAGACTGCACGCGAAGCCATCAAGGTGATGACATCGCTCGTCGAAGAATACGGATATGCCAGCAGCGGTGAGAGTTTTTCGATTGCCGATCCCAATGAAGTGTGGATTATGGAGATGATCGGAAAAGGCTCAGGCAACAAAGGAGCCGTGTGGGTGGCTGTGCGCATTCCCGACGATTGCATCGCAGCTCACGCCAACCACAGCCGCATCCACCAATTTGACTTGCGCGACAAGGAGAACGTGATGTACAGCAAGGAGGTTATCAGTTTTGCACGCAAAAAAGGATATTTCAACGGCAAGGACCGCGATTTCTCTTTTTCTGCAGCTTATGCTCCGGCCGATTTCTCAGCCATTCGCTTCTGCGAAACACGCGTTTGGAGTTTCTTCAACCGATGGGTGGAAGGTATGGACCAATATCTTGACTACGCCGACGGACATCACATCGGCAAGGCTCAACCCATGCCGCTCTATCTGAAACCTAAGCAGAAGCTTTCGTTGCATGATGTTATGCACTCCATGCGCGACCACTACGAAGGTACACCTTTCGATATTACCAATGACGAAGGTGCCGGCCTCTATGATGCGCCTTACAGACCCTCTCCGCTGACATGGGAGCACGATGGCAAAACATATTTCAACGAACGTCCCATCTCCACCCAGCAAGCCGGTTTCACTGTGGTGGCACAAGTGCGTTCGGGAATGCCCGACGCCATCGGCGGTGTGCTATGGTTTGGCAACGACGACCCCAACATGGTGGCTTATACCCCCGTGTATTGCTGCACACAAAACGTTCCGGAATGTTATGCAGAGGGAACGGCAGACGATGTAACCTTCTCATGGAATTCGGCGTTCTGGGTATGCAATTGGGTGGCGAATATGACTTATCCTCGATACAGCCAATTGTTCCCCTCCGTGCGTGAAGTGCGCGACAAACTGGAGGGAGAATATCTCATGAAGCAGGCCGACATCGAACACGCTGCACAGATGCTTTTTGATGAGAACCCCGCAAAAGCCAAGGAAATGCTCGACCAATACAGCAATCAATGCGCTGCATCCATGATAACAACATGGAAAAAGCTGGGAGAGTATCTCATTGTGAAATACAACGACATGGTGGTTAAAAAGGAGCGTAACGGAAAATTCACCCTCACTCCCGATGGATTGGCTGAGCCTCCCACACGTCCGGGATTTGGCCCTCAACAACGCCAACGCATTGCCACCGAAACCGGAAACCGCTATCTCGTTCCTGCCAACTAATCACAATTATGACACAGTTCATTTGTTTCGGCAGCGGCAGTAGCGGAAATTGCTATTACCTGTGCCATGATGGGCATGGTCTTGTGATAGACTTGGGTATCGGTATCAGGCATTTCAAAAAGCATTTCAGCGATTACGGCTTGTCCTTGGCAAAAATCGATGCCATCCTTGTTACGCATGACCATACAGACCATGTGAAAGCCGTTGGTGTGCTCTCCAACGAATTTCACCTACCAGTGTATGCATCGGAAGCCGTGCACAACGGGATGCAACGCAACCATTTCATGTCAAAAAAGGTGAAGACGGAAGACAAGCGCTTCACCGAAGCCGACAAAGGCTTCGAAATCGGTCCGTTTCATATCGTCCCGTTTGATGTTCCCCATGACAGTTCTGCCAACTCAGGTTACTTCATCACTGTCGGCGACTTGAAATTCTGCCTCATCACGGACGCCGGACATGTTACGGAAAACATGAAAAAGCACCTCAGAGAAGCCACTCACATCGTGCTTGAAGCCAACTACGATGAAGCGATGCTGGCCACCGGCCCCTATCCTGCTTACCTCAAAAAGCGTATCATGAGCGAACGGGGACATCTTAGTAACATAGAATGTGCTGAGACGCTTGCCACCTGCCTGCATCCGGAAGTCCAACAAATATGGCTTTGCCACCTCAGTGAGGAGAACAATCACCCGGAATTGGCTCGAAAAACCATTTCGGCAGCTGTTGAAAAAGCCGGCATCGACTGGGAAAGAACGCAACTAAACGTACTACGACGCACTGTGCCATCAGCACTTCACGAACTCTAAGCCCATGACACAAACCATCATCACCGCCATTATCGTTGCCATCGCCACTCTATATGTAGGGCGCCGCATTTTTCTGCGTTTATACTCAAAAAACAGCAAAATCTCTGATTGCGGCTGCGGATGTAGCGGAAATTGTAGCGAATGCAGCGGAACAACAGCAAAAAAAGAGGACTAAAATTTGGAAGTTCCATTTTTTGTCGTACCTTTGCATGCGAAACAAAACGGTACCCTGACCGAGTGGCTAGGTAGCGGTCTGCAAAACCGTGTACAGCAGTTCGAATCTGCTGGGTACCTCTTCCAAAAACGAGGCGTGATGCAACACTGCACCACGCCTCATTTCTTTTTCTAAGAATTGGCCACAAAGATTTCGGTCTCCCATATCTTGTGGTTGGCCACCTTAAAAAAATAAATCAAGCTCAGTAGATATTTAGCGAGAATGCTTCTCCAATCCACTGAGCCTAATTTTCTTTCCTTTTGCATTACGTTTTCAATCCATATACTCCACTTCCACTTTTACGTCAAAGTCGTCCTCTCCCGTAAAACTCACTCCTCGCATTCGAATACGCCGGACATAATCACGCTCATCAAACTTATAGGAAAACGAAACGCGGGCATTTTCATCGACCGCAGAGATGGGTAACCTGGCACCGGAAATCCAATTCATTAAGAGATTGTTCAACACTTGCGGAACAGCATACAAAGAAGTTCCACCCACAAACCCCACCGTTGCAAATTGAATCAAATCTATGGTGCAAAGCGGAGACTGTTTACCACCATACTTCCATTGAACTTCTTTGCGCCCATCACGCACATTCATAAGGCAATTACGAACATACTTGAACCTGTGCGTTTCTGTTGTCTCCACATCCACACTATTAACACAGGTCCGCCAGCGGCACGAAAGCTTTGCCGCACCCTCCGGAGTGTTTTCCACGAGATATTCATCCGTATAATCATCTCCCAAAGGGTCGGAATAAGTGAACGCCCAACGTCCCAAACGATAACGAAGCGTATCCACAACTCCGCTATGATGGATTGTAACAACCGGAGAGGCTGTGTGCGAACTATCACCATACACTATCTGTGTTTCAGACGAGCCATAAGGAGTTACGCACGTAATAGATGTAACAAGCGGAGTCTGCGCATCTTTGTATTGAAACACATAACGATTTTCCCCCACGGTTATCGATTTCACAAAACGCGGCGATAAATTCTGCAGAGTCGACCATGAATATTGCGCCATGGAAGGAATCATAGAGACACAACAGAAAAGAAAAATGAAAAGGCTTCTCATATTATATATATAGGACGTGAAAGTTTCCATTTGCAAAGTAAATGTTTCTATCGCAAAATTACAGAAAAGAAAACCGGTTTGTCAACATGTTGCATTAAGTTTCGGAAGGTCCCGACACCACGCCGACATATTGGCAAACCGGTTTTGTTTTTTATGAAAGGGAACTTATTTGCTAAAGCGCGAATATATCACATCCAAATCAAAGCCGGCAGAACCTCCTTCAAGTTTGACACTGTAAAGTCCCATTTCGTTTTTCACACCTAACAATGTTTTGGTGCTGTAACCGTATGAATTGGTTGATGTGCTGTAGTTGGTAGTTACCGGCACAAGCATCACCTTATTCCAGTCGGGATGCTCAGCTTCCCATTTGCGCCATTTTGCAACGCGGACAGCCTCCGAATCTGTATCCGACACACCGGCACCCTCGTTACGCTCGGCTCTAATCAAAGCAATCAGTGCTGCAATGTTTTCAAAGGTATATGCCCCGTAAGTTTCGTTGAATGTGGAAATATACGAATCCTTACTATTGGAGAGTCGCTCACGTTCAAAGAATGTAAACAGTTCAGCCGAACGAACCATCAACAAACTGGGCGGTGCCTTCAAGCTGTATGTACTATTGCTAAGGTTGTTGTAACGACGCAACGAAAGCGAAGCACAATTGATGGAGTCGGAATAGTGTTCTCCTCCCACGATGTCATCGATGGGCAAAGTCAATTCCGTAAAAATGCCGGTCGGGGTTTTCACATACGTATATCCATTGTCGCTGTCCAGCATCTCGGCAGGCAATACGTTCTCCACGCGAGTGTTTTGTATCACCTCAGCCGTGGCAGCCATGCGTTGCATTCCGTTCACAATCGTATCGTTTCCGGCCGTTGTCTTGCTGTGATATTTGAAATACACATTCAGTGCCGAAACATGCACTTTCAACATAGAACCGACGCCACCGGATGTTTTGAAATAGAACCCGGGACACACATGATGAATAAACTGATAGGAGTTCTTAAAATACTCCGGACTTTCGTAGAACTTGTTGATGATATACGTTCCGTAGCTTGCCGGCAGACGCACCACAACACTTCGATAATACGCAGAGGAGTTACCACCATCTTCACGTGTCAGATCACTAACGGCATAGGTCAGGCTTTTTCGCACATCAGATGTAGGACTTACATAATCCTCCGGTGAAAGATTGGTATAGTATAAACGCAATTCCTCCATCACACGATTGGTGTCCAACTCCTGAACAAAGAGTTTCATTGTGGCCAAAGAGTCGCCATAATACTCATCGAAGTAGATACGGATGTCGCACGAGTCAGCCACAATCCGGCCATGCTCATCTTTCACCATCACCTCCTCTTTCGGGAAGAGATAACTGTCCATCACATGAAATTGAGCCAGAAAATCGCATGTAGTACGCGCCCGAGTTTCCGGATCAATCACGCTTCCCAGATAGCACTCATTGGTATTGGCCAAAACAGAGTCGATTTTCACAGAGCGACTCAGCACACGATATGTGGCTTGCGAAGCTGATATATTATCCTGTGAAGGCATAATTTCAATACCGATGGTGGAGGTATCTTCCGTACACGAAGAAACCACAAATGCCATCAAAGCAACAGCCATCAAATGCAGAGACTTGTAAAAAGGAATGCGTCTCACGATCTTAGTATTTTCAAGTTAGTTCTTGTCTGTTTGCTTTTACGGATTAAGCCTACGCTTATTCCTCATCGCCGGCCACTTTTCCATAAAAGTCAACCAAAACTTCTCCCGTCCCAGTTTCACCCGGCACCACGCAATCCATGGTGGGAAGTCCTCGTTCCTGCGCCAAAGCCATCAAAGCTGCATCTGCACCGGCCTCTCCCGGAATATAGCCATCGGAGAATGCCAATGCCAAACGGGCAAGAGCATCCGGCTGTGTCAGGTCCACACCGGCGCTCTTAAGCAATTCGGCATCTGCCTCACGGAATTTCACACAATCGGCAAAGTTTGCCTGAGGAGCAGTCTGCGGCATTTCATTATAAGCAGAGAACACCACTTTTGCGTTCACAAAGGGGGGATCTTCGCGATAGGCACTCTTGATATATAGGGGAGCCAAAGCCGAAATCCAACCATGACAATGAATAATATCCGGACACCAACGAAGTTTCTTCACGGTTTCCAGCACACCACGTGCAAAGAACACAGCGCGTTCTGCATTGTCTGCATACTCTTCCCCTTTGTCATCACACAGCATCTTGCGGCGATGGAAATAATCGTCATTATCGATGAAATAAACCTGCATGCGAGCTGCGGGAATGGAGGCCACTTTGATAATCAGCGGATGGTCGGTATCGTCTATAATCAAATTCATTCCGGAAAGACGAATCACCTCATGAAGCTGATTGCGACGCTCATTGATACCGCCCCAACGCGGCATGAATGTTCGGATCTCACATCCTTGTTCCTGCACAGCCTGGGGAAGTTTTCTTCCGGCAACAGACATAACCGTCTCAGGAACATAGGGAATTATCTCCTGTGTAATAAAAAGTACTTTCTTTGCAGTTTTCTTTGCCATTTTTCTTTCTAATTGCACGGCAAAGGTACAAAAAAAATCGATTGTCGCGCACTGCTAACCGCCCGAAAGCGACACATTTTGTTAAAAATAGCACGTTTCCTTTACACAATGTTTCGCCGTTTGCATGGAATTTGGTTATTTTGCACCCCAATTCGACGAGAAAATTCTCGCCATCGAAATGTATATCTGAATATGGAAGTCATAAAAACCGCCCAACAGCTCGACACACAGCTGAATGCACTTCGCAACAAGGGGAAGCGCATCGGATTTGTCCCCACGATGGGAGCTTTGCATCAGGGACACGCCTCATTGGTGGAACGCAGCGTGCAGGAAAACGACATCACCGTGGTCAGCGTTTTTGTCAATCCCACCCAATTCAACGACCCCAAGGATCTGGAAAATTATCCACGCACCCTTGAAGCCGATTGTGCTTTGCTTGAAAACATGAAAGTGGATTTCGTATTTGCGCCGACCGCCGCAGAGATGTATCCCGAACCCGACACTCGCACATTCTCCTACCCTCCCATCGACAGCGTCATGGAAGGACCGCGCCGTCCGGGCCACTTCAACGGTGTGTGCCAAGTGGTGAGCAAATTGTTCGACATGGTTCGCCCTCATCGCGCTTATTTTGGAGAAAAGGACTTCCAACAAATCGCCGTCATCCGCGCCATGGTGGACGATTTGAAGTGCGACGTTGAAATTTGCCCCTGCCCCATCATTCGCGAAGAAAGCGGTTTGGCCCTCAGTTCGCGCAACACGCTGCTCACCCCCGAGGAGCGCAAAACGGCTGTCAGCATCTCGCAGACCCTCTTCAGCAGTTTGGATTTTGCCCAACAGTACTCCGTCAGCGAGACCCACGACCACGTTGTCAGCACCCTCAATGCCATCCCCGGGCTTGAGGTGGAATACTTCGAAATTGTGAACGGCAAAACGCTGCAACCCGTCTCCGGTTGGGAAGACACCGACCACATCGTCGGCTGCATCACCGTTTATTGCGGCCATCGCCCCGTACGCCTCATCGACAACATTACATACAAAAGAGCTTAAGACATGCAACTCAGTCTATTGAAATCAAAAATACACTGCGCCCACGTAACGGAAGCCAACCTCCACTACATGGGCAGCATCACCATCGATGAAAACCTGATGGAGGCCACCGGACTTTTGGCCGGCGAACATGTGCACGTGGTCAACAATTGCAACGGAGAGCGCATCGAGACTTACGTCATCCGGGGTGAGCGCGGCAGCGGCTGCATCTGTCTCAACGGTGCCGCTGCCCGAAAATTCCAAGTGGGCGACGAAATCATCATCATGGCCTATGCCCTCATGACGCCCGAAGAGGCAAGCACGCACAAGCCCAAAGTGGTTTTCCCCGACGAAAACAACGCTCTGCCGGAGTAACACCCCACCGGCAGCACCCGACAAAGCCGCGAGCGAAAGCCATCCTCGGCACAGCCTCCCTCGCTATTGTTCCGAGACATACAGAAGAGGACGTACAAATTCCAAGTACGCCCTCTTCTTCTTTTATCCCCCTATGCCATTCTCGCTAAGCCCGAAAAGCAACGGCCGTGCGCCGTTAACAGAACATTAACACCCATGCTTATCTTTTATCAAGGCTAACGCTAAAATTCATACCCCGTCTCAGCAAAAGTGGCAGGCCTTGCCACTTTTGTGGCTGTGCTCGCCACTTTAGTGGCAAGGCCTGCCACTTTTTGTCCGACGGGAGAAGAAAAAACAACAGGCGCACCGGAAATATGGCCGGTGCGCCTGCTTATTGGTTCTGCCCATGGAGCTACATTTCTCAGCACTGCCGCATGTGCCGATTTCGCACACCGGAAGTTGCCCCATGGATGCATATTCTCCTAAAATCAGTGATGATGATGCTTGTGCGGCAGATTGAAACGCAGACCTGCATAAATCTTAAATCCATGCACCGGTGCATAAACCATGGTCGGGTCGAAATTGTCGCCCCAGGGATTGCCGGCATCGATAATCGGCATTTTCTGCTTGTAATTGGTCAGGTTTTCGCCTCCCACATACACCGTGAATTGTCCGAACTTGCGCGACACCTGTGCCGAAAGTTGCGGAAAGGCATCATAACGGCGTTCCCATGAAAGCGAACCGTCGGCCATCGTGTAAGGGTCGGGCATACGGCCACCGCCATTGAGCTGCAACGTTGCGTCCATCTGCCACAGATTGTTCGGTGTCTTGTAGGAAGCTGTGAAGAGGGCCTTGTATCTGCTTGTGAGCGGCTTTTCGCGCAAGCTGCCATCGATGGTGCATTTCGCATCGGTGTATCTGTAAGCAGCCGTCAGCTCCAGCCCGTCGACCACCATCATTGTGGCTTCGGCCTGCAACACGTGCGAATAACTGCGTCCGTCGAGGTTATAGAAGCGCACGGCATGTGCATCAGCGTCCATATCGGTTACGACTTGCTCAACGAAGTGCGTGTAATAATACTCCAAATTCAAGTTCAGCAAACGGTCGCCCAAGGGAATTTTGAACTGCGCATTGGCTCCGGTGTTCCAAGCCTCCTCCTGCTTCAAGTCGGGAGCTATCTCCACACGACGACTGCCGGCAAACAGATAATTCTGTTCGTCCATCGGGCGTGCCGTGCGATAACCCTTACCGGCCGACAAGCGGAAGTTCACAAAGTCGTTGGGCGTATACTTAAGATGTGCACGGGGCGTTACGAAGAACTTGTGCAAATCGCTATAGTCTCCGCGCAGTCCGGCCATGAGCACAAATTTGTCGTGCAGGTTCATGGTGTATTGCACATAGGCTCCGCCCACATTCTCGTGCTCTTTGTTGTTTTCAAGAGGCAATGACGCATTGTGTTCAAGGCGATAATGACGACGAAAACCGTCGTGATTGAAGCTCAAGCCTGCCGACAAACTGTGGTGATGGTCAAACTGAGTTTCGAAGAGCAGTGAAGCATAAGTGTTCTGTTGCTTCACGTCAAAGATGCGAGCACCATAGAGCGCATCCTGGTCGTGCCACGATGCCGAGAGAATGAGTGCCATGTTTGTGCCATGTTCGTGATCGAACGTGTAAGCATTCTTTGTAAATGCCTCATAACGACGTGTATCGATGTTAATGCCATAGGGATTTTGCAACGGCATTCCGTCGTGCGCCACTTGCCCGCTTTCGCGCGTTTCGCCCAACACTTTCACACCGGCCATGAAGGCATAGCGTTCCCCCTGGTAGTTCCAGCGGTTCATGAAGTTGTATTGTTCCGTCTTGGGCATGTCGGCAAATCCATCATCGTTGTCATCGTGCATCTTCAACGACTTGTCATAGTGTGCCAACAAGGTCGTCCCCCAACGCTCACCGATGTGGAAGGTTGCATCGGCATTGCCTTCCAGGCGGGTATCACTGTCGCCATACAGGTTGAGGAAGAGCAAATCCGGCTCGTGCTGCTGCGGTTTCTTATACTCCACGTTGATTTGTCCCGTCATGGCTTCATAACCATTCTTCACCGAGGAGATACCCTTGGAAATCTGAATGCCTTCCATCCAAGTGCCGGGAATATATCCCAAACCATAGGGCGCAGCCACGCCGCGGAAGTTGGGAATGTTCTCCGTCAGCATCTGCACATAGCTGCCCGAGAGGCCCAACAACTTGATCTGCTTGGCACCGGTGGCCGCATCGCTATAACTCACATCTACAGAGGGATTACTCTGAAAACTCTCGCCCAGGTTGCAGCACGCATCGCGATAGAGACCGGCACGGGTGATGGTTTCGCGATTTTCCAGACTGCTGAAAGTGCGCAAAGTGTGCGCTCTGCGTCCCACCACTTGGGCCTCACCCAAATCGGTTTCGAGTTCGTGCAACACAAAGTGCAGGCTGTCGCCCGTAACCTCAAGCGTGTCGGGCGAGAGTCCCACGAAAGTGGCCACCATCTTGGCGCCCTTGGCCGCATGTTCCACTTTGAAATGTCCGTGAGCATCAGTCGTGGCGGAATGACCGCACGACAAGCTGCGCACCACAGCTCCCGGCAAATACATGCCATGCGCATCACGCACCGTGCCCACCACCTGTGCTTGCAGCACGGGGACACAAAGCAGAGAAAAGAGGATTGAAACAAATATATTTTTCATGAAAATTTTTCTTTACTTTTTACTTTTATCAATCTTTGCATCTTTCTGACTGTACGGAGATTGCACAATCATCTAAATGCATAAACAAATTCACTGAAAGCATTCCCAAACAAAATGAGAAGGCCTGCAAAAATGTCCGACATGCGGTCCTCCGTGCACCACACCAAGGCCGATGCCGCAAAAGCAAAGTCAAATCCTCAAAACACAAAACAAGGCCAACCGTTCTCCCACTTTGCAATATGAGAAAGCGTCAGCAAAAGACAAAACCAACGTCTTCGCCCTTTCACAACTTAACGACAAACATGAAAAGGGCAAAACGGGTACTAACGACGGAGAAGCAATGCGCTCGAAAGTGGTACGCAAAACTTTTCCCTGAAACAGCAACACACGCGCTTCCGCCGACCGGCAACAGCCAACGGGGTTATGACCTGTCTGACAGGCAGAAGTGCAAACAGCCTCACTCTCCATGTGAATATGGTGCACTTCGGCATCACAACAATGGTGCGCCACCACAACGCCCGCTCCGACCTGAACGACCAGAACGCACAACAGAAGTGCCAATATGCGGTGTTGTAAATTCATAAGTTTTTCAAAAAACCGTGCAAAAGTAGTGATTTCAAATCAAAACGGCTCATTTCCATTCGTTAATAAAACTCAAGCTCACAAAAGACGGATTCCCGAAATTGCACAAAGACCCACAAAAACCAATGTCTGCATCCACGAAAATCTGCAGTGCTTGCAGATTTTTCCGCAGTGCTTGTAGAAAATTCTGCAAGGCGAGCGCAGAATCGGGAGAAGCCCATAGGGATTTTCACGTTATGCCGAGCCGCAGCTGAATTTGGCGAAGCAAAATTCTGCAAGGCGAGCGCAGAATCGGGAGAAGCCCACAGGGATTTTCACGTTATGCCGAGCCGCAGCTGAATTTGGCGAAGCAAAATTCTGCAAGGCGAGCGCAGAATCGGGAGAAGCCCACAGGGATTTTCACGTTATGCCGAGCCGCAGCTGAA